>NZ_LMQA01000008.1:0-2246 GCF_001424455.1 Geodermatophilus sp. Leaf369 | reverse complement strand
GACCCCTCCTTCTCCCCCGACTGACCCGGGCGCCCTCAGCCTCTGCGCGCTGAGCACGGCGACACCCGACCCCCACGAGCGGGCCGGCACCCATCAGTCCCAGCACCATTCCCTGAGAAGGACTCTCGCGATGAACCTGTGGGTCAAGCGCGGTCTGCAGACGGCACTGCTCACCGGAGGCCTCCTGGCCACCGGCAGCGGTATCGCCTCAGCCGACACCGGAACCGGCCTCCTGACCGGCAACACCATCACCATCGACATCGCCGCCCCCGTCAACGTCGGCGGCATCGCCGCCGGCGTCCTCGGCGACGCTGCTGCCGACTCCACCGGCGGCGCCTCAACCGCTCCTCCGCCTGCTCCTGCCCCGGCGCCCGCGTCCTCCTCCGGGGGGATCGCCTCGGGCAACGACGTGGACGTCGACGTCGCCGCACCGATCAACGTCGGCGGCATCGCCGCCGGCGTCCTCGGTGACGCTGCTGCCGGCTCCACCGGCGGCGCCTCCACCACCCCGGCCCCCAGCAACCCGGCCGCCGACACCACCGGCTCCGGCGGGATCGCCTCGGGCAACGACGTGGACATCGACGTCGCCGCCCCCGTCAACGTCGGCGGTATCGCCGCCGGCGTCCTCGGTGACGCTGCTGCCGGCTCCACCGGCGGCGCCTCCACCACCCCGGCGCCCAGCACCCCGGCCGCCGGCACCACCGGCTCCGGTGGGATCGCCTCCGGCAACGACATCGACCTCGACGTCGCTGCCCCGATCAACGTCGGCGGCATCGCCGCCGGCGTCCTCGGAGACGCTGCTGCCGGCTCCACCGGCGGCGCCTCCACCACCCCGGCGCCCAGCACCCCGACCACCGGCACCACCGGCTCCGGTGGGATCGCCTCCGGCAACGACGTCGACGTCCCCGTCACCGTCCCGGTGAACGTCTGCGGCATCGGCGTCGGCCTCCTCGGCGACGCCGCCGCCGACTGCACCGGCGGCGCGAGCACCGGCGGCACCACACCCACCACCGGGACCACCCCGACCAACAGCGGCGGCATCGCCACCGGCAACGACGTCGACGCACCCGTCTCCATCCCGGTGAACGTCTGCGGCATCGCCATCGGCTCCGCCGCGGCCGACTGCACCGGTGGCGCGACCACCGGCGGCACCACGCCCACGACCGGCACGACCCCGACGACGGGCACCGGCGGCGTCGCCTCCGGCAACGACGTGAACGCCCCGATCTCCGTCCCGGTGAACGTCTGCGGCATCGGCGTCGGCCTCCTCGGCGACGCCGCCGCGGACTGCACCGGCGGATCCACCGCCGGCGGCACCACCCCCACCACCCCGGGCACCACGACGCCCGGCAACACCACCCCCGGTACCGACACCGTCGGCTCCGGCAACGACGTCGACGTCCCCGTCACCATCCCCGTCAACGTCTGCGGCATCGCCGCCGGCGTGATCGGTGACGCCAGCAGCGACTGCACCGGTGGAGCCACCACCGGCGGCACCACCCCCACCACGCCGGGCACCACCACCCCCGGCACCGGCACCATCGGCTCCGGCAACGACGTCGACGTCCCCGTCACCATCCCCGTGAACGTCTGCGGCATCGCCGCCGGCGCGATCGGTGACGCCAGCTCGAACTGCACCGGTGGAGCCACCACCGGCGGAACGACCCCGACCCCGGGCACCACGCCCACCGACCCCGGCACCACGCCCGCGACCGGCAACGACGTCAACGTCCCCGTCACCGTCCCCGTGGACGTCTGCGGCATCGCCGCCGGCGTCATCGGCGACGCCTCGGCCGACTGCACCGGTGGCACCACCGGTGGCACCACCCCCACCACCCCCGGCACCACGACGCCGGGCACCGGCATCGACGTCCCCGTCACCGTCCCCGTCGACGTCTGCGGCATCGCCGTCGGCCTGCTCGGCGACGCCGCCGCCGACTGCGGCCCCGCCACCCCCGGCACCCCCACCGACCCCGAGACCCCGGGCACCCCTGAGGACCCGACGGATCCCGAGACCCCGGTGACCACCCCGGAGGACGCCACCACCCCGGAGACCCCGCGCGGGATCACCCCGATCGTCGTCTCCGGCACCACCCCCGTCGCCACCGCCGTCACCTACGACGCCGGCACCGACGACCAGAACACCACCAGCGACGAGACCCTCGCCTACACCGGCGCCGACCTCACCACCCCGCTGCTGGCCGCACTGCTCGCCCTCGCCCTCGGCCTGGGCCTGACGACCGCCA
>NZ_LMQA01000007.1:0-69790 GCF_001424455.1 Geodermatophilus sp. Leaf369 | reverse complement strand
GACCCCTCCTTCTCCCCCGACTGACCCGGGCGCCCTCAGCCTCTGCGCGCTGAGCACGGCGACACCCGACCCCCACGAGCGGGCCGGCACCCATCAGTCGAAGCACCACCCCTCTGAGAAGGACTCTCGCGATGAACCTGTGGGTCAAGCGCGGTCTGCAGACGGCACTGCTCACCGGAGGCCTCCTGGCCACCGGCAGCGGTATCGCCTCAGCCGACACCGGAACCGGCCTCCTGACCGGCAACACCATCACCATCGACATCGCCGCCCCCGTCGACGTCACCGGCATCACCGCCGGCCTCCTCGGCGACGCAGCCACCACCTCCACCGGCGGCACCACCACCCCGGCACCGGCCCCCGCTCCTGCCGCATCCAGCGGTGGACTGCTCTCGGGCAACACCGTCGACATCGACGTCGCCGCCCCGGTCAACGTCGGGGGCATCGCCGCCGGCGTCGCCGGTGACAGCACCGCAGACTCCACCGGCGGAGCGTCCACCGCCCCGGCCCCTGCGCCGGCCCCTGCGCCGGCCCCCGCGCCGGCCCCGTCCTCCTCCTCCGGGGGCATCGCCTCCGGCAACGACGTCGACATCGACGTCGCCGCCCCCGTCAACGTCGGCGGCATCGCCGCCGGCGTCCTGGGTGCCGCCGCCGCGGACTCCGCCGGCGGGGCCTCGACCACCCCGGCCCCCGACGCCCCGGCCACCGGGGCGGGCACCTCCGGCGGGATCGTCTCCGGCAACGACGTGGACCTCGAGGTCGCCGCCCCGGTCAACGTCGGCGGCATCGCCGCCGGCGTCCTCGGTGATGGCACCGCGACCTCCGACGGCGGCGCCAGCACCGGTACCGCCCCCACCCCGGCCACCGGGACCACCGGCTCGGGCGGGATCGCCTCGGGCAACGACGTCGACGTCCCCGTCAGCGTCCCGGTGAACGTCTGCGGGATCGGCGTCGGCCTCCTCGGCGACGCCGCCGCGGACTGCACCGGCGGATCCACGGCCGGCGGCAGCACCCCCACCACCGGCACCACCCCCGCGAACAACGGCGGCGTCGCCACCGGCAACGACGTCGACGTCCCCGTCACCATCCCCGTGAACGTCTGCGGCATCGCCATCGGTTCGGCTGCTGCTGACTGCACCGGGGGCTCCACCACGGGTGGCACCACGCCGACGAACGGCACCACCCCGGCCGCCGGTACCGACGGCATCGCCACCGGCAACGACGTCGACGTCCCCGTCACCGTCCCGGTGAACGTCTGCGGGATCGGCGTCGGCCTCCTCGGCGACGCGGCTGCTGACTGCACCGGCGGCTCCACCGCCGGTGGCACGACGCCCACCCCGGGCACCACCCCGACGAACCCCGGCACCGGCACCACCGGCTCCGGCAACGACGTCGACGTCCCCGTCACCGTCCCCGTGAACGTCTGCGGCATCGCCGCCGGCGTCATCGGCGACGCCTCGGCCGACTGCACCGGCGGCTCCGCCACCGGCGGCACCACTCCCACCACCCCGGGCACCACGCCGACCACGCCCGGCACGACCCCGGGCACCGGCACCGTCGGCTCCGGCAACGACGTCGACGTCCCCGTCACCGTCCCCGTGAACGTCTGCGGCATCGCCGGCGGCGTCATCGGTGACGCCTCGGCCGACTGCACCGGTGGCGCCACCACCGGCGGCACCACGCCCACCCCGGGCACCACGCCCACCAACCCCGGCACCGGCACCGGCACCGGCACCGGCACCGGCGTGACCGTCCCGGTCACCGTCCCCGTCGAGGTCTGCGGCATCGCCGCCGGCGTCCTCGGTGACGCCAGCTCGGACTGCACCGGTGGAGCCACCACCGGCGACACGACCCCGACCCCGGGCACCACGCCGGGCACCGGCATCGACGTCCCCGTCACCGTCCCGGTGGACGTCTGCGGCATCAGCGTCGGCCTCCTCGGCGACGCAGCCACCGACTGCACCGGCGACACGACCCCCGGCACCGACGGCCCCGGCGGGCCCGGCATCGAGGTCCCGGTCGACGTCTGCGGCATCGCCATCGGCCTGCTCGGCAACGCCGCCGCCGACTGCGGCACCGGCACCCCCGGCACCCCCACCGACCCCGAGGACCCCACGGACCCCGAGACCCCGGTGACCCCGCCGACCACCCCCGAGGACCCGACCACCCCCAGCACCACCCCTGAGACCCCCCGCGGCCTCACCCCGGTCGTCCTCACCGGCAGCACCCCCGTCGCCACCGCCGTCACCTACGACGCCGGCACCGACGACCAGAACACCAGCAGCGACGAGACCCTCGCCTACACCGGCGCCGACCTCACCACCCCGCTGCTGGCCGCACTGCTCGCCCTCGCCCTCGGCCTGGGCCTGACGACCGCCACCCGGCGCCGCCAGCACCAGCAGTAGAGACCCCCACAGGGCACCACCGGCCCTCGCCCTCGGCCTGGGCCTGACGACCGCCACCCGGCGCCGCCAGCACCAGCAGTAGAGACCCCCACAGGGCACCACCGGCCCGACCACCCCAGCCAGGGGCGGTCGGGCCGGAGGTGTACCCGGGCCGTGGAGTGACAGCGGCGCGGGAACCGCGCCCCTGCCACTCCACCAGCAGGTCAGGTCAGCGGCACGCAGAGGGCATCGGGGTCGTCGGCGCAGAGGGCTCCGATGCTGGGCGTGGCCAGCTGGAAGGGCTGGTCTCCGGCGCCGTGGACCCGCAGCGCGTCGATGCGGATGCTCAACGTCGAGAACACCTCGGCGCGCCCCTCGGGCGTCGCTGGCGTCACCGCGTCGCGCAGCACGATGTAGGCGGTCACGTCGCCGTCCGGCCCGCCGTGCCACCAGAACGTGTCTGTGGGCTGGAACGGTGGGTCGTCCTGGCAGTAGGGCTCGTCGGCGCCGTCGAAGAAGACCCCGACCGGCGCGATGTCGGCCGGGGTGTCCGGACCGGGCTCGACGGTGAGGTGCCCCGCGACGTCGGACCCGCCGAAGCCGATCGTGACCGCCACGTACTGCAGCCCGGCCGAGTCGACCCCGCAGTCGTCCCGCCAGCCGACGATGCCCGGGACCAGGTTCGTCTGGGTCACGCCCCGCACGACGGTCAGGTGGTCGGACCCCAGACGCGCGGTCGAGAGGTCGACGGCGGCCAGGGTGACCGGACCCGGCGGCGGCGCCGTCGTCGTGGGCACGACGACGGTCGGCGGCGCGTCGGACTGCGCCGCCTGCGGGTCGGCCAGCGCCGAGGCGAACCCGCACCCTGCCGTCGTCACCAGCACGGCCGCCGCCGCCCCCACCACGCGCAGACCCCGCACCGGACCCCCCTGAGACCGTTCCGAGCCCGGAGGGTGTCACAGCGCGGGGCTCCGCGGGGGGATCAGCGCTGCAGGTGTGCCTGCGACTGCTGCGCGGTGCTCACCAGCGCCTGGTCGGAGGAGATCCGGGAGACCTCCACCGACTGGGCGGGCAGCAGGCTGGCCAGCAGCCAGTCGGTGCCCACCCGCACCCGGTTGTTCATCGAGGGCAGCGCGTACAGGTGGTAGCCGCGGGCGACGATCTTGGCCAGCGGTCCGCGCAGCTTGATGCCCAGCGGCTTGGCGACGGCGTCCCGACCGCCGAGGTCGGCGACCAGCCCCAGGTCGCGGTGCTTGTACGGCCGGGCCCGGCCCACCCCGAGGCTCGCAGCGACGTTGCGGCCCAGCGCGGTTCCCTGGCGCTGGGCGTGCTGGGCGGTGGGCGGGGTGACCGGCTGGTCCTGCGTCGTGCCGGCCGGGGACCAGTCCGGGCTGGCCAGGTCGGGGACGGCGGCGGCGTCGCCACCGGCCCAGACGCCGTCCACACCCGGGACGGCGAGGTCGGCGTCGACGACGAGCCGGCCCTTCTGCAGCGGCAGCCCGAGCGTGCCCACGAGTGGGCTGGCGGCCACGCCGGCGCCCCAGATGAGGGTGCGGCTGGGGATGGTGGAGCCGTCGGTCAGCTCGGTCTCGCCGTCCCGGGCCTCCTTCACCGTGACACCCAGCCGGACGTCGATGCCCCGGCGGTGCAGCGCGTCCATCGCCACGGCACCCAGGTCGGGGCCGAGCTCGGGCAGCACGCTCTTGGCGAGGTCGATGAGCACCCAGGAGATGTCGGCGGGCCGGACGCGCGCCCAGCGGGTGGCGATGGTGCCGAGCCAGTACTGCAGCTGCGCGACGATCTCGGTGCCGGTGTAGCCCGCGCCCACGGCGACGACGGTAAGCCGCTGGCGGCGCTCGGCGTCGTGCTCGGGGCCCTCGGGCAGGGCGTCAGCGCGGTCGAGCTGGCGCAGCAGGTGGTCGCGGAGGAACTGGGCCTCCACGAGGGTCTTCACCCCGTGGGCCCGCTCGGCGACGCCGGGGATGTCGAACTGGCGGGTGATCGAGCCGGGGACGAGGACGAGCCGGTCGTAGTGCTGGACGTGCTCCCCGTCGACCGCACCGCCGTCCTCGGTGGTGGTGACGGTGACCGTCTTGGCCTGTGGGTCGACCGAGGTGGCGCTGCCCAGGAGCACCCGGGTGCGGCGCAGCTGCTGGCGCAGCGAGACGGCGATGTGCCGGGGCTCGACGACGCCGGCGCTCACGTCGGGCAGGAGCGGGCTGTAGAGCAGGTAGTCGCTGGGGTTGACCAGGACCAGCTCCGCGGCCTCCGGCGGGAGCGTCTTCTCCAGCCGACGCAGGGCGTGGAAGCCGGCGAAGCCCCCTCCGACGACGACGACCACCGGGCGGGACTGGCTCATGACGGCTCCTGACGAGTGCGGGCTGGACGGGTCACCGCGCCGTTGCGACACCCACCTCCTGCCCACCCGCCCCGGGGGCGAACCCGTCTGGTGGGTCACCCCGGTCTCGGATGACCGCGCAGGATCCGAACAAGCGCTGCCCGGCCGGGTGATCCGCTCCGGCGACGCCTGACTACAGCCGGCGCACCATCGCGGTGCGCCGGCCGTAGCGGTCCAGCCCCAGCTCGACCTCGTGGGCACGCAGGGCGGCCAGACCCGGGGTGAGGTCGGCCAGTTCCACGAAACCGTGCCGGGCGTAGAACGGCCCGTTCCAGGCGACGTCGCCGTAGGTGCACAGCGTCACCCGGTCGGCGCCGTGCTCCCGCGCCTGGTCGACCGCCCCGGCCAGCAGTGCCGCCCCGATCCCCTGCCGCCCGAGCGCCGGGTCGACCGAGAGCTGCTCCAGGTGCACCGCACCGTCCACCAGCTCCAGGACGGCGAAGCCCCGCGGCGGGCTCCCCTCCACCAGGACCCGCCAGGCGCCCGCCCGCTGTTCCGGGGTGGCCGGGGGCGGGAAGTCGGTCATCCCGAGGGGCACGAAGAGCTGGTCGGGCGCGGACTCCACGGCCGCGAGCAGCGGCAGGTCGGCAGGCTCGGCGAGGCGGACCACGTCAGAGCTCCGTGACCTCGTAGGTGTGCCCGGCGGCCCGCAGCCGGTCCACGAGCACGGTGCCCAGCGCGGTCGCCGGGGTCAGCGACCCGGCCCGGTCGGGCAGGTCGTCCAGGGCGAGGGCCAACGCGGTCTGCCCGAGCATGACCGCGGTGGCGGCGTACCCGGGGTCGCCCGGACCGGCGGCGGTGGACCGGAAGCGTCGGCCCGACGTCGTCGTCCCGGTGGTGACCATGCGGAAGAACCCGTTCTCCCGGGTGTCCTCGTCGGGGCCGGTGCCCGGGGCCGGCAACACCCGGTCGAGCAGCGCCGCGGTGGGCTTCAGGGACATCGCCGACACCGCCGCCAGCAGGCCGCCGGTGACCGCGGCCGCGGTGACCGCGCCGGTGACGCCCTTCCCGGCCGCCATGACCTCGCCGTAGGCGAACTCCCGGCCGTACGCCCAGTCCTGCAGGGCGTTGCTGCGCCGGACGACACGGGTGTTGAACGGGGCCATCACGAACGGTGCGGTCCACCGGCCCGAGGCGTCCCGGGAGGGCTTCGAGGCGTCGCGCGGCTGGCGGGTCCCGGGCTCGGCGGCGCGGTCCGGGCTCAGCGCGTAGGGGTCGGCGACGACGGCCCGCAGGCTCGGGTCGGCCTGTAGCGCGGCCACCTGGGTGCGCAGCGAGTCCACGGTCCCGCCGCTGACCCCGCCCTTGGCGGTGGCCACCGTCTGCACGTCGGTGAGCGTCCCGGCGCCGGCCTCGCGCGCGGTGCGGGCGAGCTCGGCGACGGCGAGGTCGCTGGGGATCGAGTCGTAGCCGCAGGCGTGCACGATCCTCGCCCCGCTCTCCCGGGCCAGCGCGTCGGCGGCCCGGACGGCGTCCCGGACGAAGAGCACCTCGCCGGTGAGGTCGGCGTAGTGCGTGCCGGCCCGGGCGCACGCCTCGACCAGTGGCAGGCCGTGCTTGGCGTACGGCCCGACGGTGGTGACCAAGGCGGCGGTGCTGCGGGCCAGGTCGGCCAGCGCGACCGGGTCGGTGGCATCGGCGACCAGCACCGGCCAGCCGCGGCCACCGGGCGGCAGCGCGGCGCGGACGGCCTCGACCCGGGCGCGGGTGCGGCCGGCCAGCGCGATCCGTGTCCCGGCGGGTGCGTGCACGGCCAGGTGCTCGGCGACCAGGCGGCCGACGAAGCCGCTCGCGCCGTAGAGGACGACGTCGTGTGCGCGCTCGGTGCTCATGGGTCCATCCTCCCGTGGGGGCGTCCCGTCCGCGCCCACCCACCACCTCGGGAGGAACCGCCATGACCGACCCGATCCGCGTCCCGGTGACCCTCGACCACCACGACCACGTCCGCGGCCCGTTCTTCCACGGCACGGCTGCCGTGGTCGGCCCCGGCGAGGAGCTGGTGGCCGGCCGGACGTCGAACTTCCAGACTGACCGGGTGATGCGGCACGTCTACTTCACCGCCGCGGTGGAGACGGCCGTGTGGGGCGCGGAACTGGCCACGGCGCTGACCGGGACCCCGGGACACGGCCGGGTCTACGAGGTCGAGCCGACCGGCCCGTTCGAGGACGACCCGAACGTCACCGACAAGCGGTTCCCCGGCAACCCCACGCTGTCCTACCGGACCCGTCACCCGTTGCGCGTCGTCGGGGAGCTCGAGGACTGGACGCCCCACCCACCCGAGGTGCTCGCCGGCATGCTCGCCTCCCTGGCCCGGCTGCGCGAGCAGGGCCTCGACGTCATCGAGGACTGAGCTCACGCCCGGCGCTGCTGCACCAGCGGGCAGGTGAACGGGTCCCGCTCCCCCAGCCCGACCCGGTTCAGGTACCGGACGACGATGCCGTAGGAGCCGACCAGGCTGGTCTGCGTGTAGCGGACGCCGTGCTCGTCGCAGAAGCGCCGCACGATCGGCTGGGCCTGCCGGAGCGCAGGCCGCGGCATGCTCGGGAAGAGGTGGTGCTCGATCTGGTAGTTCAGCCCGCCCATCGCGACGTCGGTGACCCGGCCGCCGTCGATGTTGCGGCTCATCAGCACCTGACGGGACAGGAAGTCGATCCGGGTCCCGGCCGGCACGATCGGCATGCCCTTGTGGTTGGGCGCGAACGCCCCGCCCATGAGCAGCCCGAACAGCCCCAGCTGGACGGCGACGAACGCGGCCGCCTTGCCGGGCGGGAGCACGACGGCGACGGCGACCAGGAAGCCCACCAGCCGGGCGACGATGATCCCGAGCTTGAGCCGGCGGTGCGGCACGTCCCGCCGGGTGAGCAGGTCGCGCACCCCGGCGACGTGCAGCTGGACGCCCTCGAGCAGCAGGAGCGGGAAGAACGCCCAGCCCTGCCGGTCGAGGAACCAGCGGGCGGCCGGGTGCGTGCGGTTCGGGGCATCGGCGGGGTCGAAGACCAGGACGCCGGTGGCGATGTCGGGGTCCCGGTCGACCTGGTTGGGCCCGCTGTGGTGCCGGTTGTGCTTGCTGGTCCACCACCCCATCGACAACCCGGCGCAGGCCCCGGCCACGACCCGTGCCGCCCAGGCGTTGGCCGTCCCGGACGCGAAGACCTGGCGGTGTGCCGCGTCGTGGCCCAGGAACCCGAACTGGGCGCTGGTCACGGCCAGCACCGCGGCGACGGCGAGGGTCCACCAGGAGTCCCCGAGCACGACGAAGGCCACCCAGGCACCGACGGTCACGGCGAGGACGACGGCGGTCGTCGTGACGTACCAGCCGACCCGGCGGCGCATCAGCCCGGCGGCCTGCACCTCCTCGGCGAGCTGGGCGTAGAGGGTCGGCGGCCGGGCGCCCGCCCCCGCCCGGGTGGGGGCAGGGGCGGGCGCGGCGTTCTCGAGGGCCGTCACGGGAGCCGGGCGCTCAGCTCGCGACGCGACGGACGGCGGACCGGGCGCTGGTGACGCCCTGCCCGAGAAGCCCGGAGAACAGGGCGGGCGCGGTGCGCTGCTGCTCGCCCTGCTGGGCGGCCAGCACGATGAGCACGCTGGTCAGGGCGGGGTTGACCCACTGCAGGGGCTTCAGGGCGGCCTGACCCTCGGCGACGTCGGCCGGGGTGTCCGCGCCGGGCTCGGTGGCGCCGGCGGCCGGGGCCGGGGAGCCCTTCGCCGTCTTCGCGCCGGCGAGCCCGCTGGCCAGCGTGGTGCCCATGGCGGCAGCGGTCAGCACCGTCTTGACCAGGGTGTTCGCCCCGGCGCCGTCCTGGGCCGAGACCCGGCCGCGGTCGGCGCGGGCCATCCCGATCGAGCCGACGAGGTGGGCCCCGATGGCCACGGCCTGAACCGGTGCCCACGCCGCCCAGCCGATCGAGCTGAGTCGGGTGCGCTCGGTCGGGTCCTTCGCGGCCGCCGCGGCGCCGTTGACGCCGACGGCGCCCATGAGGCTGCCGCCGAACCAGGCGGCGAGGCCGATGTCGTGCATGGAACGGAGGACGGTGTGCCGGTCTGCGGACATGGTGGCTCCAAGGCTGGGTTCCGGCGACGTGCCGGGAGGGAGCCCGTGGAGGGTGTGCGCACACGACCGCAGACCACGGGCAGAGAGTCCGCCGGGTCCTGGACGGGGTGGTGCGTACGTGCGCCCTCGACCTACCCGCCGTCCCCGAGCTGAACCACCCGGTACCGCGTGCCGGGACGACGGAGGGGGCGGGGTCCGTGTGGACCCCGCCCCCTCGTCACTGTCCCGGCCCTCGTCGGGCCGCGGTCAGGTCAGCTGCAGCCGCTGGTGGAGCCGCAGCCCTCGCAGACGTAGCAGCTGCCGGCCGGGCGCATCTTCGTGCCGCAGGTCATGCACAGCGGCGCGTCGGTGGCGGTCCCGGTGACCAGCTCGAGCAGCTCGGCCGAGGAGTGGGCCTCCTTGATCGAGGTCGGGCCGGCCGGGGTCACCTTCTCGACCTGCTTGACCTCGGTCGGGGCGGAGCCGCGCAGCGCCTCCAGGTCGACCTCGTCGTCCACGGTGTCGGTGGACGCCGAGCCGTAGCCCGACACCTGCGCGGCGCGCTCCTCGGCGGTGAAGATGCCCAGGTTGGCGCGCTTCTCCACCGACAGGTGGTCCAGGGCCAGCCGACGGAAGATGTAGTCCATCACCGACTGGGCGATGCGGATGTCCGGGTCGTCGGTCATGCCGGCGGGCTCGAAGCGCATGTTGGTGAACTTGGAGATGTAGGTCTCCAGCGGCACACCGTGCTGCAGCGCCAGCGAGATGCCGATCGAGAAGGCGTCCATGACACCGGCCAGGGTCGAGCCCTGCTTGCCGAGCTTGAGGAAGACCTCGCCCAGGCTGCCGTCCTCGTACATGCCGGCGGTCATGTAGCCCTCGGCCCCGGCGACGGAGAAGGACGTGGTGACGCTGGTCCGCTTCTTGGGCAGGCGCTTGCGCACCGGGTGGGCCATGGTGCCGGCGACCGGGGCGGCGGTCTCGGTGACCTCGGCCTTGGCGCCGTCGTTCTTGCCCTTGCCACCGGACAGCGGCTGGCCGACCTTGCAGTTGTCCCGGTAGATCGCCAGCGCCTTGATGCCGAGCTTCCAGCCCTGGAAGTAGATGTTCTCGACGTCCTCGATGGTCGCCGTCTCGGGCATGTTGACCGTCTTGGAGATGGCACCGGAGATGAACGGCTGGACCGCGGCCATCATCCGGACGTGGCCCATCGGGGAGATGGACCGCTCGCCCATCGCGCAGTCGAAGACCTCGTAGTGCTCGGGACGCAGGGTGGGGGCGTCGACGACGTGGCCGTGCTCGGCGATGTACTCGACGATCGCCTCGACCTGCTCGTCCTGGTAGCCCAGGCTCTTCAGCGCCCGCGGCACCGTCTGGTTGACGATCTGCATGGACCCGCCGCCGACCAGCTTCTTGAACTTGACCAGCGCGAAGTCCGGCTCGATGCCGGTCGTGTCGCAGTCCATCATGAAGCCGATCGTGCCGGTGGGGGCCAGCACGGAGGCCTGGGCGTTGCGCCAGCCGTTCTCGGCGCCGATGGCCAGGCCCTCCTGCCACTGCGCGGTGGCGGCCTTGAGCACGTCGGCGTCGTCGGCACCCACGGGGCGGATCGCGTCGTTGGCGGCGGCGTGCTTGCGCATGACCCGGGCGTGCGCCGAGGCGTTGCGGGCGTAGCCGTCGTAGGCACCGACGACACCGGCCAGCTCGGCCGAGCGGCGGTAGGCCGCACCGGTCATCAGCGAGGTGATCGCCGCGGCCAGGCTCTGGCCACCGCGGGAGTCGTAGGCGTGCCCGGTGGCCATGAGCAGCGCGCCGAGGTTGGCGTAGCCGATGCCCAGCTGGCGGTAGGCCCGGGTGGTGTCACCGATGGGCGCCGTCGGGAAGTCGGCGAAGCAGATCGAGATGTCCATCGCGGTGATGATCAGCTCGACCGAGCGGGTGAACCGCTCGGAGTCGAACGTGCCGTCGGGGCGCAGGAACTTCATGAGGTTCAGCGACGCCAGGTTGCACGAGCTGTTGTCCAGGCTCATGTACTCCGAGCACGGGTTGGACGCGTTGATCCGCCCGGTCTCGGGGTTGGTGTGCCAGTCGTTGATCGTGTCGTCGTACTGGATGCCCGGGTCGGCGCACTCCCACGCGGCGGTGGTGACCTTGCGGAAGAGCTCCTTGGCGTCCACGGTCTCGATGACCGAGCCGTCGGTGCGCGAGCGCAGTCCGAAGGGCGTGCCGTCCTCGACGGCCCGCATGAACTCCTCGTTCACCCGGACCGAGTTGTTGGCGTTCTGGTACTGGACGCTGGTGATGTCCCGGCCGCCCAGGTCCATGTCGTAGCCGGCGTCCCGCAGCGCGCGGATCTTGTCCTCCTCGCGCGCCTTGGTCTCGACGAACTCCTCGATGTCGGGGTGGTCGATGTCCAGCACGACCATCTTCGCGGCGCGACGGGTGGCGCCACCGCTCTTGATGGTGCCGGCCGAGGCGTCGGCCCCGCGCATGAAGGAGACCGGCCCGGAGGCGGTGCCACCGGAGGACAGCAGCTCCTTGGAGGAGCGGATGCGGGAGAGGTTCAGCCCGGCACCGGAGCCGCCCTTGAAGATCAGGCCCTCCTCGCGGTACCAGTTGAGGATCGAGTCCATCGTGTCGTCGACGGCGAGGATGAAGCAGGCACTGACCTGCTGCGGGCTCGAGGTGCCGACGTTGAACCAGACGGGTGAGTTGAAGCTGAAGACCTGGTGCAGCAGCATCCAGGTGAGCTCGTGCTCGAACAGCTCGACGTCGGTCTCGGAGGAGAAGTAGCCGTGCTCGCGGCCGGCCTCGGTGTAGGTGAGGACGACGCGGTCGATGAGCTGACGCAGACTGGTCTCGCGCACCGGGGTGCCCACGGCGCCGCGGAAGTACTTCGTGGTGACGATGTTCGTGGCGTTGATCGACCAGTCGGAGGGGAACTCGACCCCGCGCTGCTCGAAGTTGATCGAGCCGTCGCGCCAGTTGGTCATCACGACGTCGCGGCGCTCCCAGGTCACCTCGTCGTAGGGGTGCACCCCGGCGGTGGTGAACACGCGGGCGACCTTGAGGCCCTTGCGGTCGGTGGACTTCGCGGTCCTCTTGCGGCCGGACGAGATGCGGTCGGTGGTCTCGGTCAAGACGTGCTCCCCTGGCGTGGCGTGGCTGTGGTGAGGCGGTGGTGAGGCGGTGGTCGTGGCTCTGGTGGCGCTCTAGTGCGGTGGTGCGTCGGTCCCGTTCTAGCCGGGGGGTCCGACAGTCCGGGCGGTGTCGCCCGGGGCGGGGTCGTCGTCGGCAGCGGGACCGGAGCCGAGTCCGATCCGCTTCAACTCGCTGATCTCCTTCTCGAAGTCGGCGACCGACGTGAAGGAGCGGTAGACGCTGGCGAACCGGAGGTAGGCGACCTCGTCGAGGTAGCGGAGCGGGGCCAGGATGGCCAGCCCCACCTCGTTGCTGGGCACCTCGGCCGACCCGGTGGCGCGCACGGCGTCCTCCACCTTCGCGGCGAGGACCGCGAGCTGCCCCTCGTCGACCGGTCGCCCCTGGCACGCCCGGCGGACACCGGCGATCACCTTGCTGCGGTCGAAGGGCTCGCTGACCCCGCTGCGCTTGATGACCGCGAGCACCGGCTCCTCGACGGTCGTGAAGCGCCGGCCGCAGACCGGGCAGGACCGACGGCGGCGCGTCGTCGCGCCCTCGTCGGCCTCCCGGGAGTCGACGACCCGGCTGTCGGGGCTGTGGCAGAACGGGCAGCGCACCGGGGGTCTCCTCTCGGGTGTCGTGGACTCCCACGACGGCCGCCCTGTGCACGCTCCCGGGGACATCCGGTGGATGTCGGGGGGAGAACCTGTGGACGGGCCTGTGGATGGAAGAACATCTGTGTAACTACTAGATGTTGTGGTGAGAGTAGCCCCGCACCCCTACAGATACGCAACCCCTCCCGGGCGTGTCCTCTTCCCCGACTCCGTCGCGCCTTCGGTGGCACCCCGGGACGCCGGTCCTGCCCCACGCGCACCAGCCCGTGCACAGCTCCTGCCAGCACCGATGCCGCCCGGTCGGCACAACCGACCGACGCAGGCCCGCTGCCGCGTACCGCACCCGGACGCGACGGAGCCGGCCCACCCGGGACGGTCGTCCACCGGGGGCCGGCTCGATCCCGGGAGGCGCGAGGTCCCGGAGTGGCGTCAGGGCTCAGGGGACCTGCAGCACCTGGCCGGGCACGAGGGTCACGCCGTCCAGGTCGTTCAGCGACCGCAGTGCGTCGACGACCCCACGGGGGTCGGCGTCGGGGGCGATGGTGCCGGCGATGGACCACAGGGTGTCGCCCGGGGCGACCACGACACTGCTCTCCCCCGCCAGGGCCAGCCCACCACCGGCGGGCTGCCCGCCGAACACCACGGGGCCGGCGAGGGCCGCCAGGCCCAGCCCCCCGGCCACGACCAGCCCCAGCACGGCCCGACGACCACGCCGGGTCAACCGCAGCGGGGCCGGCCGATCAGCCACCGGGGGTCGACCGGCGACGGCGGGGCGACGCAACGGCACCACGTCGGCCCACTGCTCCGGCACCGGCTCCCGCACCGTCACGGTCGGGTCCTGGACCAGGCGGAGCACGGGCCCGACGGGCTCGACGACGCGGCGCGCGGCGACGCCGGCCTGCAGGGCGCGACCGGCCGGGTGGTTGCCGCGGACGGTCGGGGTGGTGCTCGAGGTGTTCGCCGTGGTGGCCATCGTGGTCGCTCCTGTCGCTCGCTCCGACGCCCGGGAAGGGATCGAACGGTTGTTCGATCGAACGTCTGTGCGGATGTCTACCCGAGGGGTCCGACAAAATCGAGGCGACACGGCGTGTCGTTCGAACACCTGTTTGAACGGAGCGGTTCGAGGCGTTACCGTCCGTGTTGATCACGACGGTCACCGTCGGCTGCGCGCCCTCCCCCGGGGGACGCCCGTCCGGCGGGCGTCCGACCGTCGGCACCGGACGAGCTGCGGGCACGCAGTCGGAGGAGGACACGTGGCGGTCGAGGGCGACACACCGGACGGCACGGGCGCCGTGAAGGCCCCCGCGGCGCGGAAGAAGACGTCCACCCGACGGGCCGCGGCGACCGCGGGGGCCGAGGCCACCCCCGGGGACGCCACCGTGCGCGAGTTCCCGGAGCGGGGCGAGGCCGGCGACGGTCTCACCCAGCGCCAGCGTCGGGTCCTGGAGGTCATCCGCGACTCGATCGACCGGCGCGGCTACCCGCCGAGCGTGCGGGAGATCGGCGAGGCCGTCGGGCTGTCCTCGGCCTCCTCGGTCGCCCACCAGCTCTCCGTGCTGCAGAAGAAGGGGTGGCTGCGCCGCGACCCCAACCGGCCCCGGGCCCTGGACGTCCGACTGCCCGGCGACCACCCGATGGCCGACGCGAGCGGTTCGGCGCTGGCCGGGTCCGGTGCCGCCAGCGGCGTCGACGACCCGCAGGCGCCGGTCCCCACCTACGTCCCCGTCGTCGGTCGGATCGCCGCCGGTGGACCGGTCCTCGCCGAGCAGGCCGTCGAGGACGTCTTCCCGCTCCCCCGCGAGCTGGTCGGCGAGGGCACGCTGTTCATGCTCAAGGTGACCGGTGAGTCGATGGTCGACGCGGCGATCTGCGACGGCGACTGGGTCGTCGTCCGGCAGCAGGCGAGCGCGGAGAACGGCGAGATCGTCGCGGCGATGATCGACGGTGAGGCCACCGTGAAGACCTACAAGCGGCGCGACGGGCACGTGTGGCTGCTGCCGCACAACCCGGCCTTCGAGCCCATCCCGGGTGACGACGCGACCGTGCTGGGCCGCGTGGTCACGGTCCTGCGCCGGCTCTGAGTCGACGGCCGGGTCCCGCCGCGGCGGGACCCGGCCCCGGGGAGGTCAGTGCCGGCGGCGGAGCTTGCCGGACGCCCAGACCAGCACGCCGGCAGCCAGCGCGGCGATCACCCCGGCCGTCCACGGCGAGAGACCACCGGAGGCGGTGCCCGGCTCGACAGCGGTCGCGGCGTCGGCCGGGCCGACCGCCGCAGCCGGGGACAGCGCACCGGTCGAGGGCAGCACGGTGACGGCCGCGGGCAGACCCTCGCCCGAGACCACCAGGCTGCGGGCATCGGCAGCGAAGGCGACCGCCTCGCCCTGGGGCGACTCGGGCAGGGCGACCCGGGCCGGGGCACCGGCCAGCGCGCCGGGGACGTCGGAGCCGACGAGCGGCCAGACGTAGGCGTCGGTGTAGGTGCGCAGCGCGATGAGCGCGCCGTCCTGGCTCACCGCGCCGCCGGTCACCAGCAGCTGCCCGGCCCGGCCCACCGGGCCACCGGGGGTGCCCGTCAGGGACAGCGCCAGCTCGGCGACCCGCTCCATGGGCACGGTCGCGGCGGGGTCGAGGGCGGCGGTCGGTCGGTAGACCCCGCTGACCCCCAGCACCTCCTTGGTGACCAGGTAGGGCGTGCCGTCGGGGGCCAGCAGCAGGGCCTCGGCGTCGTGGGGACCGTCGGGGTAGGTCAGTCGGTGCACCTGCGCGGTGCCGTCCGGGCGCAGCGCGATCAGCGCGACGGTCTCGCGGGACAGCCGGTTGTCCCCGGTGTCGGCGAACCAGACGGTGCCGTCGGCCGCCAGCGCCATGTCCTCGGGGTCGTAGGGGTCCACCGCGGCGGTCCGCTCACCGACCACGGCGCAGGAGGCGTCCAGCAGGTGGACCGTCACGGCGTCCCCGCCGTCGTTCATCACCAGCGTGGTGTCCCCGGACACCGCCATCCCGGAGATCTCCGGGAGTCGGGCGTCGGTCACCGAGCAGGGGGTGGCGGGCTCGCCGAAGGGGGCGAGGACCTCCTCGGCCGCGGCGGTGACGACGGCGGCCGACCCGGTCTGGGCCGCGGACAGGAAGGAGCCCGGCAGGAACGGCCCGGCGACGACGCCGATCCCCAGGACGGTCGCCACGAGGGCCCGCGGGCATCGCCCGGCGGGCTCAGGCAGTCGACCGACCGGCTCTGGCACGCACGAAGCGTGACATCACGACTGCGTCGAGTGCGTGCACCACGCCCAGCAGGACGAGTCCCACAGCAGCGCCGACGACCGCGTCGGTGACCCAGTGGAAGTCCAGGGCCACCATGGCCACTCCCGTCACGAGCGGGCCGAACACGCTGAGCACCCACAGGGCGCGCTGCACCTGCGCCGGCAGCCCGAACTCCACGGCCTGCCACCGCGCCACGCCCCACATCAGCACGGCGTTGGCGACGTGCCCGGAGGGGTAGGAGGCGCCGTCCCGGTGGAAGAACGAGCCCGGGTAGGCCGGCGCCGTCCGGCCGGTGCCGTACTTGAAGGCGTAGACGACCGCGGTCAGCAGCGCCAGGGCGACCAGCACCCGCAGCACCGGGACGACGGTGCGCCGGCGCCAGGAGATCCAGCCGACGAGCGCGACCAGGACCACCAGGATGGTGAAGCGCCCACCGGCCTGGGTGAAGACCCAGACACCCCAGTACACGTCGGAGTTCCGCAGGTCCCAGGAGCTGACGACCTCGGAGACCGTGAGGTCCATCCGCTCCAGCACGCCGCGGGACAGCAGGTCCGCGGTCACCACGGCGGTCACCAGCGCGGCGACGACGACGGCCCACCAGGCGGGGCGCCCGGTCCCGATGACCCCCGGGCGACGAGCCGCCGGGGGCGCGACGCTGGGGAGGCTCACGGGGTCAACGTACCGCCGCGTCGTGACCTGACCGTGACCGGCGCGGTGCACGGACCGGGCACCGGGCCCGGTCCGTGCACCCTCACGCCACCGGCGCGGTGAACTCCTCGAGCGCCGCGGCCAGCGCGCCGTCGACCCGGGCGTGCAGCCGGGTCCCGTCGGCGGAGAAGTCCTCGCTGAGGACCTCCCCGTCCTGGTGCACCCGGGAGACCAGGTCGCCCCGGTCGAAGGGCACCAGCACGTCGACGTCGACGTCGGGGTGCGGCAGCCGGGCGGCGATGACGTCGCGGAGCTCGGCCATCCCCTCCCCGGTCGCTGCGGAGACCCACTGGGCGCCGGGGAGCGCCTGGCGCAGGGCCAGCACGTCCTCGTCGTCCATCGCGTCGATCTTGTTGACGACGATGAGCTCCGGCACCGAGGCCGCGTCGATCTCGGCGAGCACCACGTGCACCGCGTCGATCTGGCCCAGCGGGTCGGGGTCGGAGCCGTCGACGACGTGCACCAGCAGGTCGGCGGCGGCCACCTCCTCCAGCGTGGAGCGGAAGGCGTCGATGAGCTGGTGCGGCAGGTGCCGGACGAAACCCACGGTGTCGGTGAGCGTGTAGTCCCGGCCGTCAGGCATCTCGGCCCGGCGCACGGTCGGGTCCAGGGTGGCGAACAGCGCGTCCTGGACCAGGACGCCGGCATCGGTGAGCTGGTTGAGCAGGCTGGACTTGCCGGCGTTGGTGTACCCGGCGATCGCGACCGAAGGGGTCTGGTTGCGGTCCCGGCCCGAGCGCTGGGTCGCGCGGGCGGTCGCCATGCCGGCGATCTCCTTGCGCAGCTTGCTCACCCTGGCCCGGATCCGGCGACGGTCGGTCTCGATCTTGGTCTCACCCGGACCACGGGTGCCGATGCCGCCACCGCCGGCGACCCGCCCACCGGCCTGCCGGGACAGCGACTCACCCCAGCCGCGCAGTCGCGGCAGCATGTACTGCATCTGGGCGAGCTCGACCTGGGCCTTGCCCTCCCGGCTGGTGGCGTGCTGGGCGAAGATGTCCAGGATCAGCGCGGTCCGGTCGACCACCTTCACCTTGAGGATCTTCTCCAGCTGGTTGAGCTGGCCGGGGGTGAGCTCGCCGTCGCAGATGACGGTGTCGGCGCCGGTGGCCGCCACGATCTCCCGGATCTCGGCGGCCTTGCCCGACCCCACGTACGTGCCGGCGTCGGGCTTGTCCCGCCGCTGGCTGACGGCCTCGAGCACCTCGGAACCGGCGGTCTGGGCCAGCGCGGCCAACTCGACGAGGGAGCGGTCGGCGTCCTTCGCCGTGCCCTCGGTCCAGACGCCCACCAGGACGACGCGCTCCAGGCGCAGCTGGCGGTACTCGACCTCGGTGACGTCGGTGAGCTCGGTGGACAGCCCCGCGACGCGGCGGAGCGCCCCGCGCTCCTCCTTGACGTAGGAGCCGGTGGTCTCGTCCGGTTCGTCCCACTGCCCGCGCGGGGCCGGACGGCTGTCCCCCGCGGTCTCGGTCGGGAGCGGCGTCACGGCGGCCTTGTCGGCGCGTGCGACGGCGTCCTCGAGGACGGCCCGGTTCTGTGCTGTGGTCATCGTCTCCCAGCGTGTCATGCCTCGGCGGTCCGAGGCACCTGACTTCCACAGCGCACAACACCGCGCCGGGCGGGAGTCATCCCTCGGGGTGCACCCCGAGGTAGACCGACCACCGGTCGCCGTCCTCGTCGGGGGTCCGCCGGGCCCACCGGTCGAGCAGCCCGTACAGCTCGTCGAAGAACTCCTCCCGGTGCTCGGGGGTCAACCGCAGACCGAGCCGGGTGCTGCGGAGCTCGCGCTCCCCCACGGCCGCCACCTCGCCCAGGAACGCGCCGAGCACCGGGTCCTGGTCGGCGACCGGCGACCCGGAGAAGTCCAGCTGCCAGGACCGCCCGGTGGCCCGGTAGGGCACCTCGCGGGCGCCCCGGGCACCGCGCCGGGGCTCCTCGGCGACCAGGAAGCCGGTGTCGACCAGGGTGCGCACGTGGTGCAGCACCGAGGCGGGGTTCCGGTCGAGCCGGGCGGCGATCTCCCGGTTGGTCAGCGGCCGGTCCAGGCACAGCCGCAGGATCCGCAGCCGCACCGCCGAGGCCAGCGCCCGGGCCTCGGCGTCGGTGGCCGGACGACGCTCGCCCCACTCCCTGGACTCCATGCGGGGAGCGTAGCGACGCGCCGGGAAAGTGATTGACTCTTCCCAATCACTGGGTGCAGGCTGCCGCCCGTGACCCGCAGCCTCTGGCACCACCGCGACTTCCGGCAGCTCTGGATCGCCGAGACGGCCAGCCACGTCGGCACCCAGGTCGTCGGCGTCGCGCTGCCCGTCGTCGCCGTCGCGGTGCTGGACGCGACCCCGCTGGAGATGGGCGTCCTCACCGCGCTGGAGACGGCGGCCTTCCTGCTCATCGCCCTCCCGGCCGGCGCCTGGGTGGACCGGTGGCGTCGCCAGCGCGTGCTGGTGCGGGCCGACGTGGTGCGCGCCCTGGCGCTGGTGACCATCCCGGTGGCCTACCTGCTCGACGCCCTCACCCTCGGCCAGCTGTACCTGGTCGCGGCGGTGGTCGGCACCGCGACGGTCTTCTTCGACGTGGCCTACCAGAGCTACCTGCCCTCGCTGGTCGACCGCAGCCAGCTCACCGACGGCAACGGCAAGCTCGAGGTCAGCCGCGCCGTCGCCCAGGTCGCCGGGCCCGGCCTGACAGGCGTGCTGCTGCGGGTCCTGGCGGCGCCACTGCTCATCGTGGTCACCGCCGCGGGCTACCTGCTGTCGGCCTTCTTCGTCGGCCGGATCCGGCACGTCGACGTGGTCCCCGACCGCAGCACCCGCCGGCGGCTGCGGGTCGAGATCGGCGAGGGGCTGTCCTTCGTCGTCCGGCACCCGCTGCTGCGCCGGATCGTGGCCTGCACCGGCACCGGCAACCTGTTCGGCTCCATCACCGGGACGCTGCTGGCGATCTACGTCCTGCGCACCCTGGGGCTGGCCGAGTCGACCCTGGGACTGGTGCTCTCGGCCGGGGCGGCCGGTGGACTGCTGGGCGCCTTCACCGCCGCCCGCTTCGCCCGCGTGGTCGGGGAGGGCCGGACCATCCCGCTGTCTGCGGTCGGCTTCGGGCTCTTCGCCGCTCTCACCCCGCTCGCCGCCTCGGTCGAGGGTGCGGCCCGGGTGGTGCTGCTGGTCGGCGGCAGCATCGGGGTGAGCTGGGCCGTCGTGGTCTACAACGTGGTGCAGGTCAGCTTCCGGCAGCGGCTGTGCCCGCCGGCGCTGCTGGGCCGGATGAACGCCTCGGTCCGGTTCATCGTGTTCGGGACGATGCCGGTGGGCGGGCTGCTCGGCGGCGTGCTGGGGACGGCGCTCGGCGTCGTCCCGGCCCTCTGGGTGGCGGTGGCCGGCCAGCTCCTGGCCGCCCTGCCGGTGCTGCTGAGCCCGCTGCTCGGGATGCGCGACCTGCCCGACGCCCTCGACGCGACGTCGGACGAGGCGGTCAGCCCAGCCACTCCGGGCTGAGCGTTCCGCTGCTGACCACCACGGCGGGGCCGGACAGCACGGTCGTGCGCTCGTCGACCTCGACGGTGAGGCGTCCCCCGGGGACGTCGACGACGACGGTGCCGGTGCTCCTCCCCCCGGCCTCCAGGGCCGCCCAGGCGGCGGCGCAGGCGCCGGTGCCGCAGGAGCGGGTCTCCCCCACCCCGCGCTCGACCACCCGCAGCCGCACGTGGGCCGTCGTCCCGGCCGGGCCCTCCTCGGCGCCGAGCACGTTGACGAACTCGACGTTGACGCCCTCGGGGAACAGCGCCGGGTCGACCCGGGGGGTGCCCGTGAGGTCCAGGGAGTCCACGGCCACGTCGGTCAGGCAGGCCAGGTGCGGGTTGCCCATGGAGACGCCCAGACCGGGGAACGTCGCGCCGCCCAGGTGGGCCTCGCTGCGGCCGGTCGGGCGGGCCGGCCCCATGTCCACCCGGTAGCCGGTCTCCCCCAGCCCGACCCGGCGCGGCCCGCCCCGGGTGCCCACGAGCACCCCGGCGGTCGCCTCCTCCCGGGTCAGCAGTCCCTCGGCCAGCAGCACGTGCAGGTAGAGCCGGATGCCGTTGCCGCACATCT
Source organism: Geodermatophilus sp. Leaf369 (assembly GCF_001424455.1). Classification (NCBI taxonomy): domain Bacteria; kingdom Bacillati; phylum Actinomycetota; class Actinomycetes; order Geodermatophilales; family Geodermatophilaceae; genus Geodermatophilus; species Geodermatophilus sp. Leaf369. The sequence continues at coordinate 49,172 of NZ_LMQA01000007.1, read as the reverse complement.
CGGCGTAGGAGCCGTCGGCGTTGCGGTGGTCCATGAACCAGGTGCAGTCCCCCAGGGCGTCGCCGAGGACGCCGGGGGCATCGGGCACGAGGGCACTGGGGACGACGCGGAGCACGCCGTCGGCACCGAGTCCGCCCTGCCGGTCGCAGAGCCGCCGCACGAGCGCACCGTCGAGCCGGTCCTCGGGCCAGACCGAACCGTCGGGGTCGGGCAGGACCACGAAGTCGTTCTCGGTGCCGTGGCCCTTCAGGACACGCGGGCCCTGTGCCGTCGTCGGGGTGCTCACGGGCCGATCGTAGAGAGAGCGTGCGCCTCCAGGTCGGGGTCGCCGGCGTCGAGCCAGGTGGTGGCGGGGTCGCGGCGGAACCAGGACCGCTGGCGGCGGACGAACCGGCGGGTGGTGCGGACGGTCTCCTCCCGGGCCGCGTCGGGCGTCAGGGCGCCGTCGAGCTGCCGGAGCACCTGCGCGTACCCCAGCGCGCGGGACGCCGTCGGGCCCTCCCGGAGGCCGTCGGCGGCCAGGGCGGTGACCTCGGCGACGAACCCGGCCGCCCACATCCGGGCCACCCGCAGCTCGACGCGCTCGTCGAGGAGGGCCGGCTCGCGGTCGAGGCCGATCGTGACCGCCGGGTAGTGCGGTCGCGGTTCCGGCATGGCGGCTGCGAACGGGCCTCCGGTGAGCTCACCGACCTCGAGCGCCCGGACGATGCGGCGGCCGTTGCCGGGCAGGATCGCCGCGGCCGCCTGCGGGTCGGTGGCCGCCAGTCGCTCGTGCAGGGCCGCCGGACCCACCGCGGACAACTCGGCCTCCAGGCGCGCGCGCAGGACCGGGTCGGTGCCGGGGAACTCCAGCTCGTCGAGGACGGCCCGGACGTAGAGCCCCGAACCCCCGACGAGCAGCGGGACCACCCCGGCAGACCGCAGCCGGTCGATCTCGGCGCGCGCCCGGGTGCGGTACTCCGCGACGCTGGCCGGCTCCCGGACGTGCCAGAGGTCCATGAGGTGGTGCGGCACCCCCTCCCGCTCGGCGGCGGTGGGCTTGGCGGTGCCGACGTCCATCCCGCGGTACAGCTGCATCGAGTCGGCGTTGACCACCTCCCCGCCCAGCCGGTGCGCCAGGGCCACCGCGAGGGCGGTCTTGCCGGTCGCGGTCGGGCCGACGACGGCGATCACCGTCGGCCCGTCGGTGGTGCTCACCGCGTCACCCAGCCCGGGATCCGGTCGGGCACGGGTGCGACCAGCCAGTCGGCGACCAGGTGCCCGTCCTCGACGTCGGCCGACCCGTGCAGGAGCCGGGCCGTGACCGGGCGGTCGGTCAGGACGCGGCCCACCGCCTGCCACGTGTCCGCGCCGGTCGCCGGCCCCCGACCCGCCTCGCGGGCAGCCGGGGCAGCCAGCGCCGCCGGGTCGCCGGCCGCCAGTGCGCGAGCCACGGCGGCGGGCGAACCGTCGCCCATGGCCAGCACGACCACCGGGCCCGGCAGGTCCGACAGCGCCGTCGCCAGGTCGTCGGGGGCGACTCCGAGCCGGGTGCCGGCGTGCCCGGCCCGGTCCAGCAGGCCGGCGGCCACGGCGTGCCCCAGCGGCAGCGGCCGACCACCGGGGCGCACCCTCCCCGCGAAGGCCACCCGCCCCTCGCCGCCCCACGGGGCCAGGTCGGCGGAGTCCCCGGCGCCGTACCGCACCCCGGCCGGCCCGTCCCCCACCACGAGCACCACGTCCGGTCCCGCGGTGAGGACGGTGTGCAGAGCCTCCTCGCAGGCCGAGCGGAGCGCGCCGGTCCCGGGCGCCGGGGCGCCGCCGGAGGTGGGCAACAGCGACGGCGGGTGCGGGCAGAACGCGACCGCCACCAGAGGGGAGGGCGCGGGTCCGGGACTCACGGGGGGAGTGTCGCTGATCGCACGTGGGAGACTCTGAGCCGTGTCGAGCACGGAGAACACCGCAGACGTGACCCAGCAGTCCCCCGAGTCGGAGACGCCGGTCGCCGCAGCGACGACCGCGGACGCTCCGGCGCAGGCCGAAGCCCACGAGGAGGCCCCCGAGGAGGCCCCCGCGGCTCCCGCCGCCTCGGAGGCGGTGACCGACGAGGCCGGCACCCCGGCCGCCGCCGAACCCGCCGACGCCGCCGTCCCGGACCCGACCGCCGACGCCCCCTCCGGTGACGCCGCGCCCAGCACGGTGGAGGAGGCACCCGTCGAGGTGCCGGACACCGCCGAGGTCATCGCCTCGGCCGACGTGCCCGCCGAGGGCGACCTGCTCGACGTGTCCGAGACCCCGGAGACCTCCGACGCCGTGGCCGGCGACGGGTCCACCGGGGCGAGCGACACCGACGGCGGGACCACCGAGGTGCCCGCCGACGCCGCCGTCACCGAGGCCTCCGACGCGATCGCCTCCCCGGCTCCCGACGGCGCCGCAGGCGACCCGGCCGCCGCCGGGACCCCGACCACGGAGGTGACCGGCGAGACCGCCGACGTGGCCACCCCCGCTGCGAGCCCGGCCCGGCCCACCCCGCCGCCGGTCGCCACCCCCGCCTCGGACCCCAGCCTCTGGGGCCGGGTCGACGAGGAGGGCACCGTCTACCTGCGCACCGGCGACGGCGAGCGCGCGGTCGGCAACTGGCAGGCCGGCGAGCCGGCCGAGGGCCTGGCCCACTACGGCCGCCGCTACGACGACCTGGCCACCGAGGTCTCCCTGCTCGAGGCCCGGCTGCGGGCGCACACGGGCAACCCGACCGAGATCCGGGCCAAGGCCCAGGCGCTCGCCGAGACCGTCCCCACGGCCGACGTGGTCGGCGACCTGCCTGCCCTGGCCTCCCGGCTGGGCACGATCATCGACGCCGCCGAGGGTGCCGTCGCGGTCAGCAAGGCGGAGAAGGCCCAGGCCCGCGCCGGCCAGATCGCGAAGAAGGAGGCCCTGGCCGCCGAGGCCGAGACCATCGCCGCGGACTCCTCCCAGTGGAAGGCCGCCGGCGACCGGCTGAAGGCCATCGTCGAGGAGTGGAAGACGATCAAGGGCATCGACCGGAAGACCGACGAGGCGCTGTGGACGCGCTTCGCGGCCGCCCGGGACGCCTTCGGCCGTCGGCGTGGTTCGCACTTCGCCGCCCTGGACGTGCAGCGCACCGAGTCCCGCGCAGCCAAGAGCGAGCTCATCGCGGAGGCCGAGAAGCTGTCGACCTCGACCGAGTGGGGCCCGACCAGCGCGGCGATGCGGTCGCTGATGGACCGCTGGAAGGCCGTGCCGCGCACCGGTCGGGACACCGACGACGACCTGTGGAAGAAGTTCCGGGCCGCCCAGGACGTCTTCTTCGCCGCCCGCACCGAGTCGGACAAGGCGCGCAACGGGGAGCAGAAGGCCAACCAGGAGCAGAAGGAGGCCCTGCTCGCCGAGGCCGAGAAGATCGACCCCAGCCGCGACCCGCGGGGCGCCCAGGCCGCGCTGCGCAAGATCCAGGAGCGCTACGACGCGATCGGGCACGTCCCGCGCGAGGTCATGCGCTCCCTGGAGGACCGGATGCAGGACGTCGAGGAGAAGGTCCGCGGTGCCGCCGATGCCGGTCGCCCCCGCACGGTGGCCGAGAACCCGATGCTGACGTCCCTGCGGGCCGCTGCGGAGAAGGCCGAGCAGCAGCTGGCCAAGGCCCAGACGGCCGGGGACGCCAAGCGGATCGCCGACGCCGAGGCCAACCTGGCCAGCCGCCGGGAGTTCCTGGCCGCAGCCGAGAAGGCCGGCTCCGGCCGCCGCTGACCCGACCCTCACGCCACCTCGGCGTCCTCCGGGTCGCACATCAGCCCCCGGAGGACGTCGGGTGGGGTGCCGGCAGCGAGCAACTGCAGCAGCATCTCCCCCATCGGCGTGGGGTCCACGGCACACGAGCGCTCCAGGGCGGCCACCGCCAGCACGCCGGACCCCTGCAGCCAGGCCGTGCAGCCCAGCAGCAGCGCCGGCACACCGGCCAGCTCGGCGGGCAGCCGCGCGTTGAGGTCGGTCCACAGCGCCTGGGCCGCTGCCGTCTCGTCGTCCTCGGCGGCGGCCACGAGGGCCAGCGCCCGGTCCCGGACCGGGACCAGCTGCAGGGCGATGCCCACCGCGGCCGCCGCGTCGTCGGTGAGGGCGGCCCGGGTGCCCGGGGCGTGGGCGGCCAGGGCGTCCCGCACCGCAGCCCAACACCGGTCCACGATCTCCGGGCCCGCCACACCGGCGTCGACCAGGTCGCCCACCTCGCTGTCGGCCCACAGGCACGCGGTCTCCATGTGCCGGGTGACCGGCGTCCGCGGCCAGGCCTGCCCGACCACCGCCGCACGGTCGGCCGCCACCACGGTGCCCCGCAGGGCCGCCATCCCGGTGAGTCGGGAACCCTCGTGGTCCAGTGGTTCTCCCGGCCCTGCCCCCGTCACCGGGTCGACGTCCGGGTAGCTCCACCACCGATCGGCCCGCACCAACACGGCGTCCACGGTCTCGATGCCCAGCGCGGACAGCTCCTCGATGCAGGCGTGCACCAACGCCCGCCGGGGCAGGTCGGGCAGACCACCCGCGTCCGGGTCGGGTACCGGGGTGCGCCAGGGATCGGGGCGGATCGAGGCGACCCGGTCGTCGGGGTCCTCGGTGACGACGAAGACCAGGGCGGCCGCGGGCAGGGGCGCCATCCGGCTCACCGGGGACAGCACCTCTGCTGCGAGCAACCGGTCGTGCCGGGGGTCGGCCAGGTCGACCCGCAGGTCCAGGCTCATCCGACGAGGTGGCCGACCGGCGCCCCCCAGGCAGATCAGCACCAGGGACTCCCGGGGAGGGAACCCCAGGATCTCCGGGAGCGCTGCGGCGAACTCGTGCGGGCCGCCCCGGAGGACGGTCTCCGGCTCACGTCGGGGCCTGGTGCGGGCCGGGGTGGGACGGCGCTGGTGGCGGGGGCGTCGGGTTCGCGACATGGGGCCAGCCTGGGCGGCCCCGGGTGCCCGTGGGCGCCGTCCGGCGGATCTGTGGACAGCGCCCGGGCGTGTGGACGGCGACGCCCGAGCGGGCGCCCGACCTGCTAGAGGGCGCAGCCCGCCGCGGCCGGCAGCGGCGCGGGACGACCGACGACCGGCATCCCCAGGCTGACCCCCGGGGTGGTCGGCCGGACACCGGACTCGGCGGCGTCCCCCGCGCGGGTGCGCCGGTGGGAGAGCAGCGGGCCGTCGGCGATGAGGAAGTGCGGCTTGCCCTCCGTCACGACGGTCTCGACCACGTCCCCCGGACGGACGCCACCGGCCGGCGGCGCCACGAAGTGCACCAGCCGCCCGTCCCGGGCCCGGCCGGAGAGCCGGCCGCGGTCGGCGTCCTTGCTGCCCTCGCCGGAGGCGACCAGCAGCTCCACGGTGCGTCCGACCAGGGCTCGGTTGCCGGCCCAGCTGATCTCCTCCTGCAGGCCGGTGAGCCGCATGTAGCGCTCCTGCACGACCTCCTTCGGCAGCTGGCCGTCCATCTCGGCAGCCGGGGTCCCGGGGCGCTTGGAGTACTGGAAGGTGAAGGCGGAGGAGAACCGCGCGGCCGCGACCACGTCCAGGGTGTCCTGGAAGTCCTGCTCGGTCTCCCCCGGGAAGCCCACGATGACGTCGGTGGTGATCGCCGCGTCGGGCATCGCGTCGCGGACCCGCTCGATGATCCCGAGGTAGCGGTCTCGCCGGTAGGAGCGGCGCATCCGGCGCAGCACGTCGTCCGAACCGGACTGCAGGGGCATGTGCAGCTGGTGGCAGACAGCCGGGGTCTCGGCCATGGCGGCGATGACGTCGTCGGTGAAGTCGCGGGGGTGCGGGCTGGTGAACCGCACCCGCTCCAGGCCCTCGACGGCACCCGTGGCCCGCAGCAGGTCGGCGAACGCGCCGCGCTCGCCCATCCCGGTGCCGTAGGCGTTCACGTTCTGGCCCAGGAGGGTCACCTCGAGCACGCCCTGGGCGACCAGGGCCTCCACCTCGGCGAGCACGTCGCCGGGCCGCCGGTCGACCTCGGTGCCGCGCAGGGCCGGGACGATGCAGAACGTGCAGGTGTTGTTGCAGCCCACGCTGATGGACACCCAGCCGGAGTAGGCACTGTCCCGCTTGGCGGGCAGGGAGCTCGGGAAGACCTCGAGGGCCTCCACGATCTCGACCTGGGCCTCCTCGTTGTGCCGGGCCCGGTCGAGCAGGGCCGGCAGCGAACCGACGTTGTGGGTGCCGAAGACGACGTCCACCCACGGTGCCCGGCTGACGATCGAGGCGCGGTCCTTCTGCGCCAGACAGCCGCCCACGGCGATCTGCATGCCGGGGTGACCGGCCTTGACCGGCCGCAGTTGGCCGAGGTTGCCGTACAGCTTGTTGTCGGCGTTCTCCCGCACCGCGCAGGTGTTCAGGACGACGACGTCGGGCTCGTCGCCCTCCCCGGCCGCGGCGTACCCGGCCTCCTCGAGCAGGCCCGAGAGCCGCTCGGAGTCGTGCACGTTCATCTGGCAGCCGTAGGTGCGCACCCGGTAGGTGCGCGGCGCGGCGGGGGTCTGGGTGCTCGTCATGACGACAGCGAGGGTACGGCGCGATCCTGTCCGGACCGGCACGTGACCGACGCCTCCCGTCCACCGGGAACTCCCATGTCGTTGCCAGCTTCGTTACAGGTTCGTGATGGCCGGGCTTCGTGCCGGGCACCGGGGCCGCCCTAGTGTCCTTCTCCGTGACCAGCGCCCGGACCGGAGAACCGCTCGTCCGTCTCTCCGGTGTCAACAAGTGGTTCGGCGATCTGCACGTGCTGCAGGACGTCGACCTGACCATCGACCGCGGCGAGGTCGTCGTCGTCATCGGCCCGTCCGGGTCGGGCAAGTCCACGCTCTGCCGGACGATCAACCGGCTCGAGTCGATCGAGCAGGGCGAGATCAGCATCGACGGCACGCCGCTGCCGGCCGAGGGCAAGGAACTGGCCGCGCTGCGCAGCGACGTCGGCATGGTGTTCCAGAGCTTCAACCTGTTCGCCCACAAGACGATCCTCGAGAACGTCATGCTCGGGCCGGTCAAGGTGCGCAAGCAGTCCAAGGCCGACGCCGAGAAGCGCGCCCGCGAGCTGCTGGACCGGGTCGGCGTGGGCCACCAGGCCGACAAGGTGCCCGCCCAGCTCTCCGGCGGCCAGCAGCAGCGCGTGGCCATCGCCCGCGCCCTGGCCATGGACCCCAAGGTCATGCTCTTCGACGAGCCCACCTCCGCCCTGGACCCCGAGATGATCAACGAGGTCCTCGAGGTCATGGTCGGGCTGGCCGCGGACGGCATGACCATGGTCGTCGTCACCCACGAGATGGGCTTCGCCCGCCGGGCGGCCAACCGGGTGGTCTTCATGGACGGCGGCCGGATCGTCGAGTCCAGCGACCCCGAGACCTTCTTCACCACCCCGAGCAGCGACCGGGCCAAGGACTTCCTGTCCAAGATCCTGAACCACTGACCGCCCGCTCCCCCACGAGAAGAGGACCCATGCGTCTCACCCGCTACGCCGCGGCGGCCGCCGCCTTCGGCGTCGTCCTGACCGGCTGCTCCAGCGAGGCCGGCCAGCAGGCCGAGGAGGCCGCCGACGCCACCGTCGAGGTCGAGCAGGACGTCGACTTCGAGGCCGGCACCACGATGGCCGAGCTCGCCGACGCCGGCACCATCACCATCGGCACCAAGTACGACCAGCCCGGCTTCGGTCTGCTGAACCCCAGCGGCGTCCCCGAGGGCTTCGACGTGCAGATCGGCACGCTGATCGCCGCGCAGCTGGGCATCGCGCCCGAGGACATCGAGTTCGTCGAGACCGTGTCGGCCAACCGTGAGTCCTTCATCCAGAACGGGCAGGTCGACCTGGTCATCGCGACCTACACGATCAACGACACCCGCAAGGAGCTCGTCGACTTCGCCGGGCCGTACTACGAGGCCGGCCAGGACATCATGGTCGCCGCCGGCAACCCCGAGGGCATCGCCGGCCCCGACGACCTCGCGGGCCTGAACGTCTGCTCGGTGGAGGGCTCGACCCCCGCGGAGAACATCCGGACGAACTACCCCGAGGCGCAGCTGACGCTCTTCGACGTCTACTCCAAGTGCGCCGACGCCCTCACCAACGGCCAGGTCGACGCGGTCACCACCGACAACGTCATCCTCACCGGCCTGGTGGCGGGCAACCCCGAGGGCTTCGAGCTCGTCGGCAACCCCTTCACCGAGGAGCCCTACGGCATCGGCCTGGAGCTCGGTGACACGGAGTTCCGCGACTTCATCAACGACACCCTCGAGGCCTCCTTCGAGGACGGCTCGTGGGCCGCGGCCTGGGACGCCACCGCCGGCCAGATCACCGGCACCGAGGCCCCCGAGCCGCCGGCCGTCGACCGCTACTGACGCACCGCTGCACCACCTGAACGACGACTGACACGCACCGGCCGGGGCCCCGCGCCCCGGCCGGTGCTGTCACCCCACACTCCCGGAGGGAGGCGCTGTGCAGTTCTTCACCGACAACTTCGACGTCCTCCTGAAGGCCTTCCTCACCACGCTCTCGATGAGCCTGCTGGCCGGTGTGCTGGCCCTGGTGCTCGGCACCCTGCTGGCCGCGATGCGGGTGAGCCCGATCGCCCCGCTGCGCGGCCTGGCCACCTTCTACGTGGAGCTCTTCCGCAACACCCCGCTGACGGTGGTCTTCTTCTTCGTCATCTTCGGGCTGCCCCAGATCGACACCGTGGTGGGCTTCTTCCCCGGTGCGGTCATCGCGGTCGGCACCTACACCGCGGCCTTCGTCGCCGAGGCCATCCGCTCGGGCATCAACTCCGTCAGCGCCGGGCAGGCCGAGGCCTCCCGCGCCCTGGGCCTGACGTTCGGCCAGTCGCTGCGTGAGATCGTGCTGCCCCAGGCCTTCCGCACCGTCGTCCCGCCGCTGGGCAGCGTCTTCATCGCGATGGTGAAGAACACCTCGATCGCCGCCGGGTTCTCGGTCACCGAGCTCAGCTCGACCCTCCCCCGACTGGTCAACGCCGACGCCGGAGCCCTGCTCCTGGTGCTCCTCGGCGTCGTCGTCGGGTACATGATCATCACGCTGCCGATGGCCTTCGCGGTCAATCGGCTCGAGCGACGGGTGGCGATCCTGCGATGAGCGCACCGGTCCTGTTCGACGTCCCCGGCCCCAAGGCGAAGGCCCGCATCCGGATCGGCACGGTCATCGGCGTCCTCGTCGCGCTCGGGCTGATCGGCATCGTGCTGCTGGGCCTCAACGGCAACGGCCAGCTCGACCCGGCGCGCTGGGCGATCCTCTTCGACCCCGGTTCGGGGGTGCCCCAGGCGCTCGGACAGGCCCTGGTGCGCACCCTGCAGGTCGCGGTGGTCGCCATGGTCGCCTCCACCGCGCTGGGTGTGCTGCTGGCCGTCGGCCGGCTCTCCGAGCACCGCTTCGTGCGCATCCCGGTCACCACGCTCATTGAGTTCTTCCGCTCGATCCCGCTGCTGGTCGTGATCTTCGCGCTGTACTTCGTGCTCCCCCGGTTCGGCATCGAGCTCAGCGCGTTCGCCGCCCTGGCCGTCGGGCTCACCCTCTACAACATGGCGGTGCTGGCCGAGATCTTCCGGGCCGGGATCCTGTCGGTGGACAAGGGCCAGCGGGAGGCCGCGCTGGCCCTGGGGATGCGCAAGACCCAGGTGATGACCCTGGTGCTGCTCCCCCAGGCCACCCGCCGGATGCTGCCGGTGCTCATCGCCCAGATCGTGGTGCTGCTGAAGGACACCTCGTTGGGCTTCATCATCGGGTACTTCGAACTGCTCCGGCAGGCACGCAGCCTCGTGGAGTTCCTGAACTTCAACTTCGGGAACATCTACACGCTGCAGATCTACGTGGGCGCCGGCTTGATGTACATCCTCATCAACGTGCTGATCTCGCAGATCGCCAAGCTGGTGGAGAAGCGCACCCGGTCGAACTCGAAGACCGCCGCCGTGGGTGCGATCGACCTGCCCAACGCACCGGTGACGACGGGCAACAACTCGGGACTGTGACCGGACGCGTGCCGCTGCGGATGCCGCGGTGCCCGACGGGTGAGACTGGTCCGGTCATGGACACCCCCGCTGCCGCCCCGCTGCCCGTCGCCGACCCGGAGCAGCTGTTCGTCAGCCGGCTGCGGTCGGCCGCTCGGGGCTTCGCCTCGGCGGCCGGCGCGCAGACGGCGGTGGTCCGGGAGGCGGTGCCGCCGGCGCGGCACCGCCGTTCCCGGTGCCGGGTGGTGCTCCGCTGGGCGGACGGCGCGGAGTCCGACGTGACCTTCCTCGGCCCCGCCGGTCGGTCCCCGGGGGTCCCGACGTCCCCGGACCTGGACGTGCAGATCCGGCGCTGGCTCACCGAGGGCCGCCCCGAAGACCCGTCCTGGCTGGTGCCCGACGAGGACTCCCCTGCCGGCACCGCCGTCGACGTGGGCGCCTGGCTGGCCCGCTGACCTCAGCCGGACGACCTGCCCGTCAGCTCGTCCGGCCGCCGGAGCGTCGCTGCATCGGCCGGGACCGGGCGACGCCGTCGAGGGTGAGCCCCTCCCCGACCTCGGTCTCGTCGACCGGCCGGCGGGACCACGCACCGAGACCGGTGCCCTCGCTGGACCCGCCCAGCTCCGGCGGAGCGTCGTCAGCCACCGCGGCGGCGTCCTCGACGGCACCATCGGCCTCGAGAGCCTCGCGGACGACGATCGCGGCCAGCCCCCCGCCGTAGCCCTTGCGGGCGAGCATCCCGACCATCCGGCGGGTGGCGGTGGCGGTGTCCAGCCGGCGCATCGAGGGCACCTTCTTGGCGACCAAGGCGCGGGCGGTGTCCCACTCGGCCTGCGGGTCGACCGCCTCCAGCGCGACGGCGGCGACCTCGGGGTCGACGCCCTTGGCCTTGAGCTCGTGGGCCAGGGCCCGCTTGCTCAGCCCACGGCCGGTCTGCCGGGAGTCGATCCACATGGCGGCGAAGGCCGCGTCGTCGATCAGGCCCACCTCGGTGAACCGCTCGAGCACGGCCTCGGCAGCCTCGTCGGGCACCTCACGCTCGTGCAGCATGTCCGCCAGCTGCTGACGGGTCTTCGCCGTGCCGGTCAGTGCGGCCAGGCAGAGCTGGCGGGCGACCTGCTCCGGGTCCTCCATCTCGGGCGCGGGCTCACCCTCGGCCCGCCGGGGCCGCTCGAAGGACCCCGCCCGACCGCGGTTGCCCGACCGCGCCGGGGCGGGTGGGCTCTCGGTCTCGGGGGCGGTGTCGCCGGCGGGAGCCGGCACGGGCTCCTCCACCTCGGCGTCCAGCTGGACGCCCCAGGTGCGCTGACGGGACTTCTTCTTGCCCCCGGGGCGGCCGAAGCCGGACGACCCGTCACCGAAGGAACTGGAGCCGCCCGACCGGGAACCGAACGAGCCGGCTCCCCCGCCCTTCCCGAACGACCCCGTCGAACTCCGCCTGCCGAAGGAGCCCGCCTCGGCGGCGCGCTCGGCCTTGCGGGCAGCGCGGGCGGCGCTGGACGTGCCCTCGAGAGAGACGGGCTCGTCCGCACCCTCGCTGTCGGGCACCGGTGCCCCCCTGCGGCCGAAGGAGCTGTTCCCGCCGCCGGTAGGAGGACGCTTGCCGAAGGTGCCCTTCCCACTGCGCTGACCGAAGGAGCTGGCGCCCCGGCGGGCCGGAGCGGCCGACGTGCTCTCCTCCTCGCCGGCCCCCGGGGCAGTGGCGTCGGGGGCCGCCGCGGTGCGGGTCGCTGCTGCCGTACGCGGCCTGCGGGGAGCCCGCGGCGCGCGCGGGGCCGGCGGACCGTCGGTCCCCGCGCCGGCGGAGGACACCGGTGCGCCGTCGGAGGCACCGCGACGAGGACGCTCGGCTGCGCTCTGGTCCTCGTTGCGGTCGACGAACGGCGTCGGGTCCTGGGACTCCTCGGCCCAGGGGTCCCAGCTGTCGAGCCCGCGGTCGGCGGGGTCCACCGGCCGGCTCAGAAGTCGGCGGGCGCGGCGTCGACCGGAGCGTCGGCCGCGACACCGATGCCGAGCTTGTCCTTGACCTTCTTCTCGATCTCGTCGGCCAGGTCGGGGTTGTCCCGCAGGAAGTTGCGGGCGTTCTCCTTGCCCTGACCCAACTGGTCGCCCTCGTAGGTGTACCAAGCACCGGACTTGCGCACGATGCCCTGCTCGACACCCACGTCGATGAGCCCGCCCTCGCGGCTGAAGCCCTGGCCCCAGATGAGGTCGAGCTCGGCCTGCTTGAACGGGGCAGCGACCTTGTTCTTCACGACCTTGACCCGGACCCGGCTGCCGACCGCGTCGGTGCCGGTCTTCAGGGTCTCGATGCGCCGGACGTCCAGTCGGACCGAGGAGTAGAACTTCAGCGCCCGACCACCGGTGGTGACCTCCGGCGAGCCGTAGACCACGCCGACCTTCTCGCGGAGCTGGTTGATGAAGATGCAGGTGGTGCCCGAGTTGCTCAGCGCACCGGTGATCTTGCGCAGCGCCTGGCTCATCAGGCGGGCCTGCAGACCGACGTGGCTGTCACCCATCTCGCCCTCGATCTCCGCGCGCGGCACCAGGGCGGCCACGGAGTCGATGACGATCAGGTCCAGCGCACCGGAGCGGATCAGCATGTCCGCGATCTCCAGCGCCTGCTCACCGGTGTCGGGCTGGCTGATCAGCAGGGCGTCGGTGTCGACGCCGATGGCGCGGGCGTAGTCGGGGTCCAGCGCGTGCTCGGCGTCGATGAAGGCCACGATGCCGCCGAGGGCCTGGGCGTTGGCCACCGCGTGCAGGGCGACCGTCGTCTTGCCCGAGGCCTCCGGGCCGTAGACCTCGACCACCCGGCCACGGGGCAGGCCACCGATGCCCAGGGCGATGTCCAGGGCGATGGAGCCGGTCGGGATGACCTTCATGGCCACCTCCGGCGAGTCGCCCAGGCGCATGACCGAGCCCTTGCCGAACTGCTTGTCGATCTGGGCGAGGGCCATGTCGAGGGCCTTGTCGCGGTCCAGGGTTGCCATCGGGTCCACCTTCGGGGTCGTCGCTGAGTCGCTGTGTGCGGGTCGAGACCGACGCTAGGGCGAGGGTCTGACAAAACCGGGCGACCGGGAGGATCTGTGGATCCGGCACCGGCCTGTGGACAACCGTAGGACGAACACCTGTTCGAATCCAGCGACACGCCGCAGCGGGCGTGTCGACACCTCAGCGGCGGGTGTCGTGCTCCTCGCGTGCGGCGTGCACGGCCGGCAACCGGTCCTCGACGAACCCGATCAGGTCCAGCAACCGGGGCGCGAGCTCGCGTCCGGCCGCGGTCAGCCGGTACTCCACGTGCGGGGGGATGGCCGACAGCACCTCGCGGTGCACCCACCCGTCCCGCTCGAGGGTCTGCAGGCTCTGCGCGAGCATCTTCTCGCTGACCCCGTCCACCCGGCGACGCAGCTCGCCGAACCGGTGCGGGGCCTCCAGCAGGGCGGACAACGCCAGCAGCGACCACTTGCCGGTCACGTGCTCCAGGGCCTCGCGCGAGGTGCAGGCGCGACTGAAGACGTCGGCGGCGAACGCCTCGACCGGGTCGGTCCCGGGCACCCCTCCGGCAGCCACGGCACGAGTGTACGTTCTCTCCGAAAGCGCTAACCAGGAGTTAGTGCACACCGAGGAGGAAGCACATGATCGCCGTCACCGGAGCCACCGGCCACCTGGGCCGCCTCGTCGTCACCGGCCTGCTCGACGCCGGCGTCCCGGCGGCCGAGGTCACCGCTCTCGTCCGGGACGCCGGCCGGGCCGCAGACCTTGCTGCCCGCGGTGTCACCGTGCGGGTGGCCGACTACACCGACCGGGCCTCCCTGGACGCCGCGCTGTCCGGGGTCGACCGGCTCCTCCTGGTCTCCGGCAGCGAGGTGGGGCAGCGGGTCGCCCAGCACACCGCCGTCGTCGAGGCCGCGCAGGCCGCCGGTGTCGACCTGCTCGTCTACACGTCGGCCCCGAAGGCGCTGACCAGCACGCTCGTGCTGGCCCCGGAGCACAAGGCGACCGAGGGGCTGATCGCACAGGCGGGCATCCCCGCCGTGGTGCTCCGCAACAACTGGTACTGGGAGAACTACGACGCCCAGATCGGCCAGGCGGCCGCCACCGGGCAGCTCGCCGGCAGCGACCACGGCGGCCGGGCCTGGCCCGCGGCGCGGGCGGACTTCGCCGCCGCCGCCGTCGCCGTCCTCACCGACCCCGACGTGCAGCCGGCCACCGTCGAGCTCGACGGGGACACCCCGTTCTCCCTGTCCGACCTTGCCGCAGAGGTCGGCCGGCAGACCGGTCGTGAGGTCGCCTTCATCGACCTGTCCACCGAGGACCACGTGCAGCTGCTGCGCAGCGTGGGCCTGGACGAGGGCACCGCGGGCTTCGTCGCGGCGATCGACACCGGCATCGCCGCCGGGGAGCTCGACACCGGCGGCTCGGGCATCTCCGGCCTGACCGGTCGACCCACCCGCACCCTGGCCGAGCACGTGCGCGCCGTCCTGGCCGGCTGAGTCCCCGACGTCCCGGCGACGGTCAGCGCACCGACGCCGGGACGTCGTACTCCTCGCACACGGTCAGCCAGACCGTGCGCACCGGGACGCCGCCGTCGATGGCCGCCACCGCGGACCGCCCGCCCAGGGTGGTGAAGACGTGGTCCCGGGCGATGCTCTCGGCCCGCAGGTCACCGAAGTGCTCACGCATCCGGGCCCAGAACTCCTGCAGTCGCACGGGCTCACGGTACCCACGCCCCGCCGTCACCTAGCCTGGCCGGATGTTCCCCAGCACCGGGTCGGGCACCTGGGACACCGTCCTGCAGGTCGTCGCCGCGAGTCTGCTGCTCGTCTCGCTGGTCGTGATGATCCGGCGGCGCTGACTCACTCCACGAGGTCGTCCTCGGGCAACGGGCCCAGGACGGCGAAGCACGACAGGTACGGGTCGACGTCCCCGCGGGTGGTCCAGGACCGCAGCTGACCGGCCGACCGGCGGGACAGCACGGCCCGCGCCAGGTCGAAGTCCGAGGCCGAGACGACCACGGCGGCGTCGGCGGGCCCGGTGCGCCAGGTCTCCCCGACCAGTGCCAGGGGCGGCAACCCGGCGTCGTCCACGGCCGCGGCCACCCGTCCGGCGAAGCGCTCGCGCAGGGCGGCCAGCGCCGGGGTGTCCCGGGCGCCGGGCACGCCCAGCGCGCCCCGCAGGTCCTGCTCGTGGACGACGACGTCGTTCACCGGGCGGGTGCCGTGCTCGCCTATCCAGGCGCGCATCGGCCCGGTCAGCGGCTCCCACTCGGCCAGCAGGGCGCCGATCCCCCGGCCGGCGCGACGGTCCACGTGCGACTGGGTCCAGGCCGGGTCGTGCTCGTCGGGCTCCTGTCCGACGAGCACGTCGACGTTGGCCCCGACGACGTGGGACACCAGGTCCCGCACGGTCCAGTCCGGGCACGCCGGGACGGCGGTGCCCGCCTGCCCGGTGCCGAGCCCCCGGACCAGCCCGACGACTCGCGCCTGGGCCTGCGTCCACTCCTCGATCGCGTCCATGCCGGGGTGCATCCCCGCGCGGGGGGCCTCACAACCCCATGGACCGCCCGATGATCTCCTTCATGATCTCGTTGGTGCCGCCGTAGATGGACTGCACGCGGGCGTCCCGCCAGGCCTTGGACACCGGGTACTCGTCCATGTAGCCGTAGCCGCCGTGCAGCTGCAGGCACCGGTCGGCCGTCTTGTTCTGCAGCTCGGTGGTCCACCACTTGGCCATCGCGGCGTCGGTGGCGGTGAGCTCCCCGGCGTTGAGCTGGCGCACGCACTCGTCGACGAAGGCCCGGGCGATGGTGGCCTCGGTCTGCAGCTCGGCCAGGACGAAACGGCTGTTCTGGAAGCTGCCGACGGGCCTGCCGAACGCCGTCCGACCGGTCACGTACTCCACCGTCTGGGCCAGCACGGTCTCCACCGCCGCGACCGCGCCGGCGGCGATCGAGAGGCGCTCCTGGGGCAGGTTCTCCATCAGGTGCAGGAAGCCCCGGTTCTCGGTGCCCAGCAGGTTCTCCGCCGGCACCCGGACGTCGGTGAAGAACAGCTCCGCGGTGTCCTGGGCCTTGAGACCCACCTTGTCCAGGTTGCGACCCCGGGCGAAGCCGGGCATGTCCCGCTCGACGACGAGCAGGCTGATGCCCTTGGAGGCCGGGGCGTCGGGGTCGGTGCGGGCGACGACGATCACCAGGTCGGCGTTGATCCCGTTGGTGATGAACGTCTTGGACCCGTTCAGCACCCACCCGTCGCCGTCCTTGCGTCCGGTCGTGGTGATGCCCTGCAGGTCGCTGCCGGTGCCCGGCTCGGTCATCGCGATCGCGCTGACCAGCTCGCCGCTGCAGAACCGCGGCAGCCAGCGCTCCTGCTGCTCGGGGGTCGCCAGGTCGCGCAGGTAGGGCCCGGTGACGTCGTTGTGCAGGGTGAAGCCGACACCGGAGGCACCGATGCGCATCAGCTCCTCGCCGAGCACGGTGTTGTACCGGAAGTCGCGCACCCCGCCGCCGCCGTGCTCCTCCGGGAGGTCCATCCCGAGCAGGCCCTGCGCGCCCCCGGCGGTCCACACCTCGCGCGGCACGATGCCCTCGCGCTCCCACTGGCCGTGGAACGGCGCGACGTTCTTCTCCAGGAACGTCCGGGCGGTGTCCCGGAAGGCGTCGTGGTCGGCCTCGTACAGGTGGGAGCGCATGCGGCGAGTGTGACCGACAGCGCTGACTGTTTCCAGGTGCCGGACGGCGGCCGTCGCCGGGGGCGAACTGTCGTACCCCTGTGGACACTGGGGACGTGCCCACCGCCCCGTCCGCCCTCGACCGGTTCTCCGAGCCCACCCGGGCCTGGTTCACCGGCGCGTTCGACCGTCCGACGACGGCCCAGGAGGGCGCCTGGACGGCGATCAGCAGCGGCGAGCACGCCCTGGTGGTCGCCCCCACCGGCTCGGGGAAGACCCTGGCGGCGTTCCTGTGGTCGCTGGACCGGCTGGCCACCACCGCCCCGGCGGACGAGAAGTCCCGGTGCCGGGTGCTCTACGTGTCCCCGCTGAAGGCACTGGCCGTCGACGTCGAGCGCAACCTGCGGGCGCCGCTGACCGGCATCGGCCAGGCCGCGGCCCGGCTGGGGCTCCCCCGCCCGGAGATCAGCGTGGGCATCCGGTCCGGGGACACCCCGGCCGACGAGCGCCGGGCCTTCGCCCGGCGGCCCACCGACATCCTCATCACCACCCCGGAGTCGCTGTTCCTGCTGATGACCAGCCAGGCGCGGGAGGCGCTGCGCGGGGTCGAGACGGTGATCATCGACGAGGTGCACGCGGTCTGCGGCAGCAAGCGCGGCGCCCACATGGCCGTCACGCTCGACCGGCTGGACACGATCCTCGACAAGCCCGCGCAGCGGATCGGGCTGTCGGCCACCGTGCGCCCCATCGACGAGGTCTCCACGTTCCTGGCCGGAGGCCGGCCGGTGCAGGTCGTCGCGCCGCCGTCGACCAAGAAGTGGGACCTGTCGGTCGTCGTCCCGGTGGAGGACATGAGCCAGCTCGGTCAGCCGACCGGGGAGATGGACGGCTCGGCCGCCGGTTCGCAGCCACGGACGTCGATCTGGCCGGCGGTCGAGGAACGGGTGCTGGACCTCATCGAGGAGCACCGCTCCACCATCGTGTTCGCCAACTCCCGTCGGTTGGCCGAGCGGCTCACCAGCCGGCTGAACGAGCTGGCCTACGAGCGCGCCACCGGCGACACCGTGCCCGCCGGGGCCGACGCCGCCCAGCTGATGGCCCAGGCCGGCGCCGGCGGGGGCCTCCCGGCGGACGCCAAGCCGGTCGCCTCTGCGCACCACGGGTCGGTCTCCCGCGAGCAGCGGGCCGTGGTCGAGGAGGCGCTGAAGTCCGGCCAGCTGCCGGCCGTGGTCGCCACCTCCTCCCTCGAGCTGGGCATCGACATGGGCGCGGTCGACCTGGTCATCCAGGTCGAGTCCCCACCCAACGTCGCCGCCGGGCTGCAGCGGGTCGGCCGGGCCGGGCACCAGGTGGGCGCGGTCAGCCGCGGGGTGCTCTTCCCGAAGTTCCGCGGCGACCTGGTGCAGTCGGCGGTGGTCGCCGAGCGGATGAAGTCCGGTGAGATCGAGTCGATCCGCTACCTGCGCAACCCCCTCGACGTGCTCGCCCAGCAGATCGTGGCCATCGTCGCGGTGCCCCCGGAGGCCGGCGGCGGGGTCACCGTCGACGAGCTGGCCGGGGTGCTGCGCCGGTCGGCGGCCTTCGCCTCGCTGCCGGACTCGGCGCTGCACGCCGTGCTGGACATGCTGGCCGGGCGCTATCCCTCCGACGCCTTCGCCGAGCTGCGCCCGCGGCTGACCTGGGACCGGATCACCGACACCCTCACCGCGCGCCAGGGCGCCCAGCGGCTGGCCGTGACCAGTGGCGGCACCATCCCCGACCGCGGTCTGTTCGGGGTCTTCATCGTCTCCGGCGGCGGGGAGACCGGCGGGCGACGGGTCGGCGAGCTCGACGAGGAGATGGTCTACGAGTCCCGGGTGGGCGACGTCTTCCTGCTCGGTTCCTCCTCCTGGCGGATCGAGGAGATCACCCACGACCGGGTGCTGGTCACCCCGGCTCCCGGGCAGCCCGGGAAGATGCCGTTCTGGCACGGGGACACGCTGGGCCGCCCGCTGGAGCTGGGCCGGGCGCTGGGTGCCTTCCTCCGCGAGGTCGGCGGCGCCACCCCGGCCGCGGGCCTGGCACGGGCCAAGGCGGCCGGGCTCGACGACTGGGGTGCGGCGAACCTGCAGGCCTACCTGACCGAGCAGAAGGCGGCCACCGGGCACCTGCCCGACGACCGCACGCTGCTGGTCGAGCGGTTCCGGGACGAGCTGGGTGACTGGCGGATCGTCGTGCACTCCCCGTTCGGCGCGCAGGTCAACGCCCCCTGGGCGCTGGTGCTGGCCGCCCGGCTGCGGGAGAAGTACGGCGTGGACGTCGCCTCCATGCACGCCGACGACGGCATCGTGCTGCGGCTGCCCGACACGACCGGGGAGCCACCCGAGGCCGACCTGGTCCTGCTCGACCCCGACGACGTGGAGCGAGAGGTCACCGAGGAGGTCGGCAACTCCGCGCTGTTCGCCAGCCGCTTCCGGGAGTGTGCGGCGCGCGCCCTGCTGCTCCCCCGACGGGACCCCCGGCGGCGCACCCCGCTGTGGCAGCAGCGCCAGCGCGCGGCCCAGCTGCTCAGTGTGGCGAGCGAGTTCTCCTCCTTCCCGATCACCCTCGAGGCGGTCCGGGAGGTGCTGCAGGACGTCTACGACGTGCCGGGACTGGTCGAGCTGATGAGCGACGTCCGTTCCCGGCGGGTGCGGATGGCCGACGTGCAGACCCAGTCCGCGTCGCCGTTCGCCCAGTCCCTGCTCTTCGGCTACGTCGGTCAGTTCATCTACGAGGGCGACGCCCCGCTGGCCGAGCGCCGGGCCCAGGCCCTGGCGCTGGACACCGGGCTGCTGGCCGAGCTGCTCGGCCGCTCCGAGCTGCGCGAGCTGCTCGACGGCGATGCGCTCACCGAGATCGAGGCCGAGCTGCAGCGGCTGCCCACCGACCGGCACCCCCGCGACGTGGACACCGCGGCGGACCTGCTGCGCGTGGTCGGGGACCTGAGTGCCGCCGAGGCAGCCCCGCGCGGGGTCTCCCAAGAGTGGCTGGACGAGCTGGTCGCCTCCCGCCGGGCGCTGCGGGTCCGGATCGCCGGGGCCGACCGGTTCATCGCGATCGAGGACGCCGGGCGGTTCCGCGATGCCCTGGGCACCGCCCTCCCGGTCGGGGTGCCCGAGGTGTTCACCGAGCCGGTGGCCGACCCGCTGGGCGACCTCGTGGGTCGCTACGCCCGCACCCACGGGCCCTTCGTCCCCGGCGAGGTGGCCGACCGGCTCGGGCTGGGTGTGGCCGTGGTGACCACGACCATCCAGCGGCTGGTCGGCACCGGCCGGGTGGTGACCGGTGAGTTCCGGCCCGGCGGGGTCGGCCAGGAGTGGTGCGACGCCGAGGTGCTGCGCTCGATCCGCCGCCGCAGCCTGGCCAAGCTGCGCCAGGAGGTCGAGCCGGTCCCGATCGAGACGCTGGCCCGGTACACCCCGTCCTGGCAGTCGGTCGGCAGCCGGATGCGCGGGGTGGACGGCGTGCTGGCGGTGGTCGAGCAGCTCGCCGGGGCCCTGGTGCCCGCCTCGGCGCTGGAGTCCCTGGTGTTGCCCTCGCGGGTGCAGGGCTACCAGCCGGGGATGCTCGACGAGCTGACCAGCGCCGGAGAGGTCCTCTGGGCCGGTGCGGGCGGGTTGGCCGCCGGGGACGGCTGGATCACCCTGGTGCCGGCCGACCTCGCGTCGCTGTTGCTGCCCGAGCCCCCGCTGGGCGCCCAGGACGAGGGCGGGGTGGGCTGGCAGGTGCTGGAGGAGCTCGCCGGTGGCCAGGCGCTGTTCTTCCGCGGGCTCGCCGACCGGGTGGGCGCCACCGACGACCAGGCCTTCGCCGAGGTCGTGTGGGACCTGGTGTGGTCCGGCGGGCTGACCAACGACACGCTGGCCCCGCTGCGGGCCCGCCTCGCCGGGGGCGGTGCGCACAAGAAGGCGGCCGCTCCCCCACGACCGCGGCTGGACCGCACCCGGTACGGCCGCACCCGCGTCGGTCGCCCGGCCATGCCCACCCGCAGCGGGCCGCCGATGGTGGCCGGCCGCTGGTCCCGGCTGCCCGACCTGGAGACCAACTCCACCAAGCGCAACAACGCCCGCACCGAGTCGCTGCTGGAACGGCACGGCGTGCTCACCCGCGGCGCGGTGATGGCCGAGCAGGTGCTCGGCGGCTTCAGCGCGGTCTACCCGATCCTGCGGGCCTACGAGGAGAACGGCCGTGCCCGCCGCGGGTACTTCGTGGAGACGCTCGGGGCCGCGCAGTTCGGCACCCCGGGCTCGATCGACCGGCTGCGCAGCTTCGCCACCCCCGACCGCACCCCCACCCCGGCGGTGGTGCTCGCCGCCACCGACCCGGCCAACGTCTACGGCGCGGCGCTGCCCTGGCCCGAGCGGACCGTGGGAGGCGCCCCGGGCGAGGCACCCTCCGGTGACGGTGCCGACGAGGCCGTCGACCTCGGCGAGGGCGCTCCGGCCGGGAAGAAGCGCGGCCAGACCGGTCACCGGGCGGGTCGCAAGGCCGGCGCGCTGGTGGTCCTGGTCGACGGTGAGCTGGTGCTCTACGTCGAGCGCGGCGGGAAGACGCTGCTGTCGTGGACCGAGGACGAGGTGGCCCTCAAGGAGGCGGCCACGGCGCTGTCCAACGCCGCCGCGGCCGGGGCGCTGGGCCGCATGGTCGTGCAGAAGGCCGACGGCGCCTCGGTGCACGAGCCGACCCCGCTGTCGGCGGCCCTGCAGGCCGCCGGGTTCTCCGCCACCCCCCGCGGGCTGCGGCTGCGCGGCTGAGCCGACGAGTCGGCATGTCGACTCGTCGACTCACCGGCCGCGGGGCCGCAACCAGCGGGCCAGCCGCCGGGTGAGGAACGGCATGCACACGTACCCCAGGGCCAGCACCAGCACGACGGCGTAGAACAGCGCCCGCAGCACCAACGGCCAGTGCGCCACCAGCGGGGCGACCACGGCCTGCACCACCAGCTGCAGCGCGAACACCACGGCGACCGTCAGCAGCGTCAGCCGCAGCCGGGAGGGACCGTCGGCCCGGTCGGGGGCGGTGAAGAAGCTCTCCAGGCCGCTCACCCTGCTGTAGCGCGACCGGTCCACCATGGCCCCGGCCCGCCCCAGCGCCTCGTGCCGCTGCGGCGAGCGCTCCCAACCGGCGAGCGCCTCGCGGTCGTGGAACCGGTAGACCAGGTGGTACTCCGAGCTGCCCGGCCCCGGCCGCAGCAGCGTCGAGCCCAGGTGGCCGGGGAACGTGGCGGCCAGGGCCATGATCTCCGCGGCCCAGGCCTCGAACTCCTGGACTTGCTCCGGGCGCACCTGGCGCGCCGCGGTGACGGTGACCGGGTGGGTGTCCGGAGCGGGCGGACGGCGGCGGGGCACGTCTCCAGCCTCCCCCAGCCGACCGGACGCCGTCAGCTGGGTCGCAGCCAGCCCGCCGTGACCCGGGTGAGCGCCGGCATGACGACGAAGCGCAGTCCGGTGACCACGATGACCGCCGAGATCAGCAGCCGGAGCGGCCAGGGCCAGTCCGCCACCAGGGGCTGGACCAGCAGGTGGAAGGTCGACGTCAGCAGGAAGACCCCGAGCACGGTCAGCAGCACCAGCTTCCAGGCCGGTGCGGGCTGCGGGGGCCGGGCGAAGAAGCCGTGCAGGCCCTCGACCCGGGCGAACTGCTCGTCCACCACGAGGTCGTGCACCCGCTGCAGCTGGGCGGCCCGCTCCGGGGACTCCTCCCAGCCGGCGAGCGAGGCGGCATCGGCGAACCGGTAGACCAGGTGGTACTCGTCGCCCGCGTCACCGGGCCGCAGGGTGGAGGAGCCCAGGAACCCCGGGAACGTGGCCGCCAGTTCCTGCACGTCGCTCGCCCAGGCCTCGAACGCCTCCCGGCGGTCGGGGCGGACGGTGCGGGCAGCCGTCACGGTCACCGGCTCGGGGAGCCCGGCCACCGCGTTGCCCTGGAATCGTGTGCGCACGAGATGTCTCAGCGTTGAGAGACCTCGTCTCCTTCCCCGGTGTCAGGGGGCTCACAGCGTCCGCAACCGCGATCATGGACGGCGTGCCCGAAGGAGACACCGTCTGGCTGGCGGCGAAGCGGATGGACGCCGCCCTGCACGGGGCCACGCTCGTCCGGGGCGAGCTGCGGGTGCCGCAGCTGGCCGAGATCGACCTGGCCGGGGCCACGGTCACCGAGGTGGTGCCGCGCGGCAAGCACATGCTCATCCGCTTCGCCGACGGCCGGACGCTGCGCACGCACTACCGGATGGACGGCAGCTGGCACGTCTACCGGCCGGGCGCCCGGTGGCGGGGTGGGCCGGCGTTCAGCATCCGGGCGGTCTTCACCACCCCCGAGTGGGAGTGCGTGGGCTACCGGCTGCACGACATGGCGATGGTGCGCACCAGCGACGAGGCCTCGGTCGTCGGCCATCTCGGGCCCGACGTGCTCGGCCCGGACTGGGACCTCGAGGAGGCGCTGCGCCGGTTGCGGGCACAGCCCGACGAGCAGATCGGCGTCGCGATCCTCGACCAGCGCAACCTCGCCGGGCTGGGCAACCTCTACAAGGTCGAGACGCTCTTCCTGTGCGGGGTGAACCCCTGGGCGCGGGTGGCCGACGTCCCCGACCTGCCCGGGCTGGTGGAGCGCGGGCGCTCGCTCATGCTGGCCAACCGCGACCGGCCCGAGCAGAGCACCACCGGCGACACCCGGCGGGGCCAGGACCACTGGGTGGCCGGCCGCAAGGGCCGCCCCTGCCGGCGCTGCCGCACGACGATCCTGCTCGGGGACCAGGGCCCGGACCTGCAGGAGCGGGTCACCTGGTGGTGCCCCCGCTGCCAGGCGACCCCGGCCCCGGTCCCGCGGGCCCGCACCGGCCAGCCGGGCACCGAGCCCCGCCGGGCGCGCTACTAGACGGTCCGGGCCAGCCCACGGGTGGTGCCGGCCAGCTGCTCGGCGGCGGCCGGCAGCCGACGCCGGGCAGCCGGGTCGCCGGCGACGGCCTCGGCGGCGGCCCGGGTGAGCCGGTCGTGCGCGGTGACGCCGTCGTGCAGCCGGGCGACCAGCCGGTCCACGGTGGGCCCGGTCTGCTCCGGGTCACCGGTCGCCTCGACCGCCACGACGCCGTCGGCCAGCCGGTGGAGCACCTCCACCGAGGCGGCCACCCCGACCCAGTCGACGTCGATGTCGCGACCCAGCCGGCCGGCGTGGCCGGCCAGCTCGACGTCCCGGGTGCGCAGCCGACGCACGGTGTCGGCGGCCCGGCTGGTCTCCGGCGGCAACGGCGCGGACGAGGGCCGCAGCAGCGGCGGGTGGCGGAGCCGGTGCACCCGCAGCACCCCGGCGACGACGACGGCGAGGAACACCAGGGAGCAGACCCCCCAGAACACCTCACCGCCCTCGACGCCGTCCTGCACACCCACCTGCAGCGTCAGGACGACGCAGGCGGCGAGCCCGAGGAGCCGGTAGAGGACCGAGAGGACCGCCAGCCGCACACGCGCCGACCGCCGGCCCTGCCGCGTGCGAGCGGCGGGACCGGCGGTCGGTGTGGGGTCTCCCCCGGCGGAGGAGCTGCTCAGCTCAGGCGCCGTGGGTCTCGGGGCGCTGCACCGGCTGGGCGGCGGGCTGCTCGGTCGGCTGGGCCTGCGGGGTGCCCTGCTCGATCGCGCCGGCGGGCTGGGTGCCCCCGGTGACGGCCTGCTGGCCACCCTGCCCGCCGGCCATGCCGGAGCGGATCTGCTGCAGCCGCGAGGCGCCGGCGACGTCCAGGGTCGCCTTCTGCACCTCGAGCATGCGGCCCTCGACGGAGTTCTGGGCCAGCTCGGCCTGGCCGAGCGCGTTGGCGTAGCGGCGCTCGATCTTGTCGCGGACCTCGCCCAGGTTGGGCGTGTTGCCCGGCGCCGACAGCTCGTTGACGCTCTTGATCGAGGCCGACACCTGCTCCTGCATCTTGGCCTGCTCGAGCTGGGAGAGCAGCTTGGTGCGCTCGGCCAGGATGGTCTGCAACCGCATGCGGGACTGCTCGACGGCGCCCTTGGCCTGCTCGGCGGCCTGCAGGGCCTCGTCGTGGCTGCGCTTGAGGTCCTCGACGCCCTGCTCGGCGGCGACCAGCTGGGTGGCGAAGGCCTGGGCGGCGTTCTCGTACTCGGCGGCCTTGGCCTCGTCGCCCTTGGCGCGGGTCTGGTCGGCCAGCGCGAGGGCCTGCTGGGCCGAGCCCTGCAGCTGCTCGACCTCACCGAGCTGGCGGTTCAGGCGCATCTCCAGCTGGCGCTGGTTGCCCAGCACCGCGGCGGCCTGGTTGGCCAGCGACTGGTGCCGGTTCTGCTCGCCCTCGATGGCCTGGGCGATCTGGATCTTGGGGTCGGCGCGCTCGTCGATCTGCGCGTTGGCCGACGCCGTCAGGTACTTCCACAGCTTCACGAACGGGTTGGGCATGGTTCCTCCTGGTCCGGTGCGCGCCGTCCGGAGCGGACGACACACGCCGCGGGCGACGACGTCGTCCCCCATCGTCCCAGCACACCACCCCCGTGCGGCAACACGGCACCCCGCGGGGCCGCCGCCGCTAGGGTCGCGGGCGTGCTGACCGTCCTCGGCGAGCTGGTCGTCGACCTCATCCCCGACCCCACGGCCGACGCCGGACCCGAGGGCACGGCCCCCCGGTTCGTCGCCCGCCCGGGGGGCAACGCGCTCAACGTCGCGGTCGCCGCCGGCCGGCTCGGGCACCCGGTGCACCTGCTGGCCC
Organism: Geodermatophilus sp. Leaf369; assembly: GCF_001424455.1. Taxonomy (NCBI): domain Bacteria; kingdom Bacillati; phylum Actinomycetota; class Actinomycetes; order Geodermatophilales; family Geodermatophilaceae; genus Geodermatophilus; species Geodermatophilus sp. Leaf369. Next base: position 23,813 of record NZ_LMQA01000007.1, on the reverse strand, counting down.
GGTTCGGCACCGGCCCGCTGGCGGGCAACCTGCGCCGGCACGCCGAGCTGTCCGGGGTGGACCTGTCGGGGTCGGTGGACTCCGGCGACCCGGTCAGCCTGGCCGTGGTCGGCCTGGCCCCGGACGGGTCGGCCGACTACGGGTTCCACGTGCTGGGCGCCGCGGACTGGCAGTGGACCGACGACGAGCTCGACGTGGCCTGGCCCCAGGGGAGCCAGGCCCTGCACGTCGGGTCGATCTCCTCCTGGACGGCGCCGGGGTGCGAGGCGATCGCCGGCCTCGCCGAGCGGCTGCACGCCGACGGGTCGGCCCTGGTCAGCGTCGACCCCAACATCCGGGCCGCGCTGGCCGAGGGGTTCGGCAACACCGCTGCCGACGTCCGCGCCCGGCTGTCCCGGCTGCTGGCCGTCGCCGACGTGGTCAAGGTCAGTGCCGAGGACCTCGCCTGGCTCGAACCCGACACCACCGACCTGGACGAGGCCGCGCAGCGGTGGGCCGACGCCGGCCCCGGGGTCCTGCTGCTCACCGACGGTGGCGCCCCGCTGCGGGTCGCCCGCACGGGCCGGCCCCTGCTGCGGCACACCCCGCCCACGGTCACCGTCGCCGACACCGTCGGCGCGGGGGACTCCCTCGCCGCCGGGTTCCTCACCGGCCTGCTGGACGCCGGTGTCACCACCCGGGCGGCGCTGGACGGGGTGGCCGACGACCTGCTCGCCCGGGTGGTCGCCGACGCGTCTCTGGTCGCTGCGCTGTGCTGCACCCGGGTGGGCGCGGACCCGCCCACCCGCGACGAGCTGGCTGCCGCCCGGGGGTGATCCCCGGACACCACGAGGGCCCCGGACCACCACGGTCCGGGGCCCTCGTCGGGTGTGTCTGGTCAGGCAGCGCCGCTGGAGCGCTCCCCGGTGAGTCCGCCGGCGGCCTCGGCCACCTGCTCCTCGCGGTCCTCGTTGGCCATCTGGGTCAGTGCCGCACCGGCCTCGGCGTCCCGGGTGAGGTTCTCCCCGGACTCGGGGTCGAAGACGTGCACCTTGCGGCTGTCCAGCCAGAACTCGGCGTCCCGGCCCTCGCGGATGCGGCTGGTCGAGTCGATGGACACGATCGCCTGGGTGCGCAGCTCCTCGCTGTCCAGCTCGCGGGAGAGCTCCTGCAGGTGGGTGCGGATCTTCTCCGGCGCCTCGTAGGGGATGTAGGCGTACTGCTGGTCCCCCAGCCACTCGGTGACGTCGACCCGGGCGGTGAAGGTCGAGCCCAGCGGCTTCTTGGCGTCGTCGACCAGGGACGCGTCCTCGAAGTACTCCGGCCGGATGCCCACCAGCAGGAGATCGCGGCCGGCGACCGCGGCGGCCCGGCGCTCGTCGAGCTCGATCGGCCCGAAGGGCGTCTGCAGCGTGCTGCCCTCCACGGTCGCGGGCAGGAAGTTCATCGGCGGGGACCCGATGAACCCGGCCACGAACAGGTTGACCGGCTGCTCGTAGAGCTCCCGGGGGGAGGCCACCTGCTGGATGGAGCCCTTGCGCAGCACGCACACCCGGTCGCCGAGGGTCATCGCCTCGGTCTGGTCGTGGGTGACGTAGACCGTGGTGATGCCCAGCCGGCGCTGCAGCCGGGCGATCTCGGTGCGCATCTGGCCGCGCAGCTTGGCGTCCAGGTTCGACAGCGGCTCGTCGAAGAGGAACGCCTCGGCCTGCCGGACGATGGCCCGGCCCATGGCCACCCGCTGGCGCTGGCCACCGGAGAGGTTGGCCGGCTTGCGCTCGAGGTGCTCGTGCAGCTCCAGGACGTCGGCGGCCTCCTTGACCAGGCGGTCCACCTTGTCGTCGGGGGTCTTGGCCAGCCGCAGCGGGAAGGCGATGTTCTCGTAGACGCTCATGTGCGGGTAGAGCGCGTAGTTCTGGAAGACCATCGACAGGTTGCGGTCGCGGGGGGCCTTGTCGTTGACCCGCTCCCCGCCGATGACCATGTCGCCGGAGGTGATGTCCTCCAGGCCGACGATCATCCGCAGCAGGGTGGACTTCCCGCAGCCGGACGGGCCGACCAGGATCATGAACTCGCCGTCGGCGATGTCCAGGCTGATGTCGTTCACGGCGGGGAACCCGTCGCCGTACTTCTTGACGATGTTGCGCATCTCGATCGAGGCCATCGTGGACTCCTGGGAGTGTGGTGGTCGGGCTGAGGGGACGGGCCGGTCAGCCCTTGACGGCGCCGTTGGTGAGACCGGCGACGATCCGACGCTGGAAGACCAGCACCAGGATCACGACGGGGATGGTCACGATGACCGCTGCTGCGGCGATCGCGCCGGTGGGGTCCTCGAACTGCGAGGCACCGGAGAACAGGCCCAGCGCTGCCGGGACCGGGCGGGAGGCGCCGGTCGAGGTGAGCGAGATGCCGTAGACGAAGTCGTTCCAGGCGATGAAGAACGCGATGATCGCCGTGGTGAAGACACCGGGGGCGGCCAGCGGGACGATCACCTTGCGGAAGGCCTGCCAGGTGGTCGCGCCGTCGACCTGCGCGGCCTGCTCCATCTCCCACGGGATCTCGCGGAAGAACGCCGACATGGTCCAGATCGACAGCGGCAGGGTCAGCGACAGGTACGGGATGATCAGCCCGGGCCAGGTGTCGTAGAGCCCGATCTGGCGCCACAGGTTGAACAGCGGCGTGACGATCGAGATCACCGGGAAGATCGCCACCCCGAGCGCGGTGCCGAGGATCAGCTTCTTGCCGGGGAAGTCCAGCCGGGCGATCGCGTAGGCGGCGAACATCGACAGGAACACGCTGATGAACGTGGCAATCAGGCAGATGCCGAAGCTGTTGCGCAGCGCCGGCAGGAACAGGCTGCTGGCGTCGCCGTTGAGGATCAGCGCGTAGTTCTCCCCCGAGAACGCCGTGGGCAGGAACGACCCGTTGGCCAGGTCACTCGGCGCCTTGAACGACAGGGACACGATCCAGGCGATCGGAAAGAGCGCGTACAGCGCGATCGCGATGCCGGCGACGTACCACCAGGTCTTCTCCTTGGTCGACATCAGCCGTCACCCCTCGCCTGGGACAGGTCCACCTTGAACCCCTTGATGAAGATGAACGCGATCAGGACGACCGCGAGGAACAACAGGACCGAGACCGCCGACCCGAGACCGATCTCCAGCCGGGAGATCGTCTGCCGGTAGGCGAGGAAGGACACCGTCTCGGTGCCGTTGGCCCCCGCCGTCATCACGAAGATGGAGTCGAAGACGCGGAAGGCGTCCAGGGTGCGGAAGAGCAGCGCGACCATGATCGCGGCCTTCATGTTCGGGATGGTCACCCGACGCATCCGCTGCCACCAGGTGGCGCCGTCGACCTGCGCGGCCTCCTGGAGGACCTCGGGCACCTGGGCGAGACCGGCCAGCAGGAGCAGCGAGATGAAGGGCGTGGTCTTCCAGATCTCGGCCAGGCAGATGACGAACAGCGACGTCCCGAAGTCACCGAACCAGTCGGTCTCGGCGCTGACCCCGGGGAGCCAGGCGAACCAGCTGTTGACGAACCCGGTGTTGATGTCGAAGGCGAACTGCCAGGCGAACGCGGACACCACGGTGATGACCGCGTAGGGGATGAGGATGACCGCCCGCAGGAACGGCCGGATGGCCTTCAGCGCCTTGTTCATCACCATCGCCAGGGCGAAGCCGAGGACCAGCTCGACGGCCACGGTGATCAGCGTGATCAGCAGGGTCACCCCCACCGACTGCCACCACAGCTGGTCGGTGAGCACCACCACGTAGTTGCTCAGCCCGGTGAAGGAGCGGTTCTCCGGGTCGGTGAGCCGGTAGTCGAAGAGCGAGTCGTAGACGGCCTGGGCGATCGGGTAGGCGGTGACCAGCAGCATCACCGCCATCGCCGGCCCCGCCAGCATCCAGCCGAGCTTGCGCTCGGCCTTCGCCCGGTCGCTGACCTGCTTCTTCACCGGCGCCGGGGCGGAGGCCCCGGTGCGCGCCCCGGTGGGCGCCTGGGTCGTGGTCACAGCAGCTGCTCCTTACGCAGGACCGCTTCGATGAGCTCCGTCGCCGCCTGCGGCGTGCTGGAGGGGTCGACGGAGGCCGTCGGGTGGTACTCGCGCTGCAGGCCGCCGGAGACCTCGCTGTAGTACGGGGTCTGCGGGCGGGGAGCTGCCTGCTCCAGCGACTGCAGGATGGTCGGCGCCATCGGGAAGTCCTCGAGCACGGCCGGGTCGTCGTAGACCGCGGTGTCCGACGCCGGGTTGCCGTCGTTGACGAAGTAGAAGGCCTGGTTCTCCGTCGAGGTGATGCACTCGGTCGCCTCGTAGGCCAGGTCGGTGTGCTCGCTGTAGGCACCCACGCCCAGGTTGATCCCGCCGTAGGGCGGGGCGGCGTCGGTCCCCTCGTCGACCTGGGGGTAGACCGCCCAGCCGTAGTCGTCCACCGCGGACTGGTCCAGCGTGCCGCCCTCGACGGCGGCCAGTGCCCGGGCGTAGACGAACGGGTAGTTGACCATGAAGCCGGCCTGGTCGGACTCGAAGCCGGTGGCGGTGGAGTCCTCGTTGGCCGTGGAGAGCGCGGGGCCCACCTGACCGGAGTTCGAGATGTCCCGCATGACCTCGGTCGCGCGGACCCCGGCGTCGGAGGTCAGGCCGAGCTGGATCTGCTCGGGGTCGGTGGAGTTCTCCGCGATGATCGAGCCGCCGGCGCTCTCGATGAGGGCGTTGAACCACACGGTCAGCGCCTCCGCGCGGATGCCCTGGACGCCGATCAGGCGGTCCTGGTCCTGAGCGGCGGTGATGATCTGGTCCCAGGTGACCGGCTGGGTCATGTCCAGCCCGGCGGCCTCGGCGACCGAGGTGCGGTACCAGAGCAGCTGGGTGTTGGCCCACCACGGCACGGTGACGAGCTCGCCGTCCCAGGTGGACCCCTCGATCGCGCTGGCCACCACGTCGGTGGTCACCCGCTCGGCGACGTCCTCGGGCACCGGGGCCAGGAAGCCGGCCTGGGCGAACTCGGGGATGAACGGCGGGTCCAGGCTCATGATGTCGATCGACGCGTCGTTGGCCGCCAACCGGCGGACCAGCTGCTCGCGCTGCGCCGAGGACTCCCGCGGGAGCACCGACGTGGTGATCGTGTAGGCCCCACCCGCGGCCTCGGTGCACCGGGCGGCGAGTTCGGCCTGCCCGCCGGAGTCGGGGTTGGTGTACCAGATCAACTCGGGGGTCCCCGACCCCCCGCCGCCGCAGGCGGCCAGCCCCGACGCCAGGACGACGGCGGCGGCCGTGGCCCCCAGGGCCCGCCGGGCTCTGCGGCCGGACGCGGCACTCCGCCGCTCCCGACCCGTGTGGACAACGCTGTCAGACACCCTGCAACCGCCTCCGTTGGCGTCGAGCGACCCGGGGGCCGCGACGGTCCGGCTGGTGGATGATCTTCACCCGGTCCAGGGACTGTGACCCAGGTCAAAGAGTGAGTCAAGCCGAAGGCCAGGCCGTTGCCAGTTCGTGTCCAGGTCGGTGTGAACGCCCTGGTCGAGCCCCATCGACGGTGTCGCCGACCGTCCCGGAGGGCGATGCCGATCGGCCTCGGGGCGTCAGACCGGAGGGGCGGCGAGGACCGACGGGGTGGTCATGTCCGCCGGGGTCTTGGGGAGCTCGTGGTCCAGGTAGGAGCGCAGCGCCGCCGTCGTCCCGACGTCGACGCCGGCCTCCTCGGAGAGGAACCAGCGGTGCTCGAGCACCTCGTGGAAGACCTGGGCCGGGGCGAGCCGGCCGACCAGGTGCGGTGGGATGGCCTCGACCACGGGCAGGTAGACCTCGGCGATCCACCGGTGCCCGGCCACGGACTCCGGCACCGGCCGTCCCTCCTTCTGCTCCAGCCACGCCCGGTAGCTGCGCAGGTCGTTGAGCAGCCGGCGGGCCTGGTTCTCCTGCACCTCCAGCCCGGTCAGCCGTAACAGCTCGCGGCGGTTCTGGCCCGGCTCGGCGACCCGGGTCTGCACCCGGAGCCGGGCGCCCTCGGGGGTGTGCACCAGCTCGACCTCGCCGGCGTCGAAGCCCAGGTCGTTGATCCACTGCAGCCGCTCGGCCACCCGGTAGCGCTGCTCGTCGAGCCGGAAGACCTCCTCGCGGGTCACCGCGTCCCACAGCGCGGCGTAACGCTCGGGCAGTGCGTCGGCCACCTCGAGCGGGTCGATGTCCGGGGCCAGCAACCCGCCGAACTGCAGGTCCATCAGCTCGGCGCCGACCCGCTCGCGGGCCAGCTCCACGTCGTGCTCGCGCATCCGGGAGGACAGCTCGGGACGGCGCTCGGCGGTCTCGGCGTCGACCAGGTAGGCGGTCAGGCCGTCCCCGTCGGGCCGGAAGAGGGTGTTCGACAACGAGCAGTCGCCCCAGAACACCCCCGCCAGGTGCAGCCGCACCAGCAGCACGACCTGGGTGTCCAGCAGCTGGGAGGTCGAGTGCTGGCTGCGCGGGCTGGAGAACAGGTGCCGGTAGGACATCGAGTACTCCAGGTACCGGGTCACCAGGATCGCCTCCTGCTCCCCCGGCCGGTCCACGCAGATGCCCAGCACCGACACCGAGGGCAGCCCCTCGGCCTCGAACTCCCCGAGCAGCGCGTACTCCCGCCGGGCCAGCGGCTCGGCGATCTCCTTCAGCGCGTAGACCCGGCCCTCGGTGGCCACGAAGCGCACCACGTGCCGCGAGATGCCCCGCTGGGGGACGTCGAGGAGCAGCGCGGGGTCCCACTCGGCCAGCGGTTCCCCCCACGGGAGGTGCAGCAGGGCCGCGGCCTCCGTGGCCGGCGGCCGGAACAGGTAGCGCATGGGCGGGACTCCGGGGTCGACGGGGCGGGTGCCGACGAATGTCCCACGGACCCCGGTCGGGTGGGAGCGGTCAGAGGGCGCGGTCCAGGGCGTCGGCCTGCCGGGCCCGGTCCAGAGTGGTCCCGGGGCGGCAGGCCAGGCCGACCAGCCAGCGCAGGACCAGCCCGGCACCGCCCCGGTCCAGCCGCAACGCCCCGGCCAACCGGTCGGTCAGCGCGTCGTCGTCCACCGCGCAGAGCAGCCGGGCAAGCAGCTCGGGCTCGGTCTCGGCGAGCCGGCGGAGCACCGCGTGGTCGGCGACCTCCTCGGCCAGCCCCACCAGCGCCCTGCCGCGGGGGCCGGCGGCGGCCAGCGCGGTGAGCCGGTCCAGCTCGGCCTCCAGCAGGGCGGCGGCGACGTCGTCCTTGGTGCGGAAGTGGTTGTAGAGGGTGGCCTTGGCGACGCCGGCCGCGGCGGCCACGTGCTGCATGGTCGCCCGGCGCAGGCCGTGCTCGGCGAACGCCGCCGCGGCACCGGCGAGCAGGCCGCGCCGGGTGCGGCCCATGGCGTTGCCCGAGCGCGTGTGCGCACCGGCCTGGTGCTCGGGTCCGGCCGGGCGCAGCGGCGCCACCTCGGGACGGCGCAGCAGCGGCAGGCCCTCCAGCACGATGGTGCCGTGCGTCCCGGCGGGGACGTCGTCGACCACCGGCGCCGGGACCGCGCTGAGCGCGGGCGCTTCGGCGGTGGAGCGCGGGCTGTACCGGTCGGGCAGCGGGAGCGGATGCACACACACTGTGTCCCATCCCGCTCACACAGGGTCAAGGACATCCGGCAGTGCCGTGCGTCGTGTCGCGGCCACCCGACCGGGGTGTGTCACCCGCCGGGGTGGCGACGTCGGGCCGACGGCGACCTAGCGTGAGCGGGCTGGCCGGCACCGTCGCGCCACGGTGAGGAGGACTCCATGGTGCGCCGCGTGATCGTCGCCGTGCTGTCCCTCGCCCTGCTCGTGACCGGCTGGGTGCTCACCCGGCCCGACACCGCGCCCTTCGAGCTCCGCCAGCTCGCCGGTGGCGACGCCCCCACGCTGGGCCCCGGCGCGCGGCTGTTCGGCAACCCCGACGCCCAGGCCGTGCAGTGGGTCGCCGAGCACCCCGGGGACGGTCGCACGCCGGCGGTCCTCGCCGGGCTGGCCGACCGGCCGGTGGCCCGCTGGTTCACCGAGCCCACCACCGAGGTCGGCGCCCAGGTGGACGCCTACGTCGACCAGGCCTCGATCACCGGCGCGACCCCGGTCGTGGTCGCCTACGCGATCCCCGACCGCGACTGCGGGCAGTACTCCTCCGGCGGTGCCGAGGACGCCGCGGCCTACCGCTCCTGGATCCGGTCGTTCGCCGAGGGCATCGGCACCCGGCGGGCGGTGGTCGTCCTGGAGCCGGACTCGCTGGTGCACTTCGACTGCCTGGACGACGAGCAGGTCGCCGAGCGCGAGGCCCTGCTGGCCGACGCCACCGCGGTGCTCGCCGACTCGGCTCCCCGGTCCGAGGTCTTCCTGGACGGCTCGGCCGCGAACTGGTCCATCGACGCCCACGAGCTGGCCGACCGGCTGGTGGCCTCCGGCATCGCCGACGCCGACGGCATCGCCTTGGGCGTCTCGGCCTACACCGACACCGACACCGCGGTGGCCTTCGGCCGGGAGACCGCCCGCGCGCTGGCCAGGGACACCGGCCAGCAGCTGGACCTGGTCGTGGACACCAGCCGCAACGGCACCGGCACCCGGGACTGGTGCAACCCCGACGGCCAGCGGGTCGGCGCGCCGCCGACCACCGACCCCGGGCTCGGGGACGACGTGCTGGCCCTGCTGTGGATCAAGCCGCCCGGGGAGTCCGACGGCGACTGCGGGATCGGCGCGGGCACGGTCTCGGGCCAGTTCGACCCGGACCTCGCCGTCCGGCTGGTGGGTTAGGCAGCCAGCGCGACGGCGCCGCGACGGCGGGCGGTGCGCGGGGCGTCGGCACCGACGAGCGCCAGGGCCGGCTCGGCCACCGGGGTCTCCGGGGCGGGGGCGACCGGGCGCAGCTGGTCGCCGTCGGCGTGCCGCAGCTCCTGGCTCACCTGGGCGAGCAGGTCGGCGAGCCCGACGTCGAGGGCGTCGCAGATCGAGGCCAGCAGCTCGGAGGAGGCCTCCTTCTGCCCGCGCTCGACCTCCGAGAGGTACCCGAGGCTGACCCGGGCCGCGCCGGAGACGTCGCGCAGGGTGCGGCGCTGGCTCAGCCGGTGGCCGCGCAGTGTGTCGCCGAGCTGGGTGCGCAGCAGCGTCATGGCCGTCTCCTGTCTGGTCGTGCACGACGGCTCCGCAGGAGGTGGGACCCCCTGGTCGCCGTGCACCCACGGTACGCGGATGCACCCCCGCCGACCTGCCGGCCGGGACGTCGTCCGCTCCTGGCGTAACGCCGGGAGCGAGGGCGGCGTTCCCGCCCCGGTCACCCCAGACGGGTGAGCAGCAGCCGCAGTGCGGCCGCCACGGTGCCGGTGCGCACGGCCGCCCGGTCACCGCTGAGCGCGAGCCGCTCGACCGTCGTCCCGTCGGGTCCGGCCAGGCCCACGAACACCGTGCCGGGCGGGTGCTCGTCGACCGGGTCGGGGCCGGCAGCCCCGGTGAGGCCCACGCCCCACGTCGCGCCGCACCGGTCGGCGATGCCCTCGGCCAGGGCGGCCGCGGTCTCCGGGGCCACCGGGCCGACCCGGGCGAGCAGGTCGGGGTCCACCCCGGCGAGGGTGGCCTTCAGGTCGGTCGCGTAGACCACCGCTCCCCCGCGCAGCGTCGCGCTGGCGCCGGGCACCCCGGCCAGGGTGGCGCAGAACAGGCCGGCGGTCAGCGACTCGGCGGCAGCGACGCTCTCCCCGCGCCGGGCCAGGGCGGCCAGGACGTCCTCGGCTGCGCTCACGCGGCCCGGTCGGTGCGGCGCTCGCCGGGCGGACCGCCCGCGGCGGCCCGGCGCGCGGCGGCGGCCTTCATCGCCCGGGCACTCGTGCGGCGCAGCCGCAGCGCCCGCACCACGTAGTCGAACCCGGTGACCAGGGTGAGCACCAGTGCGACGCCCATGAACCACCAGCGCACCGAGGCGAGCACCCCGGTCAGCGGCATGAGGTACAGCCCGATGGCCAGCGCCTGGACGACGGTCTTGGCCTTGCCGCCCCGACTGGAGGCGATGACACCGTGCCGGATCACCCAGAACCGCAGCAGGGTGACCCCCAGCTCACGGACGAGGATCGCCAGGGTCACCCACCAGGGCAGCAGCCCCAGCGCCGAGAGCCCGATGAGCGCGGTGCCGGTCAGCGCCTTGTCCGCGATCGGGTCGGCGAGCTTGCCGAACTCGGTGACCTGGTTGCGCTTGCGGGCGATCATCCCGTCGTACCGGTCGGTGATGATCGCGACGGCGAAGAACAGCGTCGCCCACCAGCGCTGCCCGTCGTCCATGCCGCTGTTGGCCAGCAGGAGCCAGGCGAAGAGCGGGACGACGGCCAGCCGCAGCACGGTGAGCGCGTTGGGCAGGTTCACCAGCTGCGCCGAGGACGACGGCGTCGCAGCGGGGTCGGGGACCACGCTGCTCATCGTGGCCCCTGGTGGGTGCGGCCGCTGGTCATCGGATCAGCGACCGGCGACCACGGGCACGAGGCAGGCGGCGACCAGGTCGACGCCCTCGGTGTCGGTGACCCGGGCGGTGACGACCTGGCCGGCGACCGCGTCGACGGGCACCCCGGTGACGGTGGTGGTGCCGTCGGCGTCGGGGTCCTGGTGGGCGGCGTGCCCGGTCCAGGTGCGCGGGTCGCCCACGGTGGTCAGTGCCTCGGTGAGGAGCACCTCGACGGTCTCGCCGATCCGCTCCTCGGCCCGCTGGCTGGTGAGCTCCTCGACCAGGTCGGTGATGCGGCGGACCCGGGCGTCGACCTCGTGCTGGGGCAGGTGGCCGTCCAGCCGGGCGCCCTCGGTGCCGTCCTCGTCGGAGTAGCCGAACACCCCGACGGCGTCCAGCCGCGCGGCGGTCAGGAAGCGCTCGAGCTCGGCGACGTCGTCCTCGGTCTCGCCGGGGAACCCGAGGATGACGTTGGTGCGGAACCCGGCGGTCGGGGCGATGGCCCGGGCCCGGTCGACCAGGGCGAGGAAGTCCTCGGTGCCGCCGAAGCGACGCATCCGGCGCAGCAGGGTCGGCGAGCTGTGCTGGAAGGACAGGTCGAAGTAGGGCGCGATGCCCGGGGTGCCGGCGATGACCTCGAGCAGGCCGGGGCGGAGCTCGGCGGGCTGCAGGTAGGCCACCCGCACGCGCACCAGGCCCTCGATGGCGGCCAGCTCGGGGAGCAGCTTCTCCAGCGTGCGCAGGTCGCCGAGGTCCTTGCCGTAGGAGGTCGAGTTCTCGCTGACCAGCACCAGCTCGGTGACGCCCTGTCCGGCCAGCCAGTGCGCCTCGCCGAGCACCTCGGCCACCGGCCGGGAGACGAAGGCCCCGCGGAAGGTGGGGATGGCGCAGAAGGCACAGCGCCGGTCGCAACCACTGGCCAGCTTCAGCGCCGCCGACGGGCCGCTGGTCAGCCGGGTGCGCTTGAGCCAGTCGTGGCCGGGGATCGCCGGGGAGGTCGGCGCGACCGCGGCGCGGGTGCGGTCGGCGGGGCTGATCGGCAGCAGGGTGCGCCGGTCGCGCGGGGTGTGCGGGACCAGCGGGCGGCCGGCGAGGACGTCGTCGAGCCGGTCGCCGATGGCGGTGTAGTCGTCGAAGCCCAGCACCGTGGCCTCCGGCAGCGCCCCGGCCAGCTCGCTGCCGTAGCGCTCGGCCATGCAGCCGACCGCCACGACCTGCGCACCGTGCCCGCCGGCCTCGAGGATCGCGTCGACGGAGTCCTTCTTGGCGGTCTCGATGAACCCGCAGGTGTTGACCAGGACGGCGTCGGCGTCCTGCGCGTCGGCGACCAGTTCGTAGCCGTCGGCGGCCAGCCGGCCGGCCAGCTCCTCCGAGTCGACCTCGTTGCGGGCGCAGCCGAGGGTCACCATGGCGACCCGGCGCGCACCGGTCGGGAGGTCGGACAGGGGGAGAGCAGGCGGAGCAGTCACCACGACAGCGTATGCGCCCCTGTCATCCCTCTCCCCCGCCGCCGCGGAGCAGGAACAACGTGCCGTCGAGCTCGTCGGGCTTGAGCAGCACGTCCCGGGCCTTGGAGCCCTCCGACGGACCGACGATCCCGCGGCTCTCCATGAGGTCCATCAGGCGTCCGGCCTTGGCGAACCCGACCCGCAGCTTGCGCTGCAGCATGGACGTGGAGCCGAACTGGCTGGTGACCACGAGCTCGACGGCCTGGACCAGCAGCTCGAGGTCACCCCCGATGTCCTCGTCGATCTCCTTCTGCTCGCCGCCGGCCTTCTCGACGACCTCCTGGCGGTAGTCGGGCTCGGCCTGCCGCTTGGTGAACTCGACGACCGCCTCGATCTCGGAGTCCGAGACGTAGGCACCCTGCACGCGGATCGGCTTGCCGGCCCCGATCGGCAGGAACAGGGCGTCGCCCATGCCGATCAGCTTCTCCGCGCCGGGCTGGTCGAGGATGACCCGGCTGTCGGTGAGGCTGGAGGTGGAGAAGGCCAGCCGGGAGGGCACGTTGGCCTTGATCAGCCCGGTGACGACGTCGACCGAGGGCCGCTGGGTGGCGAGCACCAGGTGGATGCCGGCCGCACGGGCCTTCTGGGTGATCCGGACGATGGACTCCTCGACGTCGCGGGGGGCGACCATCATCAGGTCGGCGAGCTCGTCGACGATCGCCAGGATGTAGGGGTAGGGCCGGTAGACCCGCTCGGACCCGGGCGGGGCGGTGATCTCCCCGCGCTCGACCTTCTTGTTGAAGTCGTCGATGTGCCGCACCCCGGTGGCCCGCATGTCCTGGTACCGCTGCTCCATCTCCTCGACCAGCCAGGCCAGCGCGGTGGCGGCCTTCTTGGGGTCGGTGATGATCGGCGTGATCAGGTGCGGGATGCCGTCGTAGGGCGTGAGCTCGACCATCTTCGGGTCGATGAGGATCATCCGCAGCTGGTCGGGCGTGGCCCGCAGCAGCAGCGAGGTCAGCAGCGAGTTGATGCAGGAGGACTTGCCGGCACCGGTCGCCCCGGCGACCAGCAGGTGCGGCATCTTCGCCAGGTTCGCGCAGACGAACCCGCCCTCGATGTCCTTGCCCAGGCCGACCAGCATCGGGTGCGGGTCCTGCTTGGCGGCGCCCGAGCGCATGACGTCGCCGAGGCTGACGGTCTCCCGGTCGGTGTTGGGCACCTCGATGCCCACAGCGGACTTGCCGGGGATCGGGGCCAGGATGCGGATGTTGTCGTTGGCGACGGCGTAGGCCAGGTTGCGGGTCAGCGCGGTGATCTTCTCGACCTTGACCGCCGGGCCCAGCTCCACCTCGTAGCGGGTGACGGTCGGGCCGCGGGTGAACCCGGTGACGGCGGCGTCGACGTTGAACTGCTCGAGGACGCCGGTGATCGCCTCGATGGCGACGTCGTTGGACTTCGACCGCGCCCGCGGCGGGGTGCCCGCGCGCAGGGTGTTCAGCGAGGGCAGCACGTAGTCGCCCTCGACCGGCTCGATGGCCAGCTGCTCGGTCTCCCCGGCGGGCACCGGCTCGAGCTCGACCGGCTTGAGCGTGCGGTCCACGACGGGGGGACGACGCAGCGCGGTGGTGGCCGCGGGGGCCACGGCGACCGCGTCGGCGGCGTCGTCCAGCGCCCCGGTGTCGATGACGCCGGTGTCCTGGGTGCCGTCGTCGCGCAGCGCGTCGAGCGCGGCCTTGGCGCGGCTGCGCCGGGTGCGGGGGGTGGGCTCGGGGGCGAAGGCGTCCAGGACGTCGTCGTCCTCGTACTCCTCGTCGTCGTACTCCTCGTCCTCGTCCTCGTCGTCCGCACGGCCGGTGACCCGGTCGAGGAACCCGCGCAGCCGCTCGGGCACCTGGTGCACCGGGGTGGCGGTGACCACGAGCAGGCCGAAGAAGGCGGCCAGGACGAAGAGCGCGATGCCCACGATGCTGCCCACGCCGGCGCCCACCGGCTGGCCGACCAGCCACCCGAGCATGCCGCCGCCGGCCGCGCGGCCGGCCTCGTCGGTGGGCGAGCCGGTGGCCAGGTGGGTGATGCCGAGGACGGCGACGACGATGCACGCCCAGCCGATGACCAGCCGGCCGCGGGCCTCGGGGCGCGGGCCGTGGCGCAGCAGCCGGACCGCGGTGAGCAGCAGGACGACGGGCAGCAGCAGGGTGAGCACGCCGAAGGCCCAGCGGAAGGCCCCGGCGATGGTGGAGCCGACGGGGCCGACGTCGCCGATCCAGGCGGTGACGCCCAGCACGATGGCCAGGCCGAGCACGGCCAGGCCGATCCCGTCGCGGCGGTGCTCGGGGGCCAGCGGCTCGGCCTCCTCCGGGCGGGCGACCGAGCGGGCCAGGCCGCCGGCGCCGCGGGCCAGCAACGACCAGGTGCCGCTGGCGGCCGACCAGATGCCGGCACCGACCGACCGGCGCTGCTTGGCGGCCGGGCGCCGGGCGGCGGTGGTCGAGCCGCCGCGCTTGGCGGGGGCCCGCTTGGCCGCGGTCTTCGCCGGCGCCTTCTTCTTGGCCGCCGTGGTGGCCGGCCGGCTGCGCGAGGAACCGCCGGCCGCCGGCCGTCGGCTCGGTGTCGTCGCGCGCGCAGGCATGTGCCGACGGTAAGCGCCGGACTGGTGCTCGTGGGGCAGGCGGGACAGCGTGTCTGTCGGTGCCGGTGGCTACGGTCGCTGCATGCAGACGCTCCCGTTCGGCAGCTGGCCCACCCCGATCACCTCCGAGCAGGTGGTCGCCACCGCGGCCCGGCTGGGTGAGGTGGCCGTGGCCCCCGACGGGGTGTGGTGGGCCGAGGCCCGGGCGACCGAGGGCGGGCGCACCGTCCTGGTGCACCGCTCCCCCGACGGGACGACGACCGACCTGCTGCCCGCCCCCTGGAACGCCCGCACCCGGGTGCACGAGTACGGCGGCGGTTCGTGGGCCGTAGCCGACGGGCAGGTGTTCTTCACCGACTTCGGCGACCAGCGGCTGTACCGGGTCGTCCCGGGCGGGGAGCCCGAGGCCCTCACGGCCGAGCCCGAGCTCCCCGCCGGGGTGCGGTTCGCCGACCTGAGCGTGACCCCGGACGGGGCCGTGCTGTGCGTCCGGGAGACCCACACTGCCTCCGGGGACGCCGCCGAGGTGGTCCACGAGGTCGTCGCCGTGGCCCCCGACGGGGAGCAGACCGTGCTGGTCACCGGCCCGGACTTCGTCTCCGACCCGCGACGGGGGCCCGACGGGTCGCTGTGCTGGTTGCAGTGGCAGCACCCGGACATGCCGTGGGACGCCGCCGAGCTCGTCGTCCGCTCCCCCGACGGGGTCGAGACCGTCGTCGCGGGCGGTCGCTCGGGCACCCGACCGGAGTCGGTGGTGCAGCCGTCCTGGGCCGCCGACGGCTCGTTGCTGTTCTACGCCGACCGCACCGACACCTGGTCGCTGTTCCGCTGGCGCGGCACCGGGCCCGAGCTGGTGCTCGACCCGGGCTCGGACATGGCCGGCCCGCAGTGGGTCTTCGGCGCCAGCCGGTACGCCGAGCTCCCCGACGGCCGGCTGGTGGTGGCCTACGGCCGCGACGGCGCCGACCGGCTCGCGGTGCTCGAGCCCGGCGGCCCCCGCGAGCTGGAGACCCGGTACGCCTCCTTCGCCCAGCTCCGCGCCGACGGCACCGGGGTCGTCTGCGTCGCGGGCGGGCCCACCACGAAGGCCGTCGTCGCCCGGGTGGACGTCGACTCCGGCGAGGTCACCGAGCTGCGCCCCGCACCCCAGGACGTCGACGCGGCCTGGTTCTCCCGGCCCCGGCACGTCACCTTCCCCAGCACCACGATCGGCGGCACGTCGCAGGCGCACGCGCTGGTCTACCCGCCGACCAACCCCGAGGTCGCCGGCCCCGACGGCGAGCTGCCCCCGCTGGTCGTCGTGGTGCACGGCGGGCCGACGGCCGCGGCGTCCCCGGTGCTGACCCTGGGCGTGCAGTACTGGACCTCCCGAGGGTTCGCGGTCGCCGACGTCGACTACCGCGGCTCCACCGGCTACGGCCGGGTCTACCGGGACGCGCTGCAGGGCAGCTGGGGCATCGCCGACCTGGACGACGTGGCCGCCGTCGTGGCGTACCTGTCCTCGGCCGACGCCCCGGCGCAGCTGCGGGTCGACCCCGCCCGCGCGGTGATCCGCGGCGGTTCGGCCGGCGGGTACACGACGCTGGCCGCGCTCACCTTCCGGCCGGGGGTGTTCGCCGCCGGGGCCAGCCACTACGGGGTCGCCGACCTCGCCGCGCTGGCCGCCGACACGCACTCCTTCGAGTCGCGCTACCTCGACGGGCTCATCGCGCCCTGGCCGTCGGGGGAGGCGGTCTACACCGCGCGCTCCCCCATCCACCACGTCGACGCCCTCGACACCCCGCTGGCGGTGTTCCAGGGCGACGAGGACCGGATCGTCCCGCCCGAGCAGGCCGAGGTGATGGTGGCCGCCCTGCGCGCCAAGGGCGTCCCGCACGCCTACCTGCTCTTCCCCGGCGAGCAGCACGGCTTCCGCAAGGCGGAGAACATCCGTGCCTCGCTGGACGGCGAGCTGTCCTTCTACGCCCAGGTGCTCGGCTTCGAGCTGCCCGAGTCCGAGGGGATCACGCCCATCGTCGTCGTCACACGGTGATGACGGTGGGCACGATCATCGGCTTGCGACGGTGGGTCTGGGCCACCCAGGTGCCCAGGGTGCGCCGCACGACCTGGGACAGCCTGTGGGTGTCGACCGGCCCGTCGGCGGTGGCCCGGGCGAGGGCCTCGGTGACGAGGGCCAGGGCAGGGTCGAAGACCGCCGGGTCGTCGGCGAACCCACGGGTGGTGAGCCGCAGGGGGGCCACGATCGTGCCGGTGGAGGGCTCGACGACGACGGTGACCGCGACGAAGCCCTCCTCGCCCAGGATCCGGCGGGCGGCCAGGGTGTCCTCGCCGACGAGCCCCTCGACCTTGCCGTCGACGTAGACGTCGCCGATCGGCACCCGCCCGACCATCGTGGCGACCCCGTCGACCAGGTCGACCACGACGCCGTCCTCGGCGAGCAGCACCTGCTCCGGGCGCAGGCCCACCGACGTGGCGATGGCGCCGTGCGCGCGCAGGTGCCGCCACTCGCCGTGCACCGGGAGCAGGTGCCGGGGGCGGGCGACCTGCAGCAGGGTCCGCAGCTCCCCGGCCGGGGCGTGCCCGGAGACGTGCACCCGGGCGGTCTCCTTGTGCACCACGGTGGCGCCGAGCCTGGTCAGGCCGTTGATGACGGCGTAGACGGCGGTCTCGTTGCCGGGCACGAGCGAGCTGGCCAGCACCACGGTGTCCCCGGCGGTGATGGTGACCTGCTTGTGGTCGCCGCGGGCCATCCGGCCCAGCGCGCTGAGCGGCTCGCCCTGCGACCCGGTGCTGACGAGCACGACCTGGTGTGCCGACATTGTCACCGCCTCGTCGACGCTGACCAGCAGCCCGGGCTCGACGTGCAGCAGGCCCAGCTCCTGGGCCAGGCCCATGTTCTTGACCATCGACCGGCCGGCGAGGGCGACCTTGCGACCGTGCGCGACGGCGGCGTCCAGGACCTGCTGGATGCGGTGCACGTGGCTGGCGAAGCTGGAGACGATCAACCGCTGGTCGGCGGCGGCGAAGACGGCGTCCAGGACCGGTCCGATGGTGCGCTCGCCGGTGACGAACCCGGGCACCTCGGCGTTGGTGGAGTCGCTGAGCAGCAGGTCGATGCCGGCGGCGCCGAGCCGGGCGAACGCGGCGAGGTCGGTGACCTTCCCGTCCAACGGCAGCTGGTCCATCTTGAAGTCCCCGGTGTGCACCAGCGTGCCGGCTCGGGTGTGCACCGCCACGGCCAGTGCGTCGGGGATCGAGTGGTTGACGCAGACGAACTCGGTGTCGAAGGGCCCCGCCTGGTGGTGGTCGCCAGCGGCGACCTCGACGAGCACCGGGTCGATCCGGTGCTCGGCCAGCTTCGCCGCGACCAGGGCCAGGGTGAACCGCGACCCGACGACCGGGATGTCGGCCCGCAGGCGGAGCAGGTACGGCACCGCCCCGATGTGGTCCTCGTGCCCGTGGGTGAGGACGACGGCCTCGATGTCGCCCAACCGGTCGGCGAGGTGGCTGAAGTCGGGGAGGACGACGTCCACCCCGGGTTGGTGCGCCTCGGGGAACAGCACCCCGCAGTCGATCACCAGCAGCCGGCCGCCGAACTCCAGCACCGCGCAGTTGCGCCCGATCTCGCCCAGGCCACCGAGCGGGAGGACCCGCAGGGCGCCGTCGGGGACCGGTGGCGGTGGGCCGAGCGTCAGGTGCGGCTGGGCGGTCACAGCTCGATGCCGCCGGCGGCGAGGTCGCGGCGCAGCCGGGCCACCTCGTCGTCGGTGGCGTCGACCAGCGGCGGGCGGACCGGCCCGGACGGCAGGCCCTGCAGCTTCAGGGCGGCCTTGACCAGGATCGCGGCCTGGGTGCGGAACAGCCCGTCGTAGACCGGCAGCATCCCGGTGTTCAGCTCCCGGGCGCGGGCCAGGTCACCGGCCTCGACCGCGGCGATCATGTCGGCCAGCCGCGGGCCGACCAGGTGCCCCACCACGCTGACCACGCCGACCGCGCCCAGCGACAGGAGCGGGAGGGTGAGCGCGTCCTCGCCGGAGTAGTAGGCGAGGTCGGTGCGGGCCAGCGTCCACGCCACCGCCGAGAAGTCGCCCTTGGCGTCCTTCACCGCGACGATCCGCGGGTGCTCGGCGGCCCGGACCAGGGTCTCCACCTCGATCGGCACCACCGAGCGGGGCGGGATGTCGTAGAGCATCACGGGCAGGTCGGTCGCGTCGGCGATCGCGGTGAAGTGCCGGAGCAGGCCCGACTGCGGGGGCTTGTTGTAGTACGGCGTCACGGCCATCAGCGCGTGCGCGCCCAGCCGCGCTGCGTCCCGGGCCTTCTCGATGGAGTGCGCGGTGTCGTTGGTGCCCACGCCGGCGACCACGGTGGCGCGGTCGCCGACGGCGTCCAGGACGACCTCCAGCAGCGAGCGCTGCTCGGCGTCGGAGACCGTCGGGGACTCCCCCGTCGTGCCGTTGACCACCAGGCCGTCGTGCCGGCAGCGGTCGACGAGGTGGGTCGCCAGCTCCTGGGCGCCGGCCAGGTCGACCGACCCGTCCTCGGTGAAGGGGGTGACCATGGCCGTGAGCAGTCGACCGAAGGGCCGCCGGGGGTCACTGGCGACGGGTGCAGGCATGACCGCCAACCTACCGAGCGCTCCGGGCCCCGCACCGCGGACGTACCGGCATCATGCGGGCGTGACCTCTGCTGCCGCCCCCGACGTCGAGCCGCTCCGCCGTCCCCTGCTGATCACCGGCCCGCCCGCCGCCGGCGCGAGCTCGGTCGCCGCTGCCCTGGTGGCGTCCCGGCCGCTGTGCGCCCTGGTCGAGGTGGCCGACCTGCGGGGCCTGGTCCGCTCCGGGGCGGTCGACCCGTGGCGCCCGGGAGCCGGAGAGGGACAGCACCGGCTGGCCGCCGTGCAGGCCGGTCTGCTGGCCTCGTCGTTCGTCGCCGCCGGCGTGGAGGTGGTGCTCTGCGACGTCGTGCGGCCGGTGGTGGCCGAGGTCTACCGGACAGCGGTCGCCGACCCGTTCGTCGTGGCGTTGCGACTGCCGCTGGAGGTCGCCCGTGGGCGGGCGGCCGGCAGCACGCTCAGCGCCGTCGAGTTCGACGCCCTGCACGCCGAGGCCGCGCTGGTGCCGGCCGACGCCGAGGTCGACGCCACCGCCGACCTGCCCGCGGTGGTCGCCGCGGTGCAGGCGCTGTGGGCCGCCGCCGGGACGGCGACCCCGAGCCGGTGAGCCCGCTCAGCCCTCGCTGACGTACGGGCTCGCGGCGACCTCGCTGCCGTCGGCCAGCGTGCTGATCCGGAAGTCCTCGAACACGTTGCCGGCCACCCGCTGCAGCTCGCGCAGGCACATCACGGCGAGCTCACGGATCTCCACGTCGGCGTGCTCGCTGGCCCGCATGGCCACGAAGTGCCGCCACGCCCGGTAGTTGCCGGTGACGACGATGCGCGTCTCGGTCGCGTTGGGCAGCACGGCCCGGGCGGCCTGCCGGGCCTGCTTGCGGCGCAGGGTGGCGTTGGGGACGTCGGCGAACCGCTTCTCCAGGCCCTCGAGGAGGTCGGTGTAGGCCTTCAGCGAGGCGTCCGCGGCATCGGTGAACAGCTGGTGGAGCGCCGGGTCGTCGGCGATCACGCCGGGCTCGACGAACGCGGCGTCCCGCTCGGGGACGTAGCGCTGGGAGAGCTGGCTGTAGGAGAAGTGCCGGTGCCGGATCAACTCGTGGGTGAGCGAGCGGGAGACGCCGGTCAGGTACATCGACACCGTGCCGTGCTCGAGCACCGACAGGTGCCCGACCTCGAGGATGTGCCGCAGGTAGCCGGCATTGGTCGCGGTGGCCGGGTTCGGCTTGGTCCAGGACTGGTAGCAGGCGCGGCCGGCGAACTCGGCGAGCGCCTGACCGCCGTCCACGTCGGTCTCCCACGGCACGTCGGCCGGCGGGGTGAACTGCGTCTGGGCGACGACCTGGACCTTCAACGGGGCGAATGCGGGCACGGGGACGAACCCTACGGCGAGGACGCCGACACCTCCAGGACCCTTCCGGTGACGTGCCCGTCATGCTGCTCCGGTGACCGGCTGGCAGACCGCCCTGCTCGTGACCGGCTCACTGCTGGCGCTCTGGCTGGTGGGCCTGGCGGTGCTGTGGCTGCGCCGCCCCGACGACCTCACGGTCCGCGACGCCGTCCGGCTGGTGCCCGACGCCGTGCGGTTGGTGCGTCGGCTCGCTGCCGACCCCACGCTCCCCAGGAGCGTGCGGGTGCGGCTGTGGCTGCTCCTGGGCTACCTGCTGTCGCCGATCGACCTCGTGCCCGACGTCGTCCCGGTCCTGGGGTACGCCGACGACGTCGTCGTGGTCGCCTGGGCGCTGCGGTCGGTGGTCCGGCGGGCCGGCGTCGACGCGGTGGACCGGCACTGGCCGGGGTCGCCGGCGGGTCTGGTCGTGGTGCACCGGCTGGCCGGGGTCAGCCGCCCACAGCACGGGTGAGCGCGGGGGCCAGGTCGCCCCGCCCGGCGATGACGACGTCCCCCAGCTCCAGCCAGTCGGCCATCAGCCGGAGCTCGGCCGCCAGCTGGTCGGCCACGAGACCGGGTGCGGGGTGGTGCTCCTCGACGTGCGCGGCCTGCACCCGGAGCACCCCGGCCTGCCGGTCGGCCTTGAGGTCCACCCGCCCGACCAGCTCGTCGCCGAGCAGGAACGGCAGCACGTAGTAGCCGTGCACCCGCTGCGCGGCCGGCGTGTAGATCTCCAGCCGGTAGCGGAAGCCGAACAGCCGCTCGACCCGCGGCCGCTCCCAGACGAGGGAGTCGAAGGGCGACAGCAGCGCCCGGGCCCGGGCCCACCGCGGCCGCCGGGCGGCGGGGTCCAGCCAGGCAGGACGCCCCCAGCCCTCGACGTCCACCGGGATCAGCTCCCCGCCCTCGGTCAGCTCGGCGATCGCCGTCCGCGTCTCGACCGGGCTCAGCCGGACGTAGTCCCGCAGGTCGGTCTCGGTGGCCACGCCCAACGCCCGGGACGCCGTCCGCACCAGCTCACGGATCGCGTCGGGCCGGTCGGGGGTGGGCGCTCGGAGCACCGCGGCGGGGAGCACCCGCTCGGGCAGGTCGTAGACGCGTTCGAAGCCGGCGGTGCGCGACCGCGCGGTCAGCTGCCCGGTGAAGAACAGGTACTCCAGTGCGGCCTTGCCCGGGTGCCAGTTCCACATCTGGCCCGGGGTCTTCGGCCGTTCTCCGCCGAGCTCCCCGGCGCGCAGCGGTCCGTCGGTACGCACCCGCTCGAGCAGCTCGGCCACCAGTCCCGGCTGTTCCCGGGCCACCCGGGTCATCGACCCCCAGGCCTCCTGCTCCGCGGCAGCCATCCGCCAGCGCAGGAACGGGTGCAGGCGCACCGGCAGGTAGGAGGCCTCGTGCGCCCAGTACTCGAACACGTCGTGTCGGCGGCCGTGCAGACCGTCGAGCAGCGCGCGGTCGTAAGGGCCCAGCCTGCTGAACAGCGGCAGGTAGTGGCTGCGGGAGACCACGTTGACCGAGTCGATCTGGACCACGGCCAACCGATCGACCGTCGTCCGCAGCGCCCGGGTGCCGGCCACCGCCGTGGGCCGGGCGTCTGCCAGCCCCTGGGCCGCCAGCGCGATGCGTCGGGCCAGTGGAGCAGGGAGACGTTCGAGCGGGGGCACGGACTCGATCCTGCCCGCTGGGTGGGACGGCCGCCCCGGCCTAGGGTGCGGGGGTGCAGCTGACGGGTCGAGCCGAGTCCGCCGTCCGCCCCGCCCGTCCGGCCGACGCCCCGGCGATCGCGCACGTCCAGCTGGTCACCTGGCGCACCGCCTACCGTTCCCTGCTGCCCGCCGACGTCCTGGACACCTGGGACGAGACCGCCGCGGCGGAGAGCTGGACGCAGGCCATCACGTCCCCGCCCACCCCCGGTCACGGCCTGCTGGTCGCCACCGAGGGGCCCGAACAGGTGGGCTACCTGGCCTACGGACCCGCCGAGCTCGCCGAGGACGAGACGTCCTCACCCGAGGGCCCGACCACCGAGGTGGCTGCCCTGGTGGTCGACCCACGCTGGGGGCGCCGCGGCCACGGCAGCCGGCTCCTGGCCGCCGCGGTCGACCTCCTGCTGCCCACCGGCGTCCGGCGCCTGCAGCAGTGGGTGCCCGAGACCGACGAGGTGACCGCGGGTTTCCTTCAGTCCGCGGGGTGGGCAGCAGACGGTTGGGCCCGCACGCTCGACACGGGCACCTCCACCATCCGCGAGCACCGCTGGCACGTGCTGCTCGACCCCACCCAGGAGACCGACGCGTGAGCTTCACCGGCTTCCCCGACGAGGGCCTCGTCTTCTACGAGGGCCTCGAGGCCGACAACAGCAAGTCCTACTGGACCGAACACAAGGCCGCCTACGACGAGCACGTCAAGGCACCCATGCAGGCGCTGGTCGAGGAGCTGGCGGCCGAGTTCGGCGCGACCAAGCTCTTCCGCCCGTACCGCGACGTCCGCTTCAGCAAGGACAAGACGCCCTACAAGACCCACCAGGGCGCCGTGCTGCACCCCGAGGGTGCCGGCACCGGTGCCTGGTACGTCGAGGTGTCGGCGGACGGACTGGCCGCCCGCGGGGGCAGCTGGCGCATGCAGCCCGACCAGGTCGAGCGCTACCGCCGCGCCGTGGACGACGACCTCCCCGGTGGACAGCTGGAACAGCTCGTCGCCAAGATCCGCCGGGCAGGCTTGTCGGTCGACGGGGAACAGCTCAAGCGCGCACCCCGCGGCTACGACCCGGACCACCCCAGGATCGAGCTGTTGCGTCACAAGAGCATCCACGGCGGCCGGCACTGGACCCCGGAGGACTGGCTGGACAGCCGCGAGGTCCTCGACCGGGTCCGGAAGACCTGGCGTGCGCTCAAGCCCCTGAACGACTGGCTCGCCGACAACGTCGGCGCCACCACCGCCCCACCCGATCGCCGCCGCTGACCCCACCCAGCAAGAAGCGCCTTTCTCGTCAGGAGTCCTGACGAGAAAGGCGCTTCTTGCACTACAGGGGGTGTCACCAGAACGCCGAAACGGGGCCACAGCCGTAGCTGTGACCCCGTTTCGGGAAGTACCATCGGCGCTGAGAGGCTTAGCTTCCGGGTTCGGAATGAGACCGGGCGTTTCCCTCTCGCCATGACCGCCGTAACGCTGTGAAAGTCTCCACCCACACCCGTCCGGTCAAGACAGGGGGGGTGGTGGAACGATGGGTTCCGCACTTTCAGAACCGCACAGTGGACGCGAGACAGTAGATATTCAATGCAAGGTGTGTTGGTCAAGCCCTCGGCCTATTAGTACCGGTCAGCTCCACACATTGCTG
>NZ_LMQA01000006.1:0-103383 GCF_001424455.1 Geodermatophilus sp. Leaf369 | reverse complement strand
GAAGATCCGCCGGGCCGTGGAGCAACGCGACGGGCACTGCGTGTTCGCCGGCTGCCACGCCCCCACCCACTGGTGCGACGTCCACCATCTCGCCGAGTGGCTCCGCGACGACGGGGACACCTCGCTGGAGAACTCGGCACTGCTCTGCGAACGCCACCACACGAAGGTCCACCACGGGTTCCGCGTCGAACGCGACGACGCAGCWCCACCGGGCRARCGCTGGCGCACGCACCGACCCGACGRCACCGAGATCGTCCTSGACCGCCTGCTGACCGGAGCTGCGAGGAGGAGTGCGCACGTCGACCGGCCCGCTGAGCTGCGCAGCAACGGTTCTGTCGGTGGGGTCGGGTAGACAGGCCGCGTGCTGAACGTGCATCGGGCCGAACGCGCCGACCGGTTGGCGGACGCGCTGGCCGAGGTGCTGGCGCGGCCGCTGCCCGACCCGTTCGCCGAGGAGGTCGTGGCCGTGCCGGCCAAGGGCGTCGAGCGATGGCTGGCCCAGCGGCTGTCCACCGTGCTGGGCGCCGGTGACTCCGGAGACGGGATCTGCTCCGGGGTGCGCTTCCCCTCCTCGGCCCGGCTGGTCGACGAGGCCCTGGCCGCCGCGACCGGGGTCGACCCCCGGTCCGACCCGTGGGCCCAGCCGCTGTGGTCGCTGCTCGACGTGGTCGACGAGAGCCTGGGCGAACCCTGGTGCGCGGTGCTCGCCCACCACCTGGGCGCCGGGCCCGACGGCGACGACGCCGACGGCTCCCGCCGCGGCCGTCGCTGGGCTGCCGCCGCGCACCTGTCCGGGCTGTTCGCCTCCTACGCCGCCCACCGCCCCGGGATGCTGCGCGACTGGGCCGCCGGCCACGACACCGACGGCACCGGTCCGCTGCCGGACGACCTGGTGTGGCAGGCCCACCTGTGGCGGCGGCTGCGCGAGCGCCTGGGCCCCGGGCCGTCGGAGGGGCTGGCCGAGGCCTGTACCGCGTTGCGGTCGGACCCGGCGCTGTCCGACCTGCCCGCCCGGGTCAGCGTCTTCGGCCCCACCCGGCTGTCCACCCGCTCGCTCGCGGTGCTGGAGGCCCTCGCCGAGCACCGCGACGTGCACCTGTGGCTGCCGCACCCCAGCCCGGTGCTGTGGGCCGGGATCGCCACGACCGCCGGGGCGGCTGCCGGGCGCCGCCGCGACGACCCGACCACCACCGCAGCTCGGCACCCGCTGCTGCGCAGCCTGGGCCGCGACGTGCGCGAGCTGCAGCTGCGGTTGCCCACGCACGTCGACGTCCACCACGCCGGCCCGGACGACGTCCCGGAGACGTTGCTGAGCCGCGTCCAGCGCGACCTGCGCGACGACACGCCCCCCGCACCGGGCGCGGTCGGTGCCGACGACACCGTCCAGGTGCACGCGTGCCACGGCCCGGCCCGCCAGGTCGAGGTGCTGCGTGAGGTGCTCCTGGGGCTCTTCTCCGACGACCCCACCCTCGAGCCGCGCGACGTGCTGGTGCTCTGCCCCGACGTGGAGACCTTCGCCCCCCTGGTGTCGGCCACCTTCGGGCTCGGCCCGGGACTGCCCCACCCCGGCAACGCGCTCCGGGTCCGGCTCGCCGACCGCAGCCTGCGCCAGACCAACCCGCTGCTGGACACCGTGGCCCTGCTCCTGGAGCTCGCCCACAGCCGGGTGACCGCCAGCCAGGTGCTCGACCTCGCGGCCACCGCCGGGGTCCGCGCCCTCTTCGGCTTCACCGACGAGGACCTCGAGCGCATCCGCGACTGGGTGGCCCGCTCCGGGGTCCGCTGGGGCCTGGACGCCGCCACCCGGGCGCCCTACGCGATGGACCGGGTCCCGCAGAACACCTGGCGCACCGGCCTGGACCGGGTGTTGCTGGGGGTCACCACCTCCGAGGACCACCCGGTCTGGCTGGGCACCGCGTTGCCCCTGGACGACGTGGACAGCAGCGACGTCGACCTGGCCGGGCGGCTGGCCGAGCTGCTCGACCGGCTCGAGGTCGTGCTGGCCGCCCTGGACGGCGAGCACCCGGTGGGCCACTGGGTCACCACCCTCACCGACGCCCTCGACGCGCTCACCGCCGTCGGCCCCGACGAGGTGTGGCAGCTGGCCCAGGCCCGCCGCGAGCTCACCGAGGCCGCCGAGGGCGGGTCCAGCACGGTCCGCCTGGCCGACGTGCGCGCGATGCTCGCCGACCGGCTGCGGGGCCGCCCCACCCGGGCCAACTTCCGCACCGGCAACCTGACCGTCTGCACGCTGGTGCCGATGCGCTCGGTGCCGCACCGGGTCGTGGTGCTCCTGGGCCTCGACGACGGCGTCTTCCCCCGCACCTCGGGCATCGACGGCGACGACGTGCTCGCCCGGGACCCCCGCACCGGGGAGCGCGACGTGCGCAGCGAGGACCGCCAGCTGCTGCTGGACGCGGTGCTCTCGGCCACCGACCGGCTGCTGGTCTTCCACACCGGGGCCGACCCGGTCAGCGGCGCGAGCCGTCCGCCCGCGGTGCCGGTGGGGGAGCTGCTGGACGCACTGGCCACCTCCACCGGGCAGCCCCGGGAGGACCTCGTGGTGCGCCACCCGCTGCAGGCCCACGACGCCCGGCAGTTCGTGGGTCCGCGGCCGACCAGCTTCGACCCGGTCAGCCTGGCCGGGGCCCGGCAGGCCGCCCTGCCGCGGGAACCGGCGCCGGTGCGCCGCGCCCTGCGGCCCCGGGCGGGCGCGGTGGCCCTGGACGACCTGGTCTCCTTCGTGGAGAACCCCGTCCGGGCCTACCTGCGTCAGCGGCTGCAGATCACCCTGCCCGGCGAGGACGACGAGGTCGACGACGCGCTGTCGGCGTCCCTGGACGCGCTGCAGGAGTGGGCGGTCGGGGAGCGGCTGCTGCGGGCCGGGCTGGCCGGGGTGCCCACCCCGGACGCCGAGCGCAGCGAGTGGCTGCGGGGCACGCTGCCCCCGGGCGCCCTGGGTGACGCGGTGCTGGGCCGGGTGTCGGGGCGGGTCGGCCCGCTCGTCACGGTCGCCGGCCCGCTGCTGGCCCCACCAGCCCGGGCCGTCGACGTGCGCCTGGACCTCGGCGGCCGGGAACTGGCCGGCACGGTCAACGGGGTCCGGGACGACGCCGTGGTCAGCGTGACGTACTCCAGCCTCGGCCCCAAGCACCGTGCCCGCGCGTGGGTACAGGCCCTCGCGCTCGCTGCCACCGAGGGCACCGGGCGGGCGGTGACCGTCGGCCGCTACGGCGCCCGGGCCCGCACCTCGACGCTGCTCGCTCCGGCGAACGCCCGGGCCGTGCTCGCCGACCTGCTCGACCTCTACGACCGGGGCACGGTCGAGCCGCTGCCGATGGCGGTCAAGACCTCGCACGCCTACGCCCGGGCCCGGGCCGGCGGCGACGTCCCCGAGCAGGCCCTGGACCAGGCCGGTCGGGAGTGGACCGGCGGGCGCTTCCCCGGCGAGCAGGAGGAGAGGCACCACGTGCACGTCTGGGGCCAGCGGCCCCCGCTGACCGTGCTCATCGACCCCGGTCCGCTGGAGGACGAGCGGTGGCCGGGCGAGACCACCCGCTTCGGCGTGCTCGCCCGCCGGTTCTGGACCCCCCTGCTGGATGCGGAGACCACCTCGTGAGCGACACCCCCGCGGCCTTCGACGTCTGCGGCCCCTTGCCCGTGGGCACCACCGTGCTGGAGGCCAGCGCAGGCACCGGCAAGACGTTCACCATCGCCGCCCTCACCACCCGCTTCGTCGCCGAGGGCGTGGCCGAGCTGGGGGAGGTCATGCTGGTGACGTTCGGCAACGCCGCCTCCCGCGAGCTGCGTGACCGGGTGCGTGAGCGGATGGTGTCGGCCGAACAGGGCCTGCGCGACCCGGTGGCCGCCCGGTCCGGTGCCGACCCGGTGCTGGCACTGCTCGCCTCCGTCGAGGACGCCGAGGTCGAGCGCCGCCGGGTCCGGCTGGAGATCGGGCTCGCCGGCTTCGACGCCGCCACCATCGCCACCACGCACTCGTTCTGCTCCCAGATGCTCGCCGGGCTGGGCACCGCCGCCGACCGCGACCCCACCGCCACCTTCACGGAGGACGTCGACGACCTCGTCGGTGAGGTGGTCGACGACCTCTACCTGCGCAGCTTCGCCACCGCCGGTCCGGCGGTGCCGCCGTTCCTGGAGCACCACCAGCTGCTGGAGCTGGGCCGGCGCAGCGTCGGCAGCGACCGGCAGGCCCGCCTGGAGCCGGTCACCGACCCCGGGGTGCCCGGCCGGCGACGCAGGGCCGCGCAGGCCGTCCGGGACGAGGTGGAACGGCGCAAGCGCCGGCTCGGGCTGGTCGACTACGACGACTGGCTCTCCCTGCTGCGGGACGCCTTGGCCCACCCCGAGCACGGCCCGGTGGCCTGCGAGCGGGTCGGCTCCCGCTACCGGGTGGTGATGGTCGACGAGTTCCAGGACACCGACCCGGTCCAGTGGGAGGTGCTGCAGCGGGCCTTCCACGGCCGCACCACCCTGGTGCTGATCGGGGACCCCAAGCAGGCCGTCTACGGCTTCCGCGGGGGCGACGTCACGACCTACCTGGCTGCTGCGTCCGTCGCCGACAGCCGCTCCACGCTGGCCACCAACTGGCGGTCGGACCAGGTGCTGCTCAAGGCCCTGGAGCCGGTGTTCGGCGGGGCCGCCCTCGGCGACCCGCGGATCGTGGTGCGACCGGTGAGGTCCGCGCACCCCACGGCCCGGCTGACCGACGCCGGACCCCCGCTGCGACTGCGCCGGTTGCGACGCGTCGGGGCGGGCCCGCAGTTCCGGGGCTTCCCGAGGGTCGACCGGCTGCGGGACCTGGTGGCCCGGGACGTCGCCGCCGACGTGGTGACCCTGCTATCCGGCCCCGCCCGGTTCGAGGGCCGACCGGTGGCACCGGGGGACGTCGCGGTGCTCGTACGCACCAACAAGCAGGGCCACCTGGTGCGCGAGGCCCTCGGCGCGGTCGGGGTCCCGGCCGTGATGGCCGGCGGCGGCAGCGTGTTCGGCACCGTCAGCGCCCAGTCCTGGCTGGTGCTGCTGGAGGCCCTGGAGCAGCCGCACCGGGCCGGCCGGGTACGAGCCGCAGCCCTGTCGGTCTTCCTGGGCGAGAGCGAGGAGTCGCTGGACGAGCACGGCGACGCCGTCACCGACGTCCTCGGCCCCCGGCTGCGGGGCTGGGCCGACCTGCTCGGCGAGCGTGGGGTGGCCGCGTTCCTCGAGGTGCTCACCGCGGAGGAGGGCCTGCCCGCCCGGGTGCTGCGCCGCCCCGACGGTGAGCGGGTGCTCACCGACCTGCGACACGTCGGACAGGTGCTGCACGCCGTGGCGATGCGGGAGTCCCTCGGGCTCACTGCGCTGGTCGAGTGGCTGCGCCGGCGGATCGCCCGGGCCGAGGTCGAGGGCACCGACGAGCGCAGCCGGCGGCTGGAGTCCGACGCGGCCGCGGTGCAGGTGATGACCGTGCACGTCAGCAAGGGCCTGGAGTTCCCGGTCGTGCACGTGCCCTTCGGCTGGGACCGCTGGTCCCCCGACGACCCCGACGTGCTCCGGTTGCACGACGAGGCCGGGCACCGGGTGCTGCACGTCGGCGGACCGGGCTCGGCCGGGTACCGGGAGGCCCGGGCGCGGCACGACGACGAGGAGCTGGGGGAGGACCTGCGGCTGCTCTACGTCGCGCTGACCCGGGCCGCGGCCCAGCTGGTCGTGCACTGGGCGCCCAGCCGCAACACCGCGGCCGCACCGCTGCACCGGCTGCTCTTCGGCGGCGCGGCGCCCGGCCAGCAGCCCGCCGGCACGGTGCCGGTGCCCGCCTCCGACGAGGCGGTGGCCGACCACCTGCAGTCCCTGGTCGACGCCTCCGGCGGACGCACGAGCGTCGAGGAGGTGGGCAGCCCCTCGGCCGCCCGGTGGACACCGCCGACCGAGCCGGTCCCCGAGCTGTCGGTGAGCACGTTCACCCGCACCCTCGACGAGGACTGGCGCCGCACCTCCTACAGCTCGCTGACCCGCTCCGCGCACGAGCTGGGTGCGGCCAGCGAGCCCGACGCGCCCGGGAAGGACGACGAGGCCGACACCGACGAGCCGGCCGGCGCGGTGCCCGGGGGGCTGCCCTCCCCGCTGACCGACCTGCCCGGCGGGGCGGCGTTCGGCACCCTGGTGCACGCCGTGCTGGAGGACCTCGACCCGGCAGCGCTGGACGAGCGGTGCGCCGACGCGGTGCGGCGGTTCGCCGTGCCCGGGGTGGCCGCGGACGCCCTCGCCGAGGGTCTGCGGCCGGTGCTGCACACCGCCCTGGACGACACCGGCGTCACGCTCGCGTCGCTCCCGGCCGCCGACCGGCTGGCCGAACTGGACTTCGAGCTCCCGCTGGCCGGTGGCGACGACGCCGTGCCGCACAGCACGCTGGCCGACGTGGTCGCGCTGCTCCGCGCCCACGACCTCGGTCCGGTCGCCGGCTACGCCGACCGGCTGTCCGGGGTGGAGCCGGCCGCGCTGCGGGGGTTCCTCACCGGCAGCATCGACGCCGTGCTGCGGCTGCCCGGGCCGCGTTACGCGGTCGTGGACTACAAGACCAACCGGCTCGGCGCCGAGCCGCTGACCACCGGTCACTACGCGGCCGAGGCCATGGCCGAGGAGATGCAGCACGCGCACTACGTGCTGCAGGCGCTGCTCTACTCCGCCGCCCTGCACCGGTTCCTGCGGTGGCGGCAGCCCGGCTACGACCCGGCGCTGCACCTGGGGCCGGTGCTCTACCTGTTCGTCCGCGGCATGGCGGGACCCGACAGCGAGCCCGGCGCCGGCGTCTTCACCTGGACGCCGCCGACCGCCCTGGTCACCGGGCTGTCGGACCTGCTGGCTGGCCGGTCGTGATCCCCACCCGGGCCACCGGCCTGCTTGCCGTGTTCGCCGAGGCGGGCGTGCTCGCCCCGGCCGACGTGCACGTGGCGCTGCGGCTGTCCCGCCTCGGTGGGGAGACCGACCAGACCGTGCTGCTGGCCGCGTCGCTGGCCGTCCGCGGGGTGCGCACCGGCTCGGTGTGCGTCGACCTGTCCACCGTGGCCGAGACCGTGGTGCCCGAGGAGGACACGGCGGTCGGGGATGCGCCGGTGCCCGACCCGGTCGAGCTGCCCTGGCCGACCGACTGGTCCGCGGTGACGGCCAGCCCGCTGGTCGCCGTCGGCCCCGACGCTCCGTGGCAGCCGCTGCGCTGGGTCGACGGGCTGCTCTACCTCGACCGCTACTGGCAGCAGGAGCAGCTGGTCCGGGCAGAGCTCGACGCCCGGGCCGCCCAGCGGCCCCCGGCGGTGGACCTCTC
Organism: Geodermatophilus sp. Leaf369; assembly: GCF_001424455.1. Classification (NCBI taxonomy): domain Bacteria; kingdom Bacillati; phylum Actinomycetota; class Actinomycetes; order Geodermatophilales; family Geodermatophilaceae; genus Geodermatophilus; species Geodermatophilus sp. Leaf369. The sequence continues at coordinate 96,065 of NZ_LMQA01000006.1, read as the reverse complement.
GTCGCTGCCCACCCTGTTCCCCGGGCCGGCGCCGGACCGGCAGCGGTTGGCCGCGGCGGTGGCTGCCGGACGGTGGGTCAGCGTCATCACAGGTGGACCCGGCACGGGGAAGACGCACACCGTCGCCCGGCTGCTGGCGCTGCTGGTCGCCCAGGAGGGCCCGCGGGTGCGGATCGCCCTGGCCGCCCCCACCGGCAAGGCCGCGGCCCGCCTGCAGGAGTCCGTCCGGGCCCAGGCCGCCGACCTGGGGCTGCCCGACGACCTGACCGCCTCCACGCTGCACCGGCTGCTGGGCTGGCGGCCCGACAGCCGAAGCCGGTTCAAGCACGACGCGGGCAACCGGCTCCCCTTCGACGTGGTCGTGGTCGACGAGTCCTCGATGGTGCCGCTGACGCTGATGGCCCGGCTGCTGGAGGCGGTGCGACCCACCGCCCGACTGGTGCTCGTCGGTGATCCCGACCAGCTCACCCCGGTGGAGGCCGGGGCGGTCCTGAGCGACCTGGTGCACCGCCCGGCCACCGGCGGGGCGGCCGCCCCGCCCCCCGAGGCCGCCCACGACCTGGACCTCGACGCCACCGAGCTCGACCAGCTGGGCAACGGGGTGGTCCGGCTGCGGGTGTCGCACCGCTACGGCCGGAGCATCGGCGCGCTGGCCGAGGCCGTGCGGGAGGGGCAGGCCGACCAGGTCGTCGAGCTGCTCACCCACGGCGAGGGGCTCTCGCTGGACCCCACCCCCGACGCGCTGGCCGCCGAGGTCCGGGCCGCGGCCGAGGAGCTGGGCGCCGCCGCGCGGGCCGGGGACGGCCCCGCGGCCCTGGCCCTGCTGGGGCGGCACCGGCTGCTCTGCGCGCACCGCAGCGGCCCGTTCGGCGTGGCGCACTGGAACGACCAGGTCACCCGGTGGACGGGGGCGCTGCCCGGGGACTGGTGGCCGGGTCAGCCGCTGCTGGTCACCGCCAACGACTACGACAACGCGCTGTTCAACGGCGACACCGGGGTGGTGGTCCGCGGTCCCGACGGGCTGCGCGCGGCCTTCGACGGGCGGGAGCCGCTCCCGCTGTCCCGGCTGTCCTCCGTACGCACCGCGCACGCGCTCACCGTGCACCGCAGCCAGGGCAGCCAGTACGAGGCGGTCACCGTGCTGCTGCCACCGGTGGGGTCCCCGCTGCTCACCCGAGAGCTGCTCTACACCGCCGTCACCCGGGCCAGCGCCCGCGTGCGGGTGGTCGGCAGCGAAGAGTCGGTGCGCGCTGCCGTGGCCCGCCCGGTGGTGCGCGCCAGCGGCCTGCGCCGGCAGATCGGCGGGTGAGTCAGCCCGTCAGACCGGCCACGACCACCCGCCGCGCGGCCCGCGCCTCGGGGATGGGCAGCAGCGGCCAGACGTGCACCATCCCGGGTCCGTCCTGGTCGTCCACCTCGACCCCGGCCGCCCGGGCCCGGGCGACCAGCAGCCGGATGTCGGGGTGGGTGATGTCCAGCGAGCCGCCGAACACGGTGATCGGGCCCAGCCCGGCCAGGTCACCGGCCAGCGGGCTGACCCGGGGGTCGTCGAAGGGCAGCCCGTCCCGCCACAGGTCGATGCTCACCCGGACGCCGGCCCGGGCCAGCCACGGGTCGGTGGGCTCCACCCGGTCGATCTCCGGGTTGGCCAGCGACAGGTCCAGCGCCGGGGAGATGAGCACCGTGCGGCGCAGCGGCGGCACGCCCCGGTCGCGCAGCAGCAGGGCCGCGGACAACGAGATCTGTCCACCGGCGGAGTCGCCCATCGCGGTCACGTTCGCCGCACCGTGCCGCTCGACCAGGTCGGCGAGCAGGTCGGCCACCGCCGGGACGACGGTGGCGGCGGTCCCCACCGGGGTCAGCGGGTAGATCGGCACCGTCACCGTGGCCCCGCTCTCGGCCACCACGCGGGCGATCAGCCGCCAGTGGAACGGGCTGATCTCGAAGGCCCACGACCCGCCGTGGGAGTACACGACGTGCTGGCCCGAGGGCGTCCCGGCCGGGGCGACGACGTAGACGGGCCACCCGGTCGCGTGGTCGACGGTGACCCGCACCCCGCCGGGCAACCGGGCGGGCGGGCCGTAGGCCTCCGGGCGCAGCGCGACCTCGGCGAGCCGGTCGTGCATGCCCTGCGGGGTGGCGAAGGTGTGCTGGAAGCGGGCCAGCCGCAGGAGCGGCGGGACGACGCGGGCGAGGGCGCTGGGCACGGGGGTCTCCAGGGGTCAGGACGCGGTGAAGAGGGTGACGCGCCCGGGGTTCGACACGGAGAACGGATTGGCCCACTCCGACCGGGCGCCGGTGATCGGGGCGGCATCGGTGACGACGACGAACGGGTCGCCCGGGTAGACGGCGAGCACCAGCGTGCCGGTCGTCAGCTCCTCGGTGTGCTCGAGCAGCTCGCCGCGGCGGAGCTTGGACGTCGTCCGGCGGCCGGTCAGCTCCTCGCCGACCTCGGCGGTCCAGTCGGCGCCGTCCTGGGTGAACCCGACGGCCTGCACGCGTTCCCCGGCCGGGGCGGGCTGGCAGGCGGCGAACTCGGCGAGGGCCTCGTAGAGCCGCTCGGCCTGGTCGGCGTCGGTCGAGCGGGGCAGGAAGAAGGAGGCCACCCACCGGAGTCTGCCCGGCGCTACGGTGCGGCATGCACCGGTTGTCCCGCGCCGACGCCCGCCGGATCGCCGTCCGGGCGCAGCTGCTGGACGCCGACCGGCCGACCGGCCTGCTCGACGTCGTCCGGCAGCTGACCCTGCTGCAGCTGGACCCCACTGCGGCCGTCGCCCCGAACGCCGACCTCGTGCTCTGGACCCGGCTGGGCCAGGCGTACGACCCGCCGCAGCTGCGGCACGCCCTCGAGGTGGACCGCACCCTGGTCGAGCTGTGGGCCACCGTCCGGCCGGCCGAGGACCTGCGGCTCTACCGCCCGACGATGGCCCGCGAGCCGCAGTACCTGCGGCCCCGGGAGTGGCTGGCGGCCAACGAGGGGTTCCGGGCCGACGTGCTGGCCCGGCTGCGGGCCGACGGTCCGTTGCAGTCGCGCGACCTGGCCGACACCAGCAGCACGCCCTGGGTGTCGACCGGGTGGACCGGCGAGCGGAACGTGACGCAGATGCTGGAGGTGCTGTCCGGGCGCGGGGAGACCGCGGTGGCCGGACGGCGGGGCAAGCAACGGCTGTGGGACCTGGCCGAGCGGGTCTACCCGGCCCTGGGTGACCCGCTGCCCGAGGCCGACGCCGTCCGCGAGCGGGACCGCCGGCGGCTGCAGGCGCTCGGCATCGCCCGGGCGAGGACCGACCAGTCCTCGGTCGAGACGAACGACGTCGGCGAGGCGGGGGAGCCGGCGCAGGTGGAGGGCGTGCCGGGGGAGTGGCGGGTGGACCCCGGGCAGCTGGACCGGCCGTTCACCGGCCGCACCGCGCTGTTGTCCCCGTTCGACCGGCTCGTGCACGACCGGCGCCGCGCCCGGGAGCTCTTCGGGTTCGAGTACACCCTGGAGATGTACAAGCCGGCGGCGAAGCGCCGGTGGGGGTACTTCGCGCTGCCGGTGCTGCACGGGGACCGGCTGGTGGGCAAGGTCGACGCCAAGGCCGACCGGAAGGCCGGGCGGTTCGTCGTCCACGCGGTGCACGAGGACGAGCCGTTCACCGCCGAGGTCCGGGACGCCGTCCAGGCCGAGCTGGACGACCTGGCCGGGTGGCTGGGCCTCAGCCGCTGAGCTCGGCCAGCAGCTCCAGCTGGGTCGCCCACGCCGGCGACGTGGGGTCGATGACGGCGAAGTGGTCGCCGTCCACCTCGATCAGCGAGGCGTCCGCGCCCGCCGCCCGGGCCGCGTCCACGTAGGTGGTGGACTGGGAGAGCGGCACGATCGAGTCGCTGCGGCCGTGCACGCACCGCACCGGGACGTCGAGGGGCACCTGCTGCAGCGGGTCGACCTCCGGGCCGGGCGGTCCGCCGACGAAGGTCTGCACCGCTCCGCCCCCCAGCCCGGCCGCGGCGCCCCCGCGCAGGTCGAGCACCCCGGCCTGGGACAGCACCCCGGTGACCGGCACCCGCGCCGGTGACCACCGGTCGAACCGGCCGCGGGCGGCGGACCAGGCGGCGAGCTGGCCACCGGCCGAGTGGCCCAGGACGAGCACCGTGGTCAGGTCCAGTCCGGTCCCGGTGAGGGCGTCGATGCCGGCGGCGACGTCGTCCAGGGTCGCCGGCACCCCGCCGCCGTTGCCGACCCGGCGGTACTCCAGGTTCCAGGCCGCCCAGCCCTCGTCGGCCAGCGATGCGGCCAGCGGTGCGCCGAGCGTGGCGTCGTAACCGCTCATCCAGTACCCACCGTGCACGACCACGACGACGCCCCGAGGGGTGCCCGCGGGCAGGTAGAGGTCGGCGTACTGGCTGGCGTCCTCGCCGTAGGCGACCCGACGGTCGCCGGCCCGGGCCGGCGGCGCCCCGCACGCGGCGGCCAGGGAGCCGACCGCGCCCCACATGCCCAGGGCCAGCAGGGTGCGTCGTCGGAAGGGGTGCACGCTGCCATCGTGCCCGCGCCGGCCGACCGGCGCCCCGGTCACCGGCCGTGCCGTGTCAGGCGGTCGGTACGTGCTGCACGCCCAGCTCGGCCAGCACCTCCGCGGTGTGCTCACCCAGCCGCGGGGGCAGTCGGTGCACCGCGGGCGGGGTGGCCGACATGCGGGTGGCCGGGGAGGGCAACCGGCGGACGCCGTCGACCGGGTCCTCGATCAGCTGCCAGAAGTCGGTGGCGACCAGGTGCGGGTCGCAGGTGAGGTCCTCGAGGGTGTTCACCACGGCGAACGGGATGTCCTCGGGCTCCAGCAGGGCCATCCAGTCCGCGTTGGTGCGCAGGGTCAGCTGGTGGGCGATCTCGCCCCAGACCAGCGGCACGTGCTGCTGGCGGGCGGCGAAGGTGGCGAAGCGCTCGTCGGCCATGACGTCGTCCCGGCCGATGAGGGTGAAGAACCGGCGCCACTGCGAGTCCGAGTACGGCAGCATCGAGACGAAGCCGTCCAGGGTGGGGAACGGACGCCGGGCCGCGGTGCTGACCGGCTCGTAGCCCATCGGCCCGATCGGGGGCTCGAAGGCGTGTCCCCAGATGTGCTCCTGCAGGTTGAAGCCGGTCATCGTCTCGAACATGGGGACGACGACCTGCTGGCCCTGCCCGGTCAGCCCGCGGTAGACCAGGGCCGCGGCGACGGCGAAGGCCGCGTGCACCGCGGTGACCTTGTCCGCGAAGATCGCCGGCATGTAGCGCGGGACCCCGGTGACGACGGTCTGCAGCATCGCCAGCCCGGAGAGGGACTGGATGACGTCGTCGTAGGCGGCGCGGCCGCCGTAGGGGCCCTCGTCGGCGAACCCGGTGACCTGGCAGTGCACCAGGCCCGGGTTGCGGCGGGCGAGCTCGGCGTAGCCCAGGCCCAGTCGTTCGGCGGCCGGGGTGCGCACCGAGTGCAGCAGCACGTCGGCGCCGTCGACCAGGGTGCCGAACACCTCGCGGTCCCCAGGGTCCTTCAGGTCCAGGACGACGCTGCGCTTGTTGCGGTTGTTGGACAGGAAGAAGGAGCCCATGCCCTCGGACCGGCGCGGACCGATCCGGCGGGTCAGGTCGCCCTCGGGGGGCTCGACCTTGACCACGTCGGCGCCCATGTCGGCGAGCATCTGGGCGGCCATCGGCCCGAGCACGATCGAGGCGCACTCCACGACCCGGATGCCGGTCAGCGGCCCGGTGGGCCCGGGCGCCAGCTCGCGGGTCACCGTCCGGTCCACCGTGCGGGGCGCTTCTCGGTGAAGGCGGCGGCGCCCTCGAGGGCGTCGGCGGAGTCGATCACCGGCCGGGTGATGGCCTCCTGCCGTTCGAACTGCTCGGCGGTCGACCAGTCGCGCTGCTCGGTGATCACCCGCTTGGCCGCGGTGACCGACAGCGGGGCGTTCGCGGTGATCCGGCGGGCCAGCTCGACCGCGGCGGCCAGCGCGCCGCCGGGCTCGGTGAGCCGGTTGACCAGGCCGAAGGCGTGCAGCTGCTCGGCGGTCACCGGGTCCCCGGTCAGCGCCATCTCCATGGCCACCCGGGAGGGGATGACCCGGGGCAGCCGGATCAGCCCGCCGGCCGCGGCGGCCAGCCCGCGCTTGGCCTCCGGGATGCCGAACCGGGCGTCCCGGGCGGCGACCAGCAGGTCGCAGGCCAGCACGGCCTCGAACCCGCCGGCCAGCGCGTACCCCTCGACCGCGGCGATCAGCGGCTTGGTCGGCGGGGTGAGCGCGATGCCCATCAACCCGCGGCCCTTGACCCGGGTGGACTCCCCGCGCACGAAGGCCTTGAGGTCCATCCCCGAGCAGAACGTGCCTCCGGCGCCGGTGAGGATGCCGACCCGCAGGTCGGACCGGTGGTCGAGCTCGTCCACCGCGGCGCAGACGCCGTAGGAGACGTCGCGGTCGATCGCGTTGCGGACCTCGGGGCGGTTGATCGTGATGGTCATCAGGCCGTCGTCGACGTCGACGAGCACCTTGTCCGACACGTGGGTCCTCACGAGGTCTCCACCTCGAAGTGCGGGACGGGGGTGCCGTCCAGCCCGGGGGCGAACGAGATGCGCACCGGCAGGTCGATGGCCGGGGCGGTGTCGCCGTCGAGGCGGCCGAGCACCCGCACGCCCTCCCGCATGTCGACCGTGACCAGCGTGTACGGCAGGTCGTCGGCCAGCCGGGGGTCGAAGGCGTGGTGGGTGACCGTCCAGCTGTGCACGGTGCCGCGGCCGTCGGCCTGCTGGGGCTCGACCAGCTCGGACTGGCACGCCGAGCAGATCGCCCGCGGGTAGTGCCGGACGACGCCGCAGTTCCCGCACCGCTGCAGGACCAGCACGCCCTCGGCAGCTCCGCGCCAGTAGGGCGCGGCGATGTCCTCGGGCTCGGGTGTCGAGGTCATGAGGTCCCCTTCCGGAGGATGGCGACGCCGCCGTCGCCCATGTCGCCGTAGCCGGTGACCAGGCCGGTCTCGGCGCCGGCCACCTGGGCGGCCCCGGCGGTGCCGCGCAGCTGGCGGACCAGCTCGACGACGTGGTTGACCGCGAGCATGTGCGACTGGGACAGCAGGCCGCCGTGGGTGTTGGTGGGCAGCTCACCGCCCAGCCGGAGCCGGCCGCCCTCGACGAACGGGCCACCCTCGCCCTTGGCGCAGAAGCCGAGGTCCTCGAGCTGGCACAGCACGATGTAGGTGAAGCAGTCGTAGATCTCAGCGACGTCGATGTCGGCGTGGGTGACCCCGGCGGCCTCGAAGGCGAGGGCCGCGGCCTTGGCGACGCCGACCCGGGTGAGGTCGGGCCGCTGGGTGATCGAGCTGGGGGAGTCGGGGTGGCCCATCGCCGAGCCGAGCAGGTCGACCGGGGTCTGCGCGAGGTCGCGGGCCCGCTCCGGGGACGTCACCACGAACGCGGCGCCGCCGTCGGACTCCAGACTGCAGTCCAGCAGCCGGAACGGGTCGGTGATCATCCGGGAGGCCTGGTGGTCGGCCAGCGTGATGGGCTTGGTCATCAGACCGCGACCGTTGAGCAGCGCGTGCTCGCGGGTGCTGACCGCGATCTCGCCGAACTGCTCGCTGGTGGTGCCGTAGAGCTCCATGTGCCGGCGGGCCATCGGGGCGTAGAGCTGCGCCGGCGCGATGTTGCCGGCGGGCCGTTCGTACTCGGACACGAAGTGGAACTGCGGCATGGTGTGGATCCGCTGCCCGGCCTTGGCGCCCGAGCTGGTGTTCCGCCCGAAGGGCACCAGCACCGTGCTGCACAGCCCGGCGGCGATCGCGGCGCCGGCCAGCTGCAGGGCACCGACGGCGCTGGCCCCGCCGTGCGGCACGACGGCGGAGAACCGCAGGTCGGTGATGCCGAAGTCGGCCACGTACTCCTCGACGGGCGCGCCGGTGATGCCGATCGGGATGACACCGTCGACGTCACCGGGGGTGAGGCCGGCGTCGGCGATCGCGGTGAGCGAGGCCTCGAGCTGGTGCTGCAGGGCGGAGCGGGGGGAGCGCTTGGTGTACTCGGTCTCCCCGACCCCCACCACGGACGCCCGGCTCATGCCGACACCCCCACGGGGATGCGGGCGGGCGCTGCTGCAGGTCGGGCCAGCTCGGCGGCGACCGCCGCCCGGTAGCGGCGCGGGTCCAGCTCGAGGCCGTACCGCTCGGCACCGGGGTAGCGCTTGGCCATCACCCGGTGCTCCTCGGCCAGGTCGGCGGTCATCTCGCGCTGCGTGGGCAGGGACACCCGGCCGGACACCAGCGCGGCCACCCACTGGGCCTGCACGTCCATCATCGAGACGTTCGCACCACCGCTGACGTTGAAGAACCCGACGAAGTAGAGCCCGGGGTGGGTGGGGCTGACCACCCGCTTGAACAGCTCGACCCGACGTCCCCGCACGGGGGACACGTCCGGGCCCAGGAACGGCAGGTCGATGACGTAGCCGGTGGCGGCGATGACGGTGTCGACCTCCTCGGTGGTGCCGTCGACGAACGTCACGGTCGTGCCGGAGGTCGAGGCGATCCCCGGCTTGCAGGTGATCCGGTCGTAGGACACGTGCGCCATGAACGTGGGGTTGCTCGCCGGGTGCGTGCGGGTCTCCGGCGTGCGCAGCCCCCACTGCTCCATCCGGCCGTGGAAGACCCGGCTGATGGCCCGCATCGCCGTGCGCTGCACCCGCCAGGGCAGCCACGGCCTGGCGACGGCGGCGATCACCCGCGCCGAGGGCACGCCCAGGATCATCCGCGGCATGATCAGCACGGGGGACCGGGCGGCGACGACGGTGCGCGCGGCGACCGGTGCGAGGTCCGCGGCGACGTCCAGACCGCTGTTGCCCACCCCGACGACGAGCACCCGTCGCCCGCGGAAGGGCTCGGGCTCGCGGTAGGCGTTGCTGTGCAGGTACTCACCGGTGAACTCCTCGGCGATGGCCGGGTGCGCCGGCACGCCCTGGTGGCCGGTCGCGACGACGACGGCGTCGAACGGCTCGGGTGCGGCGCCCTCGACGGTCACCGTCCAGCGGTCGCCGTCGGGCTCGACGGCGGTGACCCGGCTGCCGAAGCGGATCCGCCCGGTGATGCCGAACCGGTCGGCGAAGGCCTCCAGGTAGGCGCAGACGTCGGTGTGCGAGGGGAAGAGCGGGCTGTCGTCGGGGAAGGGGAACCCGGGGTAGGCGGTGGCCCGGGGCTCGGAGTTGATGTGCAGCGAGGCGTAGGCCGCGGACAGCCCGTTGTCGTTGTCGTAGACCCAGAGCCCGCCGATCCGCGAGCCCAGCTCGAACACGACGACGTCGTGCCCGTCCTCCAGCAGCCGCCGGGCGGCGGCCAGCCCGCCGGCGCCGGCCCCGAGGACGGCGGTGCGGCTCATCGCGCGGGCTTCGGGTCGGCGACCAGCGCCCGGCCGATGAGGTGCTTCATGACCTCGATCGACCCGCCGCCTATCCGGGTCATCCGGGCGTCGGCCCAGGCCCGGGCGATCGGGTACTCGGTCATGTAGCCCCAGCCGCCGAACAGCTGCAGGCACTCGTCCATCACCCGGCCCTGCAGCTGGGTGGTCACCATCTTGACCTTGGCCGCCTCCAGCGCGTCCAGGTCGCCGGTGAGGTGCAGCTCCATGCAGCGGTCGACGTAGACACGCAGTGCTGAGACCTCGGCGTGCAGCTGGGCGAGCACGAACCGGGTGTTCTGGAAGTCGGCCAGGGTCTGGCCGAACATGTCCCGGTCGCGGGAGTACTCGATCGTCCAGTCGATCGCGGCCTCGGCGGCGGCGACCGCGCGCACGGCCTGCACCAGCCGTTCCTGGGCCAGCTCGGACATCAGGATCGCGAACCCGCCACCCTCCTCACCGAGGAGGTTCGAGGCCGGGACGCGCAGGTCGGAGAAGAACAGCTCGGCGGTGTCCTGGGCCTTGCAGCCCAGCTTGTCCAGCTTGCGGCCACGCTCGAAGCCGGCCTGGTCGGTCTCGACGAGCAGCAGGCTCACGCCCTTGGCGCCCTGGTTCTCGTTGGTGCGGCAGGCCAGCACCAGCAGGTCGGCGGTGTGCCCGTTGGTGATGAACACCTTCTGGCCGTTGACCACGTAGTCGTCGCCGTCCCGGACGGCGGAGGTCTTGAGGTGGGCCAGGTCGCTGCCGCCGTGCGGCTCGCTCATGCCGATGGCGGCGACCACCTCGCCGGTGGCCATCCCGGGGAGCCAACGCTCCTTCTGCTCGGGCGTGCCGTGGTGCACCAGGTAGGGCGCGGCGATGTCGGACTGCAGGTAGAACGTCGGGGCCACCGCACCGACCCGGGACATCTCCTCGGTGAGCACGGCGGAGAACAGGAAGTCCCCGCCGAGGCCGCCGTCCTCCTCCGGGGTCATCGGGCACAGCAGCCCGAGCTCGCCGGCGGCCAGCCAGACGTCGCGGGGGACGAGGCCGTCGGCCTCCCACGTCGCGTAGTCCGGCAGCACCCGGGTCTCGATGAAGCTCCGCACGGTGCTGCGGAACAGGTCGTGCTCGGGGGTGAACAAGGTCCGCGGGACCACGGCCGACTCCTCTGAGGCTGCGCTGCCTCAAGCTTCGTATATTCGAAGGGCTCTTCGACAAACGAAGCTACGAGTGGCCGGGGTGTGTGTCAAGGCACAGCCCGGTCCCCGCGGGCCGTCAGTCCGGGACCACGCGGCCCAGCGACCGCTCGACCTGGGCGGCCGTCTCGCGGATGTGCTCCAGCCAGGCCAGCTGCTGGTCGGGGGAGCGGTGCGCCTCCAACGCGGACAGGTGGATGGCGGCCACCACCCGGTCACCGGCGTCGCGCACCGGCACCGCGATGCCGACGATCCCGGCGTAGGACTCCTGGTCGCTGACCGCGTAGCCCTGGTCGGCGATGCGGTCGAACTCGGTCGCCAGGGCGTCCGGGTCGACCAGCGTGGCCGGGGTCAGCTGGGGGAGCGGCCCGGCCAGCGCCTCGTCGCGCAGCTCGGGGTCCAGTGCGGCGAACAGCTTGCCCACCGACGTCGCGTGCAGGAACAGCCGCTGGCCCAACCGGATGTCCAGTGCCATCGCGCGTGGACCGACCACCCGGTCGGTGTAGGTGACCCGGTTGCCGAACCGCTCCGCCAGGTAGACGTCTTCCCCGAGCGAGCGGGCCAGCTCCTGCAGGTGCTTGCGGGCCAGGCCACGGACCTGCAACGCGTCCATGATGCGGATGCCGTAGCGCACGGCCCGACCGCCGATGGAGTAGCGCAGGTCCTCGCTGACCACGGCGGCGTCGGACCCGACCAGGCGCTGCAGCAGGTTGTGCGTGCTGCTCAGCGGCATGCCCATCGCCTTGCTGACCTGGGTCACGGTCATCCCCGCGGACTCCCCGGCCAGCAGCTCGAGCACCTCGAAGATGCGGGACAGGCGGTCCTTGGACTCTCCGGTTGCTCCGGTCACCGGCCCATCCTCGCCGACGACGGGGCGGACGGGGGCCCGGGTCGATCGCTCACCCCGCCTGCCCGACCGAGCCGCCGGCGACCAGGTCGTCGACCTGCGCGGGGGACAGACCCAGCTCGGCGAGCACCTCGGCGGTGTGTTCCCCGACCCGGGCCGTCCCACGGTCCACGGCGGCCGGGGTGCGGCTGAACCGGGGAGCGGGGGCAGGCTGGACGACGCCGTCGACGGTGACGAAGGCGTCCCGGGCCACGGCGTGCGGGTGGGACGGGGCCTCGGCCATCGACAACACCGGGGCGAAGCAGGCGTCGGTGCCCTCCAGCAGGTCGGTCCACTCCTGCCGGCTGCGGGTGCGGAAGACCGCGGCCAGCCGCTCCCGCAGGGCGGGCCAGGCCGTGGTGTCCCACTGGTCGGGCAGGTCGTCGGCGGACAGCCCGATCAGGTCCAGCAGCACGGCGTAGAACTTGGGCTCCATCGCCGCGATCGACACGTACCGGCCGTCGGACGTCTCGTAGACGCCGTAGAAGTGGGCGCCGCCGTCGTTCATGTTGGACTGGCGGGCCGGGTTCCACTGCCCCCGGCCGGCGAGCTCGTACATCATCGTCATGAGCAGCGCTGAGCCGTCCACCATCGCAGCGTCGACCACCTGGCCACGAGCCGAACCACGGGCCTCGAGCATCGCGGCCAGGACGCCCAGCGCCAGCAGCATCCCGCCGCCTCCGAAGTCGCCGACGACGTTGAGCGGGACGACGGGCGGGCCGTCGGTGGGCCCGATGTGACCGAGCACCCCGGCGGCGGCGATGTAGTTGACGTCGTGTCCGGCGGACATCGCCAGCGGGCCCTCCTGGCCCCAGCCGGTCATCCGGCCGTAGACCAACGAGGGGCGACGGGCCAGGCACGGCTCCGGCCCCAGCCCGAGGCGCTCCATCACGCCGGGCCGGAAGCCCTCGATCAGCGCGTCGGCCCCGGCGACGAGATCGAGCACCAACTCCCGGCCGGCCGGGTCCTTCGTGTTCACCGCGATCGAGCGCCGGCCGCGGCCCAGCGCGCCGGTTGTCATCGCCGTCAGCCCGTCTCCCCGGCCGCCGGCCGGGACCCGGTCGACCGTGACGACGTCGGCGCCCAGGTCGGCCAGCAACAGCGCGGCGAAGGGGGCCGGGCCGAGCGCGGCGAACTCCACGACCCGGGTGCCGACCAGCGGACCGCTCCGGCCGGTCAGAGGAACGCCCAGCCCGGGCGGCCCGCAGTGCACTGCTCGAAGGCGACCGGGTCGATCGTCTGGTAGACCCCGAGCACCGTCTCGCCGTCGCAGGTGACCCGGCACAGGTGCTCGTCCAGGCCGCGCAGCCCGATCCGCTGCCGCAGGTCGGTGAGGTCGTAGGACTCGCCCTCGGTCATCGCCGGGCCGTCGTAGGAGCCCTGGTGGATGTCGCCGTCGGGGGTGCCGCCGTACATGCCGCAGCGCAGGTAGGCCGTCTGCTCGCCGATCCGCTCGTAGTGCAGCTGCCGGGTCTCCCCGGTGACCAGCCGGTAGTCCACGACGCCCTCGACGAAGACCTGGGTCTCCGGGTCGAAGCGCAGTCGGCGGGTCGGCTTGAGCACCTTGGTGGCACCCGGGGTGGCGTGGCCGAACGGGTAGTAGACCCGGTCGCCCCACAGCGTCCAGTCGGCGAAGGGCACGAAGGCGTTGCCGTTGACCCCCACGTGCAGCCGGCCCCCCAGCGACATGGTCGGGCCGCCGACGCCGCGGCCGGTGCCCCAGTGCCGGTCCCGGGTGCCGAACGAGCCCTCGCCGAGCTCGACCCGTTCGCCGTCGACCTCGACCCAGCCCGACACCGAGCCGAAGCCCTCGAACCCGGCCGTGACGTCGTTGCGTCGTCCGGACGGGGTGCCGTGCGCGGAGTCCGACAGCGGCTCGCGGAACACCTGGCGGGTGGTGTCGGTGAAGGTGAGGTCCCAGCTGATGCCCTGGTCGTTGGGCTCCAGCACGTACCGCCACTCGCGCAGGCCGCGGACGATCACCGGGGCGATCGGGCCGACCCGCAGGTCGGTCCGGTCCACGCCCAGGGGGCGGAAGCTGCGGACGGCGGTGTGCCTCCCGCCGCGGACGACGATCGCGTACGCCTCGGCCCGGTCGAGGTTGGGGTAGATGCTGCCCCCGGTCGCGACCATCACCTCACCGGTCGTGTCGTGGGCGATCATCCAGTAGCGCTCGTAGGCCCGCGGGTCGCCGGTCCAGGACACCCGCACCGGGTCCGGCGTCTGGTGGACCATGAAGTCGTCGATCGGGGACAGCGGGAACTGCTCGGCGAAGTGGTCGTCGCCGATGCTCAGGTCGGTCACGTGTCAGGCCTTCCGTCAGGTGGGGTCGGTGTCGACCCGGTGGCGCAGGTGGTCGCCGATCTCGGCACGGGCGGTGTCGCCGGCGGGGGAGTGCGGGAGGCCGGTGACCACCCGGGACAGCAGGGCCCGCAGCTCGCTGTTGCGGGTGGCCACGGCCACGGCGTCCAGCGGCTCGACCGCGGTCACGCTCGGGACCAGGGCGGGGTCGACCAGCGGGGCGGTGCGCCCGAGCAGGTCGGTCAGCGCGGCGTTGTCGGCGGTGTGGAAGGGCAGCTGTGCGGACCAGGAGCGCTGCACCTTGCCCAGCAGCCGGCGCACGTTGGCCAGCACCTCCTGGGACGCGGTGGACAGCTCGTCCTCGGTCTCCAGCACGTCCATCAGGCGCAGTGCGCCGACCAGCTGCTCGTCGATGGTCGGGTGCACGGTCAGCTCCTCGGTCCGGTGATGGCGGTCAGCAGGGTGGACAGCACCCGGCGGGTCGGCCGGTAGGGCTCGTCGGCGCGGCCCTCGAGGAACGCGCGCAGCCCGCTGACCTGCATCACGGCGGTCTTGAACGTGGAGAACACGACCCACCAGCGCAGCTCGTCGGGCTCCACCTCCAGGCCGGTGGCCGCGGTGTAGCGGGCGACCAGGTCGGCGGCGGTCCAGCTGCCCTCGATGAGGTGCTCCCCGGCCCGCAGTGGCTGGGTCACCCAGCCGAGGTCCTCCAGCGGGTCGCCCAGGTGCGCGAGCTCCCAGTCCAGCAGCGAGCTGACCCGGTCGCCCTCGAGCAGGATGTTGCCGGGCTTGAAGTCCGCGTGCACCAGCACGGTGCGCCGCGAGGGGCGGGCCCGGGACCGCAGCCAGTCGATCGCCAGGTCCAGCTCGGGGTGGGCCTCGAGCTGGTCGTGCCGGAGCACCTGCTCCCAGTGGTCCAGCTCGTGCAGCGCGGCCTGCTCGCCGGGGTCGGTGAGCACGTCGGTCAGGCCCAGCCCGCGCCAGTCGGTGGCGTGCACGTCGGCGAGCAGGTCGCAGAACGTCTCGGCCAGCGCCCGTCGCGCGGGCAGCGGGCGGTCGCCGTTGACCACCCGGTAGTCGCAGGTGCCGGGCTCGCGGCGCATGAGCAGCGAGGGGCTGCCCAGCTGCCCGCCGGTGGCGTCCAGCCAGCGCACCCGCGGGGTGGGCAGCGGGCTGGGCTCCAGGGCGCGCAGCACGGCGAACTCCACGGCCCGGCTGGTGTCGACCAGCCCGCCGTCGGGGTCGCTGCGCAGGATCAGCGGCTCGCGGTCGTCGGGGCCGGGCCCGACCAGGTCGAACAGCCAGTTCTCCCGGGAGCGCCCGGCACCGGCGCGGCGGAGGTCGGCGATCCGCGTGCCGGCGGTGCCCTCCTGGGTGGCGAGGAAGCGGGTCAGCCGCTCGAGGGTGGTGGAGCCGTCGTCGGTCGCGGTCTCTGTGACGGTGGTCGTCACGCGGGGCCTCCCAGGGCGTCGCGGTGGTCGGGGGCGGCGATGGCCGTCAGGGCCTGCGCGCGCTCGGTCAGGCTGCGGCCGCGCAGGTCGGCGGTGCCGTGCTCGGTCACGACGACGTCGACGCCGGACCGGGGGGTGGTGACCGCGCCGGCGTGCAGCCGGCGGACGATCCGGGACTCCTGGCCCGAGCGGGCGGTGGCCGGCAGCATCACGACCGCCAGCCCGCCGGTGGAGCGCTGGGCGGCGCGCAGGAAGTCGGGCTGCCCGCCGATGCCGGCCACGTAGCCGCTGCCGAGCTCCTCGGCGTTGACCTGGCCGGTGAGGTCGACCTGCAGGGCGGCGTTGACCGCCACGAAGCCCGGGGTGCCGGCGAGCACGTCGGGCCGGTTCAGCTCGCCGACCGGGACGATCCGCACGCCGCCGGTGGCGACGTGCTCGTAGAGCCCGGGGGAGCCCGCAGCCTCGCTGATGACGACGGCGTCGGGGTCGGTGGCCAGCGCTCCGGCGGCGGCCAGCTCGCACAGCCAGTCACCGACCAGGGTGGAGCGCACGCGCAGCCCGCGCCGTCCGCGCAGCGCGGCGGCCACCACCGACGGCAGGACGCCGACACCCAGCTGCAGGGTGGCGCCGTCGGGCACCAGGCCGGCGACGTGGGCGGCGATCTGCCGGTGCACCTCGCCCGGCGTCCCGCCCGTCACCTGCGGCTGCGGACGGGAGGTGGGCACCGTGGCGGTGAGCTGCGAGGCGTGCACCCGGGGGGCCGTGGTGTGCGGCAGCTGGTCGTTGACCTCGGCGACCACGGCCCGGGCGCCGGCCAGCAGCTCCCAGGTGTGGTCCACGGCCAGGCCGAGCGAGTGGTACCCGTCGGAGTCGGCGGGGGAGACCTGCACGACGACGACCACCCGGCCGGCGGCCCGCCGGGTCAGCTGGCGGGGCACGTCGGAGAAGTGGCAGGGCAGGACGGCGACCCGGCCCTCGGCGGCGAGCCGGGCCAGCGGGCCCATCGCGCCGAAGGAGACCAGGGACAACCCGGCGGCCTCGGGTCGGCGCAGCGCCCCGGAGTGGCTCAGGCCGACGAACACCTCGACGTCGGTCAGCGACGCCGCGGCGTCCACCAGCTGCTCCAGCAGCGGCGTCGGCTCCCCGGAGCCCTGCGCGACGACGACGAGGTCACCCGGGCGCACGACGTCGGTGATCCAGCCGGCGGTCACAGCACGGCCACCGGGGTCACCGGCGCACCGGTCGACCCGACCAGCGGCAGCGGGGCCAGCACCACCAGGAAGGTGGACCGGTCCTGCGCGGCGAGGGCGGCGGCGAGCTCGGCCAGCACCACGTTCTCCAGCAGCGGCACCCCGTGCTGGTGCAGCAGCACCAGGTGGGCGGGGAAGCCGGCGGTGGCCGACTGCTGCTCGACGGCGTAGTTGTCCGCGCCGACCACGGCGACGTCCCGCTCGGCCAGCCAGCGGGCGGCGTCCTCGGTGATGCCGGGCTCGTCGGCGAAGTAGTCGGCGGCGTCCCCGCGGGACTCCAGCCAGCCGGTGCGCACCAGGACGACGTCCCCGGGCTCGACGGTCACCCCGGACTCGGCGATCCCCCGTTCCAGCTCGGCGACGCCGACCGGGGCGCTGGGTGCCAGCGGCCCTCCGGTGGCGGCCACCAGGTCGACCAGCACCCCGCGGGTGAGCACCGGGACGAGCTTCTCCGCGCCCAGCCGACCGGCCCCCCGGGTGCTGCGGGTGCCCGCCTGCGGGTGGCCGTTGTAGAGCTCCTCGCCCGACCAGGCGTGCGAGAGCGCGTCGAGGTGGGTGCCGCTGTGCGTGGCGAACTGCACGGTGTCCTCGGCGAAGCGGAAGCCACCGGGGGTCCGGGCGCCCAGGGCGTAGTCGCCGGCGTCCCGGTCCATGAAGCGGGAGGGCCGGTGCCGGTGCGGGGGGCCGGGGGTGCCCGGGCCCAGCGGCATCGCCAGGGAGAGCGTGCGACCGGACCGGACGAGGCCCACCGCCCGCCGGGTGACGTCTGCGGTGACCAGGTTGAGCGCACCGACCTCGTCGTCGGCACCCCAGCGTCCCCAGTTGCCGGTCACGCGGTCTCCTCGAGTCGGGCGGTCACCAGGTCGGCCGCGTCCTGCTGCAGGGTGCGCCGGGCGAGCTTGCCGGTGCCGGTGCGGGGGAGCTCGTCGACGACCGCGGCCACCCAGGGCACCTTGTAGCCGGCGACCCGGTCCT
Source organism: Geodermatophilus sp. Leaf369 (assembly GCF_001424455.1). Lineage (NCBI taxonomy): Bacteria > Bacillati > Actinomycetota > Actinomycetes > Geodermatophilales > Geodermatophilaceae > Geodermatophilus > Geodermatophilus sp. Leaf369. The sequence continues at coordinate 78,635 of NZ_LMQA01000006.1, read as the reverse complement.
TGCTCCACGCGATGAGGTCCGCCGCGGTCAGGTCCGCCGAGCGGGAGACGACGAAGGCCACCACCACCTCGTCGCGGGAGGGGTGCGGGGCGCCCAGCACGGTCACCTCGACCACGTCGGGGTGCGAGGCGAGGAAGCTCTCCACCTCCGCGGGGGACACGTTGATCCCGGAGGTCTTGATCATGTCGGTGGTCCGGCCGACGAAGGAGACGACGCCCTCGTCGTCGACCACCATCCGGTCGCCGGTGCGGTACCAGCCGTCGGAGGTGAAGGCGGCCGCGGTCGCGTCGTCGTCCCCGAGGTAGCCGGGGGTGACCCGGCCGCGGACCTGCATCTCCCCGGGCTCACCGGCCGGGAGGACCTCGCCGTCCGCGCCGACCACCCGGACCTCGACGCCGGGCAGCGGTCGGCCCTGGGTGGTCACCCGCACCTCCAGCGGGGTGCGGTGGTCGGTGACGCAGCAGTTGCCGTAGGTCTCGGTGGCCCCGTAGACGTTGCACATCCCGGTGATGCCGAGGTCGACGACGGCCCGGCGGACCTCCTCGGGGCGACCGATCGTCGCCCCCGTGCGCAGCGACTCCACGGCGCGCACCTGCGGGGCCACCGCCCCGACCAGCGCGTCGACCATGGAGGGCAGCAGGTAGGCCACGGTGACCTGCTCGGCGGCCATCAGCCCGGCGGCGTCCTGCGGGGTGAACTGCTCCTGCAGCACGAAGCAGGCGCCGTGGCTCAGGGCGTTCATCAGGGCGTTGGCGCAGCCGAAGCTCCAGAACAGCGGCGAGCCGAACCAGACCCGGTCCGCGGCGGTGACGCCCATCCGCTCGCCGATGTGGAAGCCGTTGAGCACCAGGTCGCGGTGGCAGAGCGGGACCGCCTTGGGGCGGCTGGTGGAGCCGGAGGTGTAGAGCACGAAGGCGGGGTCCTCGCCCCGGGCGGCCGGCTCCCGCGTCGTCGGGGTGGCCGTGGCCGCGAGCGCCGTCCAGGACGTCGCACCGGCCGACACCCGGTCGCCCAGCACCACCACGTGCCGCAGCGCCGGGAACCGGTCGCTGTGCCAGCTGCCGTCCGCGGACCCGGTCAGCTCGGGCAGCAGCGACTCGAGCTCGCCCAGCAGGTCGCTGCCGCGCACCCGGTCGGCCAGCACCAGGACCGAGGCCGCGGAGCTGGCCAGCAGGTGCTGGAGGTCGTAGGCCTTGACCCAGGTGTTGAACGCGTCGACCCGGGCGCCCAGCGTCATCGCGCCGACGGCGATCGGGACCCAGGAGGCGGTGTTGGGGGCCAGCAGCGCCACCGTGTCCCCCGGTCCGACGCCGAGGCCGGCGAGAACGTCGGCGGCCAGGTCCGCCTGGGCGGAGAGCTCGGCGTACGTCCAGCGGGTGTCCCCGGCGACCAGGGCCGGCGCGTCCGGGGTGCCGGCCGCCGTGACTCGGAGGAGCTCGGGCAGCGTGGTCGCGGTCGGGACGGGCGTCATGCCGGGACCTCCTGGCGATGGTGGTGTTCGCGAAATCGAATGACCCTTCGAGCTCTCGCAAAGGTACGCAGCCGGACTCGGCACGGTCAAGGCGCTGCGGGGCGCCTTGTGTCCCAGGTCTCGGTGGGTTCTACTGGGCATAGTTCGAAGCACCATTCGACATCACGAAGCCCGTGAGGGCCACCCGGCAAGGAGACGCTCCGTGACGAGCGACATCTACTCGAAGAGCTCGCAGCGCAAGGTCGCCGCAGCCTGCATCATCGGCAACTTCCTGGAGTACTTCGACTTCGCGCTGTACGGCTTCTTCGCCGTCGCGATCGGGGCGGCCTTCTTCCCCGGGGAGTCGGCCAGCGTCCAGCTGCTGTCCTCGCTGGCGGTGTTCGGGGTGGCCTTCGTCGTCCGCCCGCTGGGCGGGCTCGTCTTCGGGCTCATCGGCGACCGGCACGGCCGCCGGCTCTCGCTCTCGCTGTCCATCGTGCTGATGGGCCTGGCCACCGCGCTCATCGGCGTGCTGCCCACCTTCGCCCAGGTGGGCATCCTCGCCCCGGTCCTGCTGGTGCTGCTGCGCTGCATCCAGGGCATGTCGGTGGGTGGTGAGTGGGGGGCCAGCTCGGCCTACCTCATCGAGACCGCGGCCCCGGGACGACGCGGGGTGCGGGGCAGCTACCCGTCGATGGCCGCGGCCCTCGGGCTCGTCGGCGGCGGACTGCTGGCGCTGCTGTTCGGCCTGCTGCTGTCGGAGGACGCACTGGCCACCTGGGGCTGGCGGATCCCGTTCCTGCTGGCCCTGCCGCTGGCCATGGTGGGTCTCTACATCCGCCGCCAGCTCGAGGACACCCCGGTCTTCCAGGCGCTGGAGTCCGGTGGCGAGCGGCCCAAGGCCGTCTGGCGCGACGCGTTCAGCCGGCACCACGCCAAGGCCCTGCTCATCACCTTCTGCTTCTCCTGGATCTGCGGGGTGGGCCTCTACTACCTGGGCTCCTACGTCGTGAACTACCTGTCGACGACGGTGGAGCTGCCGCGCACCGAGGCGGTGCTGCTGGCCTCGCTGGGCCTGGCGGTCTACGCGGTGTTCTGCCCGATCGCCGGGCGGCTCTCCGACCGGTTCGGCCGTCGGCGCACGGTGCTCTTCGGGTGCCTGGGCCACGCCGTCCTCGGCATCCCGGTGTTCCTGGTGCTCAGCGGCGGCAACCCGGTGCTCGTCGTGCTCGCGCTGGTGGTCTACGCGGTGTTCCAGGCCCCTATCAACGCCAACACCTCCCTGATCCTCATCGAGATGTTCCCGGCCTCCACCCGGCTCACCGCCGGCTCCGTCGGGTTCAACCTCGGTGTCGGGGCGCCCTCGGGCTTCGGCCCGCTGATCGGGGCCGCGCTCGTCGTGAGCACCGGCCTGGACTACGCCCCCGGGTTCTTCCTGGCCGGCGTCGCCGTCATCTGCGGGCTGATCCTCTGGCGGCTGCTCCCCGAGACCGCCGGGCGTGACCTGCTCGCCGAGCACGACGCCACCCAGGACGCCCCCCGCGCCGCAGCGGCTGCTGCGGCAGCGGCGGCCGCCGAGGTCGGCGCACCGTCCCGGTGACCATGCCGGTGGTGGAGCTGGCCGCGCACGGCGGCCCGGAGGTGCTGGTCCCGGCCACCCGTCTGGTGCCCGTCCCCGCCGCGGACCAGCTCCTGGTGCGGGTGGGGGCGTGCGGGGTCTGCGGCCACGACGCCCTCGCCCGCCGCGGCCTGCTCGCCGCCCCGGTCGGCAGCGTGCTCGGCCACGAGATCGCCGGCCGGGTCGAGGCCGCCGGGGCCGACGTCACCGGGTGGGTCGGCCGACGGGTGGCCCTCGTGCAGCGCATCCCGTGCGGGGCGTGCGCGGAGTGCGCCGCCGGCACCACCGCCCGCTGCCGGCAGGGGCCCGGCTTCTACGGCGAGGACCTGCCCGGCGGCTACGCGGAGTTCGTGCTGGCCAGCCCGCTCAACGCGGTGCCGCTGCCCGACGAGGTGGACGACGTCACCGGCGCCCTGCTCTCCTGCGCCGTGGGCACCGGGCTGAAGGCGCTGCACACTGCCGGCGTCCGGGCCGGGGACGTCGTCGTGGTCACCGGGGCCGGCGGCGGGGTGGGTGTGCACACCGTGCAGGTCGCCCACCACCTGGGCGCCGTCGTCGTCGCGGTGACCGGGGACGCGGCCAAGGTCCAGGCGCTGCGGGAGGCGGGGGCCGACGAGGTCGCCGTCCGCCCCGACGGCCGCGCGCTGCGGGCGATCGCCGCCCGGCTGGACCGGCCGCGGGGGGTGGACGTCGTCGTCGAGACCACCGGGGCCCCCACCTTCGCCACCGCGCTGCGGTCGCTGCGCCCGGGCGGTCGTCTGGTGCTGGTCGGCAACACCGTGCCCGGCGAGCTCCCGCTGGACCCGGGGCTGGTGATCGTCCGGGAGCTCGCCGTGCTGGGCTCGGCGCACGCCACCCGCGCCGACCTGGTCGAGGTGGTCGAGCTGGTCCGGCGCGGCGTCGTCCGCCCGCTGGCCGCCCGGGTGTGGCCGCTGGCCGAGGCCGCCGCCGCGCACGCCGCGCTCGACGCCCGCTCCCTCGTTGGCCGGGCGGTCCTGCGGCCCTGAAGGGGTGGCGTGCCGTTCTGTGCGGTGGCCGGCCGTTGCAACGACCCGCCACCGCACAGAACGACCCGCCACCCCGCCCGACGCGGGTCAGACCCGCGCAGCCGCCAGCTCGGCGAAGGTGTCGGACACCCAGTCGGCGACGAACACGCTGACGTGGGGCAGGTGGTCCAGGCCGATGTGCTCGGTCGCGCCCTCCTCGGGGGTGAACACCCGCAGCTCGCGCTTGGGGGAGTTGACCGCCTGGTCGTAGGACCGGTGCGCGTACTCCAGCGGGATCTGCCGGTCGTTCGCCCCGTGCGCGATGAGGAACGGCACGGTGATGTGCTCGACGACCCCGTCCAGGTGCACGTCGTCGGCGAAGTCCAGGAAGGCGTCGAGGTGGTGCTCGTCGCCCTCGATGCCCCACACCCACAGCACGTGCGACCAGTAGTGCGGCACCGGGCGCTCGCCCTCGCGCTCGGCCCGCCGGCGCTGCACGGCGCCCCAGTCGTGGTTGGCGCCCCAGGCCACGCAGAGCGCGAAGCGCTTCTCGAACGCGGCCGCCCGAGGGGAGAAGTAGCCGCCCAGCGACCAGCCGACGATGCCGATCCTCGTGGTGTCGACGTCGGACCGGCCCTCCAGCCAGTCCACGGCGGCACCGGCCCACACCTCGGTGTCGATCCGGGCGGTGATGCCCTGCAGGCGCAGCGCCTCACCGGTCCCGGGCTGGTCGAGCATCAGGCAGGAGATGCCGCGCTCGGCGAGCTCGTGCCAGAAGCCCGAGGAGTACATGTGCTCCTTGGTGGAGTCCAGCCCGTTGACCAGCACGATCACCGGTGCCGGGCCGTCGTCGGTGGCCGGGGCGGCGCTGAAGTAGGCCGGCAGGGTCTGCCCCTCGTAGGGGATCTCCACCCGGCTGACCCGCGGGCTGTGCAGCTCGAACGCCTTCTCCGCCAGCTCCAGCACCCGCCGGTAGGTGGGCACCCGGTCGGGGTCGGTGTGGGCGAGCATCCGCTCGGCCTGGCACAGGTAGTTGGTGGCGCGGGAGTACAGCTGGCCCGCGGTGCGGGTGTGGCCGGCCTTCTCGGCGTCCTCGGCCTGGCCGACCAGCTGGTCGGTCAGCGCCCGCCAGGCGCGCAGGAAGTCCGACGTCCCGGCGTCCTCGCCCTGCTGCGCGGCGTCCTTGATCGGCCGGCAGGCCCGGTCGACCTCGTCGATCAGGCCGCCGGAGTTGAGCGTCGCGACGACGCCCAGGTTCCACACGTAGTTGCCGGGGAAGTACTCGAACACGGGGGTGTCCTCTCAGGAACGGGTGCGGGTGCGGGGGCGTGGCCGGGCGGCGGCGACCGGGGGCAGCTCAACGCCGGCGACGACGGTGTTGCGGATGGTGCCCAGCCCCTCGACGGTCATCTCGACCACGTCGCCGGGCTGCAGGGAGGGCAGCGACTCGGGGCCGCGGCGGCCCCACAGCTCGGCCAGGCAGCCGCCGTTGCCGCAGGTGCCCGAGCCGAGCACGTCGCCGGCCCGCACCTCGGTGCCCCGGGAGGCGTAGGCGATCAGCTCCTCGAACGGCCAGCCCATGTTGGACAGCAGGTCCTGCCCGACCAGCTCGCCGTTGACCGACACCCGCATGTCCAGGGCCAGGAAGCCCTCGTCGTCCCGGTACGGCTCGAGTTCGTCGGCGGTGACCAGGAACGGCCCGAGCGTGGTGGCGGAGTCCTTGCCCTTGGCCGGGCCGAGGCTCACCTGCATCTCGCGGCGCTGCAGGTCCCGGGCCGACCAGTCGTTCAGGACCGTGTACCCGAAGACGTGCTCGCGGGCGGCCTCCGGGGTCAGCGAGGCGCCGTCCGAGCCCACAACACCGCCGACGACCACGGCGACCTCCAGCTCGAAGTCGAACCGCTGGCACCCCGGCGGCACGGCGACGTCGTCGTGCGCGCCGTGCAGGGCGTAGGGGTTGGTGAAGTAGAAGGTCGGCGCCTGGTACCACTCGGGCACCACCCCGGCCCCCATCCCCATGCCGGCGACGACCCCCTCGACGTGCTCCTCGAAGGCGACGAAGTCGCGCACCGTGGGGGCCTCCAGCGGCGGCAGCAGCCGGACGGCGTCCAGCGGCACGGCCGGGCCGTCCAGGGCCTGCTCGCCGGCGGCGATCGCGGTGGGCAGTCCGGCGCGGACCAGGTCCAGCACCGTGGTCCCGGGCAGGGCGTGGACGCCGGCGTCGGAGACGACCCCGGCGGAGACCTCGCCGTCGTGGACGTACGTGGCGAAGCGCATCAGACGGGAGGGGCCACGAAGAGGCCCGTGTCCGGGTCGTTGAACGACTTCTGGGCGACGAACTCGTTCATCGCGTTGGCCGTGCCCCACTGGTCGCTGACCTCGGGGTTGCTGAAGTCGTAGAGCGAGGGGTGCCAGGTGTCCTCGTCGACCAGGTCGAGCTCGGTCGTGTACTCCACGGTGTTGCCGTGCGGGTCGAGGAAGTAGGAGAACGTGTTGTTGCCGGCCATGTGCCGACCGGGACCCCAGATCTTCTCCACGCCGGCGCGCAGTGCCCGGCCGGTGCCGCGCATGTACTCGTCGATGCCGCGCAGCTCGAAGGAGGCGTGGTGCAGGGAGGCGTGCGGGCCGCGGGCGACGGCCATGCTGTGGTGCCAGGCGTTGGTGCGCATGAACCACATCATCGAGCCCATCCGCGGGTGCATCAGCGTGTCCGACAGCGCGAACCCGAAGTGCTGCTCGTAGAACGCGACCGTCTTCTCCGGCTCGGTGGAGTTGAGCACCACGTGCGACAGGCGCACCGGGATCGACTCGCCCTCCTCGATCCTGCGGTGCTCCCGGACGGCGACGTCGGCCGAGACCTCGACGGTGCGGCCCTCGTTGTCGAAGAACCGGAAGCCGTAGCCGCCGCCGGGGGTCTGCAGGTCGGTGGGCTCGTGCACGAGCTGGACGCCGGCGGTGGCCATCCGGGCGGCCAGGGTGTCGACGTCGGCGGCGGTCGCGGCGCCGAAGGAGATCAGGTCGATCCGCTTCTCGCTCGCCTCGCGCAGCCGGACGACGTAGGCCTCCGGGCTGCCCTCGGCGGCCAGGAAGGACAGCCCGCTGTCGGTGGTCTCCTCCTTCAGGCCCCAGGTGTGGGTGAAGAAGTCGGTCTGGGTGCGCAGGTCGGGCACGGCGAGGTCGACGTGCCGCAGGTGGGTGATCAGGCGTTCGGTCATGACGGTCTCCTGGCGGATCAGGCGGGCTGGCTGACGAGGGTGGCGACGCTGCGCATGAGCGCCGGGATGTCGCCCTGCACGTGGTCCAGCTGCCACTGGGCGAGCTGGTTGGAGGCCTCCACGACGGTGCGGGCCCGCTCGACCCGGCGGTCGTGGAAGGCGTCCCAGAGGTCCTGGTCGAGGACGTCGCGGGTGGTCAGCAGGTCGCCGAGCACGGCGGCGTCCTCCAGTGCCTGGGCACCGCCCTGGGCCACGGTGGGCGGGCAGGTGTGCGCGGCGTCGCCGATGACGACGACCCGGCCGCGGTTCCACGGGGCGGCCAAGAGGTGGGTCTCGAACCAGGTGTAGTTGACCCGGTCGGGGTCGGTGAGCGTCTCGCGGATCTCGTCCCACGGACCGTGGTAGGCCCCGGCGAGCCCGCGCATGGTGTCCAGCTGCTCCTGCGGGGTGAGCGTGGAGCGGTCCTGGGCGTCCTCGACGATGTAGGCGTAGACCGAGTCCTCCCCGGTGGGGCAGTAGCCGGCGATGTAGGCCGGGCCGCCGTAGAAGAGGTCGGTGCGGGTGACGCTCTCGGGCCGGGGCCCGAACGCGCGCCAGATGCCCATGCCGATCGACCGGGTCTCCAGCCCGATGCCGAGCATCCGGCGGGTCCAGGAGCGGACGCCGTCGGCGCCGACGACCAGGTCGTAGCGGCGGGAGGTGCCGTCGGAGAACGTGACGTCCACGCCGTCGTCGTCCTGGGTCAGCTCGGTCGTGGTGGTCGCGTACCGCACCCGTACGCCGACCTCGCGGGCCCGGTCGTGCAGCAGGCCGGCCAGGTCGGGCCGGGTCATGCCCATCGCGGCCGGGTAGTCCGGCCCACCGGTCCGGGCGTCGGGGACCTCGAACAGCACGGTGCCGGCGGGGTCGGGCGCCCGGATGCCGGTGACGTCGAAGGGGTAGCCGTGCTCCCGCGCCTGCTCCCACACGCCGAGGTGGTCCAGCTCCCGCAGGGCGTTGCCCTGCAGGGTGATGCCGGAGCCCAGGGCGTGCGCGTCGGGCTTGATCTCCACCAGGTCGACGGCGACCCCGGCCTGGGCCAGGTGCACCGCGACGGCGGCCCCGGCCAGCCCGCCGCCGATGACCAGGACGTCCTGCACTGCGCTCACGGGGCTCTCCTAGAGGACGGCGATCGGGGCCACGGGGGCACCGACCGCTCCGGTGACGGGCAGGGGTGCGGCCGCGAGCAGGAACTCGTGCACCCCCGTGGTGGCGCAGTCGGCGGCGAGGGCCTCGAGGTCCCACATCTCGCCGAGGAACAGCCCCAGGTGCGGGATGGCGACCTGGTGGAAGGGCTGGAAGGTGGGGACGGCGAACTCGCTGGGCCGGACCTCCACCCCCCAGGTGTCGGTGGCGACGGCGGCGACGTCGTGCTCGCGCAGCCAGTCCAGGCTGGTGAACGACAGCCCGGGGGACTCCCCGCCGGCGTAGTCGCCCCAGCCGGTGCCGGCGGCGATCGAGCGGCGGGCCCGGGCGAGCCGGCCGGTACGGACCAGCAGCAGGTCGCCGCTGCCGACCTCGACGCCGGCGGCGGCCGCGGTGGCGTCCAGGTGCGCGGGGGTGATCGCGAACCCGTCGGGCAGCTCGGCGCTCGCGGGCTCGAGGTGCCGGGCGACGTCCAGCAGCACGCCGCGGCCGACGAACCGGCCGGCGGTGGTCTCGATGCCGGTGGTGTTGTCGCCCTCGCTGGTCACGATCGCGCCGGCCCGTCGGCCGTTGTACGCCAGGCCGTGGTCGAAGATGTGGCCCAGGCCGTCCCACTGGGTCGAGGCCTGCAACGGCATGGTGACCATGTCGTCGGCTCCGCCGATGCCGTGCGGGAAGGCGGGGATGCCGGCCTCGGCGTCCAGGCCCGTGCCGAGCATGGCGTGGACCGGGTTGACCCGGCGCAGCCAGCCCTTCTGCGGGCCGTCGGTGTTGAAGTGCTGGGTGAGGTCGAAGCTGGCGCCGCGGCGGACCAGGGCCGCACCCTGCACCCGCTTCTCCGGGGTGAGCAGGTTGAGCGTGCCGAGCACGTCCTCGGCACCCCAGCGGCCCCAGTTGGAGACCCGGGCGGCCGCGGCGGCGATGGTGCCCTCGGGGTCCTGCGGGTCCAGGTGGGCGTGGTTCGGGCTGGGCACGGCGGGCCTTCCTGTCGACGGTGACGGGGACGAGGATGTGGCACGCACCACCATCAGGGAAGTCGCCATCACTGATGGCCCGGATCGACCCGGCTGATGACCTGGCGGGCTAGCCTGCCGCCGTGAACGTGGCCAACCTCGACCTGAACCTGCTGGTCTCCCTCGACGCCCTGCTGCACCAGCGCAGCGTCACCCGGGCCGCGCAGCAGGTCGGGCTGAGCCAACCCGCGCTGTCGGCGGCGCTGGCCCGGCTGCGTCGGCACTTCGGGGACGACCTGCTGGTGCGAGTGGGCAACGAGAACCGGCTCACCCCGTTGGCCGAGCAGCTGCAGTCGCAGTCCCGGCTGGCGCTGCAGTCGGTGCACCGGGTCTTCACCGCCCAACCGGCCTTCGACCCGGCCAGCTCCACCCGGGAGTTCACCCTGCTGCTGTCGGACTACTGCGTGGCCGTGCTGGGCAGCGCGCTCACCGAGCTGCTGGGTCAGGAGGCCCCGGGGGCGCGGTTGAAGTTCGTGCCGCACAGCCCGGACATCGTGGCCCGGGCCGACCAGGCGCTGCTGGCTGCGGACCTGCTGCTGCTGCCCCGCGGGTTCCTCGACGACCTGCCGGCGATGGACCTGTTCACCGACGACTGGGTGCTGATCGCCGACGCCGGCAACCCCGAGGTCGGGGAGGCGGTCACCGTCGACCAGCTGCGCGAGCTGCCCTGGGTGACGGTCTACAGCGGGCAGACCGCCTCGACCCCGGCCACCCGGATCCTGCGCATGCAGGGCATCGACCCGCACGTGCAGGTCGTGACCGAGGCCTTCCTGACCGTCCCGGGCCTGGTCGCCCGGTCGCCCCGCATCGCGGTGCTCCAGCGCCGGTTGCTCGGGCTGCTGCCGACCACCAGCGCGCTGCGGGTGTTGCCCGCCCCGGTCGACCTGGGCCACCTGGTGGAAGCGGCCTACTGGCACCCGGTGTATGCCCGCGACCCCGAGCACAGCTGGCTGCGGGACCTGGTCCTCCGGGCGGCCCGGCAGGTCACCGCGCCGGGGTGAGCTCCTGCCGGCGCACGATCTCGGCGATCCACACCGGCGCGAACGGCGCCGTGCAGCCTCTCGGGGTCGGGTAGTCGGCCAGGACCTGCAGCCGCTCGCCGATCGCGACGGCCCGCTCCCGGTGCGCGGGGTGCTCGATGCCGATCTGGGCGAGGCAGTGGTTCATCGCCCACTGCAGCCGGTCGGGGGCCGCGGCCATCCGGGCCTCGATCTCGTCGAGCAGGCCGGGCAGGTCCAGTCCGTCGGGGGCCTTCGCGACCCGGTCGGTGGTCAGCGCCCAGCCGGCGCTCTCGACCACCGGGTCGGCGTCGGCCAGCCAGCGCCCGCGCAGCTCCTCGACGTGCGGGCTCTTCTCCACGACGTGGTCGACGAGCCAGCCGTGCACCTTGGGCAGGCGGGCCTCGCGCAGCATCGTGTCCAGCTCGTCGAGCGAGAAGTCCCGCGGCCGGCAGACCAGCACCGCCAGCAGCCGTTCGTCGGCGTCCCCGGTGGCCCACAGCTCGAGGGCCAGCGGCTGCTGGGTCTTCAGCCGCTTCGCCAGCCCGCGCAGCCCGGTGAGGTTGACGCCGTGGTCGTCCCCGTGCCGGGCGTTGACCGCGCGCATCCGCGGGTCCTCGAGGGCAGCCAGCTCGGCGCGCACCTCGGCCAGCGTCACCTGCGGCGGGGGAGTCCGGGCCATGGTCTGTCTCCTCGGTCGACGTGCCGGGACGCTAGCGTGCCGGGATGACGAGCAGCCAGGGGTTCGGTCCGCACAGCCGCGGTGTCTGGTGCTCCGACGCCGGCCCCGGGACGGCACGTCGGCTCGGCCTGGCCGGCTTCGACTGGGTGGCCCTGGACATGCAGCACGGCGTGTACGGCCGCACCGAGCTGCTCGAGGTGGCCCGCGGCTGGCACGGCGTGCCCGCAGCCCTCGTCGTCCGGGTGCCGTCGTCCGAGTTCACCGGCATCGGGCTGGCGCTGGACGCCGGGGCGGCCGCCGTCGTCGTCCCGCAGGTGGACTCGGCGGAGGAGGCCCGGGCCGCCGTCGAGGCCGCCTCGTACCCGCCCCGGGGACGACGCAGTGCCGGGCCGCTGGCGCCGACCTGGGGCGAGCCCGCCCGGGCGACGGACCCGCTGTGCGCGGTGATGATCGAGTCCGCCGCCGCCCTGGCGTGCGTCGAGGACATCGCCGCCGTCCCCGGTGTCGGACTGCTGTTCATCGGACCCAACGACCTGTCGCTCTCGCTGGGCACCACCGTCGCCGGGCTGCTGGACGACCGGTCGGCGGACTCCGCGCTGGACCGGGTGCTGGCCGCCGGCCGGGCGGCCGGGGTGCCGGTGGGCGCCTACGGGGGAGACCCGGCGACCGCGGCCCGGTTCGCCGAGCGCGGCATCGACTGCCTCGCCGTCGCCACCGACCTGTGGGTCACCGCCGCCGGCGCCGAGGCCGCGCTGCGCTGAGGGCCGGGGCGACGCAGGGTGGGGGCATGAGCGTCTCTTCTCCCGTCGTCGTGGTCACCGGTGCCAACGGACTCGTCGGCGCCGCCGTCTGCCGGGCGCTGGCCGAGCGGTCCGCGCAGGTGCGGGCCGTCGTCCGCCGGCCCGGCACCGCCCCGGTGCTCGACGGCGTCACCGAGCACGTGGGCGACGCCGCCGACGCGCTCGGCGGTGCCGATGCCGTGGTCACGACCGTGCACCCGATGGGCTCGGACCGCGACGAGCAGCACCGGGTCGGCGTCGAGGGCACTGCGCGCCTCGCCCGCGCGGCCCGCGACGCCGGCGTCGCGCGGCTGGTGCACGTCTCGACCGCCGGGGTCTACGACCGTTCGGCCGGGCTGGGCGACCTCGCCGAGGACGCCGCCCTGCTGCCCGAGGGCAGCGGCGACTACCCGGACACCAAGAACGCAGCCGACGTCGCACTGGCCGAGGTGGGTGGGCTGACCACCGTGCTGGTGCGCCCGCCGGCGATCGCCGGGGCCGCCGGGACGTCGGTGTGGAATACGCTGCGCCCGCAGGCCTTCGTCGACGGCGACCGCAGCGTGAACCCGGTGAAGAGCTGGTCCTGGGTGCACGTCGAGGACCTCGCCGCGATGCTCGCCGACCTGGCCGTCGGCGCCGTCGCCACCTCCGACGACCCCGAGCAGGGCCCGGTCCCCGGCGGCACCACCCCGGTGCTGGTCGCGGGCGAACCGGCCATCTGGGGCGACTACCTGGGTGCGGTGGGCGAGGCCGTCGGCATCACCCCCGAGTGGACCGACGAGCCGGTGTGGACCGGGCAGCTGGTGACCGACCGGGCGCGCCGGTGGGGCTGGGCGCCGCGGGTGGGGCTGGACCGTGCGCTGGCCGAGCTCCGCCAGGGGCTCGCCCGGTCCTGAGCGGTGTCGGATCGTGACCTGACCGTCACCTGTGAGGTACCTGGGCAGCCCTAACGTCCTCGCATGACCACACCGGACGTCGCGCAGAGCGCGGGCCGCAGCGAGCTCAAGCGCTCGATCACCGCCAAGCAGCTGTACTTCTACGTGGTCGGCGACGTCCTCGGCTCCGGCATCTACGTGCTCATCGGCCTGGTCGCCGCGGCCGTCGGCGGGGCGTTCTGGATGGCCTTCCTGGCCGGGGTCACCGTCGCCACCGTGACCGGGCTGGCCTACGCCGAGCTCGTCACCAAGTACCCGCAGGCGGCCGGGGCCTCCCTCTACGTCAACAAGGCGTTCAGCAAGCCGGTCCTCACCTTCTTCATCACCATCTGCATGCTCTCGGCCAACATGGCCGCGGTCGGCTCGTTGGCCTCGGGCTTCGTCCGGTACTTCGCCGGGGTGATCGGGATGAGCGAGGACGCCGTGGTCCCCGCGCTGCTGATCGCGTTGGCCTTCGTCGCGGTCATCACGGTGGTCAACCTGATCGGCATCACCGAGTCGGTCGTGGCCAACGTGGTGATGACGTTCATCGAGCTCAGCGGGCTGCTGATCATCGTGGTCATCGGGGTGATCGCGCTGTTCCAGGGCGTCTCGGACCCCTCGGTGCTGCTGCAGTTCAGCGGTGAGGGGAGCAAGGCCATCGCGGTGGTCGCCGGCGTCTCGCTGGCCTTCTTCGCGATGACCGGGTTCGAGAACGCGGCCAACGTCGCCGAGGAGACCATCGACCCCTCGCGGGCGTTCCCGCGGGCGCTCATCGGCGGCATGATGACCGCCGGCGTCGTCTACGTGCTGGTGTCGATCGCCGCTGCGCTGGCGGTGCCCATCGACAGGCTGTCGGGCAACACCCTGCTGGAGGTCGTGCGCGAGGACCTCCTGCCGATCCCGGTGGGCGTGATGCTCGTGGTCTTCGGGCTCATCGCCATGGTCGCGATCAGCAACACCACGCTGGTCACCGTGGTCGCCCAGTCCCGGATCCTCTACGGGATGGCCCGCGAGGACGTCGTCCCGGCGGTGTTCGAGAAGGTGCACCCCACCCGCCGCAGCCCCTACGTCGCGCTGCTGTTCGGTGCCGCCGTCGTCGGCGCGCTGCTGGTGATCGGTGCGGTGATCCAGCTCAGCGGTTCCGACCTCGACGTGGTCGACCGGCTGGCCACCATCACCGTGGTCTTCCTGCTCTTCATCTACGCCCTGGTGATCGTCGCCTGCCTGAAGCTGCGCGGCAGCGACGAGACCGCCGACACCTACCGCGCCAACACCCCGCTGCTGGTCTTCGGGATCCTCGGCAACCTGGTGGTGCTCGTCTACACGCTCCACGACGACCCGGGTGCCCTGCTCTGGGTGGCCGGGCTGCTGGCGCTGGGCGTGGTGCTGTTCCTGGCCCAGTACGCGAACAAGAAGCGCACCGGCGTCACCCCAGCCACCACGAAGGAGCACTGACCGTGCACGTCATCGTCGCCACCGACGGCTCGCAGGCCTCCCTCGCCGCGGCCCGGCAGTTCCAGTGGATCGCCGACTCCCGGGAGATCACCCACGTCACCGTGGTGGCCGTGGTCAGCCCCTACGCGGCGGTGCCCTTCGCCAACGAGCTCACCGAGCGGCGCAACACCGAGCCCACCGACTTCAGCTTCCAGGACGACGCCGCGGCCGCCGTCGCGCACGTCGCCGCGGTCTTCGACGGCTGGGGCCCGACCATCCACACCCAGGTGCGCAGCGGCTCCCCGGCCTCGGAGATCATCCGGGCCGCCGTCGACACCGGCGCCGGGCTGATCTCGCTGGCCTCGGGCAGTCGCGGGCTGACCGCCACGATCCTGCTGGGGACGACGGCCTCCCGGGTGCAGCACTCGGCGCCCTGCCCCGTGCTGGTGTGTCGGCCGACGCCGGGCAGCCCGGGCGGTCGACCCGGCTGAGTCAGCGCAGCCGCCGGTAGGGCGTGCCCCCGGTGATCACCGCGGCCATCATCGCCGGGTCGAACAGCGCGGCGGGGCTCAGGTCGGGGGCGCTCACCTCGTCGAGCCGGGTGCGGACGGCGGGGGGCAGCTCGACGTCTCCGGCGACCAGGTTGGCCGCCACCTGCTCCGGGGTGCGGGCGCCGACCAGGACGGAGTCCACCCCGGGGCGGCCGAGCACCCACGCCAGGGACAGCTGTGCGGGGGTGAGCCCCAGCTCGGCGGCGACCTCCCGGACCACCTCGACGACGGCCCGGTTGGCCGCGGTGTCCTTGCTGCTGCCGAACGGGTTGGGCCCGGACAGCCGGCCGCCGGTCCCGGCGGAGTACTTGCCCGACAGGAACCCGCCGGCCAGCGGGCTCCACGGCACGATGCCCGTCCCGAGCTCGCGGGCCGCCCGCACGTGCTCGGTCTCGATCGACCGGGCCACCAGCGAGTACTCCAGCTGCAGCGCGACCGGCCCGGGCTCGCCGTGGGCGGCGGCGAGGGTGGCCACCTGGGTGGCGAACCACGCCGGGACGTCGGAGAGCCCCCAGTGCGCCACCTTCCCGGCCCGCACGAGGTCGGTCATCGTCGTCAGCACCTCCTCGGCGGGGGTGACGTCGTCCCAGACGTGCAGCCAGTACAGGTCGACCGAGTCGGTCCCGAGCCGGCGCAGCGACCCCTCGAGCGCCCGGACGGCGTTCTTCCGTCCGGCCCCACCGGTGAGCGGTCCGCCGCCGCTGTGGAAGCCGTACTTGGTGGCCAGCACGACGTGGTCGCGCAGCCCGCGGGCGGCGATCAACCGGCCGACGATCTCCTCGCTGCGGCCCCCGGAGTAGACGTCGGCGGTGTCGACGGCGTTCCCGCCTGCCGCGAGGTAGGCGTCCAGGACCGCACCGGAGGCGGTCTCGTCCGAGCCCCAGGCGTCGTTGCCCATCGTCATGGCGCCGAGGGTGAACGGGCTGACCAGCAGCCCGGAGCGGCCCAGCGTGCGCAGTGCCACCGGTCAGCCCACCCGGGCAGCGGAGATGCCGCCGTCGACGTCGACGGTCGTGCCGTGCACGAACGCGGCCTCCTCGGTGCACAGCCAGCGGACGGCGAACGCGACGTCGACTGGGCGGACCGGCCGACCGGCGACCGTGGCGGCGGTCATCTGCTCCAGGACGGCGGTGGCCGCGGCGTTGCCCGGGGTCGCGGTCACCCCGGGGGCGACGGTGTTGACCCGCACGCCGCGGGGTCCGTACTCGGCGGCCCAGGAACGGGTCAGCTGCTCCAGCGCCGCCTTGGTGGCGGTGTACATCGCGCCGAAGGGGCTGCCCACCCGGGCCATCCAGGAGCCGATGTCCACCACGACGCCGTCCCCCCGCTCGGCCATCGCCGGGGCCAGCGCCCCGACCAGCACGTGCGGGGCCCGGACGTTGACCGCGAGCATCGCCTCGAGGTCCTCGTCGGCGAGGCCCTCGGTGGCCGACACGGGGTAGACGCCGGCGTTGTTGACCAGCACGTCGAGCCGGCCGCCGGCCAGCTCGACGGCCCGGGCGGCGGTGGCCCGGAGCTCGTCCGGGGCCGCAGAGAGGTCGGCCACCAGGGTGTGCGCGGTGCCGCCGGCGGCGGTGATCGCGGCGGTGACGGCGTCGGCGCGGGACCGGTCGCGACCACTGACGAGCACGGTCGCGCCGGAGGCGGCCAGCACGTGGGCGACCGCCTCGCCGATGCCGCTGGTGGAGCCGGTGACCCAGGCGGTGCGGCCGGCCAGCCGGTCGTCGCGGGGGAGGGTGGACAGGACCTGTTCGTTGGACTGCATGGTCCAGTTGTAGCAGCAGCTGGACCGATCGGTCCAGTGAGCGGTAGTCTCGGGGCGTGGCGGAGTTGACCGAGCGCGGACGGCGTACCCGCCAGCGCATCGTCGAGGAGACCGGGCGGCAGATCCTGGCCGCGGGCATCGGCGGCACCAGCCTGGACGACGTCCGGGCGGCCACGCTGACCAGCAAGTCCCAGCTGTTCCACTACTTCCCGGGCGGCAAGTCCGAGCTGGTGCGCGCGGTGGCCGAGTGGGAGGGTGCCGAGCTGCTGGCCGCCCAGGAGCCGCACGTGCACGACCTGTCCACCCGGGAGTCCTGGGAGTCCTGGCGGCTCGCGCTGGTCGACTACTACATCGGGCAGGGGCGCTGGGCCTGCCCGATCGGCTCGCTGGCCACCGAGGCCGCCGCCCGCGACCCGGAGCTGGCGGTGTTCGTGGCCGGGGCGTTCACCGCCTGGGCCGACCTGCTGGTCGCCGGGGTGCGGCGGATGCAGGACGCCGGCGCCGTCCCGGGCGATGCCGACCCCCGGCGGATCGCCGCCTCCGTGCTGTCGGCCATCCAGGGCGGCCTCGTGCTCAGCCAGCCGCTGCACGACCCGTGGCCGCTGGAGGCCGCGCTCGACCAGGCGTTGCACGCCCTGGACGCACCAGCCCGCTGATGTTGGGATGCTGGAGGGGTGACGTCCCGCCCCGCCCGCCTCATCCGCCGAGCCGCCGCGGCAGCAGCCGTCGGGGTCCCCGTCGGCCTGATGGTCCGCGCCACCTGGGGGCTGCCCGCCGCCATCGGCGCCAGCCGCCGTGGCCCGCTGCCCGAGATGACCGGCTCGCCCCAGTTCGCCGACGGCACCTTCCGCAACCGCCTGCCGGGCCCGGTCATCCCGGCCGTGAGCGCCCGGAGCGGACTGCTCCGGCAGACTCACCGCGAGCGTGACCGCGGCCGCCCGGTCGGGGCCGTCCCACTCGTGCGCCCGGAGTTCCCCGGCGCGGCCGCCGAGCTGGCCGCCACCTGGCTGGGCCACTCGACGGTGCTGCTGGAGGTGGACGGTCGGCGGGTGCTGGTCGACCCCGTGTGGGGCGACCGGGTCTCGCCGTCCCCGCTGTTCGGGCCGCGCCGCCTGCACGCCCCGCCCGGACCGATCGACGACCTGCCCGAGGTGGACGCGGTGCTGGTCTCCCACGACCACTACGACCACCTCGACCTGCCCACCGTGCAGGAGCTGCTGCACCGGACCCGGGCGCCCTTCGTCGTCCCGCTGGGCATCGGCCAGCACCTGCGCGCCTGGGGCGTGCCCCCCGACCGGGTGGTCGAGTTGGACTGGGACGAGTCGGTGGTGGTCGCCGGGCTCACCCTCACCTGCACCGAGGCCCGGCACTTCTCCGGCCGCTGGTTCGGCCGCGACGACACCCTGTGGTGCTCCTGGGCGGTGCACGGCCCCCGGCACCGGGTCTTCTTCGGCGGGGACACCGGCTACACCCCGGCCTTCGCCGGCATCGGCGCCCGGCTGGGGCCCTTCGACCTGACCCTGCTGCCGATCGGGGCCTACGACCCGGCGTGGCGCGAGGTGCACATGGACCCCGAGGAGGCGGTGCGCGCACACGGCGACCTGGGCGGCGGCGTGCTGGTCCCGGTGCACTGGGCCACGTTCAACCTGGCCTTCCACCCCTGGGCCGAGCCGGTGCGGCGCTTGCTCACCGAGGCTGCCCGCACCGGGACGCGGGTCGCCGTCCCCCGCCCCGGGGAGCGGGTCGACGTGCTCGACCCGCCCGAGGTGCGGGACTGGTGGACCGACGTCGGCTCGGCCGACGACCGGCCCGCGCCGCCCCGCGCCTCCCTCAGCGGGCGGGCAGCACGGGCAGTTCCAGGCGCGAGGGGTGCGCGGCGTCGTGCAGCACCTCGACCCGGGAGGTCCGACCGCCGGTCGTGACGGCGAAGGGCTCCCCGGTGCCGCTGTTGCGGGCGAACCGGGGGAACGCCCCGCCGGCCACCTGCACGCGCAGTCGGTGGCCGCGGCGGAACCGGTACGCGGTGGGGAACAGCTCGAGGTCCACGCTGAGCACGCCGTCCTGACCGACGGTGACGTCCTCGGCGGGCACGGTGCGCGGGTCCAGCCGCCGGATGCCGTCCACGACGTTGCGGGACACCCCGGCCGGGTCGACGTCGCAGAGCCGGACGACGAGGTCGGCGTGCTCCAGCTCCGGTCGCAGGTGCACCCGGGCCCGCACCGGCCCGACCACGTCGAGGTCGGCGGGCAGCTCGGGCCCGGTGAAGACCAGTACGTCGTCCCGGGCCTCGACGGCGGCCTGGTCGGCCTGCTTGCCCGGGCCCTGCAGCAGCGGGCCGCCCGCGCTCGGGGTGGGGTCCGCCGGGTCGAGGACGAACGTGCTCGAGGTACCGCTGGGCGCCGCACCCAGGCTGCCGTCGGCACCCAGGTGGTGGTGCTCGGTGCGCACACCCGGGGGCGGCCAGGACGGCGACTCCAGCCAGGTGCCGGCCTGCTGCAGGTACAGCCGCACGGCGGCACCGCGGGGGGCCCGGCCACCGCGCAGGTGGTGGTCCAGCCAGCGGACGTCGGTGCGCACGATCTCGCGCAGCTCGCCGGGCTCGCCGTGGATCCACGGACCCACGGTGAGCCGGACGGGGACGCCGGCGGCCTGCAGTCGGACGACGTCGCGCAGCTGCTCGGCGACGAAGAGGTCCCACCAGCCCGTCACCATGTTCGCCGGGGGGAACGCGGCGAGGTCGGCCTCCTGGTGGTCGGCGCTCGCCCAGAACCCGTCGCCGGGCCCGGCGTGCCCGGTGAAGTCACGCCAGAACGGGACCGGGGCGCCCCCGGCCGTCGTGTCCGCGGCCTGCAGGGGCTCGCTGCGTAACGCCCGGGTGACCCGCGCCCGGCCCCACGGGGTGGGCAGCGGCAGGCCGCCGGCCTCCTGGGCGCCGATCTGCACCGACCAGCGCAGTGCGTTCTCCGCGCCCGGGGCGCCGCCGTCGTAGAAGGCGCTGGTGATCCGGGCGGCGGTGATGTGCGGGCTGACGGCGACCAGCGGCGGGTCGGCGTAGGGCGCGACCGCCCACTGGGTGTGCCCGAAGTAGCTGCCCCCGGTCATGGCGACCCGGCCGTCGCACCAGGGCTGCTCGCGGACCCAGGCCAGCGTGGCCAGCCCGTCCTCGTGCTCGGTGGTGAACGGCCGGAACTGCCCGCCGGAGCCGTAGGTGCCGCGGGTGGACTGCGCGAACACCTGGAAGCCCCGCCGGGCGTAGGGCGCGGCGAAGGCGTGGGCGAAGACCCCGGCGCGGCCGTAGGGGAGTCGGATCAGCACGACCGGGAGGGGGCCTTCGACGTCGGGTCGGTAGTGGTCGCCGAGCAGGGTCACCCCGTCGGGCATCGGGACGGCGACGTCGCGGTGCACCGTGTACCCCCGGGCCCGCAGCGGCAGCCCCAGCGCCGCGTCCACCAGCAGTCCACCCAGCCTGGCTCCTGCGCCCACGGTGCCGCCTCTCCCCGGGCCGGGGCCTCGGCGCCCCGGCGTCACCCCATCCTCCCCGGTCCCCGGTGCTCTACTGATCGCACCGGCCCCGCGGCCGCCGTCCCCCGGAGGAGACCCGTGCCCACCCTGGACCGCCACGACGACGTGTTCGTCCTCGACCTCGGTGACACCGAGAACCGGTTCCACCCCGACTGGCTGACCGCCGTGCACAGCGCGCTGGACGAGGTCGACATCGGTCTGCCGTTCACCGTCGGCATGTCCGCGCTCGTCCAGGCCCGGCTCGTCCCGCAGACCGCGCACGAGGCGATGACGACCGGGCGGCGCTACGGCGGGGACGACGCCCGCACCGCCGGGATCGTCGAGCACGCGGTCGCCGAGGACGCCGTCCGGGGCGCCGCGGTGGAGTTGGCCGCGGCGCAGACCGGACGCGCCGGACCCACGCTCGGCACCATCAAGGCACGGATGTAAGGACCCGTGCTGGACGCGCTGCGGGGGTCGCTGGCGTGACCGGGGACCTGAGCACGGCGTCCCCGCACCGGGAGGTGCTCGTCGTCGGCGCCTCGCGCGGCATCGGCCTGGCGGTGGTCGAGGAGTACGCCCGGCGCGGCTCCCGGGTGGTGGGCACGGTCCGCGGGACGGGCCGGACGGCGCTGCACGACCTAGCCGACGGCAGCGCAGGGGCGGTGGAAGTCGAGCACGTGGACACCACCGTGGACGACGGGATCGGCGCGCTGGCGCGGCGCCTGGCCGGACGTCGCTTCGACCTGCTGCTGGTGAACGCCGGTGTCACCCACGACCAGTCGCTGACCAGCGCCACGATCAGCCCGGAGGAGTTCAGCCGGGTGATGGTGACCAACGCGCTCGCCCCGCTCCGGGTGGCCGAGGCGCTGCGCCCCCTGGTGGCTGACGACGGGACGATCGCGCTGATGTCCTCGGGCCAGGGCAGCGTCGCCGGCAACACCGGCGGCGGCTGGGAGCTCTACCGGGCCAGCAAGGCCGCGCTCAACCAGCTGACCCGCAGCTGGGCGGCCCGGCACGCCGACGACGGACGCGCCCTGCTCCTGCTCGCCCCGGGCTGGGTGCGCACCGACCTGGGCGGCGAGGGGGCCGCCTCGAGCACCGAGGAGGCGGTGCCGCCGCTGGTGCACACCGTCGACGCCCAGCACGGCCGGCCGGGGTTGCAGTTCCTGGACCGGGAGGGGCGCACCGTCGCCTGGTGAGGGGCCGCGTGCGTGAGGACCGTGCTCGGGGACGCCGCACCTCGTCGACACGGTGACGCTCCGTCGGTCACACGGCCCCACCGCGGGCACGATCACGGTGCGGGTCTACGCCCCGGCGCTGCGGGGGCCGCTGGGCTGAGGCGCCGGCGCCCGGGCGGTGCGGCCGGCCCCGTCGGTGCAGCGCGAGGGCCGCGATCCCCAGCAGCACGCCGAGGGCCACGCCCAGGGTGTTGCACAGCCAGTCGGTGGTGTCGCAGGCCCGGCCGATGCCGACCACCAGGGCCTGGGACGCCTCGACCACCGCCGACAGCAGGCTCCCGCCCACCAGCACCGCGAGCGGGCGCCGGCTCGCGACGGTCGCCAGCAGTGCCGGGGGCACGAAGAGCAGCAGGTTCGCCAGCAGCTCGACCCGCCCCAGGGTGGGCAGCGCCCACTGAACGGTGCACTGCACCAGCCCGGTCCCCGAGTCCACGGGCAGCAGGGTCAGCAGGGCCACCGCCAGCAGGGCGGCGCCGGCCAGCCCGGCGGCGAGCCGGCGCCGGCCGGCCAGCCACGACCCGACCAGGGGCCCGAGGACGACGAGTGCGGCCAGGACGGCCGGGCTGGCCCACGGGTGGTCGAGCAGCCAGTCGGTGAGCACGAGCGCACTCTGCCGCACCGGCCCCCGTGGGCCCTGCCGCTGGGTCCTCCGCCGGGTCGTGCGTCGCCCCGAGGCCGTCCCGGGTCAGGCGGGCTCGGGCACCCCACCAGGGTCGCCGCCCGGGTCGTCCGGGGTGGGCTCCACCGGCGCCGGGGGCAACGGCTCCGGGGCGTCGGGCATGAGCTCACCCGGGTCGTCGGGGACCGGTTCGGTGGGGTCCAGGGGTCCGGGCAGGGTGTCGGCCATGGGCGGAGTGAACCAGCCGCCCAGCCCTCCCGCGCGGGGCCCGCACCCCGGGGGCAGGGTGGGGGCCCCGTCGTCCGACCAGCTCTGGAGACACCCGTGACACAGCCCCACCGCGCCCTCGTCGTGATCGACGTCCAGCAGCAGTACTTCGCCGGTCCGCTGGAGGTGCAGTTCCCCCCGCACGCCGAGTCGCTGCCCCGGATCGTCGCGGCGATGGACGCGGCGGTCGCCGCCGGCGTGCCGGTGGCGGTGCTGCAGCACACATCCGGCGCAGGGGCGCCGGTGTTCGACCCGACGACGCCGGAGTGGCAGCTGCGGCCCGAAGTCGAGACGCGGGTGCCGGCCGGGGCGTTCCGGTCGGAGAAGCGGTTCGGCACGGTGTTCGCCGGTACCGACCTGCTGGACTGGCTGCGCGAGCACGACGTCGACACGGTGACGCTGGTCGGCTACATGACCAACAACTGCGTGCTGGCCTCCGCCGCCGAGGCCGAGACCCACGGCCTGGAGGCCGAGGTGCTCTCCGACGCGACCGGCGCCATCGACCTGCGCAACGCGGCCGGCTCGGTCGACGCGCAGGCCGTGCACGGCACGCTATTGGCCCTGCTGGACTCCAACTGGGCCGCGGTGACCGACACCGCGACGTGGGTCGAGGCCGTCGGTGCGGGGACAGCGCTGACCGGGTCGAACCTGGTGGCCTCCGCCGGGCGGACGGCCGGGGCCTGAGGGCCTCGGAACGAGGACACCCCGCGTCCCTGGAACGGGTGCGCGGGGTGTCGTCGGTGTGATCGTGGTGTCCGAGGGGGGATGTGAACTCACAAGGCGGGATGTGCGTCCCGATGCATCGCGGGGCTCTGAGCTGCGGGTATGGGCAAACCAGCACACGGGCCCGGCGCATTGAGATGCCATCCGATGCGCCCAATGGCCCCACGTGCAGTATCAAGATCAGTATCACGGGCCTTGATGTGGCCGGGTAGCTGCATCGCGTAGGCCGGTGCCACTCGATCCGTTTCAGAATCTCCGCGACCAGCACCTGTCAGGAGGATGGAGTGCACCCACTCCATCGTCCTGATCGATGAACTGACCGACCGACCGCTCAATCGGGCAGAACGGGACCGGAAGATTGGCGGTTTGTCGAACCGGGGGAGTCTTCTGTCAAGACAAGTTCTGGGCAGTAGTGCAACAACAGGGCAGCGGTTAGTTGCTCGCCGCGTGCGGTGAGGGCGCGCAAATTGAGCTCCGCGACAGCCGCCAAGTTCGTTGGATAGTCGTTGACATCCTGAAGCTGAACCAAATCAGGAATGGGCATGGGGAGGCGTTCATCGCGTTGGCCAAGGTAGGAGTGGACGACTCCGCGGTAGTCGCCGGCGGTGGCCGCCATGTGCAGCCGGTTGCGCGTGCCATCCTGGGTCTTGCGGTAGGTGATTGCGTAGCTGCGGGTCAGCCGAGCGGGTAGCAATGCGGCCTGTGAGCGACCCAGTTCTTGGCGGCCGGCATCAGAAGCGATGACATAGTCGAGCGGGTAAACGTGATCGCTATGTTGGGAGCTGCGTGTCTGCTCTAGTACAGCGAGTCCTAGGTTGTCGTAGACGCCACCGTCGGTGAGGGCAACTCGGTGTTTGCTCCTGGAACCTTCCTTGCGAAATGTGTAGGTCCGCTGCACTGCCGGGAAGGCCAGTGGATAGGCCGCACTGGCGGCGACGGCGAGCGCGACTGGTATGGGCTCGACGATGGTGCCGTACGTCGACAGGGAACTGAGCCGGCTCCCGAAACGCACGGCGCGTGAGGTGACGAGGTCGGTGGCTGCGATGACGGTGGACACGTCGGGGTGGGTGGTGTCGGGCATGAGCCGGTTGCCTAAGACCAGGTCGGTGAGCAGGTCAGCTAGGACGTCGGTGCGGTTGTGGCTGGGCCGCTCCCGGCCCCTACGCGTGGCGGAGGCAACAAGGTCAAGCCCTCGGTGGCCCAGTCGGCGGGGCGACAGGGCTCCCAGCACGAGTCGCTGCTGCAGCCCGCCGGTCAGCAGTCGCTGGACCGTATGGTCGAACTCGTCGAAGTCGGCAGGACCATACGCCCACGCGGCGGCAAGGATGCTCCCGCCGCTGACGCCACTGACGACGCGTACCAGAGGAAGTACTCCGGCCTTGTGCAGCGCCCGAAAGCACCCCAGCCCGAAAGCAGTTGCTCGGAAGCCTCCGCCGGATACGGCTACACCGACCCGAGGTCTGGGCGACGCAGTGTCGGAGGCATGACGGTCGCGGTGGCTTGTCACGAGCTCCTGCTCAGGATTCGGCGCCACCATGAGCGCCCCGGTGCCGGTGCCGGTGCCGGTGCCTGCCCTGCCCGGTAGTACTGCCCGTCGGGTCTCTCGGGCTGTGAGGCCGGTGCGGGCTCGGAGCTGTTGCGTTCCACGACGCGGAGGTAGAGCTGGGGCGGTGGATTGTCTTCGGCACCATCTCGCCAGGTGTCCCAACCATCTGTGCCACCGGCAATGAGCATCAGGCCGCGTGGCGAGTTCGACACGACGGGGGTGACGAGGTTGGCCATCCCGGCCTCGTCGGTGCGACTTGGACGGGCTGGTCCCAGCGGGTGGGTGTGCCACATGCCGATGAAGCTAGTTACGCCTCGGGTGCGTCCGGTGTGGTGATCGATTAGGGCCTGGGTTCCTTCTGTTCCGTGCTCGAAGTGGTGGGTGCCGCACATGCTGTCTGGCGAGGGCGGGGTGGCGGCGTCAAGGTAGACGACTCCGGTGGCGTCATCGATTTCACCCAGCAGCATTCCGCCGGTCTCCACGCGGGAACCGAAACGCTGCGCGGTGTGCTGAGCCTGCGCACGCAGGGTTGCGCATGCAGTCGGCCGCAGACGGACCTGGTGCCGGCGGTCATGAGTCCAGTGGACGTAGTCGTTGTCCCAACCGATCAAGGTTGTCCTCGCCGCCGCCTTGGCGGACTCGGCAGAGTCAAGGCGGATGACCGTCGCGGTCATCGGTTGCGCACCTGCGTCAATCACTCGGCCGTCCAAGATGTCCAGGGCGCCAGCCAGCAGTGAAGTGGCCAGAGCAGTGCACTCGGTGGCCGAACCGATGAAGGTGGGGGCCGAGCATCCTGGCTCGGGGAAGAAGAACTGGTCGCTGGGGGTCGTTGGATAAAAGTCGGCTGCGACGTCGTCGAGCTGCGGGTCATCCCCGGAGGCCGCGAGCAATCCGACGCGGCGCAGAATGTCTTCTCCGCCGCCTGATGCACCCGGCCGAGCAACTGTGACGATCCCACGGCGGGCTTGGTGACCGAGCAGGACGGTCACTTGCGTAGGTTGCTGGTTGCTGGTTGCTCGGGCCCGCTCGAGAGCTGCCCGCACCGCAGCGTCGGCGGTGGCGTCGATGACCAGGTCGTAGCTGTCGCCCTCGGTGGTGAGTCGAGCGGCGGCGGTGACGGCGTTCTCGGTCCGGCCGGCGATGGTGCAGCGGCGGTCGTTGTCGGGGCAGATCTGGCGCAGTCGGGGGCTCAACGCCAGGACCTTCGGTTGGCCGATGTCTGCGTCGTTGAAGGGCTGGCGGACCAGGATTCCCGGGGTCACCCACCCGTTGTCCACCATGTCCAGTGCTGCAGCACCGGCGCGGACGATGGCTTGGGCCATGGGGGCGCCCAACGCTCCGCAACCCAGCAGAAGCACTCGCTTGCCGGTGAGCCAGGTGGCCGAGCTTGCGTGGTCCCGCCGTTGGGTGATCTCACGCCGGTCGTCGAATACCCGGGCCCAGAGGACAGGGTCACTGCTGAGCCACTGCTTGCTCAGGTCCCGGTAGTGGCTCATGGCCGCACGGTTCTTTGCCGGGTCGGTGTCGAAGTGGTCAACGGTGCGCGCGCCCAAGTGTGTTGCCAGCTCGCCCGTCTGCGGGGGGATCCGCCAGGCCACCAGGTGGGCCAAGCGTGCACCGGAACCCATCGTGCGCGAGGGGGTGCCGACCAGAACCAGTTGTGGTGCGCCGCCAGGACCCTCGGAGGGAGTGTCGTCGTTCCCGGGGGCTGGCGAGCCACGGCGGTAAGCGGCGAGGGCATTGCCGTAGGCGGAAACGGCGAGCGCTTCGATGAGGTCATCGGGCGCTAGACCTGCGTTGTGGAGGCCTTGGAGCAGGTCGGCGCCGTTGTCCGGGTACTCGAAGCCAATGTCGTGGTGCAGGAGGATGACCACCGCGGCGATTAGGAACCGGCCGTTAACGCCGGTTGGTGGTTTCCCCAAGGCCACCTGCGCTCGGTACTCATCGGCCGGCATCCAGTCCACGACGTCCAGGCGGGCCGAATTACCGCGCTGCGTGGTGCACAGCGCGGTGAGGAGTCGCGGGCCTGGCGTCACCGGCTCGCACCAGGGCACCAAGTCGCCCAGGTCGGCGCGGACCACCAGGGAGCCGACTGAGTGGTAGGTGTAGGCCACTGGCGGGTGAAGGGGGACCCCTTCGGCTTGCAGGGAGCCAGCTTCGGCCCGCTCCAACCAGGTCAGCAGGCGCTCGAGCAGCCCGTTCATGCCGTCGCTGGGCACCCACTCGGTGGAGGGAGCTGCGTACAAGCACAACTGATGACCCCATTGAACGTGGGGGGTGCCAGCCCATCGCCGGTGGGAGACCTGCACCGTCGGCGGCGCGAAGGGGAAGGTGGCATCGACGATGACCTCGAACTTCTCGCGTGCCCGAAGCCGAATGCCGGACCCCGGGGATGTGCTGCTGTCGGTGGGCACCGAGATGGTGATGTGGAGCCGGGAGTCCCCGGGGCTGTGGTGGTCGAGGAGATCCAGCCCGGAGTCCCCAGTGGCCAACTCGCCCAGCTGCTTCAGGGCTAGCTGCTGTCCCGGCGTCATAGCAGGTGGTGTCGTCACTCGTGACCGAATCCGACGGTCTTCGTCGGCGCCTGTCGGCCTCCTCGCTGCTGGGTGATGCGCTCGCGCACGCTTTCCACGCCGCGGGGCTTGCCGGGGTCCGGGGTGCGTGTGCGGTTGAGGGCTCGCTTGGCCTCCACGGCTGCTGCCACGACAGCGGCAGCCACAGCGACGGCCTGCAGACGGCTCCTGGGCTCCCCGCTGGACTTGACGGCGGTGTGGGCGGCCTCGGCGAAGTAGGCGGGATCCAGCAGAGCCGCTCCGTTCTCGGTCACCTCGAACACGATCGGTGCAGGTTCGCTGCCCTGGCTGTAGTCGGCAGTGCACAGGAAGTTGTCGGCGATCTCGGTGTACCGGTCAGCTGCGATCTTGTGCGGAGGGTTGGCCCCGGTCGTGTCGACTGCGGGGATCTCGCTGCTGCTGGCCACGATGGTCGCGGGGTAGATGCCGTGACGTTCGATCGTGTCCAGCAGGTCCTGCTGCAGGTTGTTGACGTCGCCGTTCTCGTACATCACAGATTTGCTGCAGTGGTGGGGGGCCAGAAGCACGTCCCAGTCGACGCGGTCCCCGCGGTCGTTGCGTTCGCTGTAGTCGAAGATCTTGGTGATTGTCTCGTAGGCCAGGTCGCCGAGGAGCAGGAACCGGCCTGTCCCTGGTCCCTCGGTGAGCGTGATCTGCATGGCCACAGACGTGTCGTTGCGGGCCTTGGCGCTGTCGTCCTTGAACGGGGCGTGCAAGAACGCCTGGAAGTGCTCACCGCACTCGACGTCGTCCAGGGTGGTGATGACCTGGCCGGGGTGCGAGATGCGCTTGTCGGGCAGGTCGGTGTAGCCGTATAGGTCGCCATCTGGGTCGTGGCCGATGATCCGCACCCGATCCCCGCTCACCGGTTCCTGGCCTCGGGCGTCGGCGCGGCGGGTGGCCTCCACCCTTCGCTTCGCCTCGTCGTGGAAAGCCGTAGCGTCCTCGCACATCTCGGCGTTCGGGTCCTCCTTCAGCTCACGCCACAGGCGGGGCGAGGCCCACAGCTCACCGATGGTGACCTCCGTTAGCAGGTCGGCGAACCCGGCGCAGTGGTCTTTGTCGGCATGGGTCAGGACGAACACAGCCAGGTAAGGCCGACCATCGCGCTGGGGGAGGGCCTCTACGAGGCGGTCGACCACCGGAACTTCAGGGGTGTCATCGGCGTCGGCCTTATCCATGTCCCGCAGGTCCACTTGCATCACGAGGTCCTCCTCGACCACGACGGTGGTGCTGTCGCCACTTCCCACTGGCCAGAACACGACGCCGCGGTCAACCAGCATGGAACCCATGACGATCACTCCTGATGGTTGGTGGCTGTCCAACGCCCGCGGTTGTCCTGCCGCCTTCGAGCCTAAATTGAGCCTCCGACATTCTTGGTTGTTCGCGCCCGGCGCCTCGGACGCGGCAGCCCCAACAGCAGTAGTTGCGGGTCACTCATGGACGACACCTCGAGTCCTGCATTCGGCCCCGCCCCGGTGGCGTGCCCTCCGACCTTGAGGAGGCGTCCGCAACCCAGCCCGGCGCCGATGGGCCGAGAACACCGCGGCCGCTCGCCCCAGAACCTGGGTGGTCAGGCTGCGGCCGCCACCAGGAAGCCCACCGCGATGGCCGGTCCGAGGGGCGTCAAGGTCCTTCGATCACCGCCGCATGACACCACGAGTGCTGTCTGGACCATCGTGACCACGACCATCGCGGTCAGGCCGAGGACTCCACCGGTGACGGTCACCTGGCCGAGTCCAAGTCCGCCGAGAGCCGCAAGTCGAACGTCACCAAAGCCCGCACCTGCGAACCGCCAGGAGGCGAGCAGGGTCAGTGTTGCTGCTGCGGTAGCGATCGCTGTGATGGCCACGGCACGCACGTCACCTTGGAGCAGGAGCGCAGCGGCGATGGCGGTGCCGGTGCCCAGGAAGCTCGTCCTCAAGAGCGAGGTGGGAACACGCTGAGTCACTGCGTCGCAGGCACCAGCCGCGATCAGAGCCGTACCCCAGGCCACGAGCGCCAGCCGGAGCGGCCATTCGGCTGCCCCGCTGGAGATGCTCCCGGTTGTGAATCCCCACAGGCATCCGAGCACCAGGCAGGCGACCTGCAGTCGCACACGAGTCCGCGCCGGCCCGTGCAGTTGACGCATGCCGGCCGCGACGAACAGGGGGCACAGAACCGTTCCCACCGTCGCCATCGCCAACGGAAGGACAAGGTCGGTGACCGTCATATGGACGCCGCTCCTTCCCAACGACAGCACGTGGGGAACGGACTCAGAGAGATCACACGACGACCGAAGCGGTAGTCGGCAGTACGGCGCGGCCCATGTGCCCAGCTACACCCTGAGGTACCGAAATGGGAAGGATCTGCCCATTGTGTGTCACCCGACCGAGTGACATGGCACCTGTTCTTGTTGTGGTTCATCGGCGGGGAGGCAGTCTCGCCACTCACACGACGGACAAGGGAGGGTGGCTCGACATGACGGGGAATCGGGCTGTCTCGGCAGGTGCAGCTGTCGCAGCCGGCCTCCTGATCGCCAGCTGCTCGACATCGGGACCCGATCCGTCGGAGCCATCCACGTCCTCCACGGTGGCGAGCTCGCCCACCACCACGGGCGCTGAGGTCACGACCGATCCGGCGGAGCTGGCTGCGGAGCAGGCGGTCGCACTCGTCCCGACCTACGTCCAGACGATCGACGAGCTCTACGAGGACCCGTCTCGGCCTCTGGACGACGTCTACGCAGTCGCTGTCGCCTCGGAGGCAACGGCCGAGGCCACCGCGATCCAGGCCTTCCGCGCTCAGGGCTACCAGCAGGCAGGGAGGTCACAGGTCGTGACGGCCACGGCAGGACCGGTCGACCTGACCAACGACCCGAACGCGGCTCCTGAGCCTCTGCTGCCGACTGTCACGGTGACCGCCTGCATCGACGTCAGTCAGGTCCAGGCCACTGATGCGGGCGGGACGTCGGTCGTGGCACCAGACCGCCCGCCGTACCTGATCCAGCAGCTCATGATCGTCAACATCGACTACCCCGACGCTGGGTCGTGGCGGGTCACCGAGGCACCCAACCAACAGGCGCAGTCGTGCGACGGCTGACTCGCCTGTTGGCGGTCATTGGGATGGCAGTTGGCACTCTGTTGGTTGCGACCGACGCGGCGTCCGCGGCTCCGGCTGCGTGCCAGCAGTACGACTCGCATGGCATCTGCATCGTGCAGGCCGAGTCGCCGGGCACGAGCTCGAGCCCTCAGCCACCCGGGTCGGCGACCCCCGCCGGCAGTTCCGCGGTGCCCGCGTGCACCGACTCCGCTTCTGGGGCCACCGTCCCGTGCCAGGGCGACGCGGGCTGGTGGGTCCAGCAACTCCAGTGCTACGCGCAGGTGATGACCGTGCAGCCCCCGCTCGAGTCCCCGGTCTGGGGCGGTCAGACCGATGGCGCCATCTACCTGTGCACCTTCTACACCGAGGGCGGAGCGTTCCCCGGGACGAGCGGGTTCTCGTTCTGGTTGGCTGACCCACCGGCTGGACCGCCCGCGGTCGATCCTGCGGTGCTCGCGGCGCAGGCGTTGCAGGCGCTGACCATCCCCATCCCGACTGCGGGGATGTATCCAGCCGGTGAGCTGGACAACGGCTCGCCGTACACCGTGGTCAACGCCTACACCTGGTTCTGGACCGATCCGTCGTCCTTTCAGCCCCTGAGCGCAAGGGCCGATGCAGGCGGCGCGTGGGCTCAGGTCGAGGTCGTTCCCACGGGTCTGAGCTTCACCCCAGGAGACGGGGGTGCCGTTGCCATGTGTGCTGGTCCAGGCACCGCCTGGCAACCGGCCGACGGAGTTTGGGCACCCTCCCCATCAGGCTGCGACTACCGCTACCCGCACTCCTCCATCCGCCAGCCCGATGGGCAGGTCACCGCCACTTACGGCATCCAGTGGTCTGTCTCCTGGACGGCCTCGACGGGCGCCACCGGGACTCTGCCCCAGGTGACGACAACGTCGAACGCCACCTTCGCCGTGGCAGAAGCGCAATCGGTGGTGACCAGGTGACGTCGTCCGTGACAGCCAGCCCGCGTACCGAAGATCGAGTGGGCGCTTCCTCCGCTCCTCCCATCCGAAGCGCCGCCGCGCAGCGTCGGATCAGCCGGCGGTCGCTGGTCCTGAGCGTCCTCGTCGTCCTCCTGGGTGGGCTCGTGGCCTACTCCGCAGGCCAGATGCTGACGTCGCACACCGACGTCCTGGCCGTGGCTCGGGACGTGCCGGTCGGAGAGACCATCACCGCCGCTGACCTCGCCGTGGCCAGCGTGCCCGCGGACCCGAACCTGTCGCCCATCCCGGCCGCAGAGCAGGCTCAGGTCATCGGGATGGTCGCGCAGGTGCCGCTCGTCCCGGGGCAGCTGCTCACTCGAGCTCAGATCGGTGTGGACACGGGGCTGCCCGCTGGCGAGGTGCTTGTGGCGCTGCCGTTGCAGGAAGGCCAGTTCCCGGCCAGTGGGCTGAGCCCGGGCCAGCAGGTCCTGGTCGTGGCGACGCCGGGAGCAGCAGCGTCGGTCATCCAGGACGGCACGTCGGGGGAGGGGCCGCAAGACGTGCCCGTAGAGGCAACCGTCGCTGAGGTCGGACCGGTCAACCCGTCCACCCAGGTGACCGTGATCGACGTCCGGCTGGATCAGGAGGACGGGCCGTCGATGGCGGCCCTCGCCTCGACCGGACGCCTGGCGCTGATCCTCCTACCGGCGGGGGGCTGACCCCGTGCTCACCGTCCTGACCTCAGGCAAAGCAGCACCCGGGGTGACCACCACGACCTGGGCGCTGGCCCTGAGCTGGCCCCGGCCGGTGACGGTCGTCGACTGCGACATCGCCGGCGGTGACATGGGGCCGGGGATGCTCGCCGGACGGGTGGGCACCGACCGAGGTCTCCTGTCGTGGTCCGCGGCCGCCCGCCACGACCTTCCGGTGGCTGCATCCGCGGCACTGTTGGTCGAGCACGCGATCCAGCTTCCGGAGCGGCCCGGCGTCTCGCTCATCCCCGGCTTCGGGACGGCGACGCAGGGCCAGTCCTTCAGCGGCGCCGCGTGGGAGCGGATGGCAGGGGCCCTCGGGCAGACCGCGGTTCGCCACGGCCGGGACGCGCTGGTCGACGCCGGGCGTCTCCTCACCACGCGGGGCTGCTGGCCGGTGGTGCGAGCCGCCGACCGCGTTCTCCTGACGGTGCGGCCGACCGTGCGATCCGTGCATGCAGCGCAGGAGACGGTTGGTCGTCTGCGCGACGAGCTCGGTGACCTGGCCACCGTGTCCGCCATCGTCGTGGGGCGAGGCCCTTACCCGGCAGGCGAGGTGGCCAGCGCGTTGGGACTGCCCCTCATCGGAGAGCTGCCCGACGACCGGGCGACGGCAGCAGCGCTGTCCGATGGAGAGCCGATGAGCCTCCGGGCCATGCGCCGGTCGCCATTGATGCGGGCTACCTCCTCTCTCGTTCGTGAGCTGGCAGCGACGACGGGGCCGTCACTCTCCTCGACGGGATGGGCATCGTGACCCTCACGACCAGCCCCCACTCGTCATCCGCTCCGTCAACGGGTCCTTCCGAGGTGGGCCGGCGGAACGACGGCACCGCACCATCTCGGCAGCTGACCGAGGCCGAGTACCGGGTGGTGGCTGAGATCCGTGACCGGGTGTCGACCCGGTTGACGACCGAGGACAAGGACTACGCCCCCGGGCCGCGCCGGGAGCTCACCAGGCAGCTGATCGGCGACGAGTACGAACAATGGCTGGTTCACGAGGCCAACCGGGGTCGACCTGCGCCGGAAGTGACGACCGAGGACACCATCTTCGCCGCCGTCCTGGCGGAGCTCGACGGGCTGGGGCGGCTCGCGCCCCTGCTCGCCAGGGACGACGTGGAGGACATCCACTTCGAGGGTTGCGACCCGACCATGTTGCGCAAGGTCGACGGGCGGCTCGAGCCGGGGCCGCCGGTCGCCGCCAGCGACGCCGAGCTCGAGCAGCTGCTGCGGTCCATCGCGTCGCGTTCCGAGGGTGGTCAGTCCAGCCGCGAGTTCTCTTCTGCCAGTCCCGTCCTCAACCTCCGTCTCCAGGGCGTCACCGAGCTGGGTGCACGGCTGCAGGCAGCGATGGACGTCTTGCCCCGGCCGGCCGGTGTCATCCGCGTCCACAGGTACAGCGACCCGAGCCTCGACGACCTGCACGCGATGGGCATGGTCGATTCGCCGCTCCGTGAGTTCCTGCGGGCAGCGGTGGCTGCCGGGGTCTCACCGCTCATCACCGGCGCTCCCGGGGTCGGCAAGACCACTCTGCTGCGGGCGCTGGGCAACGCCATCCCGTGGGACAACGTGGTGGTCACCGTCGAGGACGAGCGCGAGCTGGGCCTGCACCTGCCACGGTGGGACCCGGCTCAGCGACAGATGGTCAAGCGGCATGCCGTCTGCCGGCCCTTCGAGTCCCGTCTGCCCAACGCCGAAGGCCGCGGGGGCTTCGACATGGGCGACGCCTTGCACCTGGCTTTGCGCGCGTCCCCGACATGGGTGTTGGTCGGTGAGGTGCGTGGCGCCTACGTCATCTCGCTTCTCGAGGCCGCGACCAGCGGCATCTCGTCGGTGATGTGCACGATCCACTCTCCGTCCGCCGAGGGTGTGTTCGACAAGGTCCTGATCAACGCGCTGAAGGCCCACCCGCCACCGTCGTCGGACCTGGTGCTCCGCTCCCTAGCGGCACTGGGCCTCGTCGTCCACGTCCAGCGGGATCGCGGCTACGCCCGGTTCGTCTCCGGTGTCTACGAGCTCGGTGCCATGGGAGATGCGGGGCGGCCCGATCTCACGCCGGTCTTTGCCCCTCGAGCCGGCGACGGGCGTGCCCAGGCCACCGGCGCAGGCATGATGAGCGACGGCCTGGCGCAGCGGCTCCGCGATGTCGGGTTCGACCCGGACTGGCTGCATCCGGACCACAGCGACTGGCCGGCCCTCCGCGGTGCTGGGTCATGACGGCCGGTCTCGCCTTGCTGACGTCGGCTGGTCTCGCCGTCTCCGCGGGGCTCGTCTGCCTCGTGGCTGCCCTCCGAGGCGTCGAGGTGCTCCCCAGAACGCGGCGCCGTCGTGCGCGGACCAAGCCCCGCGTCACGCTCCTCCACGTGGGCGCGCTGGTCGCCGGCATCCTGGTGCTGCTCGTGACCGGCTGGCCGGTCGCCGCTGTGGGCACAGCTGCGGGTGTCGTGTTCATTCCCCAGGTGTTGGGAGGAGGCAAGGCGTCGAGGCAGCTGATCGGAAGATCGGATGCCCTGGCTGACTGGACGCGACGTCTCGCTGACCTGATCGGCTCTGGCGCTGTGGGGTCGACCCGCGAAGCTCTGCGCCGTTCGCTGCTCTCCGCACCGTCGTCGATCAGCCCAGCGGTCACGAACCTCGTCAACCGCATGGGGCCTCAGGGCGTCGAGTCGGCGCTGCGGCAGTTCGCCGACGAGGTGGCCGACCCGGCTGCCGACAAGATCGCCATGGTCCTGATCCTCCGGGAACGCAACGGCGGCCCGGGTCTCGCAGAGGTCCTGACTGCCCTGGCGACGGATCTCGATGAGCGCTCACGCATGGTCCGCGAGGTGGAAGCGGAGCGGGCGAAGCCGCGGGCCAACATGCGCACCATCGTGCTGACGACGCTGATCCTGGTGGTCGGGATGATGCTCTTCGCCCGGACCTTCCTCTCGGGCTACTCGACCGCGTTCGGTCAGGTGGCTCTCCTGGTGGTGGCCACGGTCTTCGCGACAGCGCTTCGGTGGATGCGCACGTTGTCGGATCCGCCGCCGCCCGTGCGGGTCCTGACGCACCCCGGCCTGGCTCAGGTGCGTACATGACAGGGCTGCAGACGGCGACTCTCGCCGGGATGGTGATGGCGCTGGGACTGGTCCTCCTGGTGCGAGCGGTGCGGCCCGCCCCGCCTTCGCTCGGGGCGGCTCTCGAACAGTTGGCTCCTGGTCCGCCCGGTTCCCGCTCGTCGTCTTCACCGTCGACGGGCGCGGCACGGAGCTGGTGGGACGTCTTGCCCCGCTCCCTGGTGGGAGCGCTCGAGTCCCGGGTCGGTGTCTCCGACGCCGATCTGTCCATCCTCGGCCGCACCCGCACCCAGCTGGCGGTGCGCAAGCTGACGCTGGCGCTGACGGGGCTGATGACCCCGGTCCTGCTGGGTCTGGCTCTGTCGCTGGTCGACGTGTGGGTGCCGTTCGCGATCCCGGGTGCGGTCGGCCTAGCGCTGGCGGTCGCCGGGTGGTTGCTGCCATCGGCCGAGGTGAGAGAACAGGCCGCCTCGGCCCGTGCCGAGTTCCGGAGCAACCTGGAGTCGTTCCTGACGCTCGTCGCGGGGGAGCGACGGGCCCGTGGGTCGGTCGAGCAGGCTCTCGAGGAGGCCGCGGAGATCTCGGGGAGCATGCCCTTCGTCCGGATGCACCGGGCCATTCGTCGAGCTGCGTTGTCCGGGCGCAAGCCCTGGACCGACCTCCGCGATCTCGGTGCCGAGCTCGACGTGGCCGAACTGCGCAGCCTGGCGGACATCGCCGCTGTAGCCGCCGACGGGGGGTCGGTCTACAACACCCTGCTGGCCAGTGCCCGGACGCTCCGGCACGCCGAGCTCTCCGGCGCCCGGACAGCAGCCAACGAGATCAGCGAGCGGATGGCTCGCCCGCTGGCCCTGCTGGTGACCGGGTTGACCCTCTTCGTCCTCGTTCCGTTCCTGCTCCGCATGTTCGGCACCGCCCCGTGAACCCGTCGTCGACCAGGAGGTCGTCCATGTCCCTGCCCTCGAGTCCTGAGCTGCGGCAACGCGCTGTGAGTGCCGTGGTCGTGACCGTTGCCCGTGTGGTCGGTTGGCTCCGGGCGGAGAACGTCACCGACGACCGCGGATCCGACTCGTCGGAGAAGGCGTTCATGGTCATCCTGGCCATCGCTCTGGGCGCCGCCGTCACGACGGCTGCAGTCGCGTTCGTCGCCAGCAAGACGGCGCTCTTCCAGTAGGTCGGACCCGACGTCGTGCGCAGCCTCCCGACCAGCACCCGGACACCCCAGCGGTGGTCCGGGAGTCGGGTGTGCGCGGCAGGCACCGCCGCGGAACGGGGTTCGTCCAGCGTCGAGTTCGCGATCCTCTTCCCCGTCATCGTCGTCCTGCTCCTCGCCGGACCCCAACTCGGCATGTGGTACTTCGCCAGGGAAGCAGCGGAGGCGGCGGCTCAGGCCGGAGCGCGGGCCGGGAGCGTCGAGGGAGCGCCGGCGGGGGAGGGGCAGCAGGCCGCGGACGCCTACCTCGCCCAGCTGGGCACCGGGTCCATGACGAGCTACTCCGTCACTCAGGACGACACGGCCACGACAGTGTCCATCCGCATGGTTGCCTCGGTGCCGAACGTCATCCCACTGCCCGGCTTCAGCCCCACGGTCGACGTGACGGTCGAGCAAGCCAGGGAGCGCTTCACCACCCCGGACTCGCCGTGAACCGCAACCGTCGGTCCAAGAACCGCGGCGCCGCCAAACGGGTGTGGGACGACCGCGGGTCGGAGTCGGTCGAACTCGCCATCCTGCTGCCCGTGGCCATGCTGGTCCTGGCCATGCTCGTCGTCGGCGCGCGGATCGCCCTGGCGGGGGACCGGATCAGCGGCGTTGCTGGGATCGCTGCGCGGGAGGCGTCACTGGCTCGCTCTGCGGGGGCCGCAGAGCTGCTGGCTACCGCTGCGGCCACTGAGGCGCTGACCCAACGTGACCTGCACTGCTCGGACGTGCTGGTTCTCGTCGACGCGGCCGGCTTTGCCGGCCCGCCAGGTGCCGTCGGCACGGTCACCGTGGAGGTGTCGTGCACCGTCCGCTTCTCCGACGTCGGCATCGAGGGGCTGCCCGGTACGAGGACACTCCGGGACAGCGCGACGAGCCCACTCGACCCGGCGAGAGACGTGTCGTGAAGGGAGCCGGACGGACGACGGTGCGGTGGTGCCGAGACGAGCGCGGGTCTGTGACCGTGCTGTTCTGCTTCGTCGTCCTGATCGCTGGGATCCTGGTGACAGCGGTCGTTGATGGCGGCACGAACATCCAGGCTGCGAACCGCGCTGAGACGGCCTCCGCTGAGGCCGCGCGCGCAGCCGTGATCGCCGTTGGGCCGGTGCCGACGGGCGGGCCAGGCGACGTCCGGCTGGCGACCGCAGCAGCCAACAGCTATCTGCAGCAGGCGGGGGCGACGGGCGCAGTCACGGTGCTCGGGCCGGGCCTGATCGAGGTCGCGGTGACTGTCACCGACACGACGCCCATGCTCGGCCTCCCGGTCAGCCAGACCCGCACTCACAGAGCACAGCTCCAGGTGGGCGTGACGATCGGCGAGCCCGTCTCATGAGCAGCCCGGCAGCGCGGCTCATCAAGGCCCTTGGGGCCCTAGCCGTTCTCGCGGCCATCGTCGTCGGGGTGCCCGTGCTCCTGGTCACCTTGCAGCTGGTGCCCCACGGCCTGCCCTCTGTCGAGGAGGTCGTCCGCACGCTCAGCGAGCGAGACGACGGGCAGCTGCTGAGGGTCGTTCTCGCCGCCGGCGCCTGGGTCTGCTGGGGGTTGTTCACCACCTCGACGACCACGGAACTGATCGGTCTGCTCCGCGCTCGACCGATCGTGCAGATCCCCGGACTCCGGGTGTTCCAGCAACCCGCCGCCGCGCTGCTCGCTGTCGTCGTCGTGGGGCTGACCATCGCACCAGCGGTGACAGCAGCCTCCTCGACAGGTGCGGGTCCCGCCATGCCGCCACTGCCCGTCGCCCTCCTCGTAGACGCCCATCAGGCACCAGGGGCTGGCCCGGTGGTGAGGGCAGGACCTGCGCTCCAGATGGCCTCGGACAGCCACGACGTCCCGTCAGCCCAGACGCACAAGGTGGTCAGACGAGACACGTTGTGGGCCCTGGCCGAGCGCTACCTCGGGGACCCGCTGCGATATCCAGAGATCGTTGAGCTCAACGGGGGAATAATCGGCCCCGACAACCAGATCGTCCCGGGGACGGTTCTGGTCATGCCGCTCGACGCGGCAGGACTCCCGAACTCCGCAGCGACCTCGTCGGCCGACTCGACGGCGGAGATCACCGTCGAGCTGGGGGACACCTTGTGGGGCATCGCTGCTGAGACCACCGGGGACGGTCGGGAGTGGGAAACAGTCTGGACGGCGAACCAGGGGAGACCCGAGCCAGCCGGAGCCGTCTTCAACGATCCAGACCTGATCCGACCGGGCTGGACCCTGACCGTCCCATCTGCGGTGCAGGCTGCGCCTGATCAGACGCTGCCCCCGTCGAGCGAACCGCCGACCGAGCCCGCCCCTCAGCCTCCGGTTCCGGCAGAACCGACGGTCGAACCCGGACCGTCGACCTCACCGCCGCCCGCGCCGGCCACCACCACGCCTGCCGTTCCGTCGAGCGCCGCTGCCGAGTCACCTGGCGCGCTCGCTCCGGCGCCTGCCCCCGTCTCGGCACAGGCGAGCAACGAGGTGGCCAGCGAGGTCCCAGCCGCCGCCATCGCATTGGGCGGGGGAGGGACCCTGCTCGCCGGGGTCTCCCTCCTGGCGTTGCGTCGGTACCGCCGTCACCAGTCCCGTCATCGCCGTCCCGGCCGGCTGGTGAGCAGCACTCCACCGGAGCTCGTACCCGTGGAGCGGACGCTGCTGTCGGCCGGGACGGCCGATGTGGGCTGGCTCGACAGGGCATTGCGCAGCCTCGTCCAAGGGCTCGCGTCGGTCGAGGGAGGCGTTCTGCCCGACGTCATCGCCGTCTGCATGACCGACGACGTCCTGACCCTGGTCGTTGCGGAGCCGGCACACGTTGGCCCGGAGCCGTGGACCGTGGACGACTCCGGGACCCGGTGGTCGGTACACCGCGACGACACGCTGACGTACGAGCACTCCCGGCGGGGCCGCTTCCTCGCGCCGTACCCCACGTTGGTGTCGATGGGCTACACCGACGCTGGAGAGCATTGGTTGTTGGACCTCGAGCACATCTCCGCGGTCAACCTCGTCGGGGACATCGACCGAGCCGTCGACCTCATGCGCTACCTCGCTGCCGAGCTCGCACACAACACCTGGTCGGAGATGCTCCGTGTCACTGCGGTCGGTTTCGGGGAGGAACTGGCGCAGCTCAACCCCGACCGATTCGCCTGTGCCGCAGACCTCGAGAGTGCGGTCGAGGCACTGACCCAGCACCACGTGTCATCGAGTGATGCGATGCGGGCCGCGGCCACCGACGTGCTGGCCGGTCGCCTGCACGACATCTCAGCGGACGCGTGGGAACCGAACGTCCTGCTCGTCGTCCCCAGTTCACTTCGCGAGGGGACCGCAGTTGCACGTCTCACCACGGAGCTGGCCGCGCAGTCCGCGCGCAGCGGAGCCGTCGTGGTGACGGCGGCTGAGGGCGGCGCTTCAGCCACGGCCGGGTGGACGATGACCATCGACGCAGCAGGGCTGATCGCGATCCCCACGCTTGGTCTGCGACTGCGCGCCCATCAGCTGCCGGTCGAGGAGGCAGGCGCGCTGGCCCAGATGTTGGCCGACGCCGCGGTCGCAGAGGACCGGCGCGTGCCGCCGGCACGCGGGAACGAGCCATGGGATGCGGCAGCTGACGCCTGCGGGAACCTCCGAGTGGCGTCGGGCGGTCCGGACGACGAATCCTTGACCTCTTCATCCCCGCCGACCCAGGCCGTTGCTTCTGTCCTCCCGCTGGGGGAGCAGACCTACGTGGATGCCGCTGCGACGACCGATCGGGATGTCCGTGTGTTGGCCCCTGTGCCGGGGGAGGGGGTCCGCGCCAAGGTCGAGCTGGCCGACCCCGACCTCGACCGCGACCTGGCCGACTGGTTCGACGATTCCTCGCCGCGACCCAAGTTGACCTTGCTGGGACCTGTCCGCGTTCGCGCCCAGGGCCGGCTGCCGGAGCGGAACCCGAGGCGGCAGTTCTACACCGAGGTCGTGGCCTACCTCGCGACCCGCAACGGGGGAGCGACCAGCGAGCAGTACGCCACCGCGATCTGGCCGAACGAGCCGGACGTCGTCGGTAAGACCAAGGTGCGGCAAGCCATCTCCGTGGTCCGCGCGTGGCTGGGCTCCGATCCAGAGACGCGCGTCGACTACCTGCCGTCCGGTGTGACCGCTGCGGCTGCTGGTCGCTATCGGATCGACTGCGCTCTCGTTGACGCCCAGCTCTTTCGCCGGCTGAGGGTCCGTGGGACTGCCCGCGGCAGCGACGGCATTGCCGACCTCGACGCAGCCCTGGGCCTGGTCACCGGTCGACCGTTTGACCTCCCTACGCCCCGAGTCTCTGGTGCCGGGGGGTACAGCTGGGTGGTCGACGCTGACTCCCGCCTCGACCACGAGTTCGCCGCCATGATCGTGGACGTCGCGCATGTCGTCGCGACTCACCACCTGGGTGCCGGGAATCCACAGTTGGCCGCCGACGCGGCGACGGTGGCCCTGTTATCCGGAACGTTCGAGGACGTGCCTCTCCTCGATCTCGTCGCCGCGTGTGACGCCCTGGGCAACCGGGCAGAAGCGGACGCCTACGTGGCTAGGATCCTGGCCAACCACGATGCCGAGGTCGAAGAGGACCTACCGCCGAGGACGGCGGCCATCCTGCACAGGCGGCAGATGCGAAGTGGGGCTTGAGGTGGCCAGGGCTGCGCCGTGGGTACAGCGCAGCCTGCGTACGGGAGACAGCTGTGGCAGCGCGCCTACCGCTTTGCCCTCGGGCACTGGCCGACCTGGTGCGTCACGCTGGGCATCTCTCCTCCGCCGCCGTCTTAGGAGGGAACCGGCCAGGCGGGCAGGCTCTGGTAGTACTGCTCAGCCTCTGGTGCGGCCGCATACTCGAGGAGGTTCCCGACCTTTTCGGCGAGGACGTCGCGGACCTCCTCCGGGGTGGCGAAGAAGAACTCGCGACGCAGGTTGGCCTGGTTGAGGCGGCGGTCGGCGAACGCGTGGTGGAGCTCGTTCTCCAGGGTGATGGCGTCGTCGGAGAAGTAGATGGCGTGCACGTCGAACGGGAAGGGCACTGAGGCGTCACCGAGTTCGCGGACGCGGTCCATGGGCTCGAGTCGGCGGGTCATCCCGATCTTCACCACGGATTTGCCGAAGGCCCCGATGTTGCTGATGACGTAGACGTAGCCGGCCCGGATGTTTGCGGCGCGGAAGTCGTTGAGCTCGATGGCGGCGTCTAGGTCAGAGAGCCGCGACACCAGGGCGGCGACCTCCTCGGGGGTGCCGCTGGCGCGGACGGCGGCCAGGGTGTTGGTGTAGTGGGCGCGTTCCTTGTTCAGCTTCTCCCGCTGGGCGGCCAGCTCGGCTTCGGCCTTGCGCTCTTCACGCAGCCGTTCCCGTTCCTCGCGGGCCGCTTCGCGTTCCTCCTGCTGTTTGAACAGATAGTCGGCGGTCAGCTCGAGCTCGGTGATGCGCAGCGCGTGATAGCCGTCAGCTACGTGCATCTCCATCATCTTGCCCAGCTTGGCGATGGTGGCCGCGGCGGTCTCCAGCCGTTTGGTGGCTGTAACCAGCGCACCGGCGCGCAGGGACCGGACGCAGTTGTCGGCCTCGGCGTTGTAGGCGCGCAGCATCAACTTGGAGAAGTCGGCAGTCATCTTCCGGCCAGCGGCCAGGGAGTTGTTGTACGCGAACCGGTCCGAGGCCTCGATGGCGTTCCCGGAACGCACGGCGTCCTTGATGTCTTCGCGGAGTGCGGCCAGGCGCTCCCGGTACATCTCGGCGTTCTCCAGCGGGTGGTGGTACTCGTAGATGCCGACCTGCTGCAGCAGGAGTGCGTCATCGAGCTCGATCAGCTCATCGTTGGCGGGCCGGTGCGCGCCCCCGCCACGGCGGACGTCCTCGAGCTGCCGGCGCAGAGCCTCGACCTCCGCCTCCAGCTCCTCGACCCGGTCGCTACCGCCGGCGCGATGCGGAAGCTCCGCAACCGGTGACGGCGGGTCCGCGGGCCCTTGGACCGGCCGACCTTCTTCCGGCAGGTCCGACGTTGCCCCGTGCGTCGGCAGAGGCGGCTGGCCGCCACGTGCAGAGGTTGGCTTGCTGTCGTTGCCCGTGTCGTTCATCCCGGTGCTGGGGGCGCCCACCAGGTCGGTGTCGAGGTCGCTGTGGGGGACCCAGAACTCCCAACCGGGTGGCGGGGCCGGCCAACTGGGGTCAGGTACCCAGCTGGCCGGTGGCACCCATCCGGCTGGGGGTGACGGCCAGCCCGGTGGGGTCTGGAAGCGCAACCCGTTGCTCATCCTGTGCTCCTCGCCCGTCAGCGGGCGGCGCGGACGCCGGGGCCCACCGCGATCGGGGTCAGGGCGTGCGGGTTCTTGCTGACCACGGCGCCCAGGTGGCGCATCGTCTCGGCGGGCTCGACCCGACGGAGGTCCAGCTCCTCAAACGTGGCCCGGTCACACGCCACCGCTACCAACGGGGTCGCGGTGTCCTTGCCGGTGGCCGGGTCGACGTGGGCAACCGACCCGGTGAGGGAGATGGAGGAGACCTTGCCGGAGCGGTCGGCTTCCCAGACCTCGTGCAGGGTCCGCAGGGTCATGTTGTTGACCAGGGCGGCGTAGCGGTCTTTCTGCTCCTTCGCCGTCTGGCTGGTCGCAGTGATCTCGTCCTTTGCCCGGGTGTACTTGTACTGCCGGACCGAGGGCAGGTCGGTCGGTGCCGGGAACTCCAGATCGATGGTGAGTTCCCGAGTGTCGGCGTCGTACCGGTAGGCCGGCGGCCAGGGCCAGTCCTCGGGGTACACCGAGTTGCCGAACACGATGCCCAGGTACTCCTCGACCGCAGCTGGGACCCCGTACTGCAGGTTGCCGATCAATTCATCGAGCTCGGCGTTGGCCTCGTCGACCCGCTGCTGGCGCTGCGCGCACTCGGCGTCATACCGGGCGCGATCAGCGGCGAGCCGGTCGGCGCGGGCGGCCTCGGCCTTCTGGTAGTCGGAGTGCTGGGCGAACTGCTGCATGGGCACCGCGGCGGCGGCCTGCTGCCACGCCTGCTGCTCGGCGGCGAACGCGGCCTGCGCGGCGGCAAGGGCCTCGGCGCGCTTCTTCTTCCCGCCGAAAGCCGCCGACAGACCCTTGGGCGCATCGGGGGCTATGAACACCGGCTCGGCCGGAGGGCTGATCGGGGCCGGCGCCTGGATGGGGGTGCTGTGAGTCGAGGTGAACGCCGGGTGCTCAGCGGTCGAGCGGAGCTTCTCCAGGTTGACGTAATCATCGACGTCCAGCGTGGCCTTGAGGACGTTGTCGATGTCCTCAAGCTCCAGGGCGAGCTCACCGTTTAGGCGTTCAACCTCGCTCTCGGCAGCGGCAATCCTGGCCGCCTTCGCCTCCTTCTCAGCTTGCGCGAGGGTGCTCGCATGCGCGCGTTGGGCCTGCGTGTTCGCCCGCTCCGCGGCTTGGGCGGCCCGCTCGGCTTCGCGCTGACGACGGGCCTGGTCGCGCACGGCCTGGGCCGTGGCGCGCTGCCGGTTCTTGTCTGCGACTGCTGCCTGATGCGCCATCTCGGCGAAAAATCCCCGCTTGCGTGCCATGTCTGCATGTCCCCTGAGATGTGTCCTTGGCGGCCGGTATCGACCGCGGTGCTGTTGCGCGACCACCCTGCCAGGAGTTCCGGATCTATCCATGACCGCAACACCAGCTCCGGTTCGCGAAGTCCACTTGCAGCACGCCACCTGAGCTCGTTGGCCAACCAGCCGGACTCACCGACTTGTCTGGTCCGACGGGGGCGACGTGAGCCCGGGGACAGCTCGCGCTCGCCCGTGCGAGGGGGATGACCGTGAAGTTGGGGTGACCTCACGGCGCGCGGCGTAGTCGGGACTGGCGACCAGAGACCGCAACCTGATGAGGTTCCGACTACGGCTGATGAGCGCACATAGCCACTCAAGCTGCACCAGGTCACCACCCTGACGGCCAAAAGCCGATCAGCACCACCACACGAGGCCAGGCAGACCACCCAGACCACAACCAGCACCTCTCGTACGCCGGGACCGGCCCCGTGCGCGCGGTGTGCCAGCTATATCGGTACGTCACCCCGCGAGGGCTGACAGCCAACTGAACGTCTCTTCGGAGGGTCGAAGGCATCACACCGATGCCGGAGGCCACCACAGATGTTCCACGACCCCACGATCGTCGGCAGTTGGCCGGCGCTCGCCACCCGACTCGACGACGGCGCCGTCTTAGCGAGGTGGGCGAGAGCGGAACCCGCCCTCGCCGGTCTGCGTTCGGCGGCCGAGCTCCACGCGGCGTGCTCGGAGGCCAGTCCGCACGAGCGCAGTGATGCTGTCCTCGGCGCCCTCGTGCGTCTGGCCGCCGTCGACGGCGGCCGTGACGACGACGCACTCGCCCTTCTGCTCCACCTGCTGAGCGGCATCGTCTGGACCACCGTCCGTCAGCTGAGCGACCTGACCCCGGACATCGTCGCCGTGGTGGCTGGTGAGCTCACCTGTCAGATCCGCCGCTACCCGTGGCAGCGCCGTCCCCGCTCGATCGCAGCGAACCTGCGCGCGGACACCCGGCGGGCGGTGCTCGCCGAGCTGCGGCCGCGGAACCGGCGTCACCCCGAGCGGGGTGAGTTCCTGACGGCTGATGGAGACGTCACCCGCCTGATGC
Source organism: Geodermatophilus sp. Leaf369 (assembly GCF_001424455.1). Taxonomy (NCBI): domain Bacteria; kingdom Bacillati; phylum Actinomycetota; class Actinomycetes; order Geodermatophilales; family Geodermatophilaceae; genus Geodermatophilus; species Geodermatophilus sp. Leaf369. Next base: position 33,971 of record NZ_LMQA01000006.1, on the reverse strand, counting down.
AGGTCGAGCCCGAGGACACCGACGACCTCGATCTGCGTGACCTGCTGCAGTGGGCCCTCCGGTCGGGCCTGGACCCCGCGGAGCTGGGGCTGCTGATCGCGACCGAGCACGAGCGCGACGTGCGGACGGTGGGCGGGGACTCTCGCGTCGCTGCGGCGTACGGCATCTCGACTCGGACGCTGTACCGGCGGCGGAGCCGCACGCTGGCCGCCCTGCGGGTCGCGGCCGCCGACTACCTGGCAGCCGTCGCGTGACCGGCCCCCTCATGACCACCGACCGATCTGAAATGCCGGCGGGACGGGGCGCCGGTGACCCCGCCCCCCGTCCGCTGGCCGTCGCCGAAGTCCAGCAGGCACTGCGGGACCTCCGGGCTCGCCCCGCAAGCAGGGCCGGGAGAGCTGGGGGTGACACTGCCGTTGACACGCCTCGACAGAGGGGTGGCATAGGCCCGATGCCTCCACCAAGCCGGGGTGACATCGCAGCTCCGGCCGGTGTCGGGCTCGTCGTGATCGCGGCGCACGGTGGCGCGGGAGCGACGACCGTGGCTCTGGCCATCAGCGACGCCCTGGCTTCCACCGGCCGCCGTGTCCACCTGATCGACATCGCGGCCGCCGGCCGCTCCGGTTTGGTCTCGGCAGCGTCCGCCGAACTTGGGCTGGACGACGCTGGTGAGTGGCGACGCGGCACCCGGAATGGCGTCACCCTCGACCGTCGGTCGACTGACGCGCCACCGCGGAGCTGGCCGTCCCCGCCGCCGGGTCCGCCGGGGGTGACAGTCCTCGACCTGGGGATGGGCCATGACACCGAGGTCCCTCCCGGCGAGTCGGTCGTCGTGGTGTGCCGACCTACGGTCCCCGCAGTTCGCCTGCTCGAGCGGCAGCTCCGAGAGCTGGGGGAGCGGCCGGTGGTCGTGGCCGCCATCGGCCGGGGGCGCTGGCCCGGTGAGGTCGTGGCCAGTCTCGGGTCGATGACGACGGCCTTGCGGTCGACCGGACGCGTCGTCCAGGTCCCGCTGAACGACCGGCTGATGGTCTCCGGGCTGGACGACCGGCCCCTGCCCAAGGCGGTCTGCGATGCAGGCCTGGCGCTGTTCGAGCTGTTGGCCGGCGAGACCTGTGTTGCCGCTCCGGCCCGACACCGGGCACCGACGTCAGGGAGGTCGGCTCGATGATCGACCAGTTCGCCGACGCCGTCCTCGCGGCCGGGGTGTGCCCGGCTGCACCTCCTGGGATGCAGGTGTACGCAGACCAGATCCAGTCCTGGGTCAAGTGGGGCGTGCTCGCCGTCCTCGGCATCTGCTTCTTCGCCAGCGTCGGGATGCTCATCTGGGGGCGGGTGACCCATCACCCGCGGGGCGCCCGGCTCGGGATGGACGGGATCTTGATCTGCGTCGTCGGCGCGATCCTGTACGTCGTCGGGTACGTCATCGTGCAGTCGATCGTCGGGGAAGGCTGCTGATGGCCGGCCACCGAGGTCGCCGGTCTTCACGCAGTCCGCGGTGGACCCGGCGCAGGATGCTGACCCTGCTCGTGACGGTCGGGCTCGTCTTCGTGTTCCTCGTCGGGGCCGTCGTCGTCGCAGTCGCGCGCACGGTGCTCCCGACGCCGACGGAGACAGAGTCCACGTCGACCCCGGAGAGCGCCGGGACCGCAGCGACTGCGTCGCCCAGCCAGTCGCTGGAGCAGGCACAGGACGCGCTGGCCGCCCGGCCGATGCCGGCCGTACCGGAATCAGCGGCTCGTCCTGGACCGGTCTCCACCCGGGACCCGGGCCCGAGCATCGTGCTGCCGGCAGCCACCCACATCGGGCCTGCCGGGGTGCCCACCGGCTTCCCACAGACCCCGGAGGGCGCGCTCGCCCAGCTCGCCGCCATCGACCAGGCCGCTGTGCAGTCCGCATCCCTCGACGGGGCCCGCGAGGTGATCAGCGCTTGGGCAGCGCCCGGTGGCCCGACCACAAGCAGCTGGTCGGTCGTTGCCGCGGTGGGCCGTCTCCTGGAGGCTGCCGGCCTCTCGGGGGGTGGCTCCGCACAGCTGGCAGTCGTGCTGACTCCGCTGATGGGCCTCATCAAGGGCGTCGTCGGCTCGGACTTCGTCGTCCCGTGCATCGACTTCGAGCTCGACGTGACCCTCGAGCAGACCGCACGCGGTGCAGCGGCCGACTGCCAACGGATGGTCTGGCGGACCGACCGCTGGCTGATCGGCCCGGGCGACGAACCTGCGGTGCCACCCTCGGTGTGGCCGGGCACCGATCGCGCGATCTCCGTCGGCTACCGGGACCTGCGCCGTGGCTGACGACATCGTGGCAATCGACCTCAACCCGATGAACTGGCTCGGCGACCTGGCGTCGGCCGCGATCGCCGATGTGTGGACGGCGGCGATGGTCAGCATCTGGTCGGCAGGCCTCTGGCTGCTCACCCTGTCGTTCCAGGTGATCGACGCGTTCACCACTCCGGACGTCTCGGCCGCCGGCCCGATGGGCGCTGTGCTGCCGACCACGCTCTGGGTCGGCGCAACAGTCGCGGTGACCATGATGTTCGTCCAGCTGACCGTGGCGCTCATCCGACGCGATGGCCAGTCGATGGGCCGTGTGCTCCTCGGGGTCGCCCAGTTCGGACTGGTCTGGGTGGGCTACCTCGGCGTCGCCGGGGGGCTCGTCACCGGAGCGGCAGAGCTGGCTCGCGGGATCCTCCGGGCGATGCTCGACGTCGACACCCTCGCGGCGGTTGACCCGAGCAGTTCATGGCCTCGTGAGGTGGTCGACGCCACGGCAGCAACCGTGCTCGGCCTCTCCTCGCTGCTCCTCGTGATCCCGGCAGCCTTCTTCTACCTGATCATCGCGCTGGTCCGGGAGGCCGCGCTGATCATCCTGATCGCCACGGCACCCATCTCCGCCGCCGGCTTGCTCAGCGACAGCACCAAGGCGTGGTTCTGGAAGAGCCTCCGCTGGTTCTTCGCCAGCCTGCTGATCACGCCCACCGCAGCACTCATGCTCGGCGTTGGAGTGAGCCTCTCTGCCGGGGTGATCGCGGGGAACGGCGACTCGACCGCACAGGCCGCGGGGACTGCAGTCGTCGGCACCGTGCTGGTGGCCATCGGGGCGGTCTGTCCGCTGGTGCTCTTCAAGCTGCTCGCCTTCGTCGACCCCGGGACCGCATCGGGGTCAGCGCTCCGACAATCCTGGAGTGATGCCGGGGGTGCGTCCGGGATCCTCTCCGGTGGTCAAGGGGCAGGCAACGGGGCCGCGACGCAGAGTGCCGGCGACGGGCGCTCGCAGGGGGAGACCGCGGCCGAGGCGCAGTCGTCGAGTCGGCTGGGCTCCATGATGCAGACGGCGGGCGCCGGCGTGGGCGCCGCGGCTGCAGTCGCCCACCGGGCCGTCGACATCGCTTCCGACGTGCTCGGATCCAGCGGCATCGGTCACCCCGGTCACTCGATGCGGTCATCGGGCCAGGCCGGCAGCCGACCGTCGTCCGGGTCTGGGCAAGGCGGCTCGTCGCACACCGGTTCCGGTTCGAGCCCGGGCGGGGACGACGGGGCGTCCGGTGGTCCGGCGTCCGGCGGAGGACCCGGGGTGACGCCGCCCGTCCCCACGCCACCAGGAGTGGGCGTGGGCACCTCGCCCGGGGGACTGGCCGGGTGGGCGGCGACCGGGCCGACCGGTGCGGCTGTCACCCCCGAGACCGCGGCGGCGGTGGCTCTGTGACCGGGCCGGTGCGGTACGGAGCCTGGTCCAAGGACCGGCAGGGCTGGTTCGGGGGCCTGAGCGGCTGGGCGTGGATCAGGATCGGTGCGGCCGGTATGCCCATGCTGATGGCTGCCGGTGCCCAACGGTGGCTGCTCGCTCTCGGGTGGGCACCCGTCTGGGCAGTCCTCGTCGTCCTCGTTGCCGTCCCGTTGCGGGGGCGGACCCCGCTGCGCTGGGGCTGCGACGCCGTCGTCCGGGCAGTCGGTGCAGCCCTGGGCTGGTCCGACTGGCAGTCGCGGGTCGCCGCGGGGACATCACGAGACCTCGACGAGGCAGACCTCCCCGGCGTGCTGTCAGGCGTCAGGACCCATGACGGCCCTCCGTTCGGTCCGCTACTGACCCGACCGGCCGTCGTCGCCGACCACCGGGAGCGCACCTGGGCGGTGGTCGCCCGGATCACTCATCCCGGGATCGGGCTGGCCGAGGCCACGACCAGGTCACGCATGGGCACCGGCCTGGCCGAACTGCTCGAGGGCGCAGCCACGACGGAGTTGGTGTCCGCCGTCGCCCTGCAGGTCCGGACCCTGCCCGACGACGGCGCAGAGCGCACCGCCTGGCAGCGCGCCCACCTGCGCAACGAGGCCCCACCTCTCGCCCGGGCCATCAACGCGGAGCTGGCTGCCGTCATGACCGCAGCCGGGGTGCGGCACGAGGCCTTCGTGACGGTGGTCGTGCCCGAACGCCGTATCGCCAGGCAGGCACGAGAAGCCGGGGGAGGAGTGGACGGTCGTGCACGCGTCCTGCAGGGCGTGATGGGGGAGCTGGAGGCTCGACTCATCGGACCGGTGGGCTGCACCAGCGTGACGTGGCTCGACTCCGCCGGCCTCGCGTCCGCCATCCGGACCGGTTTCGCGCCCGGTGACCGGGGGCCGCTGGCGGACGCCGCCCTTGACCCGAGGGTCACAGGTCTCCCGATGGCCGCCGCGGGGCCGACCCTGGCACCCGCGGCGGAACGGCGGCACTACGCCCACGATGCCTGGCACTCCGCCACGTGCACCGTCCTGCTTCCTGACAAGGGCGCGGTCATGGGTGCCCTGGCACCTGTCCTGATGCCGACGGCCGCAGGGGAGCGGCGGTGCGCCACGGTGTTCTTCGAGCCGATCAGCCACACGAAGGCCGATCGCATGGTCAGCAACGAGTCCATGAGCTCCGAGTTGGCCACTGAGATGCGGCGGCGCGGTGGGTTCCGCTCCAGGGCAACACACCGACGTGACGCCGCCCGCGTCGAGGGCCAGGACGTTCGCCTGGCGCAGGGCAACGCACTGGTCCGCGTCGCCCTCGCGGTCTCCGTGACCGTTCCCGGCACGTGGTCGATCACGGAGTACGGCCGACGTCTGGAGTCGAGCGTCACGGGGAGCGGGTTCCGCCCGCTGCGCCTCGACCTGGCCCAGGACGCAGCCTTCGCCGCGGCCTGCATCCCGCTGGGGATCGGGCTGCCCCGCCGTCGGGGCCTGCTATGAGCCGCCTGCCCACCGGCCGACACCGGGGGAGGGGGATCACCCAGCTGGTGGCTGACTTCGGACACCAGCTCCCGCCGCTCACCCCTGAGCCACTCGGCGCCGTGGACGAGGCGGTCCTCGGTGATGCGATCGGCCGTCACGGCCGACGAGGCCGAGCCACCGGCTGGGCACCGGTGTCGGCACCCCTCGCCGTCTACCGGATGACATCGGAGCAGGTGGGCGGGGTCTGGCCGCTCATTGCCGGAGACGGGCTGCCCCCAGGTGGCGCGCTGCTCGGGCTCGACCACCTGTCCGGAGGGGCCTTCTCGGCCGACCCCATCGGTTGGACGCTGAACAACACCGCCGGCGTCACCAACCCGAACATGATCTTCTTCGGAGCGCCGGGACGAGGAAAGTCCGGCACCGTCAAGATGTTCGCCCTGCGCCAGATGGCCTACGGCTACCGCACGTTGGTGCTCGGCGACGTCAAGGACGAGTACGACCCCCTGTGCCGGGCGCTGCAGGTGCAACCGCACGCCGTCGGCCACGGGTTGCCCGCCCGGATCAACCCGCTGGACTTCGGCCCGGTCGGGAACGACTGGAGCCGGCTGTCCAGGTCCGAGGCCCAGCGCCGGGCAGCCATGGTGTTCTCCCGATGGCTGCTCCTCCTCCGTGGACTGGTCGGTTCTCAGCACGTGCCGTTCGGGCCGACGGCTGAGACAGCCGTCGGCCGGGTGCTCCGTGATCTGACCGGCTACACCGACGGCGCCGACCGGATGCGCGAGATCACCATCCCCCAGCTGTGGGAGGCGCTGCGAGCTCCCGGCGAGGACCTCGTGGATGCCTGCCGCTACGCCGACCGGCAGCAGTTCCTCGACGACACCCGACCGGTGCGGGACGCCCTCGGCGCACTCGTCACTGGACACCTGGCTGGGCTCTTCGACGCGCCCACCACGGTCTCGGTGGACTGGCGTGCCCCGATCCAGTCGCTCTCGCTGTCCCGACTGGACCCACTCGGCGATGAAGCCGTCGGGGTGGCACTGACGTGCCTGAACTCCTGGGGGCGCGCCATGACCCAGCTGGCAGAACCCGGAGACCTGCGGATCGTCATCCGCGACGAGTGCTGGAAGCAGATGCGGCTAGGCACCGACGCGGTCAAGTCCTTGGACGCCGACCTCCGACTCTCCCGTAAGGACGGGTGCGTCCAGGTGGTCATCGCACACAAGCCCTCCGACATGCTGACGGTCGGCGACAGCGGAAGCCAGGCCGTGGCCATCGCCAAGGACCTGCTGCACCTCTGCGCGACGAAGGTGTTGCTCGGCCAGGACGACCAGATCGGCGACGAGCTCTCCGGGCTGCTGGGACTCAGCGCGATGGCGGAGCACATCGTCACCGACTGGGCCGCGGCCGCTCGCGGGCGCGCGCTCTGGTTGGTGGGGAACCACGTGGCGAAGGTGCAGACCGTCCGCACGTCCCTGGACGTCGCCCTGACGGAGACGAACGACGCCATCACTGCTCCGCCGCCCCCTGCGGACGGTGTGGGCAAACCCGGTCTCGCACCCCCCGGGGGGTGTTGACCGTGTCCGGGCCCAACCAGGAAGCGACGGCCGCGGCCGTCGTCGTCCTGCCGATCGTGTCGATGGTGCTGGCCGTAGTCGTCGTCGTGACCGGTGGCGGTGCGGCCTCATCCCCGGCGAGCACCGGAGGCTGCGGATCGGGCGGGACAGCCCAGACAGTCGCCGACATCGACCTGGATGCCGAGCAGATGGGTCACGCCCAGACCATCGTCTCCGTCATCGCCACGAGGCAGCTGCCTGCTCACGCTGCGGTCATCGCGCTGGCGACCGCCTACACCGAGTCCCGCCTCATCAACTCTGCCGTCCAGACCGACCACGACTCGGAGGGGCTGTTCCAGCAGCGGGTGTCGATCTACACCGAGGCAGTGGCCATCGACCCTGTCCGGTCCACCGGGGCCTTCCTCGACAGGCTCGTCGGAGTCGCCGACTGGCAGACCATCCCGGTCGGCGTGGCGGCCCAGACCGTGCAGATCAGCGCCTACCCGGAGCGCTACCAGCCCAACGCCGCGCTGGCTGCTGAGCTCGTCGATCAGTTCTGGCCGTCAGCGGTGGCCGAGGCGGTTCCGTCGCCGCTGGCTCCCGGTGGGGGAGCGGCAGTCGCGATCTGCCCGGGTGCCGGCGGGGCCGTGCCCGCGGGTGAGTTCGTCGGGCCGCGAGGGAACAACGTCGCAGGGACGACGACCATCCCGGACGGGTTCGTCATCAACGGGTCGGCGCAGGGCATCGTGGCGGTGCAGTACGCCCTGGCCCAACTCGGCAAGCCATACGTCTGGGCAGCGGCCGGCCCCGACTCATTCGACTGCTCGGGCCTGACGATGGCCGCCTGGGCCGCCGCCGGGGTGGCTCTGCCCCACTTGGCGGCCGGACAGACACGGAACGGCGAACCCAGCCCGACCAATCTGACGCAGGCGGTCGCTGGGGACCTCGTCATGATCCCGGGGTCCGGCGGCACCGCGGCAGCACCGGGGCACGTTGGCATGGTCGCCGGCTACGTCGACGCAGCAGACGGCCGTCACCTCTACCTGATCCAGGCACCGATGACCGGGATCCCGGTCCAGCTCACCGAGGCCACCCGGTGGGACGGGCAGATCGTCGCGGTCAGGCACATCGCGTGAGTTCCCCCAACCGACGAAGCCGCGAACCGCAATCGATCAACCAAGGCTGGGAGCTGGCCGTAGCCGCGGTCGGCGGCATCGTGGTCGCTGTCGTCCTCACGGCCCTGACGGGGGTCGGGGTCGGGGCCGCGCTCTGGGGAGGCGGTTGGGTGTGGCCGCTCGGCACCGACTCGGTCATGAGCGTCGTCTCGGGTCTGCTGCACGGTGACCTGCGACAGGGGTTCACCCACGCGCAGGCTCGCCGGCTGGCGGGTCCGGTGCCCACGTACGTGGCGGTGGCCGTCGCGGAGGTCGTCCTCGCCGTGGTCGCCGGTGCCGGTTTGGTGGTGGTCCGGCGGCACCTCCTGCCGAGTGACTCCCGCGGGGGGATGGCCACGCGCTCCGAGGCGGCGAACGCCCTGGGCATCCGACAGCTGCGTTCTGCTCGCTCCGTCATCCGCCCCGATTGCTACGGCACGGGATCGCAGGGACCGCCGTGACACCGGCCGTCCACAGCCGGGTGACCACACCGCGCCCCGTCCACAGATCCACAGGACAAGCGCCCGCCGACGGCCTCTCCGAAGGACCGTCTATCGACCCACACCCCGATCCCTCCAGGAGACCTGCGATGACGCTCATCGACGACGACGGCCGAGCAGACCAGTCCGCGGTCGCACGGGAGCACGCTGCAGCGCTGTTCGCGGCGGCGGCACGAAGCGACCGGGCTGGGTCGGCCACGCAGTTGCACTGCCTCGCGGCGTGGTCCGCGCTCGACGTGCCCAGCATGCTGGTTCCCGGCCTGACCGACGGAGCCGAGCCCGACGAGCTCATCACGCATGCCCTGCGGATCCTCGGTGAGCTGGATGCGGCCGAGTTTGCGGAACCTGAGGTGCTGGTCGCCGCTCGGCACGGACGCCGCGCCCTGCGCGGACCGCGCTGATGGCGACCTCGCTCGGGCAGTTGCTCGACAGCCTCGTCGCGACGGCTGAGGCCGCCGCCCCGACGCCGGGGACCCGGGCCGATGCGGCCCTGGCCCTCGGGCAGCTGGGCAGGGCTCTGCGGCAACTGCGCAAGGACGGCGTGTCGAAGGCCATTGGTACCCAGCAGGAACGCCAGGTCGGCGCGCTCGGTCTGGCGTGCACCGAGGTGTCCCGTCGTGCGCCGGCGAACGAGGGCACCATGGCAACGCTCGCGGCCGCCGCAGCCGACACGCTCGCAGCCCTTCACGACCACAGCACCGTCGGCGCCCGATGGGCCATGGCCACCGCGGTCACTGATGCCGTCACCCCGGTGGCACGGCTGGTGGGAGGCGGGCTGAATGCTGGGCCCACGTCGCAGTGGCTGGACGAGGTGCACCGGCAGTCGGTGCTGGTCCAGCAGACAGCCGCGTTGAACCCGCCGTCCCGGGCCGGCGCCGCCATCCTCGACCGGCCGCTCCCCGGGCCGGCTGTCCCGGGGAGCACGGACCCCCGGGACGTCGTCCCCGAGGCCGTTGCGGTCCTCCTGCGTGCCACCGGCAGCTCGCGGGACACACCCTCGGTGGCCGAGGTCCTCGCGTACACGCTGGCCGCTGAGACGCTCAGCAGCGCGGCGCAACGGCTTGACGTCACTGCGGCGCCAGCGGGGGGCCAGCTCGCTGCCCCCGGGTGGCGCGCCGTCCGCTCGGCGCTGAGACCGTACGACGACGGCACGAGGCGTCCGCATCCGTACGCCCCTCCGGCCGTCGATGCTGCGTTGCGCCTACACGGCGCGCTCAGCCGTCCCGACGCCGAGTCATCGCCCGGGCTGCAGGGGGTCCTGGCCGCTGCAGCGCAGCACCTGCCGACCCTGGCCTCGCAGTTGCTCTACCGCACGGTGCGGTCGTGGGCGGACTCCGGGACCCTGCTTGCCTATGCCCGGGACCTGCCGCCCCGGGACGACCGAGTGGCCGCGTTCCTGCGTGGCTACCAGCCAAGCGGCCTCGTCCGCGTCAGTGCCGTCGACCTCCAGCCGGTGGCCGGCGCCCTACACAACGCTCGTCTCCTGTCATTGGACGTGGCAGCGCGGGTGGCCCCGGCCGACATGGACGCCGACTTCCCGCGTCGCTCGCTGGCCGCCAACCAGGCCTCCCTGGGCCGACCGGACGCCGCGTCGGCTCTGCAGGCGGCACGGATCGAGGCTGGGCGGCAGCTCCTGCTGGGTCGAGACTCTCAGCCCGGTCGGACGTGGGGACGCTGATGAGCACCTGGGGCCGCCGGGCTCGGTTCCAGCCGACCGATGTCGGCTGGCGGCTGGGGCGCTCGACGACCCCGAGGGGAGTCGAGCTCTGGTGCCGGTTCGACCGGACCACCGGGGTGTACGGGGAACAGGGCTCCGGCAAGACGTTGGACCTGCTGGCCCCGGCTCTGCTGGCACACCGTGGCGCCGCCCTCGCGACCTTGACGAAGGTGGACGACCTGCTGCTGACCGCAGGCCGGCGCCAGAGGCCCAACGGGCCCGGTGAGGCTCCCCGTCCCATCGCGGTTCTCGATCCGTTCGGGTCGGCGCCCGGCGTCCCGGAACTGGTGTGGGATCCCGTGGCGGGGTGCGTGGACCCGCACGTCGCCGAGCGGCGGGCCAAGGCGTTCTCGGCGGGAACGGTCTCCGGATCGGTGTCCGGTGGCCGGCAGGACAACGCGGCACGCTTCTACGCGGCGGAGACAGCGAAGGTCCTTCAGGGGTTCCTACATGCTGCCGCGCTGACCGGTCGGACCCTGGACCACGTCCTCGAGTGGGTCGCCAACCCCGTCGCCGCCGAGCAACCGGCGGAGATCCTGCAGCGGCACCCGCATGCGGCGCGCTTCTGGGACGGGTTGCTGTCCGGGGCGCTGCGAGGCAGCCCGGACACCGTCGGCAACACCGTGACGACCGTGCAGCAGGCGATGGCTCTGTTCTTCCAACCGGAGATCCGAGCGCGCTGCGTGCCGACGCCCGGTCGCCCCACTACCGACCTCACGGACCTCATCTCCCGGCACGGGACCGTGTACCTGCTCGGACGCGAGGACCCCTACGCGTCAGCGGCGCCGCTGATGACCGCTGTCGCCGAGCACGTCCTGGACGCGGCGCTCCACCTGGCGAACATCTCGCCGCACGGACGACTGACCCCGTCGTTCCTGGCCTGCCTCGACGAGCTGCCTTCCACGACGCCGCTGCCGACCCTGCGTGTTCGGATGGCCAACGAGCGTGCTCTGGGGCTCTCCTTCATCTACGCCGCCCAGACCTGGAAGCAGATGGTCGTCTCGTACGGGGAGGACGAAGCCCGCTCGATCTTCGGTCTGACGAACACGCTGGTCGTCTTCGGCGGTGGGAAGGACGTGCACTTCTACCGGGAACTGTCCGAGCTGCTGGACGACGTCCGGATCGGTCGGCGGACCGTCACCGACGGCCCCGGGGGCGTCGGGACCTCCCGGTCGGGGGAGGACGTCAGAGTGCTGCGCCCGGGGGACATCCGGCTGGTTCCGGAGCGGCACGCCCTGGTCATCGCCGGGACGACGCCCCCGATCCTCGCCCGGCTGCGTCGCTGTCTGGACGGCAGGGACGGTGAAAAGCTCATGGCCGAGCTGGAGTCCGCCCGGTCGGAAGTCGCGCGGGTTCGGGGGAAGGCTCCCGACGCCGATGCGCGGACGAGGCGCGCGGTCACCTACGCCCACGAGCACTGGTTGACCGCTCGTCCGCTCGAGGGCGACCCCGCGGGACAGGACGACGCCCCGTGGTGAACCTCCTGCCCTTCCCGCCCCCACCACTGCTTGTGCAGGGTTCTCTCGAGCTCCTCCGGGACATCAGCCGGCGGGACCCCCGCCACCCAGCGACCGCTGACGCGCTGGCCGGTCTGGAACGGCCATGGGAGCCCGCTGCCTGCACGAGCGAGCTCGGTGCCGCCGTCTGGTCGTGGTGCGACGACGTCATCGCGTGGGTCAACCACGACTTTGCCTGGCGACCGGCGCACATGGTTCCGGCCTGCTGGAGGCAGCACCCGCACATCGCTCGTGAGGTCCCGGTCCTCGCCGTGCTCCGGTGGCAGGCAGAGATCGCTCCCGGCCCCGAGTCGGTCGAGGAGTGGCACAGGTACGCGCTGCCGACCTTCTCGGACCGGATGGCCGACCGGCTCGGAGAGAGCACGTGTCGCACGGGGCGACACCAGGACTGGCCTGCGCGGAGCCGGTACGCCAGCTTCGTCGAGGACCTCGCGCGGTGACGACGAACGCTGCTGTTCGCGTCACGACCCTCCAACCATCTAGTTCCCGACGACGAGACGAGGCAGCCGTGCATTCCGAGCCCCTGGCCAGCGACTTCGAACTGGCCGATGTGGAGGCCGCCCTCATGCGGTCGGCCGCCGGGGACAACGCCGCCGAGGCCTCGGTGTTGCTCCTCTCGCATGCGAGCCACTGGTTGTCCGAGCTGGTCGCTGCTGGCCTGATCGCCGTCGACTACGAAGACGCCCCGGTTGCCTCGTCGTCAGACCGTCCTCTCAGGGTCGGTTGGGCTGCAGTCACCTGGCTCGACGTGGACGCGGCGGTCCTCGCTGGTCGCATCGTGGGAAGCGGAGGCCAGCTGAGGATCCTGCGTGCTGCTGCGTCCCTGGCCTCAGGGCATCCCGTCGACCTCGGTGACCTTGCCTCGGGTCTCGCTGGACGGCACCTCCACCTGCTGGTTGCAGCGATCGCCCACGCGGGCGGGAGTCATCAGCACCGCCAGGAGCTGAACGCTGTCGACGGCGGCCTGGAGTTTGAGGGCCACACGGAGCCCGCGCTCGTAGCTTGGCCGCCGCGGTTCTGAGGTCAGGTCGCGGCTGCAAGGCGCCGCCTCAACGACGTTCACCGTCCGTGGCCGCCGCCCGCGGTCGACCGCGCGGCCCGCCGGGTCAGAGTTGCGGCCCTGTCGACCTCTCGCTGGCGGTTCGTACGGCTTGGCCGCGGGACTGGGGTCGGCGTCACGGGGCGGGTCACCCGGTGACTTGATCCGGCGGCTGTCGCGGTGGATCCTGGCACCGCGCGAGCCACCGTGCTTTCTGCAATCCGCCGATCAGCCGCAGCCAGGACCTCGCTGAGGGCGATGGCGGGGGCGATGCCGGTCCGGGCAACCACGTGGGTCAGATGGTGAGCCCAGGTCGTGCTGGTGGTGCTCGCGATGACCTCCGCAGCTCGGCGCGTTGCGTGAACGCGCCCCTCGACTGAGTCAAGGCGATCGGCGAGGACATCGATGCGAGCCTCGATCAGGGTCGTTGCCAGGCTGGGGGCCTCGCTCAGTGCATCGCGGAGCGCGCTCGGGCCTCGCGTCCGAAGAAGGTCGGCCGGGTCCATCCCGCACGGCACCACGAGGCGCCGTGGGTCGCTGCCGGTGTCGGCGAGCTGCCAGTAGATCCGTTCTGCTGCCAGGTGGCCCGCGCGGTCGTCGTCCGTGCCGACCACGACGTCCTGGCCGCCTGTGCCGACGACCGCCCGGAGACATTCTGCCTGGGTGGCGGTGAACGCCGTGCCCATCGGGGCGACGCCGACGAACTGGCCCGCGCCGGCGAGGTTGACCGCGAGGGCGTCCATCGGGCCTTCGACCAGGACCGCCGTCGCTCCGTGGCTGAGTTGCGTCGACCCCTCGATCAGGCCGAAGAGCTCGTGCCCCTTGGTGAAGAGCTCGGTGTTCGCGGTGTTGAGGTACTTCGGCGCGGTATGGCTGCCACCGTCGTCGGCCGCCGGGTTGCGGCGGCCTATCCAGCCGTGGATGCCGTCATCGCCCTGGATCGCGAAGACCACGCGATCGCGGAAGCGGTCGATGAGCTGGCCGGTGGAGGCACGGCTCGCCAGCCCGGCGCCCAGGAGCTCGTCGTCGCTGGCGCCGGCGGTCCGCAGGTGTTGGACCAGGCGATTCCACCCCGCCGGGGCATGTCCGACGATGAAGCGTGGGTCGTCGGTGAGGTCGGAGCCAAGACGGTCCGCGAGGTATGACCTGGCCCAGGAACCCGGATAGGCGGCGGCGAAGTAGCCGGCGGCTAGTCGGTTGAGCTCCAGCAGCCGGACCCGATCTGCTGGGAGCCGCCCATGCGTGCCAGGCCCGGCCTGGGTTGGTCCCGCCACGGGGCCGGCTGGCTCGGGTCGGGGTGCGGCGTCACCGGGCGCGGTCGGACTCGGCGGGGTTTGGTCATCACCGGCGCTGGCTGATGAGGGCGAGGCTGGGGCGGTTGCTCCATCCGCGGCCAGCGCGGCGGGGGAGAGGTGATCGGCCAGGCGCCACCAGAGCGCAGCTGCAGGCTGTTCATCCGGAAGCGGGCGAGCGCAGGCAGACCGGACGAGGGAGGTGACATCGATGCCAGCGCCATCGGCGGTAGACATCCGCTCGCACAGGAGCGGCCAGTAGGGGTCGTCGCGAAGCCGTGGTTCCAGGCCGTCGGCCGCCGACCTCCACCGCTCGGTGGCGGTTCCCGGTCGACCGAGCAATCGGGATCGGCGGTCGTCGAGGTCGCGCTGCGAAGCGGCCTCGGCGGCTGACGGCAGCGGTAGACCCGTGGGTCGCCGTTCGTCGTCCGGGATGCCGTGCGCGGCCCGCCAGACGGCTGTGTCTGCGAGCAGCGACGCATCGTGGTCGATCAGAGGCTGGGCCCATGCCGGAGCGTTGGCCGCCGTCCAGGCAGCGGTCTCGTCGCTGACCGTGACGGCAAGCCGCGAGACCTCCTCGGAGCGTCCAGACAGGTAGTGGCCCCACTCGGCGTCGTGGCGCAGCGCATCAGGAAGAGCGGACAGCCAGGGGAGGGGGCCAGCGTGAGGCGATGGCTCTGCGACGGGGCCGAGCCGCCAGTCCAGGACGGCGGCGATGTCCCGGGCGTCACCCAGGCCACGGGGATCCTTGATGGCCTGCTGGAGGAGCTCCACGGGATCCATGCCGCTGACGGCGTGTAGGGCCAGGTGGCTCCGCAGTGTGGGGTAGCTGTCCTCGTCGGTCAGCCCGTGTACGTCCTGCTCGGCCGCCTCGTCGATCCTCAAGAGCAGTTGCGGTCCGACGACGTGCTGGGCCGCTGTGGCGAGCGCGTGCTGGTACTGCCCGACGGCCACGTGGAGGCAGGTCGCTGGATTGTCCTGCGCTCGCCGCAGGCCGGTGGCGGAGGTGGGTGCGTCGTCTCGAGCAAGGACCCGACGGAGGACGTCGACGGCCGTCGGAGGGAGCAGAGCGTCCCGGGTCACGAGGCTGTGCGGATCACCGTCGCCGGCGGTGCTCAGGAAGAGGTGGTTCTCGTGGCGACCACGGGTCATCGCGACGTACAGCAGCTGGCGTGACTCGGCGCCGGTGGCGATGGCATGGCAACGGTCTGCGGTGATGCCCTGTGCCCCGTGCACGGTGGTGGCGTAGCCGAGGGTGACGTGGGCTTGCACGTATGCCGCGGGGAGGGTGACGTGCTTGCCGGTGCGGCGGTGGACGACGTCGAGGTCACCGCCGGCCCGCACCTCCGTGACGGTCCAGCGGTCACCGTTCTTCACCCAGTCACCCTGGCCTGCGGCCAGCATTCGGTCGTTGCGGCGGGTGATCACGACATCGCCGGCGGAGGCGCGGCTGGAGTCGGGGAGGTCCACCTCGAGACCGAAGGTTCCCTGCGTCGCGATCCGCTGCGCGCGTGCTTTCGAGTTCAGTTCGAGAACCAGCTGACGAGTCGGTGCGAGCAGGACGGCGTCGTGGCCTGCGGTGAGGTCCGCCGCCCAGGCGGCAAAGGCGCCGTCGACCACCGTGGATCCGTCTCCGACGTGTAGCCGGCCGTTGTCGACGTAAAAGGCCAGTGCCGCTGGGTCCCCGTCGCGGAGCGCCAGAGAGGCAGCTCCTTCGGCCCGGTTGGGAGTCCCGGTGACCGGATCGATGAAGCGGACCACCTGGGTGAGCCGCGCGGCGCCTTGGGTGTGCGCGAGCTCCCGCAGCAGCCCACCTGCGCCGATGGGCCCCAGCTGGTGGTCGTCGCCGATCAGGCGGATCGAGCCGCCGGCGCCGGTCACGAACTCAACCAGGCGCGCGAGGTCACGGGTAGGGGCCATCGCGGCCTCGTCGAGGACGACGAGCGTGGAAGGACCGATCGACTCGACCCACGCCGGGACGTCGACGCCGGTGGTGACCGCGTGGATGAGCTTGGCCAGGGTGTCAGTCTGCGAGCCCAGGTGCTCTCGAAGCACCGCGCTGGCGCTGGCGGAGGGCGCGAGGCCGACGACGCTGCCACCACCCGCCGTCCACGCTGCTGCCAACGTGCTCAACGCCGTCGTCTTGCCGGTCCCGGCCGGGGCCAGAGCGAGCTGGACCCGTGCTCCGGATGTCGCCAGCTCACGGACCAGCTGCTGCTGTCCCGCGTTGAGGACGGTGCCGTCCGCGGCTGCCGTCGAGACTGCCGCCATGACGGCTGCAGCCGGGGTGACGCGTCCGTCGCGGCGTTCAGCAGCGATGAGCACGGTCGCCTCATCGGCCAGCATGCGACGGGACGTGTACGCCTCGGCTCCGGCGACGTGGAAGACGGACGATCCATCGGTGCGCCGCAGAGGGCCGGGCACGGACTCCCTTCCCCCGCCTTGCAGGCGCAAGGATCGCTGGGGTGACAGCGCTGCAGCGACGACGGCGTCCCCCGCTCGGTCGAGGTCAGCGAGCGAGATGCCTGCGGCACGGAGCTGACGTTCGGTCTCTGCGCGCACGTGCGGCTCTTGCCAGGTCGACCGGTTGCCCTCCATGACGGAGACCACCAGGTCGGCCGTCGCTGCGACCCAGGCGTCGGTGGGGCGCCCGGGCCCCGGCCCTGGCAGCGCTTGGAGGGCTGAAGCGACGTAGGCCCGGATCTCGTCGTCACTCCCGAGCACGGTCCTGGCCTCCGCCCGCCACGCGGTCCTCTGTTCCGCATGAGAACGGGGCTCGTGCTTCGCCGAGCGGGTCTCGAGGTTGGCCTGCTGGGCCAGTCCGACGGACTCCTTGGCCGACGGCGGTCGCCCGTGGTCGGCTTGGAACTGGGCGGCGAGGACCGCCCTCCGGGCGTCGATGTCTGATCGCCGAGACGACCAGAAGCGGGGGAGTGGGCCGTCCACGCCGACGATCTCGCGTACCGGGCGCTTGCCGGGATCGATGCCCGGTCGGTCGGCGAAGCGCACGCGGAGGCGGTCGGTGAGCAGGGCTTCGACGCGCGTGTTGTAGCGCTCGGACGCGGCGACGTTGTTCTTGTAGACAGCGCGGCCATCCAGCGCCAGCCACCTGTCATCCATGGTCTGGACCTTGTTGCTGATCGCTACGTGGGTGTGCAGGTCGGGGTCCCCGGCCCGGGAGTCGCGGTGGGTGAAGGACGCGGCGATGAGCCCCCGGACGTCGACCTGCGCGACCCCGCCGCGACCAGTGCGGGTGTAGGTCGCGTGAGACTCCAACCAGCAGACGGCGTCGTCGACGGCGTCCTGGTGTGCCCGCTCGATCACAGCCGCGACGTCCCGCGGCGCGATCGCCCAGAGCGTCGAGACGCTCTTGACCGGGCTGAAGGTGAGGTCGTAGCCGGCAACGGCGGTGGTCGGCTGCCGAGAGATGCGTGCCAGATGACCGGACAGCTCACGGGCGTCGAGGGCGGGGCGACCGAACCTCTCCTCGAACATCGCCCCGGCCACCTCGGTGTGGATCCGGGCGCGCTCGTCGTCCGAGACCGGCGAGGCAGCAGGCAGACCGAGCGCTTGGTTGAGCTCGCGGAACTCGACGGCACAGCGCTGCCGGAAGTCGTTCGACGCCTCGAAGACCCCGAAGGGCCTGCCGAGACGGCTCGCCCGGTCGATCTCCTGTGCATCTCGTCCACCGACTCGAGCCGCCTGCTCGATCTGAGCGGCGTTCGGATGACGGCCGTGACCGAACAGCGCGACCATCTGCGCCTCGGTGACCGTGTCGCCGACCGGGAAGTCCGATCTGCCGGCGAGGCCCCGACCCATCCAGCGCCCCGGCGCTTCGCCCTTCTCGCTGTAGTACGCACCCAGGCCGCCGGCCGGCTGATCGGTGGCGTCGTGAGCAGCCACTTGGCGGGTCAGGTAGGTGTACCCGGACCCCGCCGTCAGCTTGTGCACCGTCATCACAGCTGCACAGGCGGCGCCCCTCCTGCAGGCGTGTCACCCGGAGTGCATGAGGTGTGTCGTCGCTGGTCTTGGTCTTGGTCTTGGTCTTGGTCTTGGTCTTGGTCTTGGTCTTGGTCTTGGTCTTGGTCTTGGTCGTGGTCTTGATCTGGAGTCCTAGGTCTCCTCGTCTCGGGTGGACGCAAGCTCACCTCGAGGGTCGGACAAGCCACTAGCACCAGTCCCTCCCGCCACCCCGGCCGCGCCACGTTGTCACCCCGATTGCGCGGCGGTGCGACTGCTGCTGCGGTGGAAGGGTCGGTCCGGCCGCTGTCGGACCCCGGCCCTACGGTCCCCGCCGATGGACAACCGCACCGTGGACCCACCCAGCCCGGTGTGGGTCACCAAGCCGCGGTTCTCCAGCGTCGACGACGTCCAACCTGGGCTGCTCTACGCCTGGGAACGCGACCGGTACGCACTCATCTGGCGGGCCCGGGTGTGGTGCCTGCGGGAGACCGCACCCGGCTTCCCCGGACCAGACTTCCGCGGAACCGTCGTCGCCAGCCGCGTCGCCCCCCGCGACCCCAGAACTCATTGGTCGGTGGCTATCGACGGCGCCCTACAGGCCGCAGCTGCCGTCCCGGCCGGCAGCCTTGCCTGACCAGCCCAGGCACCCAGAGGGGTGGCGTCCATCCACAGACCCGCTGCGATCGGCCCGCGATGTCAGCAGAGAGAGGCAGACTCACCAGCAGAGCAATCGACCGCCGAAGCGAATCGAGGACCCGCTGTGCTGTTCGAACCGAAGGCCAGCGACTTCGAGGCCACCGATCTAGAGAACGCGCTGCTGCGCACCGCGGTGGGGGACTACGCCGCAGAGGCCGCCGTGCTGCTGCTGGCCAACGCCGGGCACTGGCTTCCCCAACTCGCCGCCGCCGGCCTCATCGCCGTCGACTACGACGACGACCCCACCGGCCCACCCACCGGACAAGCCCCCGGCGTGGGGTGGGCGTCGGTCACCTGGGTCGACATCGACCCAGCCCTGCGCGAGGGGCGTATCCACGGGTCCAGCGGGCAGCTGCGGATCCTGCGAGCAGCGGCGTCCATCGCCGACGGCCAGGCCCTCGACCTTGGTGACGTCGCCTCCGGCCTAGACCGCCGGCACCTGCTGCTGCTGCTGGCCGCGATCGCCCACACCGGCGGCAGCCATGAACACCGCACGCAGGACGTCTACCCCGACACCGGTGCGGTGTTCCTCAGCGATCCGTTGCCTTCGCTGCAGGCCTGGCCACCCCGCGACTGAGCGGCCCCACCACTGATGCCGCGCACCCCGAAGCCGACCTGGGCGCCGCTGCCGGAATTCGCCGGCACCTCCAGCACCGGTTCCACCAGGGACCGGGCGCTGCAGGACCGCCTGGAGGCCTACGTTGTGAAGGCCTACCGGCAGGGCATGTCCATCCGCGAGATCGCCCAACTCGTCGACCGCGCACCCACCACCGTCCACGGCGTCCTCAAGGCCCACCAGGTGCCCCGCCGCATCCAAGGTCGACCACCGGCCCAGCCATGACCGCGCCACCCGCAGCGCCACAACCGGGCAACCGCGCCGGTAGGGAAGTGCTGCGGGAGCTGGAGAACGCAGCCGCGGTCAAGCGGGCCGCCCGCCAGCGCATTGCAGACGCGGTCGCGCACCCGAGCGGCGACACGGCTGAGCTCGCAGCGCACCGGGCCGCCCACGACATCGCCACCGCGCGCTGGGTCAGCCTGCTGCGCGCGGCCGATCACGACGGGCACCCGGTGGCCGTCATCGCCCGCGCTGCCGGCGTTACCGCGGCATCGGTGCACTACCGACTGGCGGCTACCCCGCCGGCGGTCTAGCTGGTGGCGATGTCACCAGGGGACAGGCCCAGGCGCAACCGCACGTAAGCAGAGGATGCCGCGACACTCAGCGGTCAGTGCTGGGTTCGCCGATACCTCGACCCACCGCCCGTCGGGTCAACCCGGGGTCTTGCGGCTACGACGACTTCCAGGTCGGCACCTGGCGCACCTTCCAGCTCCAGGCCCAATTGTGCGTCTAACGGCTCAAGCAGCGGTGAGATCCCGGCGCTGGAAGCACATCTGCACCCCCCGCGGCAGCGGCCAGTCGAGCGGCAGGTCGACTATCACCGGAGTCCCGCAGAGGGCGACCAGGTGCTGCCCCTCGCAACTGGCGATTCCCAGAGCATGGGCCGGCCCCACCATGACGTTTTCGCCGGTATGTATCCCCACCAGCAGCACCGGGGTTTTGGGGCCTCGAAGGCGCGGGTTCGGAGCCACTGACGCACGCGAGAACTGTGCGCCACACTTGTTCAGAGGGCACCTACATCGCTTCAGGCAAGAACCACCAGGAGGCATCTGAACCCTTTGGAGGGGCGTGACCTGGGTGACCACGCCCCGCCGCGGGCCTCAGTTCCCGGTGGTTCGGGGCTCAGGCGGCTGTGGGGAGGCGTGCCGGAGTGCGCCGGAGTGCGGCGACGGCGGGTGCGCCGGTGAGCAGGCCGGCGAGGATGCCGATCTGCATAAGGAACCAGAACTGCACGTCGGCGGCCGGGGGCATGAGGTCGTTGAAGTGCAGGAGGAGCATCCAGCCGCCCATTCCGATGTCGAAGGCGACCACGGTGAGGGTGGCGCGAGCGACCGCGGTCAGCGTGGTGGCGCCATCGGTGGTGCGCTCGTGGACGGCGAGCAGCGCGATGGCCACGACCGCGATGACGGCGATCATGACCCACAGGTCGGTGCCGGCGATGGTGAGCCCGGAGGCGATCACCAGGGGGACACCGACGAGGTGGGCCAGGGCTGAGGCGGTGCCACCGGGCAGGCTGTCCACGACGACGGGCCGGGCGTCGGTGGGTCGGGCGCCGGGATGGGGCTTTCGGCCGTAGCGGCGGTAGAGCACGAGGGCAGCCGGGCCCAGGAACAGGGCTGCACCGACCCAGGTGATCTCGGCGGTGACGGTGCGATGGCGGTGCCCGCGGGCCCACACGTCGGTGGCGATCATCGCCGCGCTCAGCAGCGCCAGCAGTCCGTAGGTCCAGGCCAGTGGTGTTAGCCAGTCCGGCAGTGCGGCGCCCATCGTGGTGTTCATGTCCATGTCAGTTGTGGTCCTTCACGTGGGGTCAGTTGTGGGGAGTGCGGGTGAGGCATCGGACGCCGGCGAGGGCGGCGGTGCCTCGGGGTGCAGGCCAGGGACGGCATGCAGGTCGTGTCGCGGTGGTGCACGTCGAGGGCTTGGGGGTGATCGAGGGCCGTGATTCTCGGCGTTCCCGGCCATCGGGTGACCTTGGGCGGGGCTGCGCCGGGCTGGCCGCAGCCTCTGCTGTCGGGGGGTTACTGCGTGGACAGGCTCTGCAGCAGCTGTTCCATCTCGGTGATCTCGGCACCCTGGGAGGACTGGATGTCCTGGGCGAGCGCGATCGCCGCGGGGTCCTCGCCGTCGGCGATCTCGGTCTGGGCCATGCCTACAGCGCCTGTGTGGTGCTCGAGCATCAGCTGCAGCCACATGCGGTCGAAGTCCACGCCGCTGGCTGTCTCCAGGGAGGACATGTCGTCCTCGGTCATCATCCCGCTCATGCCGGAGTGAGCCATTCCCGAGGTGTCGTCTGAGTTGTTGGCGCCCCAGCTGTCCAGCCAGCCGTTGAGAACGTCGATCTCGGGCCCCTGAGCAGCCTGGATGCGGCCGGCCAGGTCCAGCACGTCGGGGTTGGTGGAGCGGTCGGCAACCAGGTCGGCCATCTCGACCGCCTGCTCGTGGTGGGGGATCATCGACTGGGCGAAGGTGACGTCGGCGGTGTTGAACGTGGCCTCTGCCGGCACGGACGTCGAGGACCGCGCCGACGAGGGGTCTGCGCCGCCAGAGCAGGCCGACAGGGCCACCGAGGCGGCGATGAGGGCACCGACGAACCCGGCGGCGCGGGAGCGGTGGGGGGAACGGGTCGAAGCATGGTGGCTGAGCACATGGGTCTCCTGAAAGGGGTGCCGCACCCGATATGAGCCGGGCACGAAGAGGGCATGGAAGGTCGAGCACGCGACTCCGGGCCACACGTGGGCCACGGGTGTCAGGTGGTTCGGCCTAGACCCTCAGCACGCAGAGACGACTGAGCTCGGGAGGTGCTGGGTGAGGGAGCGCATGGTCGAGGACGCTGCGCAGCAACACGGTGGGACGGGGCACAACGGTGAGAAGGCGCCGTCGCGACAGCCATGAGGCCAGCACTGCCAGTGCCGTGCCGATCCCGCCGGCCAAGACGGCCATGCACACCATCAGGGCGTGGGCCATGGCCCCATGACCGTCACCGGTCTGGCCGTCGTCGATCCAGGTGGGTGCAGCTACCAGCGATTGCGGTAGCGCGGAATCACGGGCGTTGGTCCCCGAATCAAGTCCGGGCCCCGCTTCCCCCGTCTGGTCGGGCGTGGCGTGCGAGGGCATGTTGGCCATGGCCGCGTCACTGTCGGTGCAGCTGAGGCCGTGCATGCTGAACACTGCGCCGAGCACGAGCAGGGCCCAGAGCAAACGTGCCCGCATGACACCCCCCACCGCTAGCCGATACCCCACCAGGGTAGGCACGTGGTGCATCGGACCGCTTCCGGCCCTGGTGCAGGTGGCCTGCAGGCGCGAGTGCGCGGGCACCGGCGACCGCACGGCGGCGCAGCCGCAGACCGCACATGGGGCAGGCAGAACTCCCCAGTGGCGATCGTCGTCATCTCTGGTCAGTAGTCATCGGCCGCGCCTTGGTGGCTGCGGTGTCCTCGATGTCGGGGTTGAAGACGGTACTTGCGGCGAAGACGACCGCCCCGCAGGTGATGAAGACATCGGCGAGGTTGAAGGTGGGGAACCAGCCGGTGTGCAGGTAGTCGGTGACGCGTCCGTCGCCCGCGCGGTCCACCAGATTGCCCACAGCGCCTCCGACCACGGCGGCCAGCCCAGCAACGAGCCACCCGGAGGTCCGCGCACGACCTGCCATGACCCAGGCGAATCCGGCGACGACGACAGTGACCGCCGCAGTGACGGCCAGGACCAGCCAGCCGGGCAGGTCGGACCCCACACTGAACGCGGCGCCTGTGTTGTAGCCCAGTCGTAGGTCCAGAATCCCGACATCCAGGGTCCGCCCGTCGCCCAGGCGTTGTTCGATGAGGGCTTTGACCCCCAGATCCACCCCCACCAAGACTGCAGCGACCACAGCCATCACCAACCGAGCTCCCGACAGCCAGGTTGACTGTCGGATGTTCATTGGTGTGACCTGCCGGCTCGGATCCCGTTGGCGATCACGAACACCTCGGCGACCTCGTGGATCACGATCACTGCGGCCAGGGACAGCACCCCCAGGGCGGCCAGCGGGATGAGCACGATGAGGATCGCGGCGGACAACGCCAGGCTCTGCAGCATGATCGTCCGGGCCCGGCGGGCGTGGGCCAGGGTGCGGGGCAGCTGGTGCAGGCTCTCGCCCATCAGGGCGACGTCGGCGGTCTCGATGGCGACGTCGGCGCCCATCGCGCCCATGGCGATGCCGACGTCGGCGGTGGCCAGGGCGGGGGCGTCGTTGATGCCGTCCCCGACCATCCCCACCCCACCTCGGGTGCTCGAGCGGAGCCGGTCGACCAGGGTCGCCTTGTCCTCGGGGCGCAGCTCGGCGTGCACGTCGGTGATGCCGGCGGCCCGGGCGAGGTGGGCGGCCGTGCGGGCGTTGTCGCCGGTGAGCATCGCCGTCGCCACGCCCATCGTGCGCAGCCGGGCTATGACCTCGGCCGCCTCGCTGCGCAGCTCGTCACGGATGGCGAGTGCGCCCAGCAGCTGGCCGGCGGACTCGACGAGGACGACGGTGGCGCCGGCGTCCTGGTGGTCCCGCACCTGCCCAGTGAGGGCGCCGGGGTCCAGGAAGCCGGGTTTGCCCAGCCGCACCGGGACGCCGTCCAGGACACCGGTGAGGCCTTGGCCGGCCAGGGCCTGCACGTCTGTGGCGACCGGGGCCGGGGCGCCGTCGTGCGCTGCGGCCCAGTGGGCGAGGACGGCGGTGGCCAGGGGGTGCTCGCTGCGGGCCTCGAGGGCTGCGGCGACGGTGAGCACCTGCTCGTCGTCGTGGCCGTCGGTGGTGAGGACGGCGACGACGGCGGGGGAGTTGCGGGTCAGGGTGCCGGTCTTGTCCAGCGCCAGGGTGCGGACGGCGCCGAGCGACTCCAGGGCGGCGCCGCCCTTGACCAGCACGCCCTGGCGGGTGGCGGCACCGATCGCGGCGACCACGGTGACCGGGACGGCGATCGCGAACGCGCACGGGGAGGCTGCGACCAGCACCACCAGCGCACGCTCGATCCACACGCCCGGGTCGCCGAGGAGTGAGCCGAGGACGGCGATCGCGGCGGCGACGACGAACACCGCGGGCACCAGCGGTGCGGCGATGCGAGCAGCCAGGCGCTGGGCTGCGCCCTTGCGGTCCTGGGCCTCCTCGACGATGTGCACGACGCGGGCCAGGGAGTTGTCGGCGACGGTGGCGGTGACGGTGACCTGCAGGACCCCGCCGCCGTTGACCGAGGCGGCGAACACCTCGGTACCTGGCTGCGCCTCCACGGGCAGGGACTCCCCGGTGATCGCCGAGGTGTCCAGAGTCGACTGGCCCTCGGTCACGGTGCCGTCGGTGGCCAGCCGCTCCCCGGGCCGGACCACCAGCACCTCTCCGACGCGCAGGTCGGCCGGGTCGACCTCCGACTCCACGAGCCCTGCGGGGCCGGGGCGGAGCACGGTGGCGCGGGCGGGCACCAGGTCAAGCAGGGACCGCAAGCCGCGGCGGGTGCGATCGACGGCGTAGTCCTCCAGCGCCTCGGCGAGGGAGAACAGGAAGGCCAGCATCGCTGCCTCGCGCACCTCGCCCAGGGCTATGGCGCCGACCATGGCCACGGTCATCAGCGTGCCCACGCCCAGCTTGCGGCGGGCCAGCGCACGCAGGGTTCCGGGCACGAAGGTGGCGCCGCCGGCGAGCACGGCACCGAGCGCGAGCGCGGTGCCCAGCACGACCGGTCCACCGGCCCAGGCCGTGACCTGCGAGGCCACCCAGAGGAGCCCGGCGGCGCCGGCCAGCTGGACCGACCGGGCCCGCCACAGCGGCAGGGCCGGGGCGTCGACCGGGGTGGCGGGTGACGAGCAGGTGGGGTCACCGCAGCCATCGCCGACCGCGGCCACCTGGTCGACGGTGCTGGGAGCGCAGCAGGCGCAGCCCTCACCGCACCCCGTCACCGGTTCTGCAGGACGAGCCGAGGTGAGGGGAATTGTGGCCAATGCCCGCCTTGGCGACTGGGGGGTTGGGTTGTCGTCGGGGCCGCAGCACAGGTCAGACACTGGACGCCGCCGAGACGCCCGGGTGGCTGGCACCTGGGTCGGCCGTGGGCGATGCGATCCCGGTCATCGCCAGCAGGGCTTGGCCGATGTCGGTGAGCCGATACATCACCAGCTTGCCGTCCTTACGGGATGCAGCCATCCCCGCCGTCCGCAGCACCCGGGCGTGGTGGGACACCAGGTTCTGACTTGTCCCGACGATCCAAGCCATATCGCACACGCACAACTCACCGCCGGCTTGCAGGGCTGCAGCGATACGCAGGCGCTGTGGGTCGGCCAGGGCCCTGAACTGCTGAGCCGGCCCTGCGGCCTGTTCGACGTTGGGGAGCCCTCCGCGTACGGCCTCAGCATGAGGCAGATCCAGGCACAACAGGTCGCAGCGGTCCTCAGTCACGGGTCACTCCACATCGCAACACTTCGACACCCCTAGCGGGCTACGACCTGGAACACTACAACGTATTGACGCCTGTAGGTATGTTCACCCGGGTTGATGCACCGGTTTCCTATCCTGGATAGTAGGAAGCGTCCGTCTTGCGGCCCGTCTCGTGGCCGCCATCTCGAGGAGTCACCCTGCGGTCCAACACCATGATCTCGGTCCTGCTCGTAGCGGTCTTCGCTGCCGTGGTCGCTGTGGCGGTGATGGTGTTCGGCGGTGGGGGCTCAGACGCCACCGCGGACGGTCAGGGCGGCGAGGACCTGGTGGTGCGGGAGAACAGCCACCGCCTGGACACGGCCCCGGGGGAGGTGACTCTGGTGGAGTTCCTGGACTTTGAGTGCGAGTCCTGCCTGGCCGCCTACCCGGTGGTGGAGCAGCTGCGCGAGGACTACGCCGGACAGGTCACCTTCATCGCTCGTTACTTCCCGGTCGAGGGTCACTTCAACGGGCAGAACGCTGCGGTTGCCGTGGAGGCAGCTGCCCAGCAGGGGGAATTCGAGGCGATGTACCAGCAGATGTACGCCACCCAGACCCAGTGGGGTGAGCAGCAGACCTCCATGGCCGAGTTGTTCCGGGAGTTCGCGACCGACCTGGGGCTGGACATGGACGCCTACGACAGCGCCGTCGCCGACCCAGCGACCCTGGAGCGGGTGCTCGCCGACCGCGACGACGGGCTGGCCCTGGGCGTGCAAGGAACTCCCACGTTCTTCCTCAATGGGGAACAGCTGACAGTCGGTTCGGCCGAGGAACTCATCGCCGCCGTCGACGCAGCCGTCAACGAGTAGTCATGTCCACCTCGGTATCGGCTCCGGCCGCCGACCCAAGAGCCCGGAACAGTGCGCTTGAGTCAGCCGGCCGAGGGCCGACTTCGCACCCGGTCGGGCCGGGTCAGCCCAGCCGGGAGCGGCGGCTGGGGGCGGGACTGATCCTGGCTGGCGCACTGGGATTGCTGGCGGCATTCGTGCTCGCGGTGGAGAAGTACCGACTGCTCACCGACAGCGCCTACGTCCCGACCTGCAGCATCAACCCCGTCCTGAGCTGCGGGTCGGTGATGACCAGCCCGCAGGCCGAGGCATTCGGGTTCCCCAACCCCCTGCTGGGGCTCATCGGATTCAGCGTCGTGCTGGTCGTCGGCGCGGCTCTGGCCGGGGGGGCGGTGCTCCCGGTGTGGTTCTGGGCTGGGCTGCAGGTCGGGGTGAGTGCTGCAGTCGTCTTCGTGCACTGGTTGATCGCGGCCAGCCTGTACCGCATCGGGGCGCTGTGTCCCTACTGCATGGTCGTGTGGGTCGTCGTCATCGCCTTGTTCGTCGCCGTCACCGCCCGCAACCTCACGGCCGTCACGAGGCGCCAGCCCGGGCCGGCGGCGACGGCGGCCGGCGTCCTGCATCGGCGGCAAGGGGTGATCGTCACGACGTGGCTCCTGGTGATCGCCACCTTGATCACCGTCCGGTTCTGGACCTTCTGGAGCGTCTCCCTTGGCTGAGGGCCAGGCAGGGATCTCCAGACGGACGGTTCTGACGGTCGGGGCCTCCGGGGTGTTCGGGCTGCTGGTCGCCGGCTGCGGCAGTTCCGGTGCCAACCCGAGCACGAGCGGCGCCGGCGGGGACTTCGACTTCACAGCGGCCACCCCGGCGGCCCAACTGATCCCCGCCGAGGACCGGCAGGGCGCCCCGGAGTTCGGCGGGGAGCTCCTCGACGGGACGACCTTCGAGTCCTCCTCGCTGGCTGGGGACATCGTGGTGATCAACTTCTGGGGTTCGTGGTGCGCACCGTGTCGGGTGGAGTCACCGGAATTCCAAACCGTCTCCACCGACGTCGCCGATGCCGGCGTGGCTTTCCTGGGAGTCGCCGTCCGGGACCAGAGGCAACTCGCCCAGGCCTTCACCACCGACTTCGGCATCACCTACCCCTCCTTGTTCGACCCCTCCGGGGAGGTGGCGCTGGCGTTCAACGGGTTCCCCGCCAACGTCGTCCCCACGACGATCCTGCTGGACCGGGACAACCGGGTCGCCGCCGTCTACGTCTCCGCCGTCGCCGAGGACGACCTGCGGACCAGCCTGCAGACCCTGCTCGCCGAGGACCTCACCCCACCCCCGACCACCTCACCCTCGACCGGCGCGCCCGGTGAGTGAACTGGGGTCGCTCTTCGCCGGGCTGGTCACCGACGGTTCCCTCGTGGTGGCCGTGGCCGTGGCGGCCCTGGTGGGTCTGATCAGCTTCGCCTCGCCCTGCGTCCTGCCGCTGGTCCCGGGTTACCTGGGCTACGTGGCCGGGCTCAGCGGCAGCCAGGCTGCCCGACCGGGGGTACCGGCCACGGCCGGGGCGACCCTGCCCACCGGAGGCGGGGCAGGCGTGGCTGCGCTGGGTCAGGACGAGCCCGGCCCCGATGCCCCCCAGGGTGGGCGCGGGCGGGTGCTGGCTGGGGCCGTGCTGTTCG
The DNA here is from genome assembly GCF_001424455.1 of Geodermatophilus sp. Leaf369. Classification (NCBI taxonomy): domain Bacteria; kingdom Bacillati; phylum Actinomycetota; class Actinomycetes; order Geodermatophilales; family Geodermatophilaceae; genus Geodermatophilus; species Geodermatophilus sp. Leaf369. The sequence continues at coordinate 5,850 of NZ_LMQA01000006.1, read as the reverse complement.
TGGCCGGGTTCACGGTGGTCTTCATGTCTTTCGGCGCCGCGTTCGGGGGCCTGGGCCGGCTGTTGCTGGAATGGGCGCCAGTGATTACCCGGGTCATGGGTGTGGTCACCATCGTCATGGGTCTGGCGTTCCTGGGCGGGTTGGGCTGGCTGCAACGCGAACGACGGCTGCACCGCCGGCCACCGGCCGGCCTGGTCGGGGCACCGCTGTTGGGCATGGTGTTCGGGCTGGGCTGGACCCCGTGTCTGGGTCCGACCCTCTCGGCGGTCAACGCCCTGGCCTACAGCGAGGCCTCAGCGACCCGCGGCGCCATCTTGGCCTTGGCCTACTGCCTGGGTCTGGGATTGCCGTTCGTGTTCATCGCCAGCGGAGCCCGGCGGGCCCTGACCCTGTCCCGGTACGCCCGCCGCCATGCCCGCACCGTCACCCGCATCGGCGGCGGCCTCCTGGTCCTGCTAGGAATCCTGCTGCTCACCGGCACCTGGGACGCGATCATGATCTACACCCGAGCCTGGTTGGCCACGACCGGACTGGGCTCCTCGTTCGTCTGAGGGCCACCATCGGCCGACGTCGACTGCGCCCGGGTCGGCCGTCGGTGTCACCAGATGCAGGGCCACCTGGGTGACCTCACAGGGTGGCGGTCCCAGTTGGGTTCGCAGCGTGCGCTGCTGGGTCCGACGTCGAAGCCGCCGATGCCCTTCGATGGCTGCCCCCACCAGGAGGGCAACCACAACGCCGACGGCCGCGGATGCTGCGACGTACCCCGTCGACCACCCCCCTGCGACCACGTCGGCAGCGGCCTGGCCGTTGCCGGGGTTCGCCGTGGCCTCGGCGGGGTGGCCGTGTGTGGCCACCCGGGTCAGCAGACCGATTACCAGCACGGTGGTCGCTGCGGTCGCTGTCAGCCCGACCGCTCGCCGCCGCGGGCGGCGCCTAGGAATCTCAGACACCGCCGTAGGAGTGCAGGCCGGTGGAGACGAGGTTGACGAAGAGCAGGTTGAACACCAGCGAGCCGAAGCCCACCAGGTTGATCCACGCCGCCGGTGCACCCCGCCACCCCGCAGTGCTGCGGGCGTGCAGGTAGGAGGCGTAGGCCACCCAGGAGATGAACGCCCACGTCTCCTTGGGGTCCCAACCCCAGAACCGGCCCCACGCGCTCTCGGCCCAGATCGCCCCGGCGACCACGGCGAACGTCCAGATGGGGAACGCGAACACCGCCGCCCGGTGGGCTACCCGATCCAGTGCGACCGATGAGGGAAGTCGGTCCAGCACGCCCATCCGTGCGCGGGGCGGGCGTCCCTCGCGGCGTCGTTGGAGCAAGAACAAGACGCTGGCGGTGGCGCTGACCAGGAACACCCCGAAGGAGATGATCGCCGCCGAGACGTGCACGACCAGCCAGTCCGAGCGCAGAGCGGCGATCAGCGGGCCGGCCTCGGCGTAGAGGAAGAAGCCGATGAGCACCAGACTGACCATCACCGGGCCGGTCACGAAAAGCCCGATGTGACGCATCGCGGGCACCCGGAACGCTGTGACCAGGTAAGCCAGAACACCGATCAGCACCGCCGCGGTCCCGAACTCGTACATGTTGCCCCACGGGGCGCGACCGGTCCCGAAACCCCGCAAGGCGAGCACGGCGGTCTGCACGACCGCGCCCAGCACCGTCAGGGCCAGGGCCAGCGTGCTCCAGGAGAACCGGCGTGCGGGCCGGACGAAGGGCGCGTCGGCGGAGGGCGGGTCGGCGGCCGGCGGCTCCCCGGCGGGCGAACCGCCCTGTCCCGGCGGCCCCGTCCTCGGTCCAGCCGGGATGAGCACCGGGGACCGGGACTCGGCGTCGGCTGCGGTGGCCCGTTGCCGCGATCCGAACGCGAGCTGGGCGCAGAAGGCAAGGGTGGCCAGGCCATAGGCGAGCACGGAGACCGTGAAGAGCTGGTCGGACAGGGAGGCCATTGTCTGGGTGCTCATCAGGTCAGGTGTCCTCGGGGTCGTCGGTAGGGGAGCTGCGCGGTGCGATGGAGGCGGCCGTAGCGGCCGTAGCGAGAGAAGTAGCGGAGCTAGCGGCGGGGGCTGTGGGCCGTGTGCGCACAGCGGGCCGGGTCGCCGCGACGAGTGCTGCCAGGGCAATCAGGCTCAGTGCCGCCTCGGGGGCCGCACCCACACGGGTGGCCAGCGTGGTGCTCTCAGCCAGGGTGACCGGGCCGACGAACTGCCAGGGTCGGAACAGCTCGGACTCATCGACCACTGTGCCGTCGGGGTCGATGACCGCGGACAGGCCACTGGTCGCGGACACGATGACCGTCCGGTTGTGCTCGATGGCCCGTAGGCGACTCATCGCGAGCTGCTGAGGGCTCTCATCGGTGTAGCCGAAGGTCGCGTTGTTGGTCTGCACCACCAGCAATCGGGCACCTTGCTCGACGACGTCGCTGACGAGTCCGTCGTAGGCGACCTCGAAGCAGATGACGTCCCCGACCGGTACGCCGGCGATGTCGAGCAGCCCCACCTCCTCACCGGCCACGAAGTCCCGCTCGAGCAGGTCGACCTGGTCGCTGAAGAGCCGGAAGAACGACCGGGCGGGCATGTACTCCCCGAAAGGCACCGGGTGGCGCTTGGCGTACTGCTGTCCCGGCCCAGTGACGGGGTCCCAGACGATGCCGGCGTTGGTGAGGTTCTCCCCCGGTCCTTCCAGGACCGCCCCGATGAGGATGGGCACACCGATCGCCTGGGCCGCCTGAGTGATTTGGGCGGCCGCGTCGGGGTTGGTCAGGGGGTCGATGTCGGAGCTGTTCTCCGGCCAGATGACCAACCGGGGGGCTGGCTCGGTCCCTGCGTCCACAGCTGCAGCCAGGTCGAGGGTGGCCTGGACGTGGTTGTCCAGAACCGCGCGTCGTTGGGCGTTGAAGTCCAGGCCCGCTCGGGGCACGTTGCCCTGGATGACCGCGACGGTCACTGCCCGCCCAGTGTCGGTGGAGGAGGCCGGACTGAGATGGAATGCCGAGGCCCACAGGGGGACGCTGACCAGCATCGGGAGCATGGCCGACAGCAGTGCGGGCCCACCGCGGGGCCACGCGCTGCGGTCGGGTGATGGCCGTGGCTGGCTGCGGCTGATCATCACCGCAGCGATCTGCGTGCCGGTCAGCGCGACCGCGAAGCTCACCAGCGGTACCCCACCCACGGCGGCGAGCTGGGCCAGTGGGGAGTCGGCCTGACTGAAGGCCAACCGTCCCCACGGCAAACCACCGAAGGGCCATCGCGACCGGGCAGCCTCCACGGCGACCCACAGGCATGCCGACCACCACGCTGCGCCCGGAAGCCTGCTCAGGGCAGCGCATCCTGCGCCCAGCGCGGCGTAGAACAGGGCTTGGGACACGGCCAGAGCCACCCAGGGCACAGCGCCGACGAACACCCCAGCCCAGCTCAGCAGCGGCAGCATGAACGCGAGACCGAAGACCATGCCCAGGACGGCGCCCTGCCAGGGTGAACGCCGGTGGGTGGCCCACGACAGCATCGCCGGGGCCAGCAGGGCCAACGGCCACAGGTTCCAGGAGGGGAAGGCCAGCCACAGCAGCGCCCCGCCGGCGCCCGCCACGGCCAGACCGGCGAGCGCGCCTCTTCTGGTCGGACTTCTCCACCGGGGAGCACTTGGGGCGGGGGCTGTCGAATCTCGGCCCAGCAGGGCCGGCGCCCCGGTCACCGGGAGGGCACGGCGTCAGGACCGGGGGAGCGCGCCGACTGTTGGGCCAACTGGGCCAGGTGAGCGTTGTAGGCGGCCAGGTCCAGGTCCCCCGAGCGGGCCTCGGCTCGATCAGCGGCCCGGTTGCGGCGCTCATCTGATGCCACCCAGGAGAAGAACACCACGCCCAGCACCAGGATGGTGGGCAGTTCACCGAATACCCAGGTGAGGCTGCCGGCGGTGGACTGGTCGGCCATCGGGTCGATGTCCCAGGCAGCAGGGGGGTCACTGAAGACCCGAACCAGGGGGGTGCTGGCCATCATGATCGCGACGCCGAAGAAGGCGTGCATGGGCATCGGGAGCAGCAGCTCGAGCATCCGCACCGGATGACGGGAGGAGTGTGGCCACGGGTCCACGGCCAGCACCCCTCCGAAGAACAGCAACCCGGTGACCAGGAAATGACCCAGCATCACGATGTGACCGACGGCGTTCTCCATCATCAGGTCCACCAGCGGGGTGAAGTAGATGCCGTACAGCGACGCGATGAACAACGGCATCGTGAAGCCCGGGTGTGACACGACGGCCGCGAACCGGCTGTGCAGCGCCACCAGGAGCCACCGGCGGGACGCCCCCGCCCGCTCGTGCCCCCGAGGCAGGGTGCGCAACGCCAAGGTCACCGGCGCCCCCAGCAGCAACAGGATGGGGGAGACCATGGACAGCACCATGTGCTGGCTCATGTGGATGCTGAACAACACCATGCCGTAGCCCTGGACTCCCGTCGCGGTCACGGCCAAGACGCTGAGCACGCCCAGGGTGAACGTCATCGTCCGGTGCCAGGCCCAGCCGACGCCCGAGCGCCGCAGTCGGATGACACCCAGCAGGTACAGCGCCAGCGCCAGGACAGCCAGAGCGGGAATGACCGATGTCCAGTCCAGCTGGATGGCCATGAGGCGGGCCAAGGTCGGCGGCTGGGTGGGCATCCACATCACGCCGCTGTGATCTGCACCCACATCTACTCCTGCCGCCAGTGTGTCGCGGTCCGCCTCCGGGGCGGGCACCCGCTCGACTCATAGTCTCCTATGCGGGATCGTAGATGACTGCGCGGTCCCCGCTGCGACGACCGACCGATTCGCAGGGCGCGCCAGTGCGACCGGACACCAGGTGAGGGGTTACTGCAGGTGAAACACGCCCCAGACGATGCCGTGGCGGCACCGCAGGCCCAGGCAACTCCCCGTCTGAACGTGGGTCGCAAGGTCATCCATGGACGACCACAGGCCCTTCTCGGCGCCCTGATCACCGGCGCTCTCCTGGCCGCCGTCGGAGCAGCCCCCTGGTCCGGTCGCGGGGTGGAAGCCTTGCCGGACGGCGGGACCAGCGTGGCTGCCGCCTTGGAGCTCAGCGGGGACAGCACGGACGCGGATTCCGAGGTCTTCGCCCAGGCCCAGGCTCAGGCCCAGATCAGCCAGAGCGAGGCCGCCGCCCGGTTGGAGCTGCTGGCGGCCTCCAGGGCAGAGCGCGTCGAGCGGGAGCGACCACAGGCCGTGCTTCCGGTGCAGGGCGTGCTGACCAGCAGTTTCGGTGCCCGGTGGGGAACGACACACAACGGGTTGGACTTCGGGGCTCCCATGCTGACTCAAGAGGTCGCGGCCGCCGATGGTGTGGTGGTGCGGGCCGGGACGGCCAGCGGGTTTGGGCTCGCCGTCTACATCCAGCACCCCAACGGCGACGTCACCGTCTACGGCCACATGGAGACCATCCAGGTACGGGCCGGTGACATCGTGGCCGCCGGAGACCCGATCGCCCTGCTGGGCAATCGGGGTCAGTCGACCGGGCCGCACCTCCACTTCGAGGTCCACCAAGGCGGCATGAACGGACCACGCATGGACCCGGCCCGGTGGTTGGCCGACCGCGGAGTGCAGCTGTGAACGCGCAGTCCGTTCAGTCCACCCGCCCGACGGGGGGCTGACATGGACCCGGCAACCCTGATCGGCGTCGCGATCGCCCTGGTCGCGATCATCGCCTCGATGATCATGGAGGGCTCGTCCCCCATGGCCATCGTCCTGCTGCCCCCGATCATCCTGGTCTTCGTCGGCACCTTCGGTGCCGCGATCGCCGGCTCCACGATGGCCGACGTCAAGAAGCTCGGCACCTGGTTCAAGATGGGCCTGACCCCGGCCGCGGTG
>NZ_LMQA01000005.1:0-285853 GCF_001424455.1 Geodermatophilus sp. Leaf369 | reverse complement strand
GTCATGGCGAGAGGGAAACGCCCGGTCTCATTCCGAACCCGGAAGCTAAGCCTCTCAGCGCCGATGGTACTGCCCGGGGGACTGGGTGGGAGAGTAGGACGCCGCCGGACATCATTCCGAGAAGGGGGTCAGAGCACAGCTCTGGCCCCCTTCTCGCTTTTGTGTTTTCAGCAGGTCCCGAGCACTGAACCAGTGGCACACGCCCTGGTGCACCGATGAGCGATGAGGTATCGACACACCATGACTTCCCCCCGACGCGGCAACAGCGGATCCGATCGCGGCGGTGCCCCCCGCGGGGGTGCCGGCGGTGGACGCGGCAACGCAGGTCGGCCCACCGGTGGGGGAGCCGGCCGCCCGGGTCGCCCCGCGGGTCACCGAGGACAGTCCGGCGGCCAGGGCCGATCGACCGGCGGCGGGTCGTCACGTGACGATCGTGGCGGCCAGGGCGGGCGTCCCTCCGGCGACCGCCCGCAGTACCAGGACCGTCGTCCCTCCGGAGGCGACGATCGTCCCCGGGGTGACTGGCAGGACCGTCGTCCCTCCTCCGGTGGTCGTCCCTCCGGCGGCGGACGTCCGCAGTCCGGCGGTGGCCGGCCGTCCGGTGGTGGTCGCCCCGGTGGGGACCGCCCGCAGTGGCAGGACCGCCGTCCGGCCGGACCGCGCGACGCTCGCGGCGGTACGGACCGGCCGGCCTACGACCGCCCCGACCGGGTCCGCCGTCCCGAGGGCGACCGACCGCAGGGCCAGGACCGCCGTCCCGGTGGCGGGCGGCCCTCCGGCGACCGTCCGCAGTGGCAGGACCGCCGTCCGGCCGAGCCCCGGTCCGAGCAGCGTCCCCCGGGCGCCCGTGAGCGGGAGCGCCTCCAGGGCGGGTGGCAGCCCCGGTACGCCGGTGGCTCGGCTCGGCCGCGCGTGGGGGACGACCAGGACCGACGTCCCTCCGGTGACCGTCCCGATCGCGGTGGTCGCCCCTCCGGTGACCGTCCGGCGTGGCAGGACCGTCGCCCGTCCGGTGACCGCCCCCAGGGTGGTGGCCGGCCCTCCGGTGATCGTCCGGCGTGGCAGGACCGTCGCCCGTCCGGCGACCGCCCGCAGGGTGGCCGGCCTTCCGGTGACCGGCCGGCGTGGCAGGACCGTCGTCCCTCCGGTGACCGCCCTCAGGGCGGTGGCCGCCCCTCGGGTGACCGGCCGCAGGGTGGCGGTCGCCCTTCCGGTGATCGTCCGGCGTGGCAGGACCGTCGTCCGTCCGGGGATCGCCCCCAGGGTGGTGGCCGCCCTTCCGGTGACCGTCCGGCGTGGCAGGACCGTCGGCCCTCCGGGGATCGCCCCCAGGGTGGCGGCCGTCCCTCCGGTGACCGGCCGCAGGGCGGTGGCCGCCCGGATCGTGGGGGGCGGCCCTCGGATGACCGGCCGGCGTGGCAGGACCGTCGTCCCTCCGGTGGGGAGCGCGGCGGAGACAGTGGCTTCGCCGACCGTCGACCCGCGGGACCCCCCATCCCCGAGTGGGCCGACCCCCGCCAGCTCGACGGCAGCGTGAAGCAGGCTCTGCGCAGCCTGGACTCACGCAACGCCGATGTCGTCGGCCAGCACCTGGTGGCCGCCGGCGGTCTGCTGGACGAGGACCCCGAGACCGCCCTGGCGCACGCCCGCGCAGCCCGGGACCGGGCGTCCCGCATCGCCGCGGTCCGTGAGGCCGTGGGCGTGGCCGCCTACCACGCCGGTGACTTCGGCGAGGCGGCTCGCGAGCTGCGCGCGTACCGGCGGATGAGCGGGGACGAGTCCTACCGGGCGGTCCTCGCCGACTGCGAGCGCGCCCTCGGCCGACCCGAGATCGCGCTGCGGATCGTCTCCGACGCCCTCGCCGCCGGCGTCGACGCCGAGGAGACGGTCGAGCTGCAGCTGGTCGAGGCCGGTGCCCGGCAGGACCTCGACGAGCTCCCTGCCGCTGCTCTCGTGCTCGAAGGCGCCCTGGGCGGGCGGCCGACCCCCGAGCAGCTGTCCCGGGGCGACCTGGGCCAGCTCCGGCTGGCCACCGCCTACGCCGACCTGCTGGTTGCCCGCGGTGACGCGGAGCTGGCCGACCAGTGGTTCGCCGCGATCATCGCCGCCGACCCCGACGACGAGACCGGCGTGGCCGAGCGCTTCGACGGCATCGAGTTCGACGAGGACGACGACGAGGACGACGAGGACGTCGACGCTGCCGACGACGTCGAGGACGAGACCGACGGCGATGAGGACGACGACCTCCAGGACACCGAGGTGGCCGAGTCGGTCGACGAGGCACCCACGTCCGAGGCGACTCCCGACGCCGACGCCGACGCCGACGCCGAGGAGGACGAGGCCGCGGACGACCTCGGCGAGCTGGCCGGCGACGGCATGGCCGAGGACCCCGACGTGGGCCCCGGTTACGACCCCGACGAGGACGACATCGAGGCCGAGGTCGCCGAGCTGCTGGGCGAGATCCCGGCGCCCGGGTTCTCCGACGAGCAGACCGCCGCGCCCGTCGTCCCCCCGGTGACCCGGCCGGCCGCCGGCACCACGGGGCTGTTCTCCGCCGCCGACGAGCAGGACCGTCCGACAGACTGACCGCCGCTGTCCACAACCACCAGGCCCGTCCACAGATCGTGGGCGGGCCTGGTGCGTGGGGGACCCGGTGGACAGGCTCCTGTCATGAGCCTGTCCCTGATCGACCGCAACGACGTCGTCCTGCGTGGGCGGCTCGCCGCCCCGGTCGAGCTGCGTGAGCTGCCCAGCGGCGACACGCTGCTCTCCTTCACACTGACCGTCCGTCGACCCGCACCCCGCCCGCGCGCTCCCCGGGCCGACACGATCACCTGCATCAGCTTCACGACGTCGCTGGTGGCCCGGGCCCCGGGGTGGAAGGTCGACGACGTGATCGAGGTGGAGGGTGCTCTGCAGCGCCGGTTCTGGCGCGGCGACTCCGGTGTCCGCGTGGCCCACGAGGTCGAGTGCCGCAAGGCCCGGAAGGTCCGGACCCCGGCCCGGCCGGCCGAGGCGGAGACGGCCTGACCCGGTGGCGGCCTGCTCAGTCGGGGGCGCCCCGGTGCGGTCGGAACACCAGCCCGGTGCGGGGCTTGGGCACGAAGAGCGTGCTCTTGCGCGGCATCCGGGCGCCGGCCCTGGCCACGGCGGCGACGTCGCCGGGCGAGGGCGAACGGAGCAGCACGGCCACCCCGCTGGTGTCCCGGGCGCGGGTCAGCGCCTCGTCGACGTCGTGCGCGATGAGCACCGACCGGGGGTCAGCCGGGTCGCGCCCCCACGCGCCGCGCACCAGCCCGTGGTGGGCCAGCACCACGTCCAGCGACCGCCACGCCGCAGGGGCCTCCCCGGGCACCCGGGCGCGCACCTCGGCGGAGGGGTCGCCCACCTGCAGCAGCCGGGTGCCGTCGGTCAGCAGGAAGCACCCGCACTCGGGACGGTCGACCCACGCGCGGGCGGTGGCCTCCGGGGTGGACGTCGACACGGGGGTGACCGTGAAGCCGGAGCGGGCGAGCTCGGCGGCGGTGTCCAGGTCCAGGTCGGGCACCACGCGGTGGATGGCACGCACGCGCAGGCCGCCCCAGCCGGTCGGGGTCAGCAGGGCCAGGACGGCGCCGGACCCCGCTGCGCCGGTCGCGGCGTGCGCCCGGGCGGCGGCGAACCGGTGGTGCCCGTCGGCGATGTAGGCACCAGTCCGGGCGAACCCGGCCGACAGGCGGTCCAGGGCGGCAGGGTCGGTGACCCGCCACAGCTCGTGGGTCACGCCGTCGACGTCGGCGACCGTGGCGTCCGCCGTCCCGCGGCCGAGCTGCTCGGTCACCGCGGCGACGTCGGCGTCCCGGTCGTGGGAGAGCACGATCGGCTCGAGGTCGGTCCGGGTGGCGTCCAGCAGCAGGCGGCGGCCCTCCACGGCCGGCGGCCAGACGTCCTCGTGCGGCAGCACGGCGGCCGACCCCGGCGGGGGCAGGGTCACCGCTCCCAGCCAGCCGGTGGTGACCTCGTCGCCCGGGCCGCTCATCCGGTACAGCCAGAAGGCGGGCGCGGCCTCGTCGACCAGCACCCCCTCCTCGCGCCACCGCGTCCAGGTGAGCGCTGCCTGCGTGGCCGAGAGCTGGTCCCGGGCCGCCCGGGAGGCGGGGGGTGGACCATCGAGCTCCGGGAGGATCAGCCGGACGACGTTGTGCGGGTCGGCCGCGGCGAGTCGGGCGCGGCCCTCGGCGCTGACCAGGTCGTAGGCAGGGGAGCTGACCCGGGCGAGGTGGTCGGGGTCGTGCACCGCGTAGGTCGTGGCCCGGAACGGCCGCACCTCGAGGGTGTCCGTCGCGGCGGGCGGTTTGTCGTCCGCGGGGGAGGGGGCCACCGGTCGATCGTAGGAGCCGGGCGGCGGGCCGCCCCGGGCCTGTGGTCACATCAGCGCGTGACCGTCGACCACCCCGAGGTGCCGCTGCTCGCCCGCGGCGCCGAGCAGCCCCCCACCCAGACCCACGACGTCGCGTTGCTCGACCTGGACGGCGTCGTCTACGTCGGTCCTGACGCCGTGCCCGGGGTGCCCGCGGCGCTGCAGTCGGCCCGGGACGCCGGCATGCAGCTGGGCTTCGTCACCAACAACGCCGCCCGCACCCCGGCCGAGGTGGCCACCCACCTCACCGAGCTCGGGGTGCCCGCCGAGCCGACCGACGTCATCACCAGCTCACAGGCCGCCGCCACCGTGGTGGCCGAGCGCTTCGGTGCGGGCGCGAGCGTCCTCCCGGTCGGCGGGCCCGGCGTCGCGGCCGCGCTCCGGGAGGCCGGTCTCGAGGTCGTGGACGCAGCCGAGGAGTCGCCGGTCGCGGTGGTGCAGGGTTACGGCCGGGACGTCGGCTGGGTCCAGCTGTCCGAGGCCGTGGTCGCGGTCCGCGGTGGGGCCACCCACGTCGCCACCAACACCGACGCCACCATCCCCTCGCCCCGCGGCGTGCTGCCGGGCAACGGCGCACTCGTCGGGGTGGTCAGCGCGGTGACCGGGCAGCAGCCGCTGGTCACCGGGAAGCCCGACCCGGCCATGCACGCCGAGTGCGTCCGGCGGACCGGGGCGCGCAGCCCGCTGGTGGTCGGCGACCGGCTGGACACCGACATCGAGGGTGGCCGTCGCGCCGGGGCGCCCAGCCTGCTCGTCTTCTCCGGGGTCACCACGCCGACCTCGCTGCTGGCCGCGGGCCCGGAGCACCGCCCCGACCTGATCGCCGACGACGTCGCCGGACTGGGGCGCGCCCACCCCTCCGTGGTGCAGGACGGCGACGGCTGGCGCTGCGGTGCCTGGACGGCCACGGCGGGTGCCGAGGAGTCCCTGGCCCTCACCGTCACGGGGGACACCGCCGACGACGACGGGCTCGACGGGCTGCGCGCGCTGTGCGTGGCGCACTGGGCCCGGCACCGGCACGACGGCGCGGCTCCGGCCGTGCAGCCGGGGCAGGGCGCGGTGACCGAGGCGCTGACCCGCTGGGGGCTGGCGGGGTGAGCCGCCGCGCGGGTCAGAGCAGGGAGCGCAGCCGGAGCATGTCGCGGAGCCCCGCCTCGAGCTTGACCCGCCCGGTCGCCCACGCCGAGGCGAAGGTCAGGTCGCCGTCGGTGAGCTCCAGCAGGTCGTCGGACGTCATGGTCAGCCGGATGTCGGCCTTGGGCAGGTCCGGGGCGTCCGGCACGGCCTCCATGTCGTGCGCGTGCCCGTTGGCCAACCGACCCCGGACGACCTGCTCCAGGTCGGTCAACCGGCAGGAGACGGTCCGGTCCAGGCCCTGGGCGGCCGGCTTGGCGGCCAGCGTGGACACGAAGCCCTCCAGGGCGGTCATGCACTGCTCGAGCGTGGCCACGGGCGGGGTCTCCTCAGCGGGTCGACGAGGTGTCGCGGTGCACCGGGGCGGGGGCGCCCCGGGCTGCGGGGACGCTACCGCGAGCCCCTCCGGCACCCGGGGGCCCGCGGTCACGGCCGGTAACCTGCAGGGGTCGGCACCCGCTCCGGCAGCACCCCCGACCAGCCGTCCCGTCGCGAGGAGGAGAGCCCGGTGACCGAGACCCCCCGTCCCGTCCCGGGGCCCCTGCGGCCGACGCCCGCTCCGGTGGACGGGGCCCCCGACCTGGCCGCCCGCCTCGCCGGTCTCCCGGTCGCCGAGCACGCCGCGGAGTTCGAGCTCGCGCACGCCCACCTGCAGCGGCGGCTCGCCACGATCGACCAGCTGTGAACCCCGTCGCGACACCGGGGTGCCGCTGATGGCCCGGCGTGCCCGGCTGGACGCCGAGCTGGTCCGCCGCTCGCTGGCCCGCTCGCGCGAGCACGCCCAGGCCCTGATCGCCGACGGCCGCGTCACGGTCTCCGGCCAGACCGCCACCAAGGCCGCGACGGGGGTGGAGGCGGGCACACCGGTCGTCGTCCGCACCGACCCCGACGAACCCAGCTGGGTCTCCCGCGGTGCGCACAAGCTCCTCGGCGCGCTCGACGCGTTCGGGGTCGACCTGACCGGCACCCGGGTGCTCGACGCCGGCGCCTCGACCGGTGGGTTCACCGAGGTCTCGCTCAGCCGGGGTGCGCGCCAGGTCGTGGCGGTCGACGTCGGCTACGGGGAACTGGCCTGGTCGCTGCGCACCGATGAGCGGGTGGTGGTCCACGAGCGCACCAACGTCCGGACGCTGACCCCCGAGGCGATCGACGGGCCGGTCGACGTCGTGGTCGCCGACCTGTCCTTCATCTCCCTGCGACTGGTGCTGCCCGCGCTGACCGCCTGCACCGATCCGGCGGGGGAGCTCCTGCCGATGGTCAAGCCGCAGTTCGAGGTGGGTCGCGAACGGCTGGGCACCGGCGGCGTGGTGCGCGACCCGGAGCACCGGGCCGACGCCGTGCTCACCGTGGCCACCGCCGCGGCCGCCCTCGGGTGGGGCACCGCCGGTGTCGTGGCCAGCCCGCTGCCCGGCCCCGCCGGCAACGTCGAGTTCTTCCTCCGGCTGCGGCGCGACGCCGCGCCGCCGGACCCCGCAGCCGTCCACCGAGCCGTCCAGGAGGGCCCCCAGTGAGCACCGACAGCAGCCCCCAGCCCCCCACCACCGCCTGCGCACCGGCCGCCGACGGGGTGCGCCGCGTCCTGCTCGCGGTGCACACCGGTCGCGTCGACATCATCGACCTGGCCCGCACCGCCGCCGCCCGTCTCACCAGGGCCGGGCTGGTCGTGCGGGTGCTCGACGACGAGGCCGCCGACCTGGCCATCGAGGGCGCCGAGGTGGTCCCCTTCGGCCCCACCGCCGCCGAGGGCGCCGAGGTCGTGCTGGTGATGGGCGGCGACGGCACCTTCCTGCGTGCCGCCGAGCTGGCCCGGGCCACCGACGCGGCGCTGACCGGGGTGAACCTGGGCCGGGTCGGGTTCCTCGCCGAGACCGAGCCGGAGACCGTCGAGGAGACCCTCCTGGCGATCGAGCAGTGCGCGTACTCCGTGGAGGAGCGGCTCACCCTCGAGGTCGCGGTCTTCGACGCCGACGGGGAGCAGACCGGCGGTACCTGGGCTCTGAACGAGGCCTCGGTGGAGAAGGTCGAGCGGTCCCGGGTGCTCGACGTGGTGCTGGCCATCGACGGCCGCCCGCTGACCAGCTTCGGCTGCGACGGTGTGCTCGCGGCCACCCCCACCGGGTCCACCGCCTACGCCTTCTCCGCCGGCGGTCCGGTCGTGTGGCCCGACGTCGAGGCCATCCTCGTGGTGCCCACCAACGCGCACGCGCTCTTCGCCCGGCCCCTGGTCACCTCCCCGGCGTCGGTGCTGACCGTCGCGATCCCGGCCGACGGCACCCGCGCCCGGGTGTCGGCGGACGGTCGCCGGACGGTGGAGATCCCGGTCGGTGGCCGGGTCGACGTCCGGCGCTCGGACCGCCCGGTGCGGATCGCCCGCGTGCAGCCGCGCAGCTTCGGCGACCGGCTGGTCGCCAAGTTCGGCCTGCCGGTGCGTGGGTTCCGCGACGCCCGCACCGCCGGGCACGCCGGCCCGGGGCACGAACTGGCCCCGACCCGGCGCAACGTCCTGCTGCGGGACGACACCGCGGAGAGCGGGGAGGTCGACCGTGGCACGGCGTGAGACGGCGGCTGCGGCGAAGAAGGGCCCGGCGGTGACCGGGCCGCCCCGCAACGGGGCGCTCAGCGAGCTCCACATCCACGGCCTGGGCGCGATCGACGACGTGACCCTCGACCTCAACCCGGGGTTGACGGTCGTGACCGGGGAGACCGGCGCCGGCAAGACCATGGTGGTCACCGGGCTGACCCTGCTGTTCGGCGGGCGGGCCGACCCGGGCCGGGTGCGCGCCAACGGTCGAGCCGGGGTCGAGGGTCGGCTGCAGCTCCCGGCGGACTCCCCGGTCTGGGCGCGGGCCGCCGACGCCGGCGCCGAGCCCGACGAGGACGGCAGCCTGATCCTGGCCCGCACGGTCAGCGCCGAGGGCCGGTCGCGGGCACACCTGGGCGGGCGCAGCGTGCCCGTCGGGGTGGTCGCCGAGATCGCCGAGGACCTGCTCGCCGTGCACGGCCAGACCGACCAGCTGCGGTTGACCCGCCCGGCCGAACAGCGCCGCGCCCTGGACCGCTACGCCGGCGTCGCGCACCTGGACCTGGTCGAGCAGCACCGCACCGCACACGCGGCCTGGCGGCAGCTGGCCACCGACCTGGAGCGCCGCCGCACCCAGACCCGCGAGCTCGCGCAGACCGCCGAGGTGCTCCGCCGTGGTCTCGAGGAGATCGCCGCGGTCGCCCCGCAGCCCGACGAGGACACCCTGCTCGACACCCAGGCAGCCCGCCTGGGGGACGCCGACGCCCTGCGTGGCGGCGCCGACGAGGCCCGGTTGGCCCTGGTCGGCGACACCACCGGCGACCTCGGCGGCGGGGACGACCTGCCGCAGGACGCCACCGCCGCGCTCGCCGCTGCGCAGCGTGCGCTGGCCGCCTCCGGCGACCCGGCGCTGGTGGGCCTGGCCGAGCGGCTGGGCGACGTGGGTGCGGTCGTGGCCGACGTCGGGGTCGAGCTGGCCGGCTACGTCGCCGACCTGGACGCCGACCCGGCCCGCCTCGCCGAGGTGCTCGACCGGCGCGCGGCCATCACCGCGCTGGTGCGCGCCTACGCCGACCCCGGCGACGGCGTGAACGGCGTGCTCGCCTGGGCCCGGGACGCCGAGGAACGCCTGGACCGGCTCGACGTCTCCGACGAGGCCCTGGCCGCCCTGGAGGCCGAGCGGGACCACGCCCGGGCCGCACTCCGTGAGCTGTCGACACGGGTGACCGCGGGGCGGACCGCCGCGGCCGAGGGCTTCGCCGCCGACGTCGGGCACGAGCTGGCCGGCCTGGCGATGAAGAGCGCCCGGGTGTCGTTCTCGATCACCACCGACGCCGACACGCCGGGCCCGGACGGCGCCGACGAGGTGGCGCTGCTGCTGGCCGCCCACCCCGGTGCGCCGGCCCGGCCGGTGCACAAGGGCGCGTCGGGCGGTGAGCTGTCCCGGGTGATGCTGGCCATCGAGGTGGTCTTCGCCGGGGCCGACCCGGTCCCGGTGATGGTCTTCGACGAGGTCGACGCCGGGGTCGGCGGTCAGGCCGCCGGGGAGATCGGGCGCCGGTTGGCCCGGCTCGCCGTCGAGCACCAGGTCGTCGTGGTCACCCACCTCGCCCAGGTGGCGGCGTTCGCCGACACCCACCTGGTGGTGGACAAGTCCCCGGACTCCGGCGCCGGGGTGACCGCCACCGACATCCGCGCGGTGGTGGGGGAGGACCGGGTCCGCGAGCTGGCCCGGATGCTCTCGGGTCTCACCGACAGCGACACCGGCCAGGCCCACGCCCGCGAGCTCTTGACGGTGGCCGCCGACCGCAGCTGAGGGGTCCTTCAGCGTCGCTTCGAGTACCCCGCGAGGCCGAACTGGAGGAGGGCCAGCCCACGCTCGCCGCTCTGCCGCAGCTCCTCGGTCAGGTCGGCCGAGGGGGCGGTGGAGACGGCGAGCACCCGGTCGCGGGCCAGCTCCAGGAGCCCCTGGTACAGGCCCAGCACCGCGTGTGCGGTCAGCCACGGTTCCAGCTCGCCGGGCTCGGCACGGGTCTCCAGGGTGATCTGCTCGGTGAGGGCGTCGGTGAGCTGACCGAGGATCTCCCGCTCCCGCACCTGCAGGGTGCGCGAGCCGCGGATGACCCGGGCCATCTCGGCCACGGTCGCGGTGGCGGCGGGGTCTCCGAGCCGGCTGCACGCGGCGACGATGAACGTGCCGGCGGCGGCCGCGGCGGACTCACCCACGGGGCGACGGCGGACGGCGTCGAGGAGCGCCGCCTGCATCGGCGGGTCGGCCTCGAAGACCAGGCCCTCCTTGACCGGGAAGTGGTTGAAGACGGTCTTCTCCACCACGCCGGCCCGCTGGGCGATCTCCAGCACGCTGACGTGGTCGAAGCCGCGCTCGGCGAACAGCGCGGTGGCCGCGTCGACGATGGTCTCCCGGGTCTGCTGCCGGCGGACCTCGCGGACGTTGGGCCCGGCCGGCTTCCGGGTCCGCTTGGCCGGGGCGGCAGCCGCGGCGGGCTTCGGCGCACGCGGCCGGCGGGCCTTGGGCGGGGCGACCGGCCCCACGGCGGCCAGCTCCGCCTCGGTGGTCGAGCCGGTGTGCGCCTCGGCCCGGGCCTGCGCCGCGACGACGTCCTCGGGCCGGGGGTCGGGTACAGCCGCTGTACCGCCCTCGCTCCCGGTCGCCTCGGACAGGACAGTCGCTGCAGCTCGCCTCGCCCGGGCCCCACCAGTCACCCGGGCGACGGTAGACACCCCGGCTGTGGCCTCCGGAGGCGCGGTCGGGGGCGCGCCGGGCGTGTCGCCCACCGGTGGTGTCGGACACGCACAGTCATCGGACGACTCCGTACCCTCGGCGCTCCACGGGGGCCGTCGGGCCGGACCGGAGCGCGTCGTCGTCCCGGCGCCCCACGCCGACGTGCGACGATCGCCGCCATGCGCATCGGCACCCTGCGGCGTGGTCGCGCCGCCGACACCGCTCCCGGGGCGACCGGCACCGTGCGGTTGGACCGCCGGACCAAGAACCTCACGAAGCGTCTGCGACCCGGCGACATCGCCGTCATCGACCACGTCGACATCGACCGGGTCAGCGCGGACTCCCTGGTCACCTGCAAGGTCGCCGGGGTGGTCAACGCCGCAGCGAGCACCTCCGGGCGGTACCCCAACCTGGGCCCCGGGATCCTGGCCGCCGCCGGCATCCCGCTGCTGGACAACGTGGGCAAGGAGGTCTTCGCCGACCTCAAGGAGGGCACCACCGTCCGGCTCGACGGCGACACCCTCTACGCCGGGGACACCGTGGTGGCCACCGGCACCGAGCAGACCGAGGAGACCATCGCCGAGGCGATGACCGAGGCGCGCGCCGGGCTCTCCACCCAGTTGGAGGCCTTCGCCGCCAACACGATGGAGTACATGAAGACCGAGCGGGCGCTGCTGCTCGACGGCGTCGGCGTCCCGGACGTGGCCACCCAGATCGAGGGCCGGCACGTGCTCATCGTCGTGCGGGGCTACGACTACAAGGAGGACCTCGGCGCGCTGCGGTCCTACGTCCGGGACTACCGCCCGGTCCTCATCGGGGTCGACGGCGGGGCCGACGCGCTCATCGAGGCCGGTTACCAGCCGGACATGATCATCGGGGACATGGACTCGGTGTCGGACTCCGTGCTGCGCTGCGGTGCCGAGGTGGTCGTGCACGCCTACGCCGACGGCCGCGCCCCGGGCCTGCAGCGCGTCCTGGACCTCGGCGTCGAGGCCATCACCTTCCCGGCCGCGGCCACCAGCGAGGACATCGCGATGCTGCTGGCCGACGAGAAGGGCGCCACGCTCATCGTCGCCGTCGGCACCCACGCCACGCTCGTGGAGTTCCTGGACAAGGGCCGCGGCGGCATGGCCTCGACGTTCCTGACCCGCCTGCGGCTGGGCGGCAAGCTGGTCGACGCCAAGGGCGTCAGCCGGCTGTACCGCAGCCGCATCTCGACCCTCGCCCTCGTCCTGCTCGTGCTCGCCGCGCTCGTGTCGATCGGCGCCGCGCTCGCGGTGTCCACGGCCGGGCGGATCTACGTCGACCTGCTGGTCGACCAGTGGGACAGCTTCGTGTTCTGGTTGGAGAACCTCTTCTCGTGATCGACTTCCGCTACCACCTCGTCTCCCTGATCGCGGTCTTCCTGGCCGTCGCGCTGGGGATCGTCATCGGCACCACCGCCCTCAACGGGGGACTGCTGGACAACCTGCAGACCCAGGTGGCCGGGCTGCAGGAGGACAAGCGCGCCCTGGAGGACGAGACGCAGGGGCTGCAGGCCCAGCTCGACGCCACCGGCGGCTTCGCCGAGGAGGTCGGGCCCGCGCTTGTCGCCGGCACCCTGACCGGGTCCTCGGTCGTGCTGGTGCTCGGCAACGAGGACGTCGACACCGACCTGGTGGACGAGGTCACCTCGCTGATCGAGGCGTCCGGCGCCACCGTGACCGGCGCCGTCCGGCTCACCCCGGCCTACAGCGACCCGCAGACCGCCCAGAGCCTGCAGAGCTTCCTCACCAGCCCCGGCGGGCTGCCCTCGGGCGTGACGCTGCCGGAGACCGACGACACCGGCGAGCTGGTCGCCGCCCTGCTGGCCCAGGTGCTCCAGATCCCGGCGCCCGCCGTCGAGGGCGGGGAGTCGGTCGTGCCGGACTCCACCGCCACCGCCCAGGTGCTCGCCGGGTTGTCCGCGCTCGACGTGCTCAGCCTGGACAGCCCCGACGTCGCCGCCGCCGAGCACGCGGTGTTCCTCACCTCGGGCGCCCTGACCGGGGACGACGCCGAGGCCCGCAACACCGCGCTGTCCCAGCTCGCCGTGGCCCTGGACGAGCGGGGCCAGGGCACCGTGGTGTCCGGGGACTCCGCCGCCGCCGGGGAGACCGGTCTGGTCGGCACCATCCGTGCCGACACCGAGGCCTCCACCCAGGTGTCCACGGTGGACAACGTGAACGCCCCCGAGGGCCGGATCAGCACCGTGCTGGCGCTGTCCAGCGAGGCGCAGGGCACCTCGGGCAAGTACGGCACCGGCGAGGACGCGCAGCCCGTCCCGCCGGTCCCGACGCCGGCCCCCGCCAACTGATGGCCCGCCGGCTGCTGCTGGCCGCCGCCGGGGCAGGGCTCGCCCGGGCCGGGCTGGCCGCCTCGGGCGCCGTCGCCGACCGCCCGGGTGCCGCCCGGTGGGCCCGGGTGAACTACGCCGGCCGGCCGCTCACGCTGCTCGGCGGTCCGGTCCTGGCCGCGGCCGCCACGGCCACCTCGGCGGCCGGGGCACCGGCTGGATGGCGGGGAGCGTCGGCACTGGTCGGCACGGTGTCCGCCGTCGTCGGCGGCTACGACGACCTCGCCGGGGCCCGCCCCGAGCAGGCCCGCGACAAGGGCCTGGCCGGCCACCTCGCCGCGCTGCGCGCCGGGCGGGTGTCCGCCGGTGCGGTGAAGGTCGCCGGCATCGGCGCCGCCGGGGTGGCGGCGGCCCTGCTGACCCGCCGCGGCTCGGGCGTGGGTGCCCTCGTGGACGGCGTGCTCACCACCGGCCTGGTCGCCGGCACCGCCAACCTGGTCAACCTGCTGGACCTGCGGCCCGGCCGGGCCGCCAAGGCCGGCTCGCTCCTGGCCGCCGCCACCCTCGGCGGTCCCGCCGGCGGGCTGGTCGCCGGCCCGGTGGGCGCCGCGCTCGCCACCCTGCCCGACGACCTGGAGGAGAAGGTGATGCTCGGGGACTGCGGGGCCAACGCCCTCGGTGCCGTGCTCGGCCTGCGGTTGGCCGCCGGGGAGTCCCGGCCGGCCCGGATCGCCGCCCTCACCGTGGTCACCGCGCTCACCCTGGCCAGCGAGAAGGTCAGCTTCACCTCGGTCATCGAAGGCACCCCGGGGCTGCGCGAGCTGGACCGGCTCGGCCGGCAGCCCGCCTGAGGTGACCCGGCAGCAGGCCGTCCGGGGCGTGGCCGGGGCGGCCGCGCTCATCGCCGTGCTCACCGTCGTCGCCCGGGTCGCCGGGTTCGGCCGCACCGTCGTCTTCACCAACACCGTCGGAGCGGCCAGCACCGGGGACACCTACCAGGCCGCGAACAACGTCCCCAACATCGTCTTCGAGGTCGTCGCCGGCGGCGCGCTGGCCAGCCTCGTCGTCCCGATGCTGGCCGGTGGGATCGCCGCCGGGGACCGGGAGCAGGTGCGGCAGACCGCCTCGGCGCTGCTGGGCTGGACGCTGCTGGTGCTCACCCCGTTGGCCGTGGCGCTGGCGCTGCTGTCCCGGCCGATCGCCGAGGGCCTGCTCGGGGACGACGCCGCCGACCCGGCCAAGGTCGACCTGGCCGCGCGGTTCCTGGTCGTGTTCGCCCCCCAGGTGGTGCTCTACGGCCTGGCCGTCGTGCTCACCGGCGTGCTGCAGGCGCACCGCCGGTTCGCCGGGCCGGCACTGGCCCCGCTGCTGTCCAGCGTGGTCGTCGCCGGGGCCTACCTGACCTTCGCCGGGATCGGCGGCGGCCGGGACGTCGCCGACCTGTCCCGGCCCGCCGAGCTCGTGCTGGGCGTGGGGACGACGCTGGGCGTGGTCGCCCTGGCGGCGTGCCTGCTGCTCCCGCTGCGTGGCCTGCGGCTGGGCCTGCGCCCCCGGCTGCGCTTCCCGGTCGGCGCGGCCCCCCGGGTGCGCCGGCTGGCGCTGGCCGGGGTGCTCACCCTCGCCGGGCAGCAGCTGGTCGCCGTCGTCGCGATCCGGCTGGCCAACGACGCCGCCGTCCCCGACGGCACCCAGGTCGTGTACTTCGCCGGCATGACGCTCTTCCTGCTGCCCTGGGCGGCGCTCGCGGTGCCGCTGGCGACCTCGGCGTTCCCGGGCATGAGCGAGCGCGCCGCGCAGGGGGACGACGCCGGCTACCGCCGGGTGGTCGCGCCGGTCACCGTGCTGGTGGTGGTGTTCTCGGCCGTCGCCGCGGCGGGTCTGGTCGCGGTGTCCGGGCCGATGGCGCGGGTGTTCTTCGCCGCCGCCCGGGACGCCGGCTCGGCCGCCGCACTGCAGCCGACGATCGTCGCGTTCGTGCCCGGGCTGGTCGGCTACGGCCTGGTCGCGGTGCTCACCCGCGCGCTGTACGCCCGCGGGCTGTGGCGGTCCCCGACGGTGTGCGTGGGCGGTGGCTGGCTGGTGGCCGTCGCCGCGGACCTGGTGCTCGCCCGGGCGCTGCCGGTCGAGGACCGCGCGGTCGCGCTCGGGCTGGGGCACACGGTCGGCGTCACCGTCGCCGGCATCGGCCTGCTCGTCGTCGTCGCCCGGGTGACCGGACGGGAGACGCTGGCCGGGCTGGCCCGCACGGGGGTGCCCGCCCTCGTCGCGGCGGTCCTGGCCGGCGCTGCCGGGCTGTGGGTGGCCCGCACGCTGGGGGACGGGGCGGTGCCCCGGGGAGGGGTGCTCGGGGCCGTCGGGATCGGCGTCCTCGCTGGTGGCGTCGTGCTCCTGGTCGCCGCGGCGGTCATGATGGGGACCGCGCGGCGGCCGCTGCTGGCCGCCGTCCGAGGACTCCGGGGAGCCGACGCGACAGCACAGGGGGAGGGGACGCCGTGACGGGACAGCCGCTGGCCGGACGCCGGATCGCCGAGGTGCTGGCCACCAGCACCGGGGGTGTGGGCACCCACCTCCGCTCGCTGCTGACCCCGCTGGACCGGGCCGGCGCGCTGGTGCGGGTCTGCGGTCCGGCCGCCACCGACGAGCTGTTCGGGTTCTCCGCCGCCGCGGCCTTCCGGCCGGTCGGCATCTCCGGCGGGCTCGACCCGGTCGCCGACGTCCGGGCCGTCGCCGCGCTGGCCCGGGCCACCCGCGGAGCGGACCTGGTGCACGCCCACGGCCTGCGCGCTGGCCTGGTCGCCGCCGCGGCCCGCCGGGGCACCCGCGTCCCGCTGGTGCTCACCCTGCACAACGCCCTCCAGCCCGGCGGTGGGCTGAGGACCCGGGTGCTCGGCCGGCTCGAGGCAGCCACCGTGCGCAGCGCGGACCTGGTGCTCGCCGCGTCGGCGGACCTGGCCGAGAACGCGCTCGCCCAGGGCGCCCGCGACGTGCGGCTCGCCCCGGTGTCGGCGCCCCCGCTGCCCCCGCCGACCCGGTCCCGGGCGCAGGTGCGGGCCGAGCTGGGCCTGGACGACCGTCGCCCGCTCGTCGTGGCGGTGGGCCGGCTGCACCCGCAGAAGGGCTACGACACCCTGCTCGCCGCGGCCGCACGCTGGGCGCAGGCCCCCGGCCCCACCCCGCTGACCGTGGTCGCCGGCGACGGCCCGCTGGAGGCCGAGCTGACCCGGCGGATCGACTCCGAGCGGCTGCCGGTCCGTTTGCTGGGGCGACGCACCGACGTGGCCGACCTGCTCGCCGCCGCTGACGTCGCCGTCCTGCCCTCGGTCTGGGAGGCCCGCTCGCTCACCGCCCAGGAGGCGCTGCGCTCGGGCACCCCGCTGGTGGCGACGCGGGTCGGGGGCGTGCCCGAGCTCGTGGGCGAGGCCGCCGAGCTGGTCCCGCCCGGTGACCCGGTGGCGCTGGCCGAGCGGGTCACCGCCGTCCTCACCGACCCCGAGCGCACCGCCCGGCTGTCGGCGGCCGGGCGGGCGCAGGCCGCCGGCTGGCCCGACGAGGCCGGCACCGCCGCCCAGCTGGTCGCCGTCTACCGGGAGCTGCTCGGTGCGCCGGGCTGAGCGTGCCCTGCTCGGGCTCCTCGCCGTCGTCGCGCTCCTGCTCGGCCTGGCCCCGCCGGCGGCCGCGGCCACCGGCGACGACGCCTACGCCGCCGACCGGGTGGTCGTCGTCGGCGTCCCCGGGTTGGTGTGGTCGGACCTGGACCCCGACCGCACCCCGACGCTGTGGGCCCTGGCCGAGGAGTCGTCGATCGGCGCGTTGTCGGTGCGGGCCGCCCGGCCCACCACGTGCGTGCTCGACGGCTGGGCCACGCTGGGCGCTGGCAACCGGGCCCGCTGGGCGGCCCCGGAGGACCCGATCCCGCCGGTCCCGCTGCCCACCGACGAGACCGGTGCTCCCCTCGACGGCAGCACCCCGGTCCCCGAGCCGGGCTTCCTCGGCCGGGACGCCGCGCAGGACACCTCGCTGTCCTACTGCGGCACCCAGGAGCAGATCGGCAACATCGGGCTGGCCGACCCCACGGCCGCGGTCGCGGCCATCGCCGCGGACCCCGCCACCGACCGCTTCGGCGCCGAGCCCGGTGCGCTGGGCGACGCGGTGGGGTGTGCGTCGGTGGTGAGCCGGGCCGCGACGGTGGCCGTGGCGGCCGAGGGCACGGCGGTGGACCTGCGGGAGGAGCTGCCCGACACCGGCACGCTCAGCGCGCTGCTGGGGGCCTGTCCGCTCGGGCTCGTGGGCCTGGACCAGCTGACCGACGCCGGGCAGCCCAGTGCCGACGAGACCGACACCGGCACCGAGCCGCTGCCCCGGGCCGGCGCGCTGCTGCAGATCGACCAGGCGCTGGCCACCGTGCAGGACGCCCTCGCGACCCTGCCCGGCTCCACCCTCCTGCTCGTCCAGGGCGTCTCGGAGGTCAACGACGGCCGGCCCCAGCTGCACGTGTCCATGGCCTCGGGTCCCGGCTTCGGCACCGGCTGGCTGACCTCCGCGAGCACCGGCCGGGCCCCGTTCAGCCAGCTCATCGACACCGCCCCCACCGTGCTGCGCGCCCTCGGGCTGCCCGAGCCCGCCTCGATGAACGGCCAGGCGGTCCGGGCCGAGGGGGACCGGCCCGCGCTGGCCGAGGCCACGCAGCTGCTGGACCAGGCCAACACCCGGGCCGTCGTGCACTACCGCAGCACCGGCGACGTGTTCTGGCTGCTCGTGCTGGTGTCGGCCGCCGTCGTCGGGTTGGGCATGCTCACCCTCGGCGGGGGCCGCAGCCCCGGGTTCACCCCGGTGCGGCTGCGCCGCTGGTGGAGCCGGCACCGGCCCAGCCTGGCCACCCGCAACCGGCTGCGGCACTGGGTGCGCCCGGTCTGCCTGGTCGCCGCCTCCCTGCCCGTCGGCACCTACCTGGGCAACGTCGCGCCCTGGCACCTCGCCGACTCCCCGCGGCTGGCCCTGGCCGGGTTGATCGCCCTGGCCACCGTGCTGGTGGCCGGGCTGGCCTGGGCCGGGCCGTGGCGCCGCCGACGGCTGGGTCCGCCGGTCGTCGTCCTCGGGGTCACGGTGGCCACGCTGGCCCTGGACGTGCTCACCGGCTCGCACCTCGAGCTGGACGGGATGCTCGGCTACGACGCGATCGTGGCCGGCCGGTTCACCGGCTACGGCAACCTCACGTTCGGCCTGATGCCGGTCGCCGCGCTGCTGCTCACCGCCGGGGCCGCGGCCTGGGTCGCCCGCCGCGGCGCGGGGGAGGGACGGCGGCGGGCGCTGGTCACCGTGCTGGTGGTCGGCGTGGTCACCGTCGGGCTGGTCGGTGCGCCCTCGCTGGGCCGGGACTTCGGCGGGGTGCTCGCCGCGGTGCCCGGGTTCCTGCTGCTGGCGATGCTGCTGGGCGGCATCCGGGTCACCGTCGTCCGGCTCGTCGCGGTGCTGGCCGCCGCGGTGGTCGTCGTCGGGTCGGTCGCGGTGCTGGACTGGACCCGGCCGCCCTCCGAGCGCAGCCACCTCGGACGCTTCGTCGCGCAGGTCCTGGACGGGCAGGCCTGGACCGTGGTCACCCGCAAGGCCGAGGCCAACCTCGGCATCCTGCTCGGCAGCCCGCTGGCCTACACGCTGCTGGTCGCGGCGGTGGCTGCCTTCTGGCTGCTGCGGCCCGGCGGCCTGCTGCGCAGCCGACCCGAGCGCGGGCCCGATGCCAGCCCGGGTGGCCTGCCGGCCGCCGACGTCCGGGTGCTGCGGGCCGGGCTGCTGTCGGTGGCCCTGAGCCTGACCGTGGCGGCCGCGGTGAACGACTCCGGGGTCGCGGTCCCGGCGACGGCCGCGACCCTGCTGGTGCCGCTGCTGGTGTGGCTGGCCGCGGCTCCGCGCACCGTCGAGACCGGTGACGCAGCACCCTCCGCCGACGGCGGGGTGGGGGAGTCCGACCGTGTTAGCGTGACCGCCCGTGGCGCGACTGGCTGAACCTCGGAACCTGCTCCCCAACTCCGCCCCGACGAAGTTCGTCTTCGTGACCGGTGGCGTCGTGTCCTCCCTCGGCAAGGGACTGACCGCGAGCTCGCTGGGGGCCCTGCTGTCCGCCCGTGGGCTGCGGGTCACCATGCAGAAGCTGGACCCCTACCTGAACGTGGACCCCGGGACGATGAACCCGTTCCAGCACGGCGAGGTGTTCGTCACCGAGGACGGCGCCGAGACCGACCTGGACATCGGGCACTACGAGCGGTTCCTGGACACCGACCTCACCGGCCGGGCCAACGTGACCACCGGGCAGGTGTACTCCGACGTCATCGCCAAGGAGCGCCGCGGTGAGTACCTCGGCGACACCGTCCAGGTCATCCCGCACATCACCAACGAGATCAAGGCCCGGATGCTGTCCGGGGCCGAGGCCAGCGGCCGGGACGGCGACCCGGTCGACGTGGTCATCACCGAGATCGGCGGCACGGTCGGCGACATCGAGTCGCTGCCCTTCCTGGAGGCCGCCCGCCAGGTGCGGCACGAGATCGGCCGGGACAACGTCTTCTTCCTGCACATCTCCCTGGTGCCCTACATCGCGCCCTCCGGGGAGCTGAAGACCAAGCCGACCCAGCACTCGGTGGCCTCCCTGCGCAGCATCGGCATCCAGCCCGACGCGCTGGTCTGCCGGGCCGACCGGGAGATCGGCACCGGCCTCAAGCGGAAGATCAGCCTGATGTGCGACGTCGACCTCGAGGGCGTCATCTCCTGCGCCGACGCCCCGTCGATCTACGACATCCCCAAGGTGCTGCACGGCGAGGGGCTGGACGCCTACGTCGTCCGCCGGCTCGGGCTGCCCTTCCGGGACGTCGACTGGACCGTGTGGGGCGACCTGCTCGAGCGGGTCCACGGCCCCAAGACCACCGTCACCATCGGCCTGGTCGGCAAGTACATCGACCTGCCCGACGCCTACCTGTCGGTCACCGAGGCGCTGCGCGCGGGCGGGTTCGCCCACCGCACCCGGGTGCAGATCCGTTGGGTGCCCTCCGACGACTGCCAGACCCCCGAGGGGGCGGCGACCGCGCTGTCGGGCGTGGACGCCGTGTGCGTGCCCGGCGGGTTCGGCGTGCGCGGCATCGACGGCAAGCTCGGCGCCCTGCGGCACACCCGCGTCAACGGCATCCCGACGCTGGGGCTGTGCCTGGGCCTGCAGTGCATGGTCATCGAGACCGCCCGCAACCTGGCCGGCATCGAGGACGCCAACTCCGCCGAGTTCGACCCGGAGACCGAGCACGCGGTGGTCTCCACGATGGCCGAGCAGCTCGACGTCGTCGCCGGCGACCGCGACATGGGGGGCACCATGCGGCTGGGCAGCTACCCGGCCACGCTGGTGAAGGGCTCGGTCACCGCCGGCGCCTACGGGGCCACCGAGGTCACCGAGCGGCACCGGCACCGCTACGAGGTGGCCAACGCCTACCGCGACCAGCTCACCGCCGCCGGTCTCGTCGTCTCCGGCACCTCGCCGGACGGCACCCTGGTCGAGTTCGTCGAGCTGCCCGCCGACGTGCACCCGTTCTACGTCGGCACCCAGGCCCACCCCGAGCTGAAGAGCCGGCCCACCCGGCCGCACCCGCTCTTCGCCGGGCTGGTGAAGGCCGCGGTGGACTTCCAGGAGTCGGCACGCCTCCCGGTCCCCGGCCACGCCGAGATGGGCATCTGACCGTGTACGAGGTCCTCGAGACCGAGGAGGTCTACAGCGGGCGGGTCATCTCGCTGCGCAAGGACACCGTGGCCATGCCCGAGGGCGGCTCCTCGGTGCGCGAGATCGTCACCCACCCGGGCGCGGTCGGCGTCCTGGCGCTGGACGAGGACGGCGCGGTCGTGATGCTCAAGCAGTACCGGCACGCGATCGGCGAGCACCTGTGGGAGCTGCCGGCCGGGCTGCGGGACGCCGACGGCGAGCCCCCGCTGGAGACGGCGAAGCGGGAGCTCGCCGAGGAGGTGGGGCTCGCCGCCGAGCGGTGGCAGCTGCTGACGACCTCGCTGTCCACCCCGGGCTTCTGCACCGAGATGGTCGGGCTCTACCTGGCCGAGGGGCTCTCCCCGGTCGAGCGGCCCGAGGGGTTCGTCGTCGAGCACGAGGAGCTGGACATGACCGTCGAGCGGGTGCCCTTCGACCGGGCCGTGCAGATGGTCTTCGACGGCACGGTGAAGAACGCCCTCGCGGTCATCGGCATCCTCGCCGCGGCGGCGCAGCTTGCCGGGTCACCGACCCTGCGGGCGGTCGACAGCTCCTTCTGAGGGCGCCGCCAGCCCGAGCCGGCGCAGCTCGAGGCCGGCCAGGGCGCGGGTCGCGGCAGGGTCCCCGGCCCGCCAGGCCGCCCCGGTCCCGGCCGGCAGCCCGGCGAGCGCCGGCAGCGACGCCGTCGCCACGGCCCGGGCGGCCAGCAGCTCCAGGTCGGGGGCGGTGACTGACAGCCGGGTCGCCGCCGTGGCCTCCCGGGCCCACCGCAGCCGCCAGGGCAGCCACCTGCTCAGCGCCCAGCCGACCGGCAGCACCACCAGGGCGACGGCGAGCACCAGGGCCAGGGTGGCGACGGCGTCCTGCAGCCCCTGTCCGGCGCCGGCCACCCCGCTGCCGGAGTCGCCCAGCGCCCGGAACGGGACGGCGAGGTCGTCGCCGACCAGCGGCACGTCCTCGGCCACCCCGGCGGCGTCGCCCATCGTCGAGCTGATCGAGGCGCCCAGCTGCTCCAGCTCCACCCCCGGACCGGCCAGCACCAGCACCGCCTCGTGCACCACCCGGGCCACGGTCACCCACAGCACCGCCCAGCCCAGCAGGAGCAGGTCGAGGAGCACCTGACGGGTGCGGTGGTCGGGTCGGTCGGCGTACAGGCGCATGCGGTGATCCTCCGGGCTGCCCCGCGGTGCGCCGGGATCCCGGGGGGTGTCGGCCCTAGGGTCTGCGGCGTGGGCATCGAGCGGGTGGTCACCGGCTGGCTGGACCACCTCACCGTCGAGCGCGGGCTGGCGGCCAACACCGTCAGCTCCTACCGCCGCGACCTGCGCCGCTACACCGCCTTCCTCGCCGCCACCGGGGTGCGCGGTCTCGAGGAGGTGGGCGAGTCCGACGTCGCGGCCTTCCTGGTCGCGCTGCGCGCCGGGGACGACGAGCACCCACCGCTGTCGGCCACCTCGGCGGCCCGCGCGGTGGTCGCCGTCCGGGGGCTGCACCGGTTCGCCCTGCTCGACGGCCTGGTCGGGGACGACGTCGCGGCCGAGGTGCGCCCGCCCACCCCGGGCCGCCGGCTGCCCAAGGCGATCACCGTCGAGCAGGTGGAGCAGCTGCTGGAGGCCGCCGGGGCTCTGGAGGGCCCGCGCGGGCTGCGGGACCGGGCGCTGCTGGAGCTGCTCTACGGCACCGGGGCCCGGATCTCCGAGGCGGTCGGGCTCGCCGTCGACGACCTGGACGTGTCCGGCGACCCCGCGGCGTCGGTGGTCCGGCTGGCCGGCAAGGGCGGCAAGCAGCGCGTGGTGCCGGTCGGGAGCTTCGCCGTCCGGGCGGTGCAGGACTACCTGGTGCGGGCCCGGCCGGCGCTGTCGGTCGGACGGGCGACCCGGGGTGCCCTGTTCCTCAACGCCCGCGGCGGCCCGCTGTCGCGGCAGTCGGCGTGGACGGTGCTGCGGCAGGCGGCCGAGCGGGCCGGGCTGGCCGAGCTCGCCGACCTCTCCCCGCACACGCTGCGGCACTCCTTCGCCACCCACCTGCTCGACGGTGGGGCCGACGTCCGGGTGGTGCAGGAGCTGCTCGGGCACGCGTCGGTGACGACCACCCAGGTCTACACGCTGGTGACCGTGGACCGGCTGCGCGAGGTCTACGCGACCAGCCACCCCCGCGCCCTGCGCTGACCTGCAGTGACGTCGCTCTCGGTCGGGTTCCGATCACCCCGGGTGGTCATGGACGGCGCGTCGGCTGCCGATGACGTGTCTGTACGGCGACATGTCGACACGGCGAGCCTGCACCGGACCTCCGGGTCTCGTAGCTAGGTTCGCCCGGGAGAGCACCGCACCACCATGGGGAAGAGGCACCGAGGATGGCGACACCGGTCGTGACGAGCTCAGCCGTCGCGCAGCCGTACGTAGGCGATGCGCCGATGGGCGTGCCCGCCGGCCGCGCCGACCCGGCGAAGGCCCGCCAGCGTCCGCTGCCCGACCCCAAGCCGATCGAGCGGCACGGGCCGGCCCGCATCGTGGCGATGTGCAACCAGAAGGGCGGCGTCGGCAAGACGACGTCGACGATCAACCTGGGTGCCGCCCTCGTCGAGCAGGGCCGCCGGGTGCTGCTGGTCGACCTCGACCCGCAGGGCGCGCTGTCGGTGGGCCTCGGCGTCCAGTCCCAGCAGCTCGAGCGCACCGTCTACAACGCGCTCATGGAGCGGCACACCACGCTGCGCGACGTCATCATCCGCGACGTCGGCCACGTGCGCGGGCTGGACCTGGCGCCCTCGAACATCGACCTGTCCGCCGCCGAGGTGCAGCTGGTCAGCGAGGTCGCCCGCGAGCAGTCCCTGCTGCGCGTGCTGGCCGAGGTGCGCCAGGAGTACGACTACGTGCTCATCGACTGCCAGCCCTCGCTCGGGCTGCTCACGGTCAACGCGCTCACCGCCGCGCAGGGCGTGATCATCCCGCTGGAGTGCGAGTTCTTCTCCCTCCGCGGGGTCGCGCTGCTGGTGGACACCATCGACAAGGTCAAGGAGCGGCTGAACCCCTCCCTGGAGGTCGACGGCATCCTCGCGACCATGTACGACTCGCGCACCGTGCACGCCCGCGAGGTCTTCAGCCGGGTCGTCGAGGCCTTCGGCGACACCGTGTTCCAGACCGTCATCACCCGCACCGTGCGCTTCCCCGAGACCACGGTCGCCGGGCAGCCGATCACCACCTGGGCGCCCACCTCCACCGGTGCCGAGGCCTACCGCAACCTGGCCAAGGAGGTCCTGGACCTGTGACCCGTCGCCCCGTCCTCCCCGGCGCGAGCGAGCTGTTCTTCCGACGCACCGACGCTGCCTCCGGCGGTGCCGGTGGCACCGCGCCGGTCTCCGAACTGCCCTCCCTGGCCGCCGCAGCCGCCTCCCCGGCGCTGCGCGGCAACGCCGGCCGCCGGCCCGTCGAGCCCGAACCCGAGGCACCCGTCGTCGAGGCGGTGCCCGCGGCCAGCCCGCTGCAGCTGGTGCGGGAGGCCCCCGTCGACGAGCTCGCCGGCATCCGGGCGACCCTGCCGGTCACCGGCCCGGCCACCCGCCGCCGGTCGACCCGTGAGCGCACCAAGCACGAGGAGAAGATCACCGTCTACTGCTCGGCCGAGGAGCTGCTGGCCATCGAGGGCGCCCGGCTGACCCTGCGCGGTCAGCACGGCGTGGTGGCCGACCGCGGGCGGATCGTCCGCGAGGCACTGGCCGTGCTGCTGGCCGACCTGGACGCCAACGGCGAGGACTCCGTGCTGGTCCGGCGGTTCCGCAGCTCCTAGGGTCGACGTCGTGATCACGTCGGCCGCACCTGCGACGGGGGCGGCCGACGACGGCCGTTTCCGGGTGCGGCTGACCAACTTCGAGGGCCCGTTCGACCTGCTGCTGCAGCTGATCGGCAGGCACCAGCTCGACGTCACCCAGATCGCGCTGTCGCAGGTGACCGACGACTTCATCGCCCATCTGCACGGCCTGGGCGACGTCCTGGACCTGGACCA
Source organism: Geodermatophilus sp. Leaf369 (assembly GCF_001424455.1). Taxonomy (NCBI): domain Bacteria; kingdom Bacillati; phylum Actinomycetota; class Actinomycetes; order Geodermatophilales; family Geodermatophilaceae; genus Geodermatophilus; species Geodermatophilus sp. Leaf369. Next base: position 261,014 of record NZ_LMQA01000005.1, on the reverse strand, counting down.
GGCCTCGGAGTTCCTGCTGGTCGCCGCCACCCTGCTCGACCTCAAGGCGGCCCGGTTGCTGCCGGCGGCCGAGGTGGAGGACGACGACGACCTCGAGGTGCTCGAGGCCCGCGACCTGCTGTTCGCCCGGCTGCTGCAGTACCGGGCCTACAAGGAGGTCGCCGGGTTCCTCCGGGTCCGGGAGAGCGAGGCCGCCACCCGGTTCCCCCGTGACGTTGCGCTGGAACCGCGGTTCGCCGCGCTGCTGCCCGAGGTGCTGCTCGGCGTCACCCCCGAGCAGTTCGCCGCCCTGGCCGCCCAGGCGCTCACCCCCACGCCGCCGCCGACGGTGGCCACCGGGCACCTGCACGCCCCCGCCGTCAGCGTCGCCGCCCAGCTGCTGCTGGTGCGCAGCCGGGTGGCCCGGGCCGGGCAGCTCTCCTTCGCGGAGCTGTCGGCGGACTGCGGGCACCGGCTCGAGGTGGTGGCCCGCTTCCTCGTGCTGCTCGAGCTCTACCGGCAGCGGCTGGTCGACTTCACCCAGGAGACCCCGTTGGGTGAGCTGTCGGTGCACTGGACCGGGCCGCGGCTGGTGGCGGGCCGGCTGCCCGGGGAGGACGCCGACGCCGACGCGGGGGCGTTGGAGGAGTACGCGTGAGCTTCTCCTGGGAGCGGATCGCCGCCGAGCTCGCCGCCGCGGAGGCCGACGACCGGACCGGACGCACCGCCGACCCGGACGCCTGGGACGCCGCAGCCCGCGCGCTGGCCGCCTCGCTGGGGGTCCCGGCGGCGCCGGACCTCCCGCCGGTGCCCGTCGAGGCCCACGCCGCCCCCGTCCGGGTCCGCCCGGACCCCGACGGCCCCCCGCTGCGGCCGCTGGACGAGGTGCCGGTCGAGGAGGCCGACCCGGCTGCCGCACGGTCGCCGCTGGGCGTCGTCCCGGACGAGGTGGACCCCGCCGAGCTGCGCGGCGGGCTGGAGGCGCTGCTGTTCGTCGTCGACACCCCGGTGGACGACGGGACGCTCGCGGCCACCCTGCGCTGCACCGTCGGCCAGGTGCGCCGGGCGCTGCTCGAGCTGGGCGCGGACTACGACGCCCGCGGGGCCGGCGTGGTGCTGCGCCGGGTGGGGGAGGGCTGGCGGCTGTACACCCGGGAGGACCACGCCGCCGTCGTCGAGCGGTACCTCACCGACGGCCGCCGGGCCCGGCTCACCCAGGCCGCGCTGGAGACCCTGGCCGTCATCGCCTACCGCCAGCCGGTCACCCGGGCCCGGGTCTCGGCCATCCGCGGGGTGGGCGTGGACGCGGTGGTGCGTACCCTGGCCTCCCGGGGACTGGTGTACGAGTGCGGCACCGACCCCGACAGCGGCGGTGGGCTCTACGCCACGACCCCGCTGTTCCTCGAACGGCTGGGCTTGACCGGCCTCGACGAGCTCCCCGAGCTCGCCCCGTTGCTGCCCGAGGCCCGGACCGTGCTCGACGAACACCCTGAATCCTGAGGACCTCCCCATGACCGACCCCCGCCCCACCGACGACACCGACCTCGACCCCGCCCAGGGTGACGAGCAGGGCGTGTGGTCCGAGGACATGGAGCTCGCCCCCGCGCACCCCGGTGACCGCGAGGCGGCCGTTCCGCTCGCCGAGGGCCAGGGCGAGCGGCTGCAGAAGGTGCTCGCCCGCGCCGGCGTGGGCTCGCGACGGGTCTGCGAGGACATGATCGAGGAGGGCCGGATCGCCGTGGACGGCAAGGTCGTCCTGGTCCAGGGCATGCGGGTCGACCCGGCGACCGTGCAGGTCGCCGTCGACGGCACCCGGATCGAGATCCGCAACGACCGCGTCACCTACGCGATGAACAAGCCCTTCGGCGTCATCACCGCGATGAGCGACGACCGCGGCCGGCCCACCGTCGGGGACATGGTCGGTGACCTGCAGAAGGGCATCGTGCACGTCGGCCGGCTGGACCAGGACACCGAGGGCCTGCTCATCCTCACCACCGACGGCGAGCTCGCCCACCGGCTGGCGCACCCCTCCTACGAGGTCAAGAAGACCTACATGGCGCAGGTGTCGGGCTCGGTCTCCCGCGACCTGGGCCGCCGGCTCAAGGCCGGGATCGAGCTGGAGGACGGGCCGGTCTCCGTCGACGGCTTCGAGCTGATGGACACCCACGCCGGGCAGTCCGTCGTCGAGCTGGTGCTGCACGAGGGCCGCAAGCACATCGTGCGTCGGCTGCTCGCCGAGGTCGGCCTGCCGGTCTCCCGGCTGACCCGCACCGCCGTCGGGCCGGTGCAGCTTGCCCGGATGCGCACCGGCGTCATCCGCAAGCTCTCGCGCGCCGAGGTCGGCTCGCTGCAGGAGCTCGTCGGGCTCTGAGCCCGACCTAGACTCGATCGAGGCGCCCGGCTCACCGGGCGCCTGTTCCACGATGTCAGGAGAACGCAGTGGCCGTCCGAGCCATCCGGGGCGCGACGCAGGTCGACGCCGACGACCGCGACGAGGTCCTCGAGGCCACCGCCCAGCTGGTCAGCGCCGTCCTCGAGCGCAACGAGCTGGCCTCGGAGGACCTGATCAGCATCCTGTTCACCGCGACGCCCGACCTGACGTCGGAGTTCCCGGCGCTGGCCGCCCGCCAGCTCGGGCTCGGTGACGTGCCGCTGATGTGCGCGACCGAGATCGCCGTCCCGCACGCCCTGCCCCGGGTGCTGCGGCTGATGGCCCACGTCGACACCCCCCGCCCGCGCGCGGACGTGCAGCACGTGTACCTGCGTGGCGCCGTCGCCCTCCGCCGGGACATCGCCCAGTGACCGCCTTCGTCGGACAGGTCACGCTCGACGGGCCCTCCGGGACCGGCAAGTCCAGCGTCGCGCGCCTCGTCGCGGCGCGTCTGGACGCCGCCTACCTCGACACCGGGGCCATGTACCGCGCCGCGACGGTCGCCGTGCTGGACGCCGGGATCGACCTCGAGGACGCCGAGGCCGTGGCCAAGACGGTCATCGCCGCCGACATCCGGGTGGGGACGACGGCCGGCACCGAGACCGTCACCGTGGACGGCGTCGACGTGGCCCAGCGGATCCGCGGGGGAGAGGTCACCCGCGCGGTGTCCCCGGTCTCCGCCGTCCCCGCCGTCCGCCGGCAGCTGGTCGACCAGCAGCGCGCCCTGGTCGCCGGCGCCACCGCCGTGGTGGTGGAGGGGCGGGACATCGGCACCGTCGTCCTGCCTGCCGCGACCTGCAAGGTCTACCTGACCGCAGCCCCCGAGGCCCGCGCCCAGCGCCGGGCCGGCCAACTGGGCCTCACCGACGCCGCCGAGGTCGAGGCACTCGCTGCCGACCTGCGCCGTCGAGACGAGTACGACAGCAGCCGCGCGGACAGTCCGCTGCGGCCCGCCGAGGACGCCATCGTCGTCGACAGCACCGACCTGGACCGCGACGCGGTCGTCGAGGCCGTCGTCGCGCTGGCGTTGCGAGCGGTAGGAGCAGGAGAACGCACATGAGCAAGGCCCCCAACCCCGTCGTCGCCGTCGTCGGACGGCCCAACGTCGGCAAGTCCACGCTGGTCAACCGGTTCATCGGCCGCCGCGCCGCCGTCGTGCAGGACGTCCCCGGCGTCACCCGCGACCGCATCTCCTACGAGGCGCTGTGGAACGGCAAGACGTTCAGCGTCGTCGACACCGGCGGCTGGGAGCCCAAGGCGTCGGGCATGGCCGCCTCGATCGCCCGGCAAGCCGAGTACGCGATGAAGACCGCCGACGTGATCGTGCTCGTCGTGGACGCCTCCGTGGGCGTCACCGAGACCGACCTCGCGGCCGCCCGGGTGCTCCGGCGCTCGAAGACCCCGGTGATCGTGGTCGCCAACAAGGTCGACGACGAGCGGGGCGAGGCCAACGCGGCCGAGCTGTGGTCGCTGGGTCTGGGCGAGCCGTTCAGCGTCAGCGCGCTGCACGGCCGCGGCGCCGGCGACCTGCTCGACCTGGTGCTCGACGCGATGCCCGAGGCGCCGCGGGAGTCCCTGGAGGAGGGCGGCCCGCGCCGGGTGGCCCTGGTCGGGCGGCCCAACGTGGGCAAGTCCAGCCTGATCAACCGGCTGTCGAAGTCCGAGCGCTCCGTCGTGGACTCCGTCGCCGGCACCACCGTCGACCCGGTCGACTCCCTGGTCACCCTGGGCGGCGAGCCCTGGCGGTTCGTCGACACCGCGGGCCTGCGGCGCAAGGTGGGGACGGCGAGCGGCACGGAGTACTACGCCAGCCTGCGCACCGAGGCCGCCATCGAGGCCTCCGAGGTCGCCATCGTGCTGCTGGCCGCCGACGAGGTGATCAGCGAGCAGGACCAGCGGGTGATCACCCAGGTCATCGAGTCCGGCCGCGCGCTGGTCATCGCGATCAACAAGTGGGACACCCTCGACGAGGACCGGCACGCCCAGCTGGAGAAGGAGATCGAACGCGACCTCTCCCGGGTGAAGTGGGCGCACCGGGTGAACATCTCCGCGCTCAAGGGCCGCGGGGTGAACAAGCTCGCCGACCACCTGCGCGACGCGCTGGCCTCGTGGGAGTACCGCATCCCCACCGCCGAGCTGAACAACTTCATCCGCGCGCTGGTGCAGGAGACCCCGCCCCCGCCCCGCGGCGGCAAGGTCCCCAAGATCAAGTACGTCACGCAGGCCGACGTCCGCCCGCCGCGCTTCGTGGTGTTCTCCACCGGCTTCCTCGAGGCCGGTTACCGCCGCTTCCTGGAGCGCAAGCTCCGTGAGAAGTGGGGCTTCGAGGGCACCCCGATCGACGTGTCGGTCAAGGTGCGGGAGAGCAAGGCGCGGGACGCCCGCAAGGGCTGACCCGCCTCCCGGAGGCCACCACCGCGTGGGGTAATCTCCTCCACGCAGCTCACCGGCGCCCCGCGCGCCGCGAGCTCGGGCTGTAGCGCAGCTTGGTAGCGCACTTGACTGGGGGTCAAGGGGTCGCAGGTTCAAATCCTGTCAGCCCGACAGAGAAGATGCAGGTCAGAGGCGGGTCGCCCCACTGGGGCGGCCCGCCTTCTGTTGTTTGACAGCAACCGTGACAGCAACGGGCTTCGAACGCCCCCGCGTCGAGCTGCCGGATTGGAGCTCGGCCGGCCCTGCGGGCGACCCGCAGTCCCACGTCATGGACTGGACGGCTGGCGTCCAGAGGGCCCCGGGCGGATCGCGGTCTGGCAGTCACACGAGGATGGTTGCGGAACCGCACCTGGCTTTGGCGGCCCGCGGCCTCCGTCGCAGACGACGGGAGGGGGCACCTACCGAGTCACCAGTCGAGGCTGTCCTCGATGCGGTCAGCCGCCTCGCGACGCTGCGCAGGGGCCACATGGCTGTATGTGTCCGCCGTGATCGCGTATCTGGCGTGACCCAGCAGCTCTTGCACGACCTTGATGTGGACCCCTGCGGCGAGCAGAGAGCTTGCGGTCGAGGGCCTCAACGTGTGCAGGTGGGCGTCGGCGAGGCCGGCGCGCTTGCTTAGGGTCGCGAAACGGCGAGGGCCGGGTTGTTGGCCAACGCGTCCAACCAGGACCGTGGGACGACCACGTTCAGGGTCGCCGCCGTCAGACCACCGACGACCAGGAAGCCCCCGGCGTGCACGATGTCGTGGCGGGCCGCGTCGGCGAACGCCCTCGAGCGGGACGTCCCGGGCGGGGCCGATGCCCGCCGCGGCAACGTCAGCCACGCATCGCGCCCCCACGCCGTCCACAGCCAGCCCATGACCACCGCCACGGCCAGCGAGGTGAGGAAGCGCGCCACCACCATCTCCGGATTGCCCACCGGACCTGGGTCGCTGAGGTCTTGACGCCCGGGGGCGCCGGCGCGGGTCTGGACGCACTCGTGTGAGTGCTGCCTCACGCGGTGAGGTGCCTGCTGCCACGTCGTGACCACCCTCGTTGACAACGGTTCCCGTTGTGACGAACTAGGGGCAGCTTGGCATGCACCGTCACCGTCCTGGGCTCGCGACACCGGACGGCCGCGGTGCTCTGGTATGGGTCACGGTGCCGCGGACCGTGGCCGGGGGAGGTCGCGCACGGTCGTCGCGTATGGGGGAGGAGTGGACCGGTTAGGCTCGACCGGGTCTTCCGCGCCGCCTCGACGTGCAGTCGACGGGGTCCGGGCCCACCCGGACAGTGACACCGCGAGGACGGCGGTGAGCACCAGCGCCGTCGTGGGGGCCAGCACGGTCCAGGGGGCGCGTTCCACGTACGGCATCCCCTCAGCGAGCAACAACCCCCACTCGGGGCTGGGCGGGGTGGGGCCCAGCCCCAGGAAGCCCAGTGCCGCCAGGGCCAGGGCGATCCCGGGCAACCGCAGGACGGCGTTGCGGGTCACCGGCCCGAGCAGCGTGGGGACGACGTGTCTCCAGGTGACCGCCGCCGGGCCCACCCCGAGCGCGGGCAGCACCCGGACGTGAGCCGAGGCCCGCACCTCGGTGCCGGCCGCGGCCACGTGCGCGGCCACCGGCGCCCAGCTGACCAGCAGCACGGCGATGGCCGCGCCGGTGAGGGAGGACCCGCTGACGGCCGACACGAGCACGCCGACGATCACCGGCGGGGCAGCGTTGGCCACCTCGACCGGGCCGACCGAGGCCCGGGGGAGCAGCCCGACCACGAGTCCGACCAGCAGGCTGGCGGCGGTGACGAGCACGGCGGTGCCGACGGTGTCCACCGCCCCGTGCGCGACCCGGGCGAGCAGGTCGCGGCCGCTGGCATCGGCACCGAAGGGGAGCGACCAGCTGGGTGGGGCGAGTCGTGCGTGGGCTGAGGTGAGGGGGTCCCGGCCGATCCCGGCGAAGACGGTGCCCCCCAGCAGGGCCAGGCATGCGGCGGGCAGGGTCCAGTCCCGCCGGCGCCAGGTCGTGACCGGGTCGGCGACCGGGACGGTGCCGGTGCGCACGGCCCGGCCCAACAGCAGCACCCGCAGCGTGCTGGCCGCGATGCCGAACACCGCGGAGATGCCGAGCAGGGCGAGCATCCCGGCCTGCAGCGCGGGCAGGTCCTGGGACTCGGCCGCGCCGAGGGTGAGTCGGCCCAACCCGGGGACGGCGAACACCTGCTCGGCGGCGACCGCGCCACCGGTCAGTCCGACCAGCACCAGCGCGATCTGGGTCGTGAGCGCCGGGAGGGCGCGGCGCAGCAAGGCCCAGGTGACCTGGACGCGTGAGGCCCCGGCGACCTGCCAGGACAGCACCCACCGCTCGCCGCTGACCGAGGTGAGCGCATCGGCGAGCAACCGGCCGATCAGACCGCCGGCCGGCAGTCCCATGGCCAGCGCCGGGAGCACCGCGGAGGAGGCGCCGTCCCAGCCGTAGGGCGGGAACCACCCCAGCCACACCGCACCGACGACGAGCAGCACCGAGGCCAGCAGGAACTCCGGCAGCGCGGTCAGCGCTGCGCCGGCGACCCCGGAGGGCCGCCCGGGGTCGCCGCGCAGTGCCCGGCGGATCGCAGGGGCGCACAACGTAGCGACCACGACCGCGGCGACCCCCAGGGCGAACGCCATCAGGGTCAGCGACACCCCGAGAGCTGAGACCACACCCGGCCCCACCGGGGCCCCGGACACCCACGAGGTGCCCAGGTCCCCGCGCAGGACGCCGCCGAGCCAGCCGCGCAGCAGAGCCAGCGGCCCCTCGTCGAGCCCCAGGTCGGCCCGGATCGCAGCCAGCGCCTCGGGGGTGGCCTCCTGCTCGGCGGACCGGGCGCGCAGCACCGACAGCTCCGGGCTGCGGCCCGACAGCCAGGGCAGCACCCCGATCAGGGCCACCACCCCGGCCAGGGACAGCACCCGGGAGGCGGTCACACCCAGCCGATGAGCCCCCACGGTCAGTCGCCGGCGGTGGTCTGGGTGGTGATCAGCAGGCGCTCGCGGGGGTCGCGGGCGGCGTCGGAGACCCCGGCCAGCTCACCCTGGATGACGCGCTCGTGCAACATCGGCACCGCGGCGCCGGTGGCCAGCACGGCCGCCTCGGCCTCCAGGACGAGCGCCCGGCGCTCGGGTCCGGCCGGTTCTGCCGCGGCGGCGGCCAGGGCCGCATCGACGGCGGGGTCGCACAGCTGGGCGATGTTGAAGGACCCCTCGCAGGCGAAGTCGCTGAACATGTAGGCCACCGGGTCACCGGAGTCCAGCACGGTGGCCCGGGACAGGATGAAGGCGTCGAAGGCACCGGCGAGGGCGTCGGCCTCGATGAAGGCGTACTCCCGGACGTCCTGGGTGACGGTGAACCCGACGGCCTCCAGCTGCTGCTGCACCAGGACGGCGACCTCGGGCAGCTCGGCCCGGTCGGTGAAGGTGCCCAGCGTGATCGCGGTGCCCGGCGGCACCGTGGAGCCGGCGGGCAGGTCGAGGTCCCCGCGGCCCTCGGCGGCCCAGGGCAGGGCCGGTCCGAGCAGGCCCTCGGCGATGTCGGCCCGGCCCTCGTAGACGGTGCTCACGATCGTGGCCCGGTCGATCGCTGCCTGGGCGGTCGCGCGGACGGCTGGGTCGGCGAACGGTCCGCTCGCGGTGTTCAGGTACAGGGTGTTCGTGCGTGGCATCGGCACCTCGTGCACCAGGTCGGGGTCCAGCAGACCCGCCTGGGAGACCGGTACCGCCTCTACGACGTCAGCCGTGCCGGCTCGCAGGGCGGCGGCGCGGGCGGTGCCGTCGGGCACGAAGTCCACGTCGATGCCGCTGGCCGCCGCCGCCTGGCCCCAGTACCCGTCGAAGCGGTCCAGCGTCGCGCCCGACGTGCCGTCGACGTCCACCAGCTCGAAGGGGCCGGTGCCGGTGCCGACTGGGCTGACCGTGCCGTCTGCGGAGTAGGCCGAGGCGGACAGGATCGCCAACTGGGGGCTCGACATCCGCTGCGGCACCAGGGGGTCGACGTCGGCCGTGGTGACCACGACGTCGTCCCCGTCGGCGACCGCGGTGAGCTCGACACCGTCGAGGATCCGGGGCTTGGGGGAGGCCTGGGTGGCCGCGGTCAGCGATGCCGCCACGTGCTCGGCGGTGAGCTCGGAACCGTCGTGGAAGGAGACCCCGGAGCGGACGGTGAACCGCCAGGTCAGGTCGTCGACCTGCGTCCACTCGGTGGCCAGGGCCGGTTGCGCCTCACCGAGGTCGTCGAGCACGACCAGGGTCTCGGCGGTGCTCCAGCGGGAGAGCTTGAACGCGTCGTCGGACAGCGGGGACAACCCTGACCGGGGTGGCTGGAGCATGGCCAGGGAGACCCGGCCGTCGTCGGCGGCGGTGGCCTCCTCGGCGGAACCGCTGAAACAGCCGCTGAGGAGCAGGGCCGCGGTGGTGGTCAGCACGCCCGTCCGCAGCAGCGGCCGACGGGTGCGGTGGGTGGGGGCAGCATGCATCGTCAGGAGTCCTCGGGGTGGTGTGATTCTGGGGTTCAGACGGGGAGACGGGGGAGCGCGGCGACGAGCGCCCGGGTCGCGTGGTGGTGGGGGTCGGTGAGCAGGTCGGCGGTGGGCCGGTCCTCGACCACGCGGCCGTCGTCCAGGACGAGCGTCCGTGCGCACAGGCGGGAGACCACGGACAGGTCGTGGGAGACCAGCAGCAACGCCGAACCGGTGGCGTCGGAGAGTTCGCCGAGCAGGGTCACCACCTGCTCCCGGACGGCGAGGTCCAGGCCGCTGACCGGTTCGTCGGCCAGCAGCACCTCGGGGCCGGGGGCCAGGGCCCGGGCCAACGCCACGCGCTGGGCCTGCCCGCCCGAGAGCTGGCCCGGGCGACGGCCGATCAGCCGGGGGTCGAGCTGCACCTGGGTCAGCGCCGTGGCCACCAGGCCCCGGTGGTCACCGGGCACGGCCAGGGCACGCAACGGTTCTGCGACGAGGGCACCAACGGTCATCCGTGGGTCCAGCGTGCTGGCCGGGTCCTGAGGCACGTACTGCACCCGACGCCGGAACCAGCGCAGCCGGCGTGCCGGGCCCGGGTCCACCCGGCGGCCGCCACAGAGCACGGTGCCGGCATCGGGGACGTCGAGGGCCAGCAGGCAGCGCAGCAGGGTGGACTTCCCCGATCCGGAGGCGCCCACCAATCCAACGCGTTCGCCCGGCCGCAGCGCCAGGTCCACCCCGCGGAGGGCGGTGAACCGGGGGGCTCGTGACCATGGGGTGTGACGGGAGCCCTGGTGCGTGCGCGTCAGGCCCGCGGCCTCCAGTGCGGCGGTGCCGGCGCTCACGCCGCCACCGCCCGCGCTGCGCGCACCAGGTGGCGCAGGTGGTCCGAGGACGGCGCCATCAGCAGGTCCGTCATGGGGCCGGCCTCCACCACGTTGCCTTCGTGCAGCACCGCGGCGTGGTCACAGAGGGCAGCGGCCACGGTGATGTCGTGGGTGATGAAGAGCAGGGCCGTGTCCCGGGTGTGTCGGCGCAGCACGTCCACGACCTGCGCCTGGGTGACCAGGTCCAACGCGGTGGTCGGTTCATCGGCCACCAGCAGCTCGGCCTGCGAAGCGAGCGCGATGGCGATGCAGACGCGCTGCCGCTGGCCCCCGGAGAGCTCGCCTGCGACGCTGCGCAGGACCCGCTCGGGGTCCGACAGCCCCACCGAGACCAGGAGTTCTGTAGACCGGACTCGGACGGCCGTAGCGCGCAGTCCCGCCCGGCGACGGAGCGGGGTGGCCAGCTGCGCCCCGACGGTGACCAGCGGGTTGAGAGCCGCGAGGGGGTCTTGGGCCACGGCAGCCACACGCGTGCTCGGGCTGCGGCGGGCGGCGGGGACACCCAGGACCTCCACACCGGCGACACGCACCGAGCCGGTGACGGTCGCTCCCGGTGGCAGGCGGCCCAGGACCGCCCCGGCGGTGAGCGACTTGCCCGATCCCGAGGCCCCGATGAGGGCCAGCCGGGCGCCGGCCGGGACCCTCAGGTCCAGCCCGTGCAGCAGCAGCTCGCCGCCCACGGAGACCCGGAGACCGACCACCTCCAGCGCCGGGGCAGCCTGGTCGACATCGACAATCATTGTCAGGACGGTAGCGGCCGTCGGCGATGCACTCTGCGCGAGGGGTGTGTCCGGCGGTCCGCTGGTCAGGGTTGGCGGTCGAAGGCGTCGGTACCGGGTGGGAGGGGCGCGGTCGCACCGGCGGAGGTGGTGCTTGGCCAGAGGAGCGAGCTCCAGGGCCGCACCCAAGACCCCTGCCCCACCCCTGAACACGGTTCCCATTACCGTTCTGCACGACAGTCCACCCCGTCCGGACACCTCGAGGAGCACCCCCCATGTCGGAGTCGAAGAAGTCCCGCACCGCCGGAGCGGGGTCGTTGCTCCGTAAGGCCGTGGGCACCGTGGCCACCGGAGTGGTCGGGGTGCTCGTGGTCCGCGCCGCCGAGCGCGGCGAGTCCGGCAGCCTGCCCCGCAAGGCCGCCGTCGGCGCCACCAAGCTGGGCATCCTGGGCGCCCGCCGCGCCGAGACCGCGGTGGAGAAGACCCGGCTGGCCGCCGGCGACGTTCGGGCTCAGGCCTACGCCGACCTCGGCGAGCAGGCCCCGCCGCCGGCGGACCGGTCCGCCGGGCACGACCACTCGCACTGATGCCAGCGCCCGGCACGCCCGTCCTGGTCGCCGATGCCGGCGGCCGTGTGCGCCTGCACGCCCCGTGGCTGGCCGGTTCGCCCTCCCGCGCCGTGCTCGTCGAGGACGCCCTGGACGACGTCGCCGGCGTGCTCGCCGTCCAGGCCTTCCCGGTCACCGGGCACGTCGTCGTCTGGGCCGCCCCCGACACCGACCGCGAGGCGGTGCTGGCCGCGGTCCGCGCGGTGGGGGAGCAGCCCGTCGACGCCGTCGTCGCGCGCCGTCCACGCTCGGCCGACATCGCCAACGGTGAGCTGCTGCGGATCGCCGTGGGAGGTGCCGCGCTGGTGCTGTTGGGCGTGCGGCGCTACGGCCTGGGCCGACCGCCCGTGCTGTCGGGCAGCAGCCGGTTCGCCGCCAGCGTCGTGACCGTGTTCACCGGCTATCCGTTCCTCAAGGGCGCCGTGGGGGCCCTGACCGGGAAGCGGACCGCGGGCACCGACGCGCTGGTCACCGCGGCGACCGTGGCCAGTCTGCTGCTGCGGGAGAACGTCGTGGCGCTGACCGTGCTGTGGCTGCTCAACATCGGGGAGTGGCTGCAGGACCTCACCCTGCGCCGCACCCGCAACGCCATCTCGGCCCTGCTGGCCGGCACCGAGTCCACCGCCTGGGTGCTCACCCCTACCGCCGACGGCGACGTCGAGTCCCAGGTCGACGTGGCGCGGCTGCGGGTCGGCGACCTGGTCGTCGTCCACGAGCAGGCGACGATCGCCGTGGACGGCGAGGTGGTCGAGGGCGAGGGCGTGGTCGACCAGGCCGCGATCACCGGGGAGCCGCTGCCGGTGAGCGTGCGGGCCGGTTCGGCCGTGCACGCGGGCTCGGTGAACCTGCGCGGGCGGATCGTCGTCCGGGCCTCGGCAACCGGTTCGGACACCGCGATCGGCCGGATCATCAGCCGGGTCGAGCAGGCCCAGGACGACCGTGCGCCGATCCAGACCGTGGGCGACGAGTTCTCCCGCCGCTTCGTGCCGGCCTCCTTCGCCCTGGCCGCGCTCACCTGGCTGGTCACCCGCGACGTGCGGCGGGCGATGACGATGCTGCTGGTGGCCTGCCCGTGCGCGGTGGGGCTGTCCACGCCCACCGCGGTCAGCGCGGCAATCGGCAACGGCGCCTCCCGTGGGGTGCTCATCAAAGGTGGTGCGCACCTGGAGGCCGCCGGCCGGATCGACGCCGTGGTGTTCGACAAGACCGGCACGCTCACCGTCGGTCGTCCCGTGGTCACCAACGTCGTCTCGTTCTCCCCGGACTGGGAGCCCGAGCAGGTGCTCGGCTACGCGGCCAGCTCGGAGGTGCACTCCCGGCACCCGCTGGCCCAGGCGGTGATCCGCTCGACCGAGGAGCGGCACGTGTTCATCCCGCCGCACGAGGAGTGCGAGGTCCTGCTCGGGCTGGGCATGCGCACCCAGGCCGACGGCCGGGTGCTGCTGCTGGGCAGTGAGGCGCTGATGGCCCAGGAGGGCGTGGCGGTCGGGGACGACGCGCTGGGCTGGTTGGCCGACCTGCGCGGGCAGACCGAGACACCGCTGCTCCTGGCCGTCGACGGTGAGCTGGTCGGCCTGGTCAGCCTGCGCGACGAGGTGCGGGCCGAGGCGGCCGAGGTGCTCGCCGAGCTCCGGGCCACCGGGGTGACCCGGATCGTGATGCTGACCGGCGACCACGCGACCAGTGCCGCCGCGGTGGCAGCGCAGCTGGGGATCACGGAGTGGCGGGCCGAGGTGCTGCCGGAGGACAAACAGGACGTCGTGCTGGCGCTGCAGGCCGAGGGGCACACCGTGGCGGTGGTGGGCGACGGCACCAACGACGCCCCGGCGCTGGCCGCGGCCGACATCGGGATCGCGATGGGTGTCTCGGGCACCGACGTGGCCGTGGAGACCGCCGACGTGGCGCTGGTCGGTGACGACCTGCGACACCTGCTGGACCTGCGCGACCTCGGCGGACGCACGCTGGGCATCGTCCGGCAGAACTACGGACTGTCGATCGCGGTCAACGGTGTCGGCCTGGCTGTCGCCGGGGTGGGTGCGCTGTCCCCGGTGCTGGCTGCGGTGCTGCACAACGCCAGCTCGGTGGCTGTCGCGGTCAACTCCGCCCGCCTGGTCCGCTACCGCGGCTCCCGCCCCTCCAGCTGACGAACGGACCCTCTGCACCCCTCGAGCGGAGTGCAGAGGGCCCTTCGTCAGCGGCCCTTCGTGGGGTAGGGGAGCAGGGCCATCTCGCGGGCGTTCTTGATCGCCCGGGCCACCTGGCGGTGCGCCTCGGGGTCCAGGCCGGTCACCCGGCGGGCGCGGATCTTGCCGCGGTCGGAGACGAACGTCCGGAGCGCGGCCACGTCTTTCCAGTCGACCGGACCGTCCATCCGGCGCCTGGCCCGCGGTCTCCGGGGCCGGGGAGCGGGGCTCACCAGCTGGCCTTGGTGATGCCGGGGAGCTGACCGTCGTGGGCCATCTCCCGGAAGCGGATCCGGGAGAGCCCGAAGGCCCGGAGGTGCCCACGCGGACGGCCGTCCACAGCATCGCGGTTGCGCAGCCGCGTGGGGCTGGCGTTGCGCGGCAGAGCCTGCAGGGCGGCCTGTGCGGCGGCCCGCTCCTCGGGGCTGCCGGTTCGGACGGTCTCCTTCAGCGCCGCCCGCCGCTCGGCGTACCGGGCGACGACGAGGCGGCGCTGGTCGTTCTTGGCGATCTTCGAGGTCTTGGCCATCTCAGCGGTCCTCCTTGAACTCCACGTGGCGGCGCACGATCGGGTCGTACTTGCGCAGGACCAGCCGGTCGGGGTCGTTGCGCCGGTTCTTGCGGGTCACGTACGTGTAGCCGGTCCCCGCGGTGGACTTGAGCTTGATCACCGGGCGGACGTCGGTGGCCCGGGCCATCAGAGCCGCCCGCCGGCGGCGCTGCGCTCGCGCCTGACCCGCGCCCAGACGGCCTCGATGCCCTGGGCGTCGATGGTCTTGATGCCTCGGGTGGAGACGGTGAGCCGCACGAAGCGGTGCTCGCTGGGCACCCAGAACCGCTTGCGCTGCAGGTTGGGGTCGAACCGGCGGGGTGTCCGCCGGTGGGAGTGGCTGACGGCGCGCCCGAACGTGGGGCGGCGACCGGTCACCTCGCAGAAGGTCGTCATGGCCCCACCCTAGACGACAACGATTGTCATTACCGATAGAATGGGGGCATGACAGACCGACCCACCCCGCTGGTCCTGGTCGGCGGCGTCCACCGGGACCACACCGCGCGCGCAGCCACTGACCTGCTCACCGCTGCCCCCGGCACCGTCGTGGTCCACCACGACGTCGCCGACCTGGAGCAGGGCGTCGTCGTCCGCACGGTGCGCACCCAGATGGCCGGCAACGTCACCGAGGAGCAGACCGCGGTCGAGCTCGCCCACGGCTGCCTCTCCTGCACCCTGCGGCTGGACCTGCTCCCGCTGCTGGTCGAGCTCGCCGCCTGCTCCGGGGTCGACCGCATCGTGCTGCAGCTGGACCCGGCCCTGGAACCGGAGCAGCTGTGCTGGTCGATCGGCTCGGTGCTGCTGGCCGAGGGCGGCACGGCCAAAGACGCCGTCCAGGTCGAGGCCGTGGTCACGGTGCTGGACGCCGCGACCTGGCTGGCGGACGTGACCGGTGAGCAGACGATGGCTGACCGGGGACTCGCCGCGACCGCCGACGACGAACGCACCCTGGCCCAGGTCGCCCTCGGTCAGGTCGCCATCGCCGACGTCGTGCTCCTGGCCGGCCCACCGATCGAGGACTGGACCGCCGCCCGGCTGCACGCGGTCCTCGAGCGTTGGGCACCCACCGCCCGCACCGGCTCGATCGAGCACTGGCACCCCGCCCGCGTGCTCGCCGGCCTGGGCCTGCACGCCCGCCGCGGCCGGGTGGGGCACCCGCACGACGCGGTGCTCGCCGGTCAGCCTCCGCTGGAGGCCGACGCCGGGATCGAACTCGTGCGCTTCTCCGCCCGCCGGCCCTTCCACCCGCAGCGCCTGCACGAGGCCTTCGACGTCCTGCTCGACGGCGTCGTCGGCTCCCGCGGCCGGCTGTGGCTGGCCACCCAGCACGACCGCGCCGTGTGGCTGGAGTCCGCCGGGGGCGGACTGCAGGTGGGGGACGCCGGCCCGTGGCTGGACACCCTCGGTGACGACGCCGAGCTGTGGGCCCAGGCCAGTCCCGAGCGGCACGTGGCGGCCGCCCTGCGCTGGGACCCGCTGTACGGCGACCGGGACACCGAGATCGTCGTCCTCACCCACCGCCAGTCCCGCGAGGCCCTGACCACGGCGTTCTGCCAAGCCCTGCTCACCGACGAGGAGCTGACCCTCGGCGTCGAGGGCTGGGACTTCGACGACCCGTTCGGTGACAGCCACGACGATCCCTGCGAGGCATCCAGCCCCGCGGACGACCCGCACGCCCACACCACCGAGGAGAACCAGTGAGAGACGGCATCCACCCCGCCTACCGCGAGGTCGCCTTCCGCGACACCGCCACCGGCACGGTCTTCCGCACCCGCTCCACCATCAGCAGCGACCAGACCGTCGAGCTCGACGGCGACACCCTCCCGCTGGTCACCGTGGACACCAGCAGCGCCTCGCACTCGTTCTGGACCGGCAGCGCCCGCGTGCTGGACACCGCCGGCCGCGTGGAGAAGTTCCACGCTCGCTACGGGCGACGCAGCTGATGGCGGTCCCCAAGCGCCGGACGTCGCGGTCCAACACCCGGCACCGCCGCGCCCAGTGGAAGGCCACCCCGCCACAGATGGTCCCCGTGATCGTCGACGGCGTCCGACAGCTCGTGCCCCGGCGGTTGGTGCGGGCTGTCCAGCGGGGGCTGCTGTAACGCCATCCTGCAGCTCACAAACCCCCGTGTTCGGTCCTACGGAATCCGGCTCACAACCTGGTCCGAATCTGGAATGCCCTCTGCAGGCTTCCTGGGAGGCGTCGCCGACGCAGCCCGTGGAGACGTGACGCTCGCGCGCGACGCGAGGTCGCGCGCGAGCGAACATCAGGTCGTCTCGGGGAAGTAGCCCCCTGCCGGGCCGCGGGTGGCTGAGGAGACCAGGTCGTTCAGCTTGGACGTGGACATCGGGATCACCGGGGCGGCGAGCAGCCAGCCGACGAGCTCGTCGAAGGGGAGCTTCTCGGTTGGCCAGGCCGGCATGTAGGGGTCGCAGTAGGCGGGGGTGCCCGGCTCGGTTCGCCAGCTGTCGGCCAACCCGCCGATGTCGAGCGCGTCGTAGCCCAGGACGTCGAGCAGCGCGGCGACCTGCTGCTTGGCGTCGGCGTCCTCCCCGGCGATCGGCAGTGCGCTGCGGTCTTCGGCACCGGTTGGGCGGGCCCCGTTGCCGAGGCTGGCGAAGGTGGTGTTGTTGAACGCCTTCACCAGCCGGGTGTCGGGGAGGTGGGCCTGGACGAGCTCGCTGGCCGTCATCTGCTGGTCGTCAAGCGCAGCGATCTGCCCGTCGCGCTGGGGGTAGTAGTTCGTGGTGTCGACGAGGGTCTTGCCGGCGAGTTCGTCGACGGGCAGCGAGCTGTGCGCGATCAGCGGGATCGCGGCGACGACTACGTCGGCTTGCCGGGCGACCTCGTCGGCCGTGGCGGCGCGGGCCCGCGGTCCGAGCTCCGCGACCAGGTCGGTCAGGGTCTCCGGGCCGCGGGAATTCGCGATGACGACGTCGAGGCCGGCCCGGACGGCGAGGCGGGCGAGCGTGCTGCCGATCGCCCCGGCGCCGATGATGCCGAGCGGGTTGGTCGTGGGGGTGGTCGAGGGTGCGGTCATGGCGGGGGTCCTCTGCTGGGTTCAGGCGTCGTGGGAGAGAGACGAGCTGAGCTCGCGGAGGGCATCGATCTCGGCCTGCAGGGTCGCCAGGCGGGCCTCGATGCCGGCCATGGCGTCGGCGCCGGCGACGAAGCGTGCGGGGACCTGCTCGCGGGTGGCCAGCTCGATCAGGGCGGTGGCGAGCTTGGCCGGGTCGCCGACCTGCTGGCCGTTCATCCCGGCGAAGGCGGCGACGGTGGCCTCGGTGCCGGCCGCGTAGTCCTCGATCGTGGAGTCCGGGACGGTGGTGGACTGCGGGGTGAGCAGCTCGGTGCGGAAGAAGCCGGGCTCCACGGTCAGCGTCTGGATGCCGAACGGGGCGACCTCGGGGGCCAGGGACTCCATGAAGCCCTCGAGGGCGAACTTGGAGGCGGCGTAGGCCGAGGTGAAGGCGCCGCCCACGATGCCCGCGGTCGACGTGATCGTGACGACGACGCCCGAGCGTTGGGCGCGCAGCAGCGGCAGGACCGCGCGGGTGACGTTCAGGGGGCCGGTGAAGTTGGTGTCCATCTGGGCCTGGAAGTGCTCGGGGCTGATCTGCTCGAAGAACCCGGCCTGGAAGGACCCGGCGTTGTTGACCAGCACGTCGATCCGCCCGAACCGCTCCACGGCGGCGTCCACGGCGGCCTGCACGCTGGTCGGGTCGGTGACGTCCAGGGCGACAGCGAGGACGTCGTCGGACTCACCGAGCACGGCGGTGACGCGGGCGGCGTCCCGGGCGGTGGCGACCACCTGGTGGCCGGCGGCCAGCGCGGCGCGGGCGATGTCGATGCCCAGCCCGCGGGCGGCTCCGGTGACGAGCACGACCTTCTTCTCCGACACGGTGATCTCCTCCTGGCGGTCGAGGTGGCCCTGCTGCTGCAGGGCGGGTGCGCCTCGGTGTCGCCGGAGACCAGGGAACGCCGATCGGCGATGGGCAACCAGACCCGCTGGAGAGGGGTACTGGCAGTGACCCCCTGGGGTGTTCCGGCATGGTCGTCCCCGCTCCTACGCTCGTTTCCGTGGACGACAGGGAGCGGGCACGCGCCGCCGTGCAGGACTTCCTCAGCACCCGGCGCGAGCGGATCACCCCCGCCGACGTCGGGCTGCCGGCGACCGGCACCCGACGGCGGGTGAAGGGGCTGCGCCGCGAGGAGGTCGCCCTACTGGCCGGGATCAGCCCGGAGTACTACGTCCGGCTGGAACGCGGCCAGGCGACCGGCCCCTCGCCCGGCGTGGTGGAGGCCATCGCCCGCGTGCTGCGCCTGGACGAGGACGAACGGACCCACCTGGACCGGGTCCTCGCCGCCCTCGTGCCCGGCCCCCGCCGACGGCCGCGCCCGCCCAAGGAGGCCCTGAGCGCGGGCATGCAGGTGCTGCTGGACTCCCTGACCCACCTGCCGGCCATGGTGTTCAACCCACGGCTGGACGTGCTCGCGTTCAACCCGCTGGCCCGCGCGCTCTACGCCTCAGTCCTTCCCGAGGAGGGCCCGGTTAACACCGCCCGGCTGCTCTTCCTGGAGGAGGCGCGGTTCCGGACGCTCGTCCCGGACTGGGAGGAGCTGGCCGACGACGCCGTGTCGGTGCTGCGCGTGGAAGCCGGCCGACGTCCCGACGACCCCGCGTTGACCACCCTGGTCGGGCAGCTGTCCACCCGCAGTGCGGCGTTCCGCACCCGCTGGGCGGCCAACGACGTCCGAGCCCACCGGGGCGGGGTCAAGACCTTCGACCACCCGCTCGTCGGTCACCTGCAGCTGCCCTACGAGAACCTCACCGTCGATGCGGCCGGGGACCAGGTGCTCACCGTCTTCACCCCGCAGCCGGGCTCACCGGCACACGACTCGCTCCAGCTGCTGGCCAGCCTGGAAGTCACCGTGCAGCCGAGCTAGTCCTGGGGGGACCGGGCGCGGGATCCGGCGTCCCAGCTCGCGAGCAGCTGGACGGCGTCGTGCCCAGGCGACCCGGGTTGGGGTGCGAACACGGTCAGTGTGTGGTCGGCGGCAGCGTCGATCAGCAGGTTCTCGTAGGGCAGCGTCAGCTCGCCGACCACCGGGTGGTGGAACACCTTCACCCCGGCGGCGTGCGCCCGGACGTCGTTGCGGGCCCATCGGGTGCGGAACGTGGCGCTGCGGGTGGACAGCTGCCCGATGAGCTCCACGATGGCCCGGTCGTCGGGGTGCCGGGCGGCCTCGATGCGCAGCAGGGCGACCGTGTCGTCGGCGATCCGTTCCCAGTGCGGGAACAGCTGGCGGGCCCGGTGCTCGTCGAGGAACAGGAACCGCGCGGTGTTCGGCGTCCCCTCCAGGTCGAAGACCGGGGCGTAGAGCACCCTGCCCAGGGTGTTGGTGGCCAGCACGTCCAGCCGGGCGTTGAGCACGACGGCGGGCAGCGTCGTCATGGCGTGGAGCACCACCTGCACGCCGGCGCTGGCGGTCTCGGTGACCGGGCGGCGGCGGTGTTTGCGCGCCTCGGGGGTGAGCTCGGCGAACAGCCGGTCCAGGTGCGCGCGTTCGTCCTCGTCCAGCCGCAGTGCCGCGGCGACGGCGTCCACGACGCTGGGGGAGGGGCCGGTGGCCAGGCCGCGCTCGAGGCGGACGTAGTACTCGGCGCTGATGCCGGCCAGCATCGCCACCTCCTCGCGGCGCAGGCCGGTCACCCTGCGGCGGGTCGATACGAAGGAGAGTCCGGCCTGCTCGGGGGAGACCTTCTCGCGGCGGCTGCCCAGGTAGGCGCGCAGAGCGGCGCGGGCTGCGTCCTTGTCGACCATGCACCCGAGGCTAGGGCCGCCCACGTCCGGGAGAGAGTCACTGTCAGTACCCCCTCTGGACAGGGGCTGCCAGCCGTCGGCGCGTGGAGGCACCGTCGAGGAGACCGCACGACCGACCCCGAACGACGGGAGCACGACATGCGCACCGCACACCTGGGCGCCCTGGAGGTGTCCCGGGTCGGCCTGGGCGCCATGACCATGGCTGGCACCTACACCTCCGGCGGCGGCCTGGACGACACCGAGTCCATCGCGACCATCCACCGGGCGCTGGAGCTGGGCGTCACGCACATCGACACCGCCGAGATCTACGGCCCGTACCACTCCGAGGAACTGGTCGGGAAGGCGATCGCGGGACGCCGGGACTCCGTCGTCGTGGCCACCAAGTTCGGGCTGGTGTCCCACTCCGGCGGTGGCCCGGGCACGATCGACAGCAGCCCGGCCAACGTGCGGGCGGCCGTGGAGGGCTCGCTGCGCCGGTTGGGCACCGACCGGATCGACCTGTACTACCAGCACCGTGTCGACCCGAACACCCCGATCGAGGACACCGTGAGCGTGCTGGCCGAGCTGGTCGCCGAGGGCAAGGTGCTGCACATCGGGCTGTCGGAGGCCGCCCCGGCCACCATCCGGCGCGGGCACGCGGTGCACCCGATCGCTGCACTGCAGACCGAGTACTCGCTGTGGGCCCGGGACCCCGAGGACGTGCTGCTGCCCACGCTCCGGGAGCTGGGCATCGGGTTCGTGCCCTACTCCCCGCTCGGGCACGGCTTCCTCACCGGTCAGCTCACCAGCCCAGACGACATCCCCGCCGACGACTGGCGCAAGACCAACCCCCGCTTCGTGGGGGAAGCGTTCGAGGCGAACCTGCGGCTGGTCGAGGAGGTCCGCGCGGTCGGTGACGAGGTCGGCGCCACCCCGGGTCAGGTCGCGCTGGCATGGCTGCTGGCCCAGGGCGGGGACGTCGCCCCCATCCCCGGCACTCGCCGGGTGGCCCGGGTAGAGGAGAACACTGCGGCCGACGCCGTCGTCCTCACCGCCGACCAGCTCGCCCGGCTGGACGCGCTCACCCCGGCCACGGGCGAACGGCACGACGAGGCGAACATGGCCAGCATCGACCGCTGAGCGGCCCGGCACGTCTGCAGGGGCGCGGGACCCGTGGGTCTCACGCCCCTGCGGCGTCGGGTCAGCCCTGCGCGAGCTCGATGACGGTCAGCTCGGGCCGGGCCCCGACCCGCATCGGTGGCCCCCAGTACCCGACCCCGGCGGTGACGTAGAGCTGGGTGTCACCGTGCCGGGACAGACCTTGCACCGCCGGCTGCTCGAGACCCACGAGGTAGGGGAAGGGCCACAGCTGCCCGCCGTGGGTGTGCCCGGACAGCTGCAGGTCCACCCCGGCGGCCCGGGCCTGCCCGACCTGGACGGGTTGGTGGGCCAGCAGCACCACCGGGGTGGTGGTGTCCCGGCCCGCCAGCGCCGCGGTCAGGTCCGCGCCGTGCCCGCGGACCCCGGAAGCCCCGGCGGTCGCGTCGTCGATGCCGGCGAGGTCGAAGGACCCCCCGCCGCGGGAGAGGGTCACCCGCTCGTTGCGCAGCACGTCGACCCCCAGCGTGGGCAGGTGCGCCATCCACGGGGCGGTGTCCACGTAGTACTCGTGGTTGCCGGTGACGAAGAACGCGCCGTCCCGGGCGGCCAGGTCCCCCAGGGGCGCCACGTCGCGCCGGAGGTCGTCGACCGAACCGTCGACCAGGTCCCCGACGACGGCGACCAGGTCGGGCTCGGTGGCGTTGACCATGCCGACCAGTCGGGCGAACCGGTCCCGGCCGTACAGGGAGGACAGGTGCGCGTCGGAGAACGTGGTGATCCGGTAGCCGGCGAGCTCCGGGGCCAGGCCCGGCAGGGTGATGCGCACCCGGCGGACCACCGGCGGGGCGGCGGCCGCCCACGTGCCGTATCCGACCGTGCCCGCCGCGACTACCCCGGCGGTGACCGCCAAGGACCGGGACAGGAACAGCCGGCGGGAGGCATCGACCTCCTGGGCACGGGCCGTCATCGACATGCGCCGGCGCAGCCACCACCGCACCGGCTCCAGGACGATCAGCGCCAGCACCAGGTAGACCAACGCACCCAGCCACCCGAAGCCCACGAGGTCCAGCGGCTGTTGCACCTGTCTGGGCAGCACCTGCCGCCCGGCGTCCGCTGCGATCGAGCTCGCCATCAGCAGCACCAACACCACCGTGGCGGCGCGACGGACCCACCCCGGCCTCGTCGTGTCCCGGACCAGCCGCACCCACAGCAGCGTGAGCGCGCCGATCTGGACGGCAGCGAGCAGGACGTAGAACACCGGTGCGGACACCCAGCCGACGGTCCTGCAGGTCGCCAACCCCGAGACAGACCCTGTCAGTACCCCCTCTCGACAGGCTCTGCCACGCCGCCCCAGATCGGCGTGCACTGGACGTGAGCCCGGGACACCGTCCGGGGCCGCGACCGGACGGAGCCCCCGCACATGCCCTCGACACTCGAGAAGACCGTCGCGATCGTCACCGGAGCCAGCAGCGGCATCGGCAAGGCGACCGCGAAGGAGCTCGCCGCCCTCGGCGCGACCGTCGTCGTCGTCGCCCGCCGCGCCGACCGGTTGGACACCCTGGTCGCCACCATCGAGGCCGCCGGCGGCACCGCGATCGCTGTGGCCGCCGACATCGGTGACCGTACCCAGGCCGAAGCCGTCGTGCGGACCGTCCTGGACCGGTTCGGCCGGCTCGACGTCCTGGTCAACAACGCCGGCCTGATGCTGCTGGGCACCGTCCTGGACCAGGACGTCGAGGAGTGGGAACGGATGATCTCGGTCAACCAGAAGGGCCTGCTCTACCTGACCAAGGCCGCCCTGCCGCACCTGCTCGCCGCCGCCGAGGACGACCTGCGCGGGGTCGCCGACATCGTCAACGTCTCCTCCATCGCCGGCCGCGAGGCCTACCCCCAGTTCGGCGTCTACAGCATGACCAAGTTCGGCGTGCAGGGCTTCACCTCGGCCCTGCGCCAGGAAGTCACCCAGAAGCACGTGCGAGTCGGGGTCCTGGAGCCCGGCGCAGTGGCCACCGAGCTGGTCTCGCGCAACAACCAGGCCGTGCAGGACCAGCTGGCCGCCTCCGACGCCGAGAACATCCCCGAGCGCCTGCAGCCCGAGGACATCGCAGAGTCCATCGCCTACATGGTGACCCGCCCACGCCGGTCATCGATCGCCGAGCTGTGGGCCATGCCCACCTCGCAGGCCTGACCCCCACGACCTATTGAGAAGGAGCTCCACCATGCAGTACCGCCTGCTGCCCGGGACCGGCATCGCCGTCTCGAACCTCGCCCTGGGGACCATGGGCTTCGGCACCGAGACCGAGGAAGACGAGGCCTTCGCGATCCTCGACCGGTTCGTCGAGGCCGAGGGCAACCTGGTCGACACCGCCAACGTCTACGGCGCCGGGGCGTCCGAGGAGCTGCTGGGCCGCTGGTTCGCCAGCCGCCCCGCCGAGGTCACCGACCGCGTCGTGCTGGCCACCAAGGCCCGCTTCGGCACCGGACCGGACACCAACGAGGCCGGCACCTCGCGCCGCAACCTGACCCGCGCCCTGGACGCCTCGCTGCGCCGACTCGGCCGGGACACCGTCGACCTCTACCAGCTGCACGGCTGGGACCCGCTCACCCCGATCGAGGTGACGCTGCGGGCCCTGCACGACGCCGTGCGCGCCGGCAAGGTGCTCCACATCGGGCTGTCGAACTTCACCGGATGGCAGGTGCAGCTCGCCGTCAGCACCGCCCGTGCCTCGGGCCTGGCGGTGCCGGTGACGCTGCAGCCGCAGTACAGCCTGGTCTCCCGCGAGATCGAGTACGAGATCGTGCCGGCTGCGCTGCACAACGGCCTGGGCCTGCTGCCCTGGTCACCGCTGGCGTCGGGGTTCCTCAGCGGCAAATACCGCAAGGGCGAGCAGGCCGGAACCGACACCCGCGCCGGGGCCGGCAACCCGATGAACGAGCACATCTTCAGCGACCTCGCCGCCAAGGACCAGAACTGGGCCACCCTGGACGTCGTCCGGGAGGTCGCCGCGGCACACGACGTGAGCCCGGGCCAGGTCGCCTACAGCTGGGTGACGAACCGGCCCGGCGTGACCGCACCGATCACCGGTGCCCGCACGCTGCACCAGCTCGAGCAGAACCTCGTCGCCGGTGACCTGACTCTGAGTGCTGAGGAGACCGCCCGTCTCGACGAGGTCAGCGCCCCCACCCCCAACGACTACCCGTACGGGCCGTTCGGCACCAAGCAGCGCGAGCGCTACCTGGACTCCAGCGACCAGGCCATCGGCGAGCTGTTCTGACCTACCACGGCCGCCGCCTCATGGGCCGGCGGCCGCAGCCACCAACGCTATCCCCTGTCGGCTCACAAACCCCCGTTTCCGGGCCTGCGGATCTCGTTTCCCAAGTCGTACCGAAACGAGGGACGGGCGATCACGGGCGGGTTGGGCTTGAGTGATGTGCTGGTGGCGCTCTGGACTTACTGTGTAAGGATCCTGTTACGTTCGGTGAAGGTGTGTCTGGTTGGGCTCTAGACCTGGGCTTGGTCTGACACTTGGTCGACGGGGTCGATGTGGGGAGTGGACAGGTTCGTCGTGGGGGCAAGCGTGAGCGGACCCGGCAGCATCTGCTGGCGGTGGCGCAACGCTTGTTCCGGGAGCAGGGCTTTGAGCGCACCACGGTCGCTGAGATCGCTCGGGCGGCTGATGTGGTCGTGCAGACGGTCTTCAACCACGTGTCGAGCAAGGAGGAGCTCTTCTTCGGTGGGTGGGCCGCGCCGTACCAGGCGTTCAGCGGGGCGCCGGAGCGGATGGTGGGGGAGGCCGAGGGTGAGGCCGTGGTCCGGGTGCTCACCGCGGCAGCTGTGGACTATGTGGTGACCTTCGAGGACCCGGAGCTGCAGGACATGGTCGCCCAGGTCCTCACGGTCCCAGCATTGGGTCGCTACGAGCGGGACATGAGTGGACGTGGCGAGCGCGAGCTGGCCGCACATCTGGAGGCGACGGGTCTGTCGATGCACCCGCGGTGGACGGCGGCTTTGCTGCTGGCCACGACGCGGGCGCTGATCCAGGAACATCGAAGACGAGTGCTCGCCGGCGCTGTGACTGCGGATTCGTTGGCGCGGTTCAGCGCGGAGCTGCCACGGCACCTGCAGCTGATGCTGTACCTGGCGCCAGGGGACGTGCCCACCCATGGCGGCCGTGAGGTCACACCGTGCCCCGCGTGCGCATCGCAGGAGTGTCCGGACCGGGCTGACCCGACTGGTCCAGTCTGACGTTCCTCGCGGGCGCGGAAGCTCTGCCACCGACCTGTGCCGGGGCGGGCTGAGGGCACCGGCTGTGGCGCGACGGTGCCGTCTCGGCACGCCGACTGGTCCCCGAGGGTGAGGGCTCAAGGGAAGCGAGTTCGTCACTCACCATGTGCTCGTCCGGCGAGCACGGCCTGGCCGCCCTCGGTGCCGGTCTGGGTCTCAGCTGGCCGGCGCGGGTCGCCGCGTCATCTGCCCTCGAGATGTCAGCGTTGCCAACGCCGCCCGCGGGGGCCAGGGCAGGGGTGGGCCTCTGTCGCGCCCAGCCGACCGGCCAGAGCCCACAGTGGGTGATGGGTCCGCGACTCCTAGCGGCGTGACTGGCAATGAGCGGGCCCGGTAGAGAGCGCGGCCGTCGTGGACGGAGTCCAATTTCTCTTTTCGCCTTCGACACTCGGCTCCCATCACGTCGGCCATTAGACGCACTCCATTTTTGGTTGGGCGAATCGCGGCCACAGCCGGATGACGAATTAGTGGATGCGGTCCAGTTCTTTGCAAGCGTTTGCATTCTGGGTGAGGGCGCTCGCGGGACCATCCCTATCGGTCCGCTTCCATGGCGAGCAACCCGCTTGTGTCAGTTCTTCATGGCTGTGCAGGCGTCTGAGCTGCTACGACACGCTGGACACGCCGCAGGGTCGGGATTCTGGCAGCTGTAGCGGACTAGGTGACGGAATCGCGGAACCAATGCGTCCGTGGTCCCGCTGTGGCGCGCACCCGATCCGCTGTGCTGGTGACGAAACCCTCGGGTAATCAACTCTCACGGGGAACTTCCGGCTCATTGGTCACACGATCGGGCGAATTGCTCGGGGGAAGGGCTTTTCGTGTTGCAAGCTGCTCCCGAATTGAGAGGAGCGGTTCCGCAAAACAGTCACGACGTTCGGTGCACACGGTCTCCTGGGAGCTGTCATCAGGAGCGCACCCGAGCGCGGTAGTCCTCAGCCGGCTCGGCCGGTGCTGCCTTCGACAGCCAACGGCACTTCTCTCACGAGGCTCGCTCAGGTCGCCTCGTGGAGGGCTGAGTCCTGTCTCTGCCCTGTCCTGGACACACTTCATGGAGGAACCCCATGGGCTCAACCGCCCTGACACCCGGTGGCCGCACCGCGCTGACGTGGCCGTCAGCACCGCGTGCGACCGCTGCCACTCTCGTCACCCTGCTGCTGGCCGCGATGCTCTCGATCCTGAGCTGGGCCACACACCAGCAGCTGGCCTTGGCGGCCCCCACTTGTGATCAGCCCCCGCTGGTGGTCAACACCGGCACAGGTCCGACAGGCCTCAGCCTGTTGAGCTACAGCCCGGCGGGGGAGCAGCTGTCCTCGGTGGCGTTGACGCGCCAGTACGGCGACATCGCCCTGCTGCCCGACGGGACGTTGTACGGCGTCTGGTTCGCAAACAACACCAACACGTTGTTCCGCATCGACCCCGAGACTGGAGTGGAGCTTGCGACCATCCCCATCATCGGGGCTGCGGCGCCGGCGTGGAACGCCCTGTCGGCTCGCCCCGATGGGACCCTGCTGCTCGCCGCAGGCTCAGAGCAGACGGTGTACTCGGTGGACCCGGCGACTGGCGTGGCCACGACTTTCGCGACGCTGCCCGGCACCTTCACCTCGGCCGGTGACTTCCTGTCCCTCGCCGACGGTGACGTCCTGGCCGCCGTCACCGGCCCATCGGATGCGCTGGTGCGGATCAAGCCCGACGGGACCGCGTTCCAGATCGGGACCGTGCCGCAGTCCTTCGGTGCCGCGCAGTCCGGTGGCGTGGTCTACCTGGCCGGAGGCAACGGCACCCTGTACTCCGTCGATGCGCTGCCCACGACCACCTCGACCGCCCCGCTGGCCACCACGACGGTGGCCGCCACCGGTCTGGGCTTCTACGGGGCCACTTCGCTGGGTGATGCAGGTCTGTGCTCGGACCTGGTCACCAGCAAGTCTGTCGACCCGGCCGCTGGCACGGCGGTCGTCCCGGGCCAGGAACTCACCTACACCTTGACCTTCGACAACACCAACGGCCGTGCCACAGCCCCTGTGGCGTACACCGACATCCTGGAGGGCGTCCTCGACGACGCAACCGTCACCGTGGCCCCCGCGGCGCCGGCGACATCGGGCCTTGCGGTGAGCGCGGTGTCTGCCGCAGCGCCCCGCGGTTTCGACATCATCGGTCAGGTCCCCGCCGGTGCGGTCTCGTCCGTCACCTACACAGTCCAGGTCGACAGCCCCGTCACCGGAGACCACGTCGTGGGCAACTTCCTGATCGAGACCGGCGCCCCGGTGCCCACTGCCTGCGTGGCCGGCGACATCAACTGTGTCAGCAACCCCGTCGCCGACCTGACGGTCGCCAAGACCGCGTCGCCGACCACCATCAGCGCCGCCGGTGAAGCGGTCACCTACTCCTTCCTGGTCACCAACACCGGCCAGACCCCGCTGACCTCGGTCGGGGTCACCGAGACCGACTTCAGCGGCACCGGTACCGCACCGGTCGTCACCTGCCCGGTGACCACCCTGGCCATCGGCGCGCAGACCACCTGCACCGCCACTTACACCGCGACGCAGGCCGACGCCGACGCCGGGGCGATCGAGAACACCGCCACCGCCCAGGGCACCCCGCCTGGGTCCACCACCCCGGTCGCCTCGCAGGAGTCCACGGCCCGGGTGACCGCCCCGTCCGCCCCTGCGCTGACGGTCGTGAAGTCGGCGTCCCCGAGTTCGGAGGCCTCCTTCACCGTTGGTCAGGAGGTCACCTACTCCTTCGTGGTCACCAACACCGGCAACGTCACCCTCACCGACGTCACCGTCGAGGAGGGCACTTTCACCGGCGCCGGCGCATTGTCACCAGTGAACTGCCCCGCCGGTGCGGCATCGCTGGCCCCGACGGCGTCGGTCACCTGCACCGCGACCTACACGCTCGAACAGGACGACGTCGACGCCGGCTCGGTCGACAACTCCGCCACCGCCGAGGGGACGCCCCCCGGCTCCACCACCCCGGTGACCTCCCCTCCCTCCACCGTGACGATCCCCCAGGTCGCGGACCCCTCGCTCACCGTCCTGAAGACGGCCAGCGCACAGGTCCTCACGGCCGCTGGACAGACCATCGACTACTCCTTCCTGGTCACCAACACCGGGAACGTGACCCTCAACGGCGTGACCGTCGCTGAAGGCACCTTCTCCGGCACCGGTCGCCTGTCGACCCCCGTCTGCCCGGCCGAGGCCTCAGCGCTGCTCCCCGGCCAGAGCACGACCTGCACCGCCGACTACACCGTCACCTCGGCTGACGTCGCCGCCGGCACGCTGAGCAACACCGCCACCGCGCAGGGCACCGCACCGGGGGCGACCACCCCCACCGGTTCCAGCCCGTCGACGGCCACGGTCCCCGGCACCCCCGCCGGCCCCAGCACGCCGACCAACCCGCCGACCAACCCGCCGCCCGTAGTCACTCCCGTCACCCCGATCGCGGCACCGATCAAGCCGAGCGCCCTGGCCTACACCGGGTTCGACGGATCGATCCTGCTGACCACCGGGCTCGTCCTGCTGGTCGCCGGCACCGCCACCACCATCGCCGTCCGCCGGAGGAACGCCTGACACCCACCCGCACCTCCTGAACCCCTGACAGCGCTCCGGTCCACATCCCCACCGGAGCGCTGTCAGGCCCCACCGCTCAGTGGGTGTGGCCACCAGCCACACCCACTGAGCGCGGCCATCACCACAGCGACCCGTTCAGCAAGCCCACGAAGCCATCACTGACCCGCTCCGGGCCAACAACCTCACGGGAGGTGAGCGTGCTGCTCACCGCTAGCCTCATCATCCTGGGATGGTTCGCTGCGGCCGCCGCCATCCTGTTCCTGGTGACCGCAGCCGGCCGCGCCGGTCACCGCGAGGACATCGCCCGCGGCTATGAACAAGAGAACAACCGCCCGCCGCACCCCGGGTCAACCACAGCGGCAGGCCCAGCACCAGCGGTTCCCCCGCAGAGATCCCGCCAGCGCAGCGCGGGCTGACCCCGCAACAGCTACCCGAGGATTCCCGCCCGTGTTCGACGGCTCGGGGAGCCCGGCCCGATGTCACTGTCCGTGCAGCGAACTTGTGACCCCCTGACCCTGGTCGTCCAGGCCTGACACACTTCAGCCCACAAACCCCGGTATGTGAATCGACCAAAACCGGCCCAGAACTCATCCCGGAAGGCCGGTCTCGACCAGTCGCCGGTGCGGCGATCCCCGGGGAGGTTGGCGCCTACTAGGGCGAGGGCAGCGGTGTCGGGGCTAGTCGGGCGGTCAAGCGTGCGTCGAGGCCGGCCAGGACCGTGTCGACGGCGAAGTCCAGCTGAGCGGGAACGGAGACGTCCACCGCGGCGGTGACCCGGCGGGCATCGGGGTAGGCGTCGTCGGGGAGCCCAGCGAGGATGTCGCCGAGTTCGGTGGCCGACGGGTGCCTGCCGCCGGACTGCTGGGCCGCCAGGATCTCCCTCGTCACCGTCCAGACGACGGTGGTGATCAGCCCGGTCGCCCGGCCGGCCTCGACGTCGTCGAACCCTGCCGAGGTCAGCTGCTGGAGGAGGGCGTCGGCGGAGGCGAGCACGCCGGTGGCCGGCAAAGTGTCCACCTCCAGGGACAGGTCATGCCTTCTCAGTAGCCCGTCATGGAGGGTCGTCGCGTAGGCGTGCACGGCGGCTCTCCAGTCGACGGCGCGCGCAACTGCTGAGGCGTCCAGTTCCTCCGCCAACTGGGCGTCGGCGGCCAGCCGGAGGAGCTCGTCGCGTCCGGTCACGTGGTAGGTGATGGCTTTGCGGACCACGCCGAGTCGATCCGCAACGGCTTGCAGTGTCAGGGTCGTGGCGTCCATGCCTGCGGCGGTGTCGACGATTAGCTGGCGACTGATGCGCGGGGGGCGACCTCGACCGCGCGGTGCGTCCTCGGGGGTGCTCATGTCGCCTCCTCCGTGCAGGTCCACATGGCTGTCAGGTTGCCTGCCGGTCGTGAGTCTGGCCCACGCGGAGGCCGCGAACAGCCCTTGCGGGACACCGAGCGGGCAGGCAGCATGGGGGTATTCTGCCGCACGGCAGAAAATCTGGCCGGGCGGGTTTCGCTCTGGCCGTAGCGAGAAGTTCTGATGCAGACAGCGATCATCACCGGCGGTGCTGGCGGCATGGGACTGGCCACCGCCAAGGTCCTGGGTCGGGACCACCGACTGGTGCTGTCCGACGTCGACCGGGGCCGGCTGGACGCTGCCGTTGCCGAGCTCGCCGTCCTGGACATCGAGGCCGAGAGCGTGGTCTGCGACATCACCGACAGGTCTGCGGTCGATGCCCTCGTGGCCGGGGCGAACGCCTCCGGTGAGCTGCGTGCGGTGGTGCACACCGCCGGGGTGAGCCCGCAGATGGGGGACCCGGCGTTCATCGTGCGGGTCAACGCGCTGGGCACGCTGCACGTCACCGAGGCAGCCCTCGCTGTGGCGTCGCCGGGGTTTGCCCTGGTGAACGTGGCCTCGATGGCCGGACACACCTCGCCCAAGGTGCTGCTGCCCACCCGGACGTTCAAGCTCGCGCTCACCGATCACCAGCGTTTCGCCGAGAAGCTGAGCGCCTCGGCTGGCCGGGGGCCCAAGAAGCTGCGCAGCGGCTCGGCCTACGGGGTCACCAAGGCCTTCGTCATCTGGTACTCCCGGTCGATGGCCGCGGCGTTCGGTGCGAAGGGGGCGCGGGTGCTGTCGGTGTCCCCGGGCAGCTTCGACACCTCCATGGGACGACTGGAGAAGGCCAGCGGCTCGGAGAAGATGCTGCGCTTCGCCGCCCTCAAGAGATTCGGCACCCCCGAGGAGATGGCCGAACTGCTGGCCTTCTGCGCCAGCGACCGGGCCGGTTACCTGACCGGCACAGACATCCTCTGCGACGGCGGCACCGTCGCCGGGGTCACCCTGCGCGGGATGGTCTCCCTGCTGCGCAGCTGACCCGGCGCCGGCCCACAACGCACACGACCACGACCCGTTGATCCACCACCCCGGAGGCATCATGACCAGCCCTGCACCTCGTCCCGCGCCTGCTCACCTCAGCGAGCAGGCGCAGGCCTTTCTGGCCAACCCACGGCCGGACTCCGCCGTCCCGGCCCCCGAGGACCTCGAGGCCTGGGCCGCCCAGGCCGCCGGCATCGAGGCCTACTTCGTCTCGATGTTCGCCGGCATGCCCCTGCCGGTCACCGAGACCGAGACCCAGATCGGCAGCGCCCACGTGTACGTCCTGCAGCCCGACGGGCTGCCGGAGGGGGACACCGGGCCGCTGATGCTCAATGTCCACGGTGGCGGGCTGGTCTACGGCGGCGGACGGGCGTGCGCGCTCACCGGCGCGGTCCAGGCGCTCTCCCTCGGGATGACGACGTGGTCGCTGGACTACCGGATGGCTCCCCAGCATCCCTACCCGGCCGGGCTCGACGACGCGATGGCGGCTTACCGGGCGATGCTGGAGGTCCGCGACCCCGCTGACCTGTTCATCAGTGGCGGGTCGGCCGGGGCCAACATCGCCGCCGCCCTGCTGGTCCGGGCCAAGGACGAGGGGCTGCCCATGCCGGCGGCGGCCGTGCTCACCACTCCCGAGGTCGACCTCACCGAGTCCGGGGACACCTTCACGGTCTTGGACGGCGTGGACAACATGCTGGGCAGCCTCATGCCGGTCAACCTCATGTACGCCGACGGGAACGACCTCGCCCACCCCTACCTGTCCCCGCTGTTCGCCGACCTCACCGGCTTCCCGCCCACCTTCCTGCAGTCGGGCACCCGGGACCTGTTCCTGTCCAACACGGTGCGCTTCCACCGCGCACTGCTGGCGGCCGGCGTCCCGACCGAGCTGCACGTGTTCGAGGCCATGCCGCACGGCGGGTTCGGCGGCTCCTCCCCGGAGGACGCCGACCTCAGCGCAACGGTGCGCACGTTCGTCGACGCCCACCGTCGCGGCTGACCGGCCCTGAAGAGGACACGATGACCACGACACCAGAGCCCGACCAGAGCGGGCCCCGGGCAACGGGGCGCCCGATCCGAACGGTGGCTGCCCTGGGCAGCTCATTCGCTGCAGGGCCGACCATCGAACCCGTCGAAGACGTGTCGGCGATGCGGTCCTCGCGGAACTACCCGCACCTACTCGCTACGGCGCTAGGGGCCGACCTCGTCGACCTGACCGTCTCCGGTGCGACGACGGCGAACATCCTGCACACACCGCAGCAGACGCAGACCGGTACAGAATTCGTCCCGCAGCTG
This sequence comes from Geodermatophilus sp. Leaf369, assembly GCF_001424455.1. Classification (NCBI taxonomy): domain Bacteria; kingdom Bacillati; phylum Actinomycetota; class Actinomycetes; order Geodermatophilales; family Geodermatophilaceae; genus Geodermatophilus; species Geodermatophilus sp. Leaf369. Next base: position 228,342 of record NZ_LMQA01000005.1, on the reverse strand, counting down.
GCCGGCCTGCCCGAGCACGCGGACCTGGTCACGATCACCGCAGGCGGCAACGACCTGCGCTTCATCGGCTCGATGCTCGCCGTCGCGTGGTCCAGCCACGATCCTGACGGGCCCGTGGCGCAGATGCTGGCTCAGGGTCAGCTCGCCGGTGTGCCGGTCGTGACCGAGGCGGACGTGCGCGCAGCGGCCGAGGGGCTGGCGGCGATCGTGGCGGGTGTGCGCGAGCGGGCCCCGCGGGCCCGGGTGCTGCTCGTGGACTACCTGACGGTCGTCACCCCGCAGACGCCCACCGGTGACGGGTCCCCGTTCACCGCTGCCGAGTTGGCCGGCTTCCTGCTCGTCCAAGACGCACTGGTGCGGGCGTACGAGGAGGCAGCGGTGTTCTCCGGCGCCGAGCTGGTGGCCGTGTCGGCGATCAGCACTGACCACGGCCTCGGATCGACCAGCCCTTGGGTGGCCGGTTTCCGGGCGGACCTGGCGACGACGGCGGGTTCCTTCCACCCCAACGCCGACGGGATGCGTGCCGTCGCCGACCACCTCGTCCGAGTCATCGCCTAGCGGCGCGACCGCCTTGGCCGTTAGAGAGCTGATCAAGACATGGGGTATCACAAACCCCGGCGGTCTCAACGGGTGTGTGCAACGGCCTCGTTGAATGCTGCGGCGGGAGTCTTCCAGCCCAGGGTCTGTCGGGGTCGGCCGTTGAGTCGTGCGGCGATGGCGTCGAGGTCGTGCTGGGTGAAGGTGGCCAGGTCAGCGCCTTTGGGTAGGTACTGGCGGAGGAGGCCGTTGGTGTTCTCGTTGCTGCCTCGCTGCCAGGGGCTCTTGGGGTCGCAGAAGTAGACGTCGACGCCGGTGGCCACAGTGAACTGTGCGTGGGTGGCCATCTCCTTGCCCTGGTCCCAGGTCAGTGACCGGCGCAACTGGGCTGGCACCCGCCTGATCGCTGCGGCCAGAGCCGGGTGGACCTGCTCGGCCTTCTTGCCTTCCGGTAGCGCCACCAACGCCACGAACCGAGTGGTGCGCTCCACCAGGGTCGCCACTGCGCTGGGCAGCTTGCCCAAGACGAGGTCGCCCTCCCAGTGCCCGGGGACCGCCCGGTCGGTGGCCTCGGCGGGTCGTTCGGAGATCGGGACCATCCCGCGCAGCTGCCCACGCCCGGAAGGCAACTTGGCCCCGCGCGGGTGCCGGGTCGCCCGCCCGGTGTGCGCAGCGACCGGGTCAACTCACGGGCCAAACCGCCCCTGGCCTGCACGAACAAGGTCAGGTAGATCGTCTCGTGGGAGACCCGCATCGCCTCATCGTCGGGGAAGTCCACGACCAAGCGTGACGCGATCTGCTGCGGAGACCACTCCAGGGCCAGCCCGCGCGTCACCTCCGCGCGAAGCCGCCCGTCGATCGCCAGCTTCGCCGGCTTGGGTCGCAGCGCCCGACGGTCAGCTGCGGCGTCGGCCGCCGCAGCCCGGTAGGCCACCCGCCCACCGTTGCGAGTCAGCTCCCGGCTGATCGTGGAGGGCTCCCGCCCCAGGCTGCGGGCGATCGCCCGCACCGACGCCCCGACGGCGATCCCGCGGCTGATCTCCTCCCGCTCGACCACGCTCAACGCCAGCGGCCCCCGCCGCCGCCCTACCGGCCGTCTCCCACCACACGCCCTGACATGCCGGTGCACCGTGGCATGGGTCAACCCCAACGACCGGCCGATCCCGCGCAGTGACTCACCAGCCCGCCACCGCGCCCACAACTGATCCTGCTGCTCCACCGACAACCCCACCGGACCACCCCTCAGACCACGACACCGTGATCATCTGCAGAGGCTGTTGCATCCACCCGTTGAGACCGCCGGGGTATTCGGTCCTACGGATCCGGGCCCGGAAGTCGTTCCAGAACCACAGCAGCGCCGGCGCCCCGGTGTCGCGGACGCGGGGGTGTTGGAGAAGGGCATCTGAAGACGCCCCTCGGTCGAGGGCGGCGAGGATGGTGAGGGGGGGGGGTGGCGCAGGAGATGCTGTGCCGATGCGGTCCGACGTTCTTGACTCCGTCCGTCAGCTGTACCCGGGCGCACGCTCGACGGTCTACCTGGATTCGGCGGCAGTCGGTCTGGTCTCGACCCGGGTGCGAACGGCGGTGGTCGAGCTGCTGAGCAGCCACATGGACGGGGGCATCGTGGCCGCCCCCTCCTGGCGCGTCCATCAGGAGTCAGTGCGGGCCGCAGCGGCGGAACTCGTAGGTGGGCGTCCGGACGGCATCTCCTTCACCCAGAACACGAGCACCGGGCTGGCCCTGGTCACCAATGGACTGCGGTGGGTGCCGGGGGACAACGTGGTGCTGCCCGCCCAGGAGTTCCCCAGCAACTCCTACCCGTGGCGTGGGCTGCGGGCCCTGGGGGTCGAGGTCCGCGAGGTCCCGATGCGCGACGGCGCTGCCGACCTGGACGCCCTCTCAGGGCTGGTCGACGACCGCACTCGGGTCGTGACGATCAGTGCCGTGCAGTACTCCTCCGGCCACCGGTACGACCTGGGGCGTGTCAGCGAGATCGCGCACCGACAGGGGGCGCTGCTGGTCGTGGACGGCACTCAGGCGGTCGGCGCGCTGGCTGTCGACGTCACGGGCCTCGACGTGCTGGCAGTCAGCGCCCACAAGTGGCTGTTGGGGCCTTTCGGCATTGGATTCGTTCACCTCTCGCAGCGCGCCCGCGACGTGCTGCGGCCCACGACCGTGGGATGGCTGTCTGTGGCCGATCCCTTCGCCTTCACCGTCGAGCCGGACCTCGCGACCGACGGCCGGCGCTTTGAGTCCGGCACCGAGAACGCTGCCGGTGTCGCCGGACTGGGAGCCACCCTGGACTTGCTGCACGAGCTGGGCCGGTCCGCGGTCGAGGAGACGGTGCTGGAGAACGCGGCGCTGCTGACCGAGCTGCTCCGGACCGCTGGGCTTGAGGTCCACCGGGCCATAGACCCGTCCGCCCACTCCGGCATCGTGATCGCCAGCCGCGCCGACATCAGTCCCGGGGCGCTGCACGAGGCGTTGCTCGTCGGCGGGGTCCGGTGCTCGCTGCGCGGGGCGGGCGTCCGCTTCGCCCCGCACTACTTCTCCAGCGAAGACGACCTGGCGCACGCCGCCCACGTCGCGGGGCAGGCGGTAACCAGTCCGTGAGCCAGGGGGGAGGCGACCGGATGGGCACAGGACTCCAGTCGGGCCGACCACCGTGAGCTGGCGAGACCACAAACCCGCCCCGCGGGCAACTGCGGCCGTGAGGGCCACGGACTGTGTACACAGTTACTAGTGCGGCGTACGGTGGGCAGCATGGACACCATCTCCGGTGAGGTAACCACTCGCGAGCTGCGCGTTCAGCTGTCTGACGTGTTGGGTCGCGCGATGTACGGCGGCGAGCGCATCGGGGTGACCCGCAACGGCAAGTTGGCTGCGGTGGTGGTCGGGGTGGCCGACCTGGAAGCCCTAGAAGCGCTGGAGATGGCCCAGGACGTGGCGGCCTATCGGGCGGCCAAGGCCGAGGACGACGGGGAGCGGGTGTCGTTGGCCGAGGTGCGTGACGAGCTCGCTGGGTGACGTACTCCGTCGAGTTCACCGCCGCGGCGGCCCGGCAGGTGCGCAAGCTGGACCGGCCGGTGCGTGTGCGGCTGGTCACTGCCATCGGTGGCCTGGCTGAGGAGCCCAGACCCGCGGGCGCGACCAAGCTGGTGGGGGAGCAGACCGCTTGCTGCATCAGGGTGGGGGACCACCGGGTCGTCTACGACGTCCTCGACGAGTTGCTGGTCGTCACCGTCTTCCGAACTAGACACCGCCGGGAGGTCCACGACCGCTGAGCCCTGGCTCCCGCAGCGGGCCGAGTACAGCAACCGGTACAGCAACGCGGTCTGGACGACCCCGCACAGCGAAAGACGACCTCGGACGCCGAACTCGTCTGACCTGCGGAAACAGGACGTGTGCTGACGACCGTGGACCCCCCCGCTGCTGGCTGGGGGTCAAGGGGTCGCAGGTTCACATCCTGTCAGCCCGACAGAGGAACAGCAGGTCAGAGGCGGGTCGCCCCATCGGGGCGGCCCGCTTCTCTGCGCACCTGACCCTGAGTCACGTGGTCGCCGCCGTCCAAGACATCCACGCGACCACATGAGCGCTGGTCACGAGGCTGTTCGACACCAGCCCGAGTCCTCGCCGGATCGACAGGTACAGCAACCGGTACAGCAACGCGCTCTCGATGACGTCGGCCGGACCGGTCAGGATGATGGCGGCAGCGCGGACGTCGGGCTCTCCTGGGCAGGTGGCGACGGGGTGGTCAGCTGCCGGTGGGCGTGGCGGTGAGACCGAGCATCGACCTGGACGAGCCCACGATCGACGTCGACGCCTCATGGACGTCAGCGCGTTCATCGCCCGGTGCCAGCTGCTGCGCAGGCAGTCGGACTGGCTCAGCGGCGAGCAGGCGCGGGTGGAAGCCTGCGCGGACCCGTGGTGCGGGTCCGGCCTGGACCGGCCGGGCGCGCAGGCGGTGTTCGCCGGCGCCCAGGCCCTGGCCGATCTCGGGGGTGTCCCGCGGTGCGGTCGGACCTGCCGGTCTGCGTCGTCGTCGGCGAGGTGGACCCGGTGGACGGCCAGTTCGCCCTCGAACGCGAGCTCGTGCGGCGAGACCAGGCGGGGATGCACCCCGGTGACGGCACGGGGCTGGGGCCCGGCCCAGGTTGGCAGGGGCGTCCCCCGAGAGGGGCGCCCCTGCACCCGGTGCTCCTCAGTTCACCAGCGGCCCGTCACAGTGACGCCCCCGCATCCACCACCAGCGTGGTGCCGGTGACGTAACGGCCGCTGTCGGCCACCAGGTAGACGATCGCCTCGGTGACGTCGTCGGACTCGATCGCGGCGACCGGCAGGGCGTTGAGCGTCACGCCGGCCTCCTCGAAGTCCTCCCGGGTCGGCTTCTCGAGGTCGGGTCGGAAGAGCTGGTAGAAGGCGTCGTTGAGGATCATGTCGGTCGCGACCGTGGTCGGGTGCACGCTGTTTACCCGGATCCGGTCGGCCGCCAGCTCCTTGGCCGCGACCTTCATCAGCCCCACGAGGCCGGCCTTGGCGGCCGAGTAGTGGGCCATGTTCTCGTTCGCGGTCAGCGCCGCCAGCGAGCTGGTGATCACGATCGAGCCGCCCCGCCCGCCGGCCACGACGTGCGGGGCCGCTGCCCGGATGGTGCGCCAGGCGCCGGACAGGTTGACGTCGATCATGGTCGACCAGGTGTCGTCCTCCATCTCCAGCAACCGGCTCGAGCTGAAGATGCCGGCGTTGACCAGCACGATGTCCAACCGGCCGAGCTCGGCCACCCCGGCGTCGACCGCCGACCGTAGGGCCGCGAGGTCCCGGATGTCGGCGGTCGAGGCGACGATGCGCCGGTCGAGGGCCTCGACCTGCCGCACCGTCTCGGCGAGGTCGGCCTCGGTGGCCGTGTCGTAGGCGACCGTCTCCACCGGGGCACAGACGTCCACGGCGATGATGTCGGCTCCCTCGGATGCCATCCGGACGGCGTGGTTCCTCCCCTGTCCGCGTGCGGCACCGGTGATGAACGCGACCTTGCCCTCGAGCAGGCCCATGCCGGTCAGGCCCGACCGGCGCGGTCGGCGGCGTACTTCTCGGTCATCGCGTCGACGGCCGCCTGGCTCTTGCTCACCAGGCCCTCCCGGCTGCGGCTGGCCCGCTCCTTGGCTGCTCGCAGCGACGCTGCCTGCCCCTGGAACTCGGGCATGACGAGTCGGGCCAGGAGCTGGTGGGAGCGGAGGGTGGCGTCCGGGTCGGCGAACTCGTGGTGCAGCAGCATGCAGGTGCCGAAGCCCCCGGACTGGTCCTGCCACTTCTGCATGAGCTCGACGAACATCTCCGGCGTGCCGATGACACCCAGGCCGTTGTCGTTGATGAAGTCGATCATCTCGTCGACGTTCTCGCCCTGGACGGCGAACTGCGGGAACGCGGCCACGTGCTGGAAGTAGCGGAAGAAGTCCGCGATGCCGAAGGCGACGTCCTTGCGGGCCTGTTCCTCGGTGGCGGCGAGGTGGACCATCGTCATGACCCGCCAGGTGGCGCGGTCGGCGACCTGGCCGTGCTCCTCCGCCTGCTCCTCCACGATGTTCCAGTGCTGGGCGAAGGTGTCGATGCCCTCGCCGGCTGCGGCGCCGATGGTCAGCAGGCCGATGCCGTGCTTGCCCGCCAGCTTGGCCCCGGTGGGGGAGACGACACCGGGCACGGCCATCTCGATCCGTGGCCGGGTGTACGGGCGCATCTGCAGCACGGCGTCCTTGAGCGTGAACCAGTCGGTCTCCATCGTCAGCGGCTCGTCGCTGCTGAGCAGGTGCAGCACGGCCTGGAGGCCCTCCTCCAGGCGCGGCCGGAGGACGGCGGGCTCGATGCCGATCATGGCCGAGTCGGTGGGCAGCGACCCCGGGCCGACCCCGAGCATGAAGCGACCTCGGGTGAGGTGGTCCAGCAGCATGGCGCGGTCGGCCACCCAGAGCGGGTGGTGGTAGGGCAGGGAGACCACCCCGGTGCCGAGCTTGATGTGCTTGGTGCGTTCGGCGGCGGCGGCGATGAAGACCTCCGGGGAGGCCACCAGCTCGGAACCGGCGGAGTGGTGCTCGCCGATCCACACCTCGTCGTAGCCGAGCTGGTCCAGCCGCTGGATGAGCTCCAGGTCGCGCTGGAGCGCCAGGGTCGGGTTCTGCACGGAGTTGTGCATCGGCGCCATGAACATCCCGAACTTCATGTGGCCTTCTGCGGTGTTCATCAAGTGGTCCCTTCGCTCGACTGCGCTGTCGTTGCCGGGTGACGTGCTGGGTGCGCCGAGGCGCGGACGACGGTCGTCGACGACCGTCCACCGGGCGACCGTGTCCTGCGTCACACCGGCTGTCAAGGGGGAGGTCAGGTGCCTCCGACGGGTCGCTCGACCACGAGGGCAGCCCGGTGCGCGGGGTCGATCGCGTGGCCCATCCGCTCCCGCTTGGTGCGCAGGTAGCGCACGTTGTGTGCGGTCTCCACGGTGGGGAGGGCGATGCGGCCGGTGATGGTGAGGCCGTAGCCGTCGAGGCCCCCGTACTTGGCGGGGTTGTTGGTGATGAGCCGGATGCGGGTGGCGCCGAGGTCGCCGAGGATCTGGGCGCCGACGCCGTAGGAGCGGCTGTCGACCGGGAGGCCCTGGGCGGTGTTGGCGTCGACGGTGTCCAGGCCCTGCTCCTGCAGGGCGTAGGCGCGGATCTTGTGCCCGAGGCCGATGCCGCGGCCCTCGTGGCCGCGCAGGTACACGACCGCCCCGGCGCCCTCGGCGGCGATCGCGGCCAGTGCCTGCTCGAGCTGCCCGCCACAGTCACACCGCAGCGACCCGAGGATGTCCCCGGTCAGGCACTCCGAGTGCACCCGCACCAGCGCGCCCTCGGTGGTCCGGGAGGCCGCGGCGAGGTCGCCCATCACCAGGGCCAGGTGCTCGGTGCCGTCGAGGGTGTTGCGGTAGGCCGTGNCGCACCAGCGCGCCCTCGGTGGTCCGGGAGGCCGCGGCGAGGTCGCCCATCACCAGGGCCAGGTGCTCGGTGCCGTCGAGGGTGTTGCGGTAGGCCGTCGCCCGGAAGTCCCCGAACTCCGTGGGCATCGCGGAGGTGCCGACGACCTCGACGAGGCGTTCGGTGGCCCGGCGGTGCCGCACGAGGTCGGCGATCGCCAGCACGGGCAGGCCGTGTTCGGCGGCGAACGCGGTCAGGGAGGCACCGGCCCGCATGGAGCCGTCCTCGTCGACGATCTCCCCGATCACCCCGACCCCGGTGAGGCCGGCCATGGTGGTCAGGTCGACGGCGGCCTCGGTGTGCCCGGCGCGCATCAGCACCCCGCCGGCGCGGGCGATGAGCGGGAACACGTGCCCGGGACGACGCAACTGCGCAGGCGTCGTCGAGGCCAAAGCCAGCGCCTGGACGGTGGTGGCACGGTCCACCGCGGAGACGCCGGTGGAGGTGTCCAGCGCGTCGACGGTGACGGTGAACGCCGTCCCGTGTGCGTCGGTGTTGTCGGTGACCATCAGCGGCAGCTGCAGCTCAGCGGCCCGGGCGGCGGGCATCGGGGCGCAGACGATCCCGGTGGTGTGCCGCACGACGAAGGCCATCTGGGCCGGGGTGCACAGCTCGGCGGCGACGATGAAGTCGCCCTCGTTCTCCCGGTCCTCGTCGTCGACGACGATCACCATGCCGCCGGCGGCGAGTGCGGCGACGGCGGTCTGCACGGCCTCGGTCGGGGTGCGACGGGTCATGACGAGGCCTCCAGTGCGGCGTGGGTGCCGAACACCCTCGAGTGGTAGGTCAGCGGCGCACCGTCGGCGGTGTCCGCGGCCAGCACGGTGCCCAGGGCGACGACGTGGTCCCCGCCCTCGACCAGGGAGGCCACCTCGCAGGCCAGCCAGCCCGGCGCCCCGGGCAACCGGGGCAGGCCNCAGCACGGTGCCCAGGGCGACGACGTGGTCCCCGCCCTCGACCAGGGAGGCCACCTCGCAGGCCAGCCAGCCCGGCGCCCCGGGCAACCGGGGCAGGCCGGAGGAGGGTTCCCAGTCGACGGTGGCGAACTTGTCGGTGCCCTTGCGGGCGAAGGACAGGGCCAGCGCCGACTGGGTGGAGCCCAGCACGTTGACCCCGAACCGGCCGGTGTCCCGGACCAGGGCCAGCAGGTCCGACCCCCGGTCCAGGGACACCAGCNGCCAGCGCCGACTGGGTGGAGCCCAGCACGTTGACCCCGAACCGGCCGGTGTCCCGGACCAGGGCCAGCAGGTCCGACCCCCGGTCCAGGGACACCAGCACCATCGGGGGGTCCATCGACAACGACGCGAAGGCCGAGACCGTCGTCCCGTGCGGGACGCCGTCGGCTGACACCGCGGTCACCACCGACACCGGGGTCGCCACCCCGGCCATCACCTCACGGAACTGGGCGGACAGATCGGGCTGATCGGACACCTCGGGACCTCCTCGTCCTCGCCGTGCGGGTGGTGCTGGTCAGGAGTGCGCTGGGCCGACCGGTCAGGTGTCGGCCGGCGGGGGAGTGCCGGAGTGGTCCGATCGCGGGACGACTTCGCCGACGGCCGCGGCGATGCGGACCACCGCACCGTGCGCGACGTCGAACAGGTTGTGCATCCGCAGGAAGCCGTGCGCGACCCCGGGGCTGCGTTCGACCTGGGTGGGCACCCCCGCTGCTGACAGGGCGGCCGCGTAGGCCTCGCCCTCCCCACGGAGCACGTCGTGCTCGGCGGTCAGCACCAGGGCGGGCGGCAGGCCCGCGAGGTCGGTCGCTCGCAGCGGTGCGACGTCGGGGGAGTGGCGGAGGTCGTCGTCCTGGCCCAGGTAGTGGTCCAAGAACCACCGCATGTCGGCCCGGGTGAGCGGCAGCCCGGTGCCGAACTCGGTGTACGTGGGCCCGTCGGTGTCGGTGTCGGTCACCGGGTAGACCAGGACCTGCAGTCGGCACTCCAGCTCCCGGTGCCTGCGGAGCGCGACGGTGAGCAGGTTCGCGCCGGCGCTGTCCCCGGCGGCGACCCACGGCAGGTCGGCCCCCACCAGGTCGACGCGGGCGGACTGCACGTGGGCGAGCACGTCCTCGACGTCCTCGAGGCCGGCCGGGAAGGGGTGCTCGGGGGCCAGCCGGTAGTCCGGCAGCAGCACTGCGCACCCGGTCCGCGAGGCCAGTTCGCGACCCAGGGTCTCGAAGTCCTCGGGCTCACCGACCACCCAGCCGCCGCCGTGCACGTAGACCAGCACGCCGGTGACACCACCGTGTGGCACGAGCAGCAGCGACCGCACCGATCCCGACCGGGTGGGGACGGCGACCTCCCGGCGCTCGAGCAGGTCCGGGCCCTCGCCCAGCCCGGCCCGCCCGGCTGCGACGAGTGCCCGGGCGTCCTCGGGTGAGCCGGCCGAGAGCCCGGGGGCACCGGCGGCGCGCTGGCGCTCGAGCAGGGCGGCGACGAACGGGTGCAGGGTCACGAGGTCCTCCGGTGGGTCGGTCGGGGCCGGGTCAGTCGAGCTTCAGCCAGACGGTCTTGGTGCCCAGGTACTCGTCCAGGTGCTCCACGCCGCCCTCCTTGCCGTAGCCGCTCATCTTGAAGCCGCCGAAGGGCACCGCCGGGTCGAGTGCGTGGTAGGTGTTCACCCAGACCGTCCCGGCGTCCAGCCGGTGCGCGAGGTGGTGGGCACGGCCGACGTCGCGGGTGAAGACGCCGGCGGCGAGGCCGTACGGCGTGGCGTTGGCCCGCTCGACGGCCTCGTCGAGGGTGTCGAAGGGCATCGCCGAGATGACCGGGCCGAAGATCTCCTCGCGGGCGATCGTCATGGAGTCCTCGACGTCGGCGAAGACCGTCGGTGCCACGAAGTTGCCCGCGGCCAGATCGCCGGTGGTGAGCCGCTCGCCGCCGGCGACCACGCGGGCGCCCTCCGAGCGGCCGGAGTCCAGGAACCCGCAGACCCGCTCCAGCTGGCGGGCCGACACCAGTGGGCCGATCTCGGTGGCCGGGTCCGAGCCGGCGCCGACGGTCAGCGCCCGGGCGTAGTCGCCGAGCCGCTCCACGAACTCGTCGTGGATCGAGCGCTCCACCAACAGGCGGGAGCCGGCGATGCAGATCTGCCCCGAGTTCGCGAACGCGGAGAGCCCGACGGTGGGCACCGTGGCGTCGAGGTCGGCGTCGGCGCAGACGATCAGCGGGGACTTGCCGCCCAGCTCCAGCGAGACCCGCTTCAGGTTGCCGGCCGAGGCCCGGATGATGCTCTGCCCGGTGGCGGTCGAGCCGGTGAAGACGACCTTGTCGACGCCGGGGTGCTCGGCCAGCGGCGCGCCGGCCTCGACCCCGGTGCCGGTGACGACGTTGACGACCCCGTCGGGCACACCGGCCTCGGCCATCAGGTCGGCGATGAGCAGCGGGGTGAGCGGGGCCTCCTCCGACGGCTTGAGCACGATCGTGCAGCCGGTGGCCAGCGCCGGGCCGATCTTCCAGACCGAGGCGGCGGTCGGGGCGTTCCACGGGATGATGGCGCCGACCACGCCGACCGGCTCGCGGCGGGTGTAGGAGAAGTACTCACCCGGCAGCGAGTTGTCGATCGTCTTGCCGTCCAGCGTGGTGGCCAGCCCCGCGTAGAAGCGCAGCATCCCGGTGACCCTGCCCTTGTCGGCGCGGCTGCGGGACAACGGCTTGCCCATGTCCAGGGTGTCCGAGCCCGACAGCTCGTCCCAGTGCGTCTCGAACAGGTCTGCGATCCGCAGGAGCAGCAGCTGGCGCTGGGCCGGGGTCCAGCGCCGCCACGGTCCGGTGAAGGCCCGGCGGGCGGCCGCGACCGCGAGGTCGACGTCCGCCGCGCCGGAGCGGGGCACCTGGGCGAGCTCCTGGCCGGTGGCCGGGTCCAGGGTCGGCATGGTCTGTCCGGACACGGCGTCGACCCACGCCCCGTCGATGAACATCTGCCGGGACCGGCCGTCGATGGGGAAGCGCGAGGTGGTCTGGTCCAGCGTGAGCGTCACGGTCGTGTCCCATCGGTCAGTGGGTGACCCTCGGCGTCCAGGCCGAGGTCGGTGAGGATCCGCGCGGAGTGCTCCCCGAGGTCCGGGGGCGGGTCCTGCCGGAAGGAGCGGACGCCGTTGTAGGAGATCGGGTGGTCGACCAGCCGGAAGTCGGGCACGTCGTCCTTGGGCCAGTCCCGGACCAGCCCGAGCGCCTGCACGTGCGGGTCGGCGACCACCTCGTCGACCGTGCGCACCTGGGAGCACGGCAACCCCGCCGCTCGCAGCAGGTCCTCCCACTCCTGGGCCTCGCGGGTCAGCAGCACGCCCTGCAGCACGTCGTGCAGGGCATCCCGGTGGGCGACCCGGTCGGCGTTGGTCGTGTAGTCGGGGTCATCCAGCAGCTCGGGGAGCTGGAGCGCCACGCACAGCCGGCGGAACAGGCTGTCGTTGAGCGCGGCGAGGAAGAAGTGCCCGGACTTCGTCAGGAAGCCCTCGTAGGGCGCCATCTGTCCGTGCTTGGACCCATGCGGGCGGGGGACGACGCCGCTGGCGAAGTAGTTGGAGGCCTGGTAGCCCATCCACGCGACCCCGGTCTCCAGCAGGCTGGTCTCCACCAGCTGGGCGGTGCCGTCGGCGTCCCGTGACCGCAGCGCCGCGAGCACCCCCAGGGCGGCCCACATGCCGGTGCCCTGGTCGACGATCGAGGGGCCGACCCGGGAGGGGATGCCGGCCGGGTCGCCGTTGATGCTCATGACGCCCGAAGCCGCCTGCACGATCGTGTCGTAGCCGGGGCGGTCGCGGTCGGGGCCGCGGCTGCCGAACCCGCTGATCGAGCAGTAGACGATCCGTGGGTTGACCGCCTTGAGCGCCTCGAACCCGAGGCCGCGCCGGTCCAGCGCGCCGCTGCGGTTGGACTCCACGACGACGTCCACGTGCTTGGCGAGCTCCAGCAGCACCCGGACACCGGCCTCGGTGTCGATGTCGGCGGTGAGGCTCTCCTTGTTCCGGTTGTTGGCCAGGAACAACGCGCTGTGCTCTCCCCAGGTGGGGGGCGTCCAATGCCGGGTGTCGTCACCGGTGCCGGGGCGTTCGACCTTGATGATCCGGGCGCCGAGGTCGCCCAGGACCATCGTGGCGTAGGGGCCCGCGAGGTTGCGGGTCAGGTCCAGCACGGTGATGCCCTCCATGGGAGCGGTCACCTCACACCTCCTGGTCCGGCCAGAACAGCTGCCGTGAGTTGTCGTGGAGCACCCGCCGGAGCTGGTCGGCCCCGACGTCGAGTGCACGGGCGTCGCGGGTGGCCCGCGCCATGTCCAGCAGCGGGTGGTCGGAGGCGTAGAGCACCTTGTCGGCGCCCGCCGTGCCGTGCCAGCCGCCGCGGATGAACTCCAGCAGCGGGGCGGGCCAGCGCTTGGGCGACCAGGCCGACGTGCAGATGTAGAAGTGGGGGTGCCGCGCTGCCAGCCGCACCGACGTCTCGGTCCACGGGTCGCCGATGTGGTGCGCCACGATGACCAGGTCGGGGAAGGCCAGGGCGATCTCGTCGAGGTGGGCGGGGTCGTGGTGGCTCATCGGCCACAGCGGGCCTGGTGCCCCGACGTGCACGAACACCGCCAGGCCCAGCTCGACGCAAGCCGCGAAGACCGGCCAGAACCACTTGTGGTTCGGCGGCATCCCCCACGGGGACGGCGTGAGGTGCACCCCGACGACCCCGTGCTCACGGTGCGCGTCCTGCACCAGCCGGACGTTGCGCATGACGTCCCAGTAGGTGCCGGGGCCCAGCTCCGGCGGGATGAGCGTCGCCACGCCCTTCAGCCGGCCACCCGACGCCGCGGTCAGGGCGCCGATCTCGGCGTGCACGGCGCGGACGCCGTCCTCGGAGGCCGCGTAGTAGACCTTGGCCGGCAGGATCGCCCTGGTGGTCCCGGCAGCGTCCATCGTGGCCAGCAGGTCCTCGAGGCCGACCCGCTCGACCGGTCGGCCGTCGGGGTCGGTGTGGGCGAAGGTGTGCATCACCCGGGCCAACCGGCGGTCCCCGTGCCAGTCCACGGTGTCCCCGCGCGGGTGCTCCGGGTCCTCTCCCCCCAGCCAGGGCGTGTGCAGGAAGGCGTCGACGACCGGGCCGTCGTACCCGGGTGCGGCTGTGGTCACGGGCGTGTCGCGGTGTAGTCGATCAGGCCGCGGATGTTCGAGCCGGCGTGCATGTCGCGGTAGCCCTGGGCGACGTCGTCCAGGGAGTAGCGGGTGGTGATGAGCTCGTCGAGCTGGAGCGCACCGGCCTGGTAGAGCCCCAGCAGCTTGGGGATGCTCACCCCGGGGGAGGAGGCACCGAACAGCGAGCCGACCAGCTTCTTCTGGAACAGCGTCAGCTCCGACAACGGGATCGGGACCCCGACGGCGCCGTGGTCGCCGAGGCCGGTCACCACCACGGTGCCGTCCTTGCGCACCCCGGCGAACGCAGCGGCGACGTGGTCCCCGGTGGTGACACCGACGGTGACGATCGCCGAGTCGGCGCCCTGCCCGTCGGTCATAGACCGGGCCAGGTCGGCTGCCTCCTCGATGCTCGACACGGCGTGCGTGGCGCCCATCGCCTGCGCCGTCTCCAGCTTGAACCCCACCGGGTCGACGGCGATGACGTTCATCGCCCCGGCGTGGGCGGCACCCTGCACCGCGTTGATGCCGATCCCGCCGATCCCCATCACGATCACCGTGTCGCCGGGGGAGACCCCGGCGGAGATGACCGCGGACCCCCACCCGGTGGCCACGCCGCAGCCGACCAGGCTGGCCACGTCCAGCGGGATGCTCGGGTCGATCTTCACCGCCGACATCACGTCGACGGTGGTGGTGGCGACGAAGGTGGAGATGCCGCACATCTGGCCCACCGGCTGCCCGTCCAGGCTGAGCCGGAAGCTGGACGGGTCGTCGAAGCGGTGCCCGGCCAACGTGTACTGCCCGTACTGGCAGAGGTTCTGACGGCCGCTCGCGCACCAGGTGCAGTGCCCGCAGCCGGGGACGGCGAGCACCACGTGGTCGCCCTCGCGGAAGCCGCGGGTGTTGAGCCCGACGGCGGTCACCACGCCGGCGCCCTCGTGCCCGCCGGCGAACGGGTAGATCCCGGCGGTGAGGTCGCCGGTGGCCATGTGGTCGTCGGAGTGGCACAGGCCGGAAGCGGCCAGCTCGACCTGGATCTCCCCGGGCCGGGGGTCCTCCAGCTCGAGGTCGACGACCTCGTACTCGCCGGGGGCCTGCCGGATGACTGCGCCGCGGGTCTGCATGGGGTGGGTGCTCCTCTGTCTCGGGTCTGCGGGTCTGGGGTCGGTCAGCGGGTGAGGCTGAAGCCGGTGTAGCCGTCGCGGGACACCTCGGCCAGCACCTGGCCGTAGGGGGCGTAACCGCCGACGTAGGGCATGAAGACGCGGGGCTTGCCGGGCACGTTCGCTCCGATCCACCACGAGTTGGCCTTGGGCAGCAGGGTGGCCTCGGCCCTGTCCAGGACGTGCTGCACCCAGCGCGCCTGGTCCGCCGGCTCGGCCTCGACCCGTCGCGCCCCGGTGGCGTGGGCGTGCTCGACGAGGTCGGAGATCCACTCCACGTGCTGCTCGATGGAGGCGACCATGTTCGTCAGCACGGAGGGGCTGCCCGGGCCCGTGACCGTGAAGAGGTTGGGGAAACCGGCCATCGCCACCCCGAGGTAGGCGGCGGGGCCGTCGGCCCACTCCTCGCGCAGCGACACCCCGTCCACTCCGCGGATGTCCATGGCCAGGAGGGCGCCGGTCATCGCGTCGTACCCGGTGGCGAACACGATCACGTCGAGCTCGTACTCGGCGTCCGTGGTGCGCACCCCGGCCGGGGTGATCTCGGTGATCGGAGCGGTGCGGACGTCGACCAGGGTCACGTCGTCCCGGTTGAAGATCGGGTAGTAGCCGGTGTCCAGCACGGGTCGGCGGGTGCCGAGCGGGTGGTCGTAGGGGCACAGCAGCTCGGCGGTCACCGGGTCGGTGACGATGTCGCGGATCTTCTGCCGGACGAACTCGGCGGCCGTCTCGTTGGCGGCCTCGTCCACGGTCAAGTCGGTGAAGACGCTGGTGAGCACCGGGCCGCCGTGCTCCCAGATGGCCTCGAAGACCTCCTGGCGCTCGTCGGCCGGGGTCGCCAACGCGGGCTTCTGGCCGGCGTAGGCGGGGACGGGGTAGCCGCGGGTGGTCTGCTTGGCCAGAGCCCGGTGCTCGGCGTACCGGGCCTTCAGCTCCCGTTCGAACTCCGGGTCCATCGGGCGGTTCTGGGCCGGCAGCACGTAGTTGGGGCTGCGCTGGAAGACCACCAGCTCCCCGGCGACCCCGGCGGTGGCGGTGGCGAACTGGACGCCGCTGGACCCGGTGCCGACGAGACCGACCCGCAGACCGGTCAGGTCCAGGCCCTCGCGCGGCCAGTCGGCGGTGTGCACCCACCGTCCGCGGAAGCTCTCCAGACCCGGGATGTCGGGGGGCCGCGGTACCGACAGGCACCCGGTGGCCATGACCACGAAGCGGCTGCGGTGGGTCTCGCCCCGGTCGGTGGTGAGCACCCACTCGTCGGCCAGCTGGTCGAAGACGGCGCTGAGCACCCGGGTCGAGCTCTCGATGTCGCGGGCCAGGTCGAAGCGGTCCACGACGTGCCGCAGGTAGTCCAGGATCTCGCCCTGGGCCGCGTACCGCTCGCTCCAGCTCCACTCCTGCTGCAGTGCCTCGTCGAAGGAGAAGGAGTAGTCGAAGCTCTGCACGTCGCAGCGGGCACCGGGGTACCGGTTGGCCGCCCACGTTCCTCCGGGGGCTTCCGGGGCGTCGAGGACCCGCACGGTGAGACCGGACCCGCGGAGTCGGTGCAGCGCGTAGAGACCGGCGAAGCCGGCGCCCACGACGAGCACGTCGACGGGTCCACGTGCTGTCTCCGTCGCGTCCTGGTCGAGGTCCTGCACGTCGTCCTGCACGTCCACGGTGCGCCTCCAGACAGCCCTCCTCGTCGAGGGACGTGGTGCACGTTACACACCGTCGACGTCGGTCGACCACGGTCGACACGGTGCCCACCGGGCTCGGATCTCGGATTGGATACGACGGTCGACCGTGGTCGACAGTGGCGCCGGTCACCTGTACGGTCCGCAGCCAGCACCTGCCCGAGGCACAGCCCGGGGTCAGGCGCCCTTCCCCCGCAACGACGCGAGAGGCACCGCCATGGACCGCACCACCACGAGATCTGCCCGGAGGTCACGGGCGGGCGCCGCCGTCGCCCTCGCCTCCACCGCTCTGCTGACCGTCTCCGCCTGCACGACCGGGGAGACCACGACCAGCGCCGAGGACGACGGCGGTGCGGTGCAGGTGCTCGTGCTCGCCGACATCACCGGCAAGGCGGCGTTCTTCGGTGAGGCCATCGAGCAGGCTGCGGACTTCGCCGAGTCCTACGTCAACGAGAACGGGGGCATCGACGGGCGCGACCTGGAGCTGACCGTCCAGGACACCACCTCGGACCCGGCCCGGGCCTCCACGTTGATGAACGACGCCGTGCGTGGCGACGTCGACGCCGTGGTGTTCGGCGTCCTGTCCGAGGAGGCGCTGACGATCGCGCCGCTGGCCCAGGACGCGGGGCTCCCGATGATCAACATCCAGGCCGCGGCGGACGGCGTCGTGGAGACCGGCGACGCGATCTGGCGGATCACCCCGCCGCAGCAGAACTTCTACCAGAACTACGCCGACTACTTGGCCGAGGAGAAGGACGTGCAGACGGCGTCGGTCTTCTACGTGACCGACAACGCCCCGTCGGTCACCCTGGCCACCGAGGTCGCCCCGGAGGCCTTCGGCAACGCCGGCATCGAGATCCTCGACTCGGTGTCCAGCACCTCCTCGGAGACCGACCTGACGACCGTCGCCTCACGCCTGCTGGCGGGCAACCCCGACCACATCCAGACCCAGGCGATCGGGGCACAGAACATCGCCCTGATCACCCAGCTCCGCCGCGCCGGCTTCACCGGCACCATCGGCGGTGGCACCAGCCTGGGTGCCGGTGCGCTCTCGGCGCTGGAGGGCGACGAGGCCGACGGCATCCTCTACTACTCCTCCTTCGTGGGGTCCGACGAGCTCGGGTACGAGTCGGGCCGGCAGTTCGTCAGCGACTACGAGGCCGCGGAGGACGTGCAGCCCAACACCTTCCACGCCGAGACCTTCGACGCGTTCCGGCTGATCCAGGAGGCGGTGGCCGCCTCCGGTGACGCCTCTCGCGCCGGCATCGTCGAGGGCCTGGCCCAGGTGGCCGCCGACGGCGGGCTGACCGGTGCCGCCCAGGCCGAGACCGTGACCTTCGAGAACCGTGACGCCCGCACCCCCGGCGTCGTCATCGAGTGGATGGACGGCCGCGAGACCCTGGCCCCCGGTCAGGACACCGGTGAGTGACCTCTCCGGCGTGACGTCGGACCACCCCGCGTTCGGCGGGGTGGTCTGACGTGGCCCAGAACCTGGTCAACGCCCTCTCGCTGGGTGCCATCTACGCCCTCTTCGCGATGGGCCTGAGCATCGCCTGGGCCGGTCTCAACGTGCTGAACCTGGCGCACGGGGCGATCTTCATGGTCGGCGCGCTCACCGCGTGGCTGATGACCGACTCCTTCCCCGGCGTCTCCTTCATCCTGGTCCTGCCGGCGGCGGTCGTGGTGTGTGGGCTGATCGCCCTGCTGATGGAGCTGCTCGTCTTCCGGCCCATCCGTCGGCGCGCCGTCGACGAGCACCAACGCACGCTCACCACCGTCATCGCGACGGTGGCCACGGCCGCCCTCCTGGTGGCCGCCGCCGAGCAGCTCACCGGCGGGCAGCCCCGCGGCCTGCCGGAAGGGCTGTTCAGCGTGCAGACCTTCCGCGTCGCCGGGGTCCAGGTCAGCGACATCCAGCTGGTGATCATCGCGGTCGCCGTGCTCGCCTCGGCCGGCATCGCCTGGTTCCTGACCCGCAGCCGACAGGGCCGCGCGCTGCGGGCGCTGTCCTTCGACCGGGACACCGCCAAGCTCACCGGCGTCTCGGTCGACCGGCTCTCCGCCCTCACCATCACCGCCACGGGAGCGGTGGCCGGTCTGGCCGGCGTGCTGCTCGCCGTCCAGGTCAACGCCGTCGACGCCACCATGGGGGAGTCGCTCTTGTTCAAGGCCTTCGCGGTGATCATCATCGCCGGGGTCGGCAGCATCGGGGCCACGGTCCTGGCCGCGGTCGCCCTCGCCGTCATCGAGACCGCCGTCGTCGCCTACTGGGTCTCCGACCTGCGCGACGTTGTCGTCTTCGGACTGATCATCGCCTTCCTGCTCGTCCGCCCGCAGGGCATCGCCGGGCGGGGGTGGCAGCGCGCATGACCGAGTTCCTGGCGGCCAACGCGCCGTTGCTGCGCAGCATCTCCGTGCTCACCCTGCTCGGGTACAGCGTCCACGTGGCGCTGCGGTCCGGGGTGTTCTCCTTCGCGACCGTCGGCTTCTACGCCGTCGGCGGCTACCTGACGGCGAACCTGCTGGAGGACGGTCTGCACCGCTACCTGGTGCTGCTGGCCGTCCTCGTGGCCACCGGGGTCGTCGCGGTGCTGGTCACCCCGGTGCTCACCCGGCTCCGCTACCTCTACCTGGCCATGGCCACCCTGGCGCTCACGCTCTTCGTGCAGTCCCTGGCCCAGTCCTGGCCGACCTACACCGGTGGCGCCCAGGGGCTGTTCGGCATCCCCCGGGTGCTGCTCCAGGGGGAGATGTTCACCCTGGTCATCGGGGTCGTGGTGCTGGTCTGGCTGACCCAGCGCTCAGCGGCCGGCCGGTCGATCGCCGCGCTCCGGCACGACGAGGTGCTCTCGGCCTCGGTCGGGGTCGACGTCCGGTCCACCCAGGCGCGGGCGTTCGTGGCCAGCGCGGTGATCGCCGGGACGGCCGGGTTCGTGCAGACCTCGAGCTTCGGGGTCTTCGGTCCCACCGACATCAGCTTCAGCGTCGTCGTCTCCTCCCTGACGGTGCTCGTCGTCGGCGGCGCCCTGCACTGGGTGGGTCCGCTGCTGGGCGGGGTCCTGGTGGCCGCACTGCCGATCTACCTGTCCGCGGCCGGCTCCTGGAACCTGATCCTGCAGGCGGTGGTCGTGCTCGTCGTCGTGGTCTACCGCCCCGACGGGCTCGCCGGGTTGTTCTCCTGGGCCTGGCGCCGGGTGCGCCGCCGGAAGCCACCGGCCGTCTCCACGTCACCTGCGCCCAGCCCTGCCGCGACCGAGGAGGTCACCCGATGAGCCGCCTGGAACTGGACGACGTCCGGGTGCACTTCGGCGGGGTCAAGGCCGTCGACGGGGTCAGCTTCGCGGTGGAGTCCGGCCAGCTGGTCGGCATGGTCGGGCCCAACGGCTCGGGCAAGAGCACCACCGTCAACGCCGTCACCCGCACCGCGGACCTCACGTCGGGCCGGATCACCTTCGACGGCGAGGACGTGTCCACGGTGCGCCCGCACGTGCTGCGACGGAAGGGCCTGGTGCGCACCTTCCAGGGCATCCGGCTGATCCCCGAGCTCAGCGTGCGGGACAACGTCCGGCTGGCCGCCGAACAGGACGGGAGCCGTCGCCGCTGGCGCGTCGGGCGCGGGGAGAAGCTGCCCTCCGACGCTGCGTGCGACGCGGCCCTGGAGCGCCTGGACCTGCTCGACGTCCGGGACGAGGCGCCGT
Organism: Geodermatophilus sp. Leaf369; assembly: GCF_001424455.1. NCBI lineage: Bacteria > Bacillati > Actinomycetota > Actinomycetes > Geodermatophilales > Geodermatophilaceae > Geodermatophilus > Geodermatophilus sp. Leaf369. Next base: position 208,158 of record NZ_LMQA01000005.1, on the reverse strand, counting down.
CGGCACTGCCGTACGGGACCCAGCGACGGGTGGAGATCGCCCGCGCGCTGGCCACCGGACCGCGGCTGCTGCTGCTCGACGAACCGGTCGCGGGCATGAACCGCGCCGAACGGGAGGAGATCGCCGCCGTGCTCACCGACCTCAACTCCGACGGGCTGAGCATGCTCGTGATCGAGCACGACCTGCGGTTGCTGCTGGCCCTCAGCGACCACCTGGTGGTGCTGAACTTCGGGCGGCTGCTCGCCCAGGGGGAACCGGCCGCGACGGCGGCGCTGCCCGAGGTGCGCCAGGCCTACCTGGGGAGTGCGGCGTGACCGCCCTGGAGGTCGTCGGTGTCGACGTCCACCACGGGGCGGTGCACGCCGTCCGGGGCGTCGACCTGCGGGTGGAGGACGGCGAGGTGGTGGTCGTCGTCGGTCCCAACGGGGCGGGCAAGAGCTCCCTGCTCAACGCGGTGAGCGGCCTGGTCCCGCTGACCGCCGGGCGGGTGCTGGCCGGCGGGGTCGACGTCACCGGTCAGCAGGCGCACCGGATCGCCCGTTCCGGGCTGGTCCAGGTGCCCGAGGGGCGGCACGTCTTCGGTCCGCTCAGCGTCGAGGACAACCTCCTGCAGGGTGCCTACGGGGTGCGCTCCAAGGCGCGCACGGCCGAGCTGCTGGACCGGGTGTTGACGATGTTCCCGGTGCTGGCCGACCGGCGGAAGGGCGCGGCCGGCCTGCTCAGCGGCGGGGAGCAGCAGATGCTCGCCTTCGGTCGCGCGCTGATGGCCGACCCGACCACGCTCATGCTCGACGAGCCGTCCATGGGGTTGTCCCCGGCGCTGGTGGACCAGGTGGTCGAGGCCATCCGGGACATCGCCGCCCAGGGACTGTCGATCCTCATGGTCGAGCAGAACGCCGCGGCGGCGTTCGGGGTGGCCAGTCGGGCCTACGTGCTCGACCAGGGCTCGATCACGCTGACCGGTCCGGTCGAGCAGGTGGCCGACGACCCGAGGGTGGTCGAGGCGTTCCTGGGGATCGCACCGTGACGCCCCCGGCGGGCACGGCGGCGGTTCGCGGGTGGGATCCTCCTCCGACGGGGACGACGACGTCCGTGAGGTACGCCCAGGGGGAGGTCCCGGTGTCGGAGAAGAGCACGGTGGCCGAGGACGCCACCCTGTACGACCGGTTGCACGCCCAGATCGTGGACGGTCAGCTGGCCCCCGGGTCGGTACTGGTGGAGGGCACCCTCGCCCGTGAGTACGGCGTCAGCCGCACCCCGGTCCGGGAGGCGCTGAGCCGGCTCGGTCACGAGGGGCTCATCGAACGGCACGAGCGGGGCATGCGCGTCCGGGTGCTCCGGCCCGAGGACGTGCTGGAGATCTACGAGGTCCGGATCGCGCTCGAGGCAGCCGCCGCGCACGCTGCGGCCCTGCGTCGGACCGACCTGGACCTGGCCCGGCTGCGTCGGTCGGTCGGGGAGATGCAGGCCCTGGACGACGAGGACACCGACGGTCGACCCCGGCTGGCGCACGCCTTCCACTTCGGCATCTGGGCCGCCAGCCACAACCAGACGCTGCTGGAGACCCTGGAGGGGGTCCACCGGCGCGTGCTGGGCCTGGCCTCGACCACGCTGCACTACCCGGAGCGGTGGCGGGTGTTCCTGGCCGAGTCCGTGGAGCTGGTCGAGGCGGTCGAGGCCCGGGACGCCGACCGCGCCCGCGAGGCCTCGCAGCGCCAGATGACCAACGCCCGGGACTTCCGGGTGCAGCTCTACAGCTCGAGCACCGCCCTCGACGACGGCGGTCTGCCCTTCCTCTGAGCCGGCACGGTGGGGTGCGCCCCGCCGGGTCGCGTCGTAGCTCGTCAATGTGTTTGTCAGCCAACAACAAGGAGCCACCGATGTCTTCTCCCCGTCCCCTCGAGGTCTACAGCTACCTCACCCCGACCGAGCACGGCCCCACGTTGGCCGACGTCCAGCGCAGCGTCGACGAGGTGGCCGGGCTGGACCGGGTGCTGATCGGCTACCACAGCTTCGGTCCCGACGGCATCGTCCTGGGCTCCACCGCCCTGACCCACTCCGACCAGCTCAACGTGCTCATCGCGCACCGCCCGGGCGTCGTGCAGCCGACGGTGGCGGCACGTGAGCTGGCCACCATGAGCCTGGTGTCCGGCGGCCGGGTGGACGTGCACGTGATCAACGGCGGGGCGCCCGGGGACCAGTACCGAGAGGGCGACTACCTCGGCCACGACGACCGCTACCGCCGGGCCGACGAGTACGTCGACCTGCTGCGCCGCACCTGGACGGCCACCGAGCCCTGGTCGCACGAGGGCGAGTTCTACAAGGTCGAGGACGTCCGCCCCAACGAGATGCACGACCCGCAGATCCGGGTGCACATGGGCGGGGCGAGTGACGCGGCGCTGACCTTCGGTGCCGCGCGCGCGGACGTCTACATGCTGTGGGGCGAGCCGCTGGCCGAGGTCGGTCAGCGCATCCGGGCGATCGAGGAGAAGGCCGCGAGCTTCGGGCGCCCCCGCCCCCGGATCAGCCTGAGCCTGCGGCTCTACGTCGCCGACACCGACGAGCAGGCCTGGGCGACCGCCAAGGCCGACCCGGCCTACCAGAAGTACCTCGCCAAGGGCGCCGGTGTCACCGACCGGGACCACGCCCAGGACGCCGGCCGCAACCGCCAGCTCGCGGTCGCCCGCGCGGGGGAGGAGCACGACGACTGCCTCTGGATGGGCATCGTCGCCGCGCTGCACGGGCTCGGGAACGCCGCTGCGCTGGTCGGCACGGAGGACAGGGTCATGAAGACCCTGGCCGCCTACCGGGAGCTCGGGGTGGACACCTTCCTCGTCGCCGGGGACGGCGGGAACTGGCGTCCCGAGCTCGCGCCCACCGTCGAGCGCATGCGTCGCGAGCTCTGAACGCGCCGTGAGCCTGGTCGAGGTCGACGACCTGTCCGAGGGCGTCGCCCGGTTGACGCTGACGCGGGGGGCCAAGCGCAACGCGGTGAACTCCGAGCTGGCCGCGGACCTCCGGAGCGCCGTCGAGGCGATGGTCTCCTCCGGCGTCCGCTCCGCAGTGCTCGCCGCCGAGGGCCCGGCCTTCTGTGCCGGTGCCGACCTGAAGGAGCTGGAGACCAGCGGGCGCGCCGTGGACGACGTGGTGGACGTGCTCTTGAGCTCTCCAGTCCACTGGGCCGCCGTGGTCCGGCGGCCGGCCTTCGGGGCCGGTCTGGCCATCCTCGCCGCGTGCCCGCTGGTGATCGCCTCGGAGGGGGCGACGTTCGGTCTGCCGGAGCTGCGGGCGGGGTTCTTCCCGTCGGCTCTGATGGCCGGCCAGACGGCGCTGGTCGGGGCCCGGGCCGCCTACGACCTCGCCTTCAGCGCCGAGCCGGTGGACGCGGCCCGGGCCCGGGAGATCGGACTGGTCACCGAGCTGTGTGCCGACGCCGAGGCCGACGCCCGCGCAGTGGAGCGGGCGGAGAAGGTCGCGGCCCGTCCGGCCGAGGCGGTCCGTGAGGGCGTCGCGCAGTGGCAGGCGCTGCTGCGTCCGCAGCTGCTGGGGTGATCAGGTGAGTGGCCGGTCGTCGGGCCAGAACGGGCAGCAGGAGCGGTCGGACATGTCCACCCGCCGGCTCCTGCAGGCCGCGGTGGACCTGATCGCCGAGCGCGGGTACGAGCGCTCGACGCTGGTGGCCATCGGCGAGCGGGCCGGGTACAGCCGTGGCCTGGTGACCGGCCGGTTCGGATCGAAGGAGAACCTGCTCTGGCACCTGCTGGAGCGGCACTTCATCCAGTGGAGCGAGGACCGGCTGGACCCCGAGCTGGACCAGCTCGACGTCCCCGCCGCGCTCACGCTGGTGCTGGAGCGGACCCGGCAGAACGTGCACACGGTGCCCACCCACATGCGGGCGCTCTACTCGATCCTGTTCGAGTCGTTGGTGCTGGTGCCGGAGATCCGTGAGCGGGTCGCCGACATGCACCGCCAGCACCGGGCCACGATCGAGCGGCTGCTGCGGCGGGGGATCGCGGAGGGGTCGGTCGCGGCGTCGGTGGACACCGGGGCCCTGGCGGGCGTCTGGGTGGGTGCCTTCCGCGGCATCGCCTTCCAGTGGCTGCTCGACCCCGAGCACTTCGACCTGGACGGGGCGCTGACGAGCATGGCGCAGGTGGTGACCGGCGCCCTGTCAGGCCCCACCCCGGATCACTGACCCCCGGGGGGAGCGACGGCGCGGCCGGCCAGCCGCACGTGGTGGGCGACGACGGCGTGGTGGTCGGCGTCGCCGGCCCACAGGTGGGCGGCGTTGCACATCGCCAGCAACGACCGGGCGGTGAGCGAGGGGTCCAGGTCGGGCGCGACGCAACCGGCGGACTGCCCGCGGAGCAGGAGGTCGACGAGCAGGCCCTCGTAGTCCCGCCGGAGGGCGAGGATCTCGGACCGCAGCGCCGGTTGCCGTTCCAGGGTGGCGAAGCGCTGCGCGTACAGCGCGGACAGGGCGGCGTTGTCCAGCACGTGCCCGACGTGGGCGCCGACGAAGGCCGCGATCCCCGCCGCCGGGTCCGGCACCCTCCCGAGGGCGGCGGTCGTGTGCGCGCGCAGCTGCTCGTGGTTGCGCCGGAGCACCCAGAACAGCAGGTCCTCACGGCTGTCCATGTACTGGTAGAGGCTGCCCTTGCGCATGCCCACGGCCTCGCCGACGTCCTGCACCGAGGTGGCGTCGTACCCCCGCTCGGCGAAGAGCCGGGCGGCGGCGTCGGTGATCTCGGCGATCCGGACCTCGCTGCGGTCCTCCCCGGCGCGCGGGCGGCCCCGCGGGCGGGGGGCGACCACCCTCAGACCGCCGGGGCCGGCGGCCCGGTGTACTCGACGTCCTCGCTGGAGACGTGCCGCCACTTGTTGCCCTGCTCCAGCTCCTCCACCACGTGTGCGGTGAGCCCCAGGCTCCGGGCCGACATCACCACCCCGCGCACCGCCGTCCACGGGAAGCCCAGGTCCAGCAGGATGCCGGCGATCGCACCGGTGACGTTGGGCTGCCGCAGGGACTCCCGGCCGGTGGTGTCGGCCAGCACCGCGCCCAAGGTCGCCAGGGCGGTGCAGTACATGGCGGCGACGCCGTGCTCGGTCGCGATGCGCAGCAGCTGGCGGGCCCGGGGGTCGCCGTCGGTGTGTTGGGGGTGGCCGAAGCCGGGGACCTGCTCGCGGCGGCTCTTCCGTTCCCGGACGAGGGTCGAGCAGGCCTCGCCGAGGGCGGCCTCGTCGTCGGTGGCCAACGACGTCAGCAGCTGGGCGACCTCCTCGCCGGAGCCGCCGTGCCAGTCGGCGATGCTCAGCAGCGCCCCGGAGATGCTGGCCTGCACCGGGGTGCCGCAGGAGGCCAGGGTCCGGGCGACGATCGAGGACGGCGAGATCCCGTGGTCGGCCAGGCTGACCAGGATCGCCTCGAGCGTGGCGCGCTCGGGGTCGCTGGGCAGCGAGCCGCGGATGAGCAGGAACGCCATGTCGCTGTACGTCACCGACCCGACCAGCTCGCTGAGCCGGTGGCCGCGGACCACCACGTCGTCCACCTGCACCTCGGCGATGGCCGTCTTCCACGTCATGTCCGACACGAGGGGTCCTCCAGCTCGACAAGAAATACGAACAGCGTTTGGATACAACCACGACGAGCCCCCGACGACGTGGAGACCCGACCCCGTGCGCAGCCCCCGTGACTTCTTCCAGCCCCTGGCCGTCGGCGCCCCCGCGCCGCTGCGGACCATCCCCCCGGTCGCCTCCCGGATGCTCCACTTCTTCGACCCCTCGAACGAGAAGATGGTCGCCAAGCTGCCCGGCCTCGCCCCGCGGGTCGACGTGCTCCTGGGCAACCTCGAGGACGCCGTCCAGGCCTCCCGCAAGGAGGCGGCCCGCGAGGGCCTGGTGCAGTTCGCCCGCACCGCCGACCTCGGGACGACGGCCCTGTGGTCGCGGGTCAACGCCCTGAACTCACCCTGGTTCCTCGACGACGTCACCCGGCTGGTGACCGAGGTGGGCGACCGGATCGACGTGCTGATGATCCCCAAGGTGGAGGGGCCCGAGGACATCCAGTTCGTCGACCGGCTGGTCGCCCAGCTGGAGGCCAAGGCGGGCCTGACGCGCCCGGTGCTGGTGCACGCCATCCTGGAGACGGCGCGCGGCGTCGCCAACGTCGAGGAGATCTGCATCGCGAGCCCCCGGCTGCAGGGCGTCTCGCTGGGCCCGGCCGACCTGGCCGCCGACCGGCAGATGAAGACCACGGCGGTCGGTGGGGGACACCCCGGTTACCTGGTGCGCACCGACGCAGTCGACGGCGACGTGCACGGCCGCCGGGCGACCGCGCAGCAGGACCTGTGGCACTACACGATCGCCCGGATGGTCGACGCGTGCCGGATGGCCGGCATCCACCCCTACTACGGGCCCTTCGGCGACATCGCCGACGTGGTGGCCTGCGAGGACCAGTTCCGCAACGCCTACGTGATGGGCTGCATCGGTGCCTGGAGCCTGCACCCGGTCCAGATCGAGGTCGCTCGCACCGTCTTCACCCCCGACGCCGACCAGGTCGCCTGGGCCCGCCGGGTCGTGGAGACCCTGGCCGACGGGACCGGTGCGTCGATGGTCGACGGGAAGATGCAGGACGACGCGTCCTACAAGCAGTGCCAGGCCATCCTGGCCTTCGCCGACCTGGTGGCGGAACGGGACGCGGCGAGCGCGTGACACCGCCCCCCGGGGGCACGTGCTCAGGCCCCCCCGAGAGTCCTGACCAGAGAACCGAGCTGAGGAGCACCGTGTCCGACGTCCTGGTCCAGTACGCCGTCGACCACCGTGGGGTCGCTCGGATGGTGCTCGACGACCCCGCCACCCGCAACGCACTGACCGACGCCCTGCTCGACCAGCTGCTGGCCCGGCTCGAGCAGGCCCGGCGCGACGAGGCCGTCCGGGTGGTCGTGCTGGCGTCGACCGGGACCCGGGTCTTCTCCAGCGGGGGAGACCTCAAGACGTTCTCCGGCACCCGCACGCCGATCGACAAGTACACCGGGCTGGACCGCTTCCCCCGACTGTTCCGGCTGCTCCGCGACCTGGGCAAGCCGGTGGTCTGCGCCGCGGACGGCGACCTGCTGGCCGGCGCCTTCGGTCTCGCGCTGGCCTGCGACCTGCTGGTGGCCAGGGCCGGCGTCCGGATGGGCTGCCCGGAGATCGACGTCGGGGTCTTCCCGTTCATGATCTCGGCGCTGATCTACCGCAGCGTGCCGCGGGCCAAGGCCAACGAGCTGATGATGACCGGTCGGCTGATGACCGCCGAGGAGGCCCGCGACCTGCACGTGGTGAACGCGGTCTGGACCGCGGAGGACTTCGACGCCGAGCTGGACGCCTGGGTCGGTCACATCGCGTCCCGATCGCCGCTGCTGATGCGGCTGGGCAAGGAGGCGCTGGCGGCCACCCAGGACCTCCCGTTGGACGGCGCGCTGGCGCTCCTGCAGGGTCAGCTGGCCCTGGCACTGACGACCGAGGACGTCGTCGAGGGGGTCACCGCCCTCCGGGAGAAGCGCCCACCGGAGTGGCGCGGCCGCTGACCGGTCGGTCACGGGCAGGGGACGAGCAGGTCAGGGGACGTCGATCTCGGTCCGGTCCTCCACCTCGAGCACGGCCTCGGCATAGGCGTGCACGTGCCGGTTCATCCGGCGGACGGCGGCCTCGGGGTCGCGGTCCCGGATGGCCTGGGTGATCGTGCGGTGCGCGTGCACGGTGTGTCCGCGCACCTCGGCGTCGATGAAGCCCTTGTTGTCGGTGGAGGCGTAGATCGCCCGGGACAGCGCGAGCATGAAGCCGGTCAGCAGCTCGTTGTGGCTGGCCTGCGCGACCGCGACGTGCCAGTCGACGTTGGCCTGCAGGAAGTCCTCCAGCGACCCGGTGTCGACCGAGATCGCGGCGTTGGCCGCCTCGAGGCGGTCCAAGTCCTCCTCGGTGCGGTACTTGGCGGCGAGCTGCGCGCAGACCGGCTCGATGCCCTCGCGGGTCTCCAGCAGGGCGACCATCCGGATGTGCCGGCCGCGGATCAGCAGGTCCACGGTGTTGGCCACCGACTCCTGGCCGGGGCGCCGCACGAAGGCACCACCGCTCCGGCCGGTCTTGATCCGCACCAGCCCCTGCACCTCGAGGATGCGGAGCGCCTCCCGGACCGTGGTGCGGCTCATGTGCGTCTGGGTGACCAGCTCGCGCTCGGGCGGGAGGGCGGTGCCCTCCGGGTACTCCGAGCGCAGGATGCGCTCCCGCAGGTCGTCGGCCAGCACGTCCGAGGCCTTGGGCACCTGGATCGGCATCAGCCGGATGGGGGTCCGGGCCGCGGGCCCCGGGTCCGTCGTCGGCTCCGGCATGGGACCCGCCTCTCCGCCAATGGTCAGACCGAGAGCATACGAGCCGTCGCCGCCCATCTCCCCGCCCACCGACCGGATCGAGGGAGGCAACAGGCCGTCCCGCTGTCCGTCGGCTTGCAGCTTGCCTGTCTATTCGGTCTGACCAATGTTAACTTGCGGTGGTTCGACCGTCGATCGCAGGAGGCGCACCGTGGACTTCGACCTCACCGAGGACCAGACGACGATCCGGAAGGCCGTGGCCGAGCTGGCCGCACAGTTCGACGACACGTACTGGATGGAGAAGGACCAGGCGCACGAGTTCCCCACCGAGTTCTACGAGGCCTTCGCCTCCGGTGGCTGGCTGGGCATGACGACGCCCGAGGCCTACGGCGGGCACGGCCTGGGGATCACCGAGGCCACCCTGCTGCTGGAGGGCGTCTCCGCGTCCGGTGGTGGCATGAACGCCGCCAGCGCTATCCACATGTCGATCTTCGGCATGCACCCCGTGATCGTGCACGGGTCGGAGGAGATGAAGCAGGAGAACCTGCCGCGCATCGTCAACGGCGACCTGCACGTCTGCTTCGGCGTCACCGAGCCGGGGGCCGGCCTGGACACCACGAAGATCACCACCTTTGCCAAGCGCGACGGTTCGGACTACGTGGTCAACGGGCGCAAGGTCTGGATCTCCAAGGCGATGGAGTCCGAGAAGATCCTGCTGCTCACCCGTACGGCGAAGTTCGAGGACTCCCCGCGGAAGACCGACGGGCTCACCCTGTTCTTCACCGACCTGGACCGCGCGCACGTCGACGTCCGGCCGATCAAGAAGATCGGCCGCAACGCCGTCAGCTCCAACGAGCTCTTCATCGACGACCTGCGGATCCCCGAGGAGCACCGCATCGGCGAGGAGGGCAAGGGCTTCTCCTACATCCTCGACGGGCTGAACCCCGAGCGGATGCTGGTCGCTGCCGAGGCCCTGGGGCTCGGCCGGGTCGCCCTGGACCGGGCGGTCCGCTACGGCAACGAGCGCGAGGTGTTCGGCCGCCCGATCGGGATGAACCAGGGGATCCAGTTCCCGCTGGCGGACTCCTTGGCCCGCCTGGACGCAGCCGAGCTGGTGCTGCGCAAGGCCTCCTGGCTCTACGACCATGGCCTGCCGTGCGCCCGGGAGGCCAACACCGCCAAGTACCTGTGCGCCGACGCCGGCTTCGAGGCCGCCGACCGCGCGGTGCAGACCCACGGCGGGATGGGCTACTCCGAGGAGTACCACGTGGGCCGCTACTTCCGGGAGGCCCGGCTGCTCAAGATCGCCCCGCTGAGCCAGGAGATGGTGCTCAACTTCCTGGGCTCGCACGTGCTCGGCCTGCCCCGGAGCTACTGATGTCCCCGCTCGCGGGGCTCGTCCCGGCCCTCCGGGTCGACGGTTGATCGACTTCGCCCGGCTGCTCCGACCCGGGGACGGCGTCTGGTGGGGCCAAGGCCCGGCTGAGCCCGAACCGCTGGTCGATGCGCTGCTGGACCAGATGGACGGGATCGGGCCGCTGCGCGCCTTCATCGGGCTGACCTGGAACCCGCGGCTGGCCGACCCGCCGCCCGAGCTCACCGTGCTGTCCTACGGCGGGCTCGGGGAGCTGCGCCGGCTGGCCGTCGCGGGCCGGCTCGAGGTCGTGCCCTGCCACTACTCCGCGCTGCCCCGGCTCTTCGCCCGCGGCGCGCTGCCGCACGACCTCGGGCTGCTGCAGGTCTCCCCGCCGGATGTCGACGGCACAGTGTCGTTGGGCATCGGGGTCGAGTACGTCGCCGACGCGATCCCGCACACCCGCACTCTTGTCGCCGAGGTCAACGCGCAGATGCCGGCCACCGCAGGCACTGCCCGGCTGCCGCTGAGCGCCTTCGCCGCCGTCGTGTACACCGACCGACCACTGCGCGAGGCGCCGGTCCGGGCCCCCGACGACGTCGAACGGCAGATCGCCGCGCACGTCGCCGAACTGGTCGATGACGGCGACACCCTGCAGCTGGGCGTCGGCTCGCTCCCGGGCGCCGTGTTCGAGGCGCTGGCCGGGCATCGCGACCTCGGCGTGCACAGCGGGATGATCACTGACGGCGTGCTGGACTTGGTCGAGCGCGGCGTGGTCACCGGCGCCCGCAAGGAGATCGACCCCGGCCTCGTGGTCACCGGCGCTGCGCTCGGGTCCTCCTCGCTCTACCGAGGGCTGGCCGACCACCCGGTGCGCTTCCGGGCCGCCAGCTACACCCACGATCCGGCTGTGCTGTCGCGGCTGCGCTCCCTGGTCGCGGTCAACTCCGCGATCGAGGTCGACCTGCTCGGCCAGGTCGGTGCCGAGGTCCGTCGCGGCGTGCACGTCGGGGCTGTAGGCGGGCAGGTCGATTTCAGCCGGGCCGCCAGCCTCACCGGCGCCCGCTCGGTGATCGCGCTGCGCTCCACGTCCGGCGGCGCTTCCACCATCCGCGCGCAACTCGGCTCCCCGGTGGTCAGCACCGGCCGCGTGGACGTCGACGCGGTGGTCACCGAGCACGGCACCGCCCACCTGACCGGCGCCACCGAGACGCAGCGGGCCCGGCGGCTGGTCGCCGTCGCAGCCCCGGAGCACCGCGACGAGCTGACCCGCAGCCTGGTCTCGCGACGCCGCGACCCCGCGGGCTGAGCCGACGCGGGGTCCACGGGTGGCCTGGGGTCAGCCCATGGCGCGGCCGGGTGCCGGGCGCGTGGCCGCGGCCAGCACGGAGGGGGGCACGTGGACGGTGCGCGAGCGCAGGAACTCGCCCAGCCCCTTGGCCTGCGGGTCGGGTCGGGTGGTCGCCGCGACACCGTCGTCGAGCAGGTCGTGGACGACGAAGTTCAGCGCCCGGAGCCGGGGCAGCGGGTACCGGTCGACGGTCAGGTCGGCGGCCTCGGGCAGCAGCTCGCGCAGCAGGCCGGTGGTCAGGTGAGCCGACAACCAGTCGTGGATGACGTCGGACCAGGTCCAGACCCCGATGTTGGCGTTGCCGCCCTTGTCCCCGGAGCGGGCCCCGACGAGCGCACCGAGCGGGGTCTCGACCAGGTCCCCGTCGACGGCGGGGGAGGGCGGGTCCACGGGCGGGGTGCTGCTCAGCGGGGCGGTGCTGGCCGGCTCTGGCGGTGTGGTCGGACCCTCGTCGTCGACATACACCGACACCGGCACCCGCGTGCGGTCGACCACGGTGGGGACGTAGACGCCGAAGGCCCGGGCGGAGCGGCCGGCGTTCTCCAGGTACGTGCCGGGGTAGCTGGCCAGGGCCAGCCGGTTCGCGGCGTCGAACACCGGACGGCCGACGACGGCGGGGTCGGCGTCCTTGCAGGTGATCACGAGCTGGGAGACGGCGTCGGCGTTGGTGACGGCGTCCTCGGGCCGGCCGTGCACGACGCGGGAGTCGATCACCGCCGGGCGGGTGGGGCCGCCATCGAAGTGTGCCAGGAAGCCGCGCAGCGCCAGGTCGGCCTTGGCCTCGACGTCCAGACCGGTGAGGCCGAAGGCCACCGTGTTGCGGTGGCCGCCCTCCTGGTTGACGCAGACCTTCAGAGTCGGCGGCGGGGGCGACCCGACGACGCCGGTGATCGCGACCCGGTCCGGGCCCTGCTGAGAGACCTCGGCGGTGTCGAAGTGGGTGACCACGTCGGGGTTGGCGTAGGCGGGGGAGGCGATCTCGTAGAGCAGTTGGGCGGTGACGGTCTCCACGGTCACCGCGCCGCCAGTGCCCGGGTGCTTGGTGATGACGCTGGAGCCGTCGGGGGCGATCTCGGCGATCGGGAAGCCGGGGTGCAGCAGGTCGGGGACCTCCTGGAAGAAGGAGAAGTTGCCCCCGGTGGCCTGGGTGCCGCACTCCAGCACGTGCCCGGCGACGACCGCGCCGGCGAGCCGGTCCCAGTCGTCGGTGGCCCAGTCGAAAGCCCAGGCCGCCGGGCCGACCACCAGGGCGGCGTCGGTGACCCGGCCGGTGACGACGACGTCGGCGCCCCGGCGCAGCGCCTCGGCGATGCCCCAGCCGCCCAGGTAGGCGTTCGCGGTGACGGCGGGCGCCCCGGTCTCGGCGAGCGGGCGGCCGTCCTCCAGGTGCGGGAACGTCTCGCCGGCCGCGGTCAGCTCGGGCAGCCGGGTCAGCAGGTCGTCGCCCTCGACCCAGCCGATCCGCGCGCCGATGCCCACCCGGGCTGCGAGCTCGGTCAGCTTCTCGGCCAGCCCGCGCGGGTCCAGCCCGCCGGCGTTGACCACGACCTTGGTGCCGCGGTCCAGGCACAGCCCGAGGGTGTCCTCCATCTGGGCCAGGAAGGTCGGTGCGTACCCGACCCCGCCCGGACGGCGACCGGTCTTCCACAGGATCAGCATCGTCAGCTCGGCCAGGTAGTCCCCGGTCAGCACGTCCAGCGGGCCGCCCTCGAGCATCTCCCGCAGCGCCTGCGGGCGGTCGCCGAAGTAGCCCGAGCAGTTGCCGACCCGGAGCACCGACCGGGGGGCCTGCGGGGTGGCGGTGGGGTGCGTCATCGGCTGGTCCTCCGGATCGCGCGGGGGTCGGCGACCCGCCGGGACCCACCGCTGGTGCAGATGGGCCGGAGTCTGGCACGCTTCGTCTGTCATTCGAAAGGTCAGGCCGTTCTGCGAGGTGGGGGACCGTGACAGTCACCGGTGTGTACGTGCACGACTGCCCCGTCGGCGACGGCCGAGACGTGCTGCGGGGGGCCACGGGATGAGCGCACCCGCGCTGGACGGGATCGTCGTGCTCGACCTCGGTCAGGTGTATGCCGGTCCGTACTGCACGCACCTGCTGCGTTCCCTCGGGGCGACGGTGCTGAAGATCGAGCCGCCCGGCGGGGAATCGTTGCGCTGGCGCGGCGACGGCGCCTCCTCCGGCGCTGCGTTCCTGCTGCTCAACGCCGGCAAGCAGGGCGTGCGGCTGGACCTCAAGACCCCCCGCGGGCACGAGCTGTTCCTCGACCTGGTCGACCGCGCCGACGTCGTGGTCGAGAACTTCGCCCCCGGCGTGCTCGACCGGCTCGGGTTGGGCTGGGACGTGCTGCACGCCCGTCGTCCCGAGCTGGTGCTGGCCTCCGGTCGCGCCTACGGCCGGCACCCCGCGGCCGAGGGGCTGCGCGGCATGGACATCACCGTGCAGGCGGTGTCCGGGGTGCTGTCCTCCACCGGCTTCCCGGAGGGCCCGCCGGTCAAGGCCGGTGCCGCCGTCGTCGACTTCGCGGCCGGCAGCCACCTCGCCGCCGCGGTGCTCGCCGCGCTGTTCCAGCGCACCCGGACCGGCCGCGGCCAGCACGTCGAGGTCGCCATGCAGGACGCCGTGCTGCCCAGCCTGGCCTCGAACATCGCCGGCCTGCTGGAGGCCGACGGCGAGTTCCCCGAGCGCACCGGCAACCGGCACGGCGGCCTGTCGGTGTGCCCGTACAACGTCTACCCGGTGGCCGACGGCTGGCTGGCGGTGCTCTGCCTGCGGCCGGTGCACTGGTCGGCGCTGTGCGCGCTGATGGGCCGCGACGACCTCGCCGCCGACCCCGTGCTGGCCACCCCGGCCGGGCGGGTCGCTCGGATGGACGACGTCGACGCCGCGGTGGCCGCCTGGACCGCTGGCCTGGACGCCGACACCGCCCTGGGGCTCCTGCAGCAGGCCAGCATCCCGGCGGCCCCGGTGCGCACGTTGCGCCAGGTGCTCACCGACCCGGTGCTCCGCGACCGCGGGATGCTCGCCGAGACCGGTGAGGGCGACCGCCGGTCGACGGTCTTCGGCAGCCCGCTGCAGCTCTCGGACTCACCCGTGACCCTGCCCGGACCCGCCCCCGAGCTCGGTGAGGACACCGACGCCGTGCTGCGCGACCTGCTGCACCTGGCCGAGGACGACATCGCCCGGCTGCACCACGACGGCGTCGTCTGACCGCCGTCCCCACCGACCGACCCCTGGGAGACACCGTGCGACGCACCGTCCTGCCGGCCGGGTGCCGCGCCCCGTGTTCGACCGACTCGGGGAGCTGGGGTTCCTGGGCCTTGCCGTCCCCGAGGCCCGCGGCGGTAGGGGCACCGAGGACTTCCGATTCAACGCGGTGCTCAACGAGGAGTCCTCCCGGCGCGGGCTGAATGCGTTCTCGTTGAGCTTCACCATGCAGAACGACGTCGCACTGCCCTACCTGCTGGACCTGTGCACCGAGGAGCAGCGGGCGCGGTGGCTGCCCGGGGTGGCCTCGGGCGCACTCGTGCTGGGGATCGCGATGAGCGAGCCGCGGGCCGGCTCGGACCTGGCCGGGGTGGGCACCCGGGCGACCCGCGACGGCGACGTCTACCGGGTGTCGGGGTCCAAGACGTTCATCACCAACGGCCTGAACGCCGACCTGGTCATCACCGTCGTCCGCACCGGGACCGCCGGCACGCACGGCGACCTCAGCCTGCTGGTCGTGGAGAACGGGGCCGAGGGATACACCCGGGGCCGCACGCTGCACAAGATGGGCATGAAGGCCCAGGACACCTGCGAGCTCTTCTTCGACGACGCAGTCGTGCCGGTGGCGAACCGGCTGGGGGAGGAGGGCCAGGGCTTCCGGTACCTGACCCGCAACCTGGCGCAGGAGCGGCTGTCGATCGCGATCGGCAACGTGGCCAGCGCCCGTGGCGTGGTCGACCGGACGCTGGCCTACGTCACCCAGCGGGAGGCGTTCGGGCAGGCCGTCGGGACCTTCCAGAACAGCCGATTCTCCCTGGCCGACTGCGCCACCGAGGTCGAGGTCACCCAGGCCTTCGTCGACGGGTGCCTGGCTGCGCACGTGCGCAGCGAGCTGTGGCCGCAGGACGCGGCCATGGTCAAGCTGTGGGCCTCGGAGTCGCTGGGGCGGGTGGTCGACGCCTGCCTGCAGCTGCACGGGGGCTACGGCTACGTGCACGACTTCCCGATCGCCCGGGACTACGCCGACGCCCGGATCGCGCGGATCTACGGCGGGACCAGCGAGATCATGCGGGAGATCATCGGCCGGGGCCTCGGGCTCGGCGAGAAGCGCAGCTGAGGTCATTCGTGCCGCACGAGGCG
The DNA here is from genome assembly GCF_001424455.1 of Geodermatophilus sp. Leaf369. Lineage (NCBI taxonomy): Bacteria > Bacillati > Actinomycetota > Actinomycetes > Geodermatophilales > Geodermatophilaceae > Geodermatophilus > Geodermatophilus sp. Leaf369. The sequence continues at coordinate 192,760 of NZ_LMQA01000005.1, read as the reverse complement.
CACCTGCGGTGTGGACACCGGCTGGACTACGAGGCCGGCTGGCTGGTCCCCGAAGCGGGGACCTCGTGCCGTGTCGGCGGGACGGACACTGCACCGTCGAAACCACCGCCAGCAGCGGCGGGGACCCCGCGTGGCGCCCCCGCGGTCGCCGGTCGCCGTCGCGGGAGGCCGTGCACCACGACCTGCAGGTGGCTCTCCGATAGACCCGTCCACCACCGTGCACGCACTGCGCAGACGCCGGTTCACCCTGCGGGTGCTCGTGGCTGCCGAGGCCGACGGGCTGCTCACGCTGGACCTGGAGAGCGGGCGGGTGTCGGCTCGTTCGTGATCGGGGAACGTCATCGGGTGTGGCCGCGGCGGCCGCTACCGGCCCCGGCGGATGGTTACGTTCTCCCCGTGGCCAGGGCGCTGGAAGTCGACGTCACGGAGTGGACGACCCTCCAGCTCGAAGCACGGGGGAGCGGTGCCAACCGGTGGTTGGAGGACGGCGGTGGGGCCAGCTGGCTCTACAAGGCGACTCGGATCCCCACAAGATCCTCTGAACCCCAGGGAGAGGACTGGGCCGAGAAGGTCGCCCAAGGCCTGGCCGAACTGATCGGGCTGCCGTGCGCCGACGTCGAGCTCGCGTTCCGGAACACGGGCGAGGGTCGAGAGCCTGGAGTCATCTGCAGGGACCTGGCCGGACCGGGCCTCGACCTCCAGAACGGGGCCATCCTGCTCCAGGACGTCCCCGGGTACCGGTATCGCGAGGTGCACGAAGGCCGTCTGCGGCCACCGCGCAACCACGTCGGTCACTCCGTGTCCACCGTGGTCCGGAAGCTGCGGTCCCTCGATGTGATGCCGCCGGCCGGATGGGACGTCCCCGGCGTGACGGCAGTCGGCCTCTTCGCGGGCTACCTCGTCTTCGACGCGTGGATCTCGAACCTGGACCGCCACGAGGAGAACTGGGCGCTGCTGGTCCGTGCGGACGGGAGCGTGTCCCTGGCGCCGTCCTACGACCACGGCGCATCTCTGGGCTCAGCGCTGACGGAGGCACGACGCCAGGAGATCTTGGCTGAACCCGTACGCCTCGTCCGCTTCGCCGACAAGGCGTACGGCAGGAAGTTCCAGGACGGCCACAAGACCCCTCTGACGGCCTTCGCCACAGCGGCGTTGGACGAGGCAGGAGAAGAGGCCCGCCGTCACTGGTCGGGTCGCCTGGCGCGTGTCTCGACTGCCGATGTGGACGATGTGCTGTCCGGCGTTCCGCGAATGTCAGACCCTGCTCGTACCTTCTGTAGGCAACTGCTCCACCTCAACAGGGAAAGGGTGCTCGATGTCTGTCGATGACCTCACTGCTCAGTTGCACCCAGTCCAGACGGGCCGCCGACGGCTGCTGGTCACCGAGAAGGACGTCGACGGCTTCTACCGACCGGTCGGCTTCCTCGCGGCATCTGCCCGGGCGGACAGCGTCGAGTACTCGTTCGACTACCTGCGGACTGCAGTGGGGCGCGAGGGGTTCCGCCCTTTCCTGGGATTCGCCGACGTGTCCCGTTCGTACCGCTCCGAGGGGCTCTTCCCGTTGTTCGCCGAACGGATCATGGACCCTCGCCGTCCGGAGCACCCCCTCTTCTTGGCGGCGCTCGATCTCAGCGGTGCTCCCTCACCCCTCGAGGTCCTGGCCCGATCGGGTGGTCAGCGCGCGGGTGACGGCATCATGCTGCTGCCCGAGCCGGAGGTCGATGCGGACGGCGCGTCCCGCTGCTTCTTCCTGGTGCACGGGATCCGGTACGTCGACGGGGCTGAGTCCGTCCTGGGCATGCTGCGCCCAGGTGACCGGCTGACTCTCGTCCCAGAACCATCGAACCCCGCCAACCCGCGAGCCCTCGTCGTCGTCGAGTCGAGCGGACAACGGCTGGGCTGGGTGCCCGATGTCCTCCTCGACCACGCGCACTCCGTCGCGGACCCGACCATCACCGTCGTCCGGGTCAACGGTCCCGAGGTCGGTGTCCGCCTCCGCCTGCTCGTGCGTCTCGACGGTCACGTGGCGGGCGGTCTGGCCCCGTTCTCGGGCGCAGGGTGGGAGACGGTCGTCTGAGGCCCGAGGGGGATCCCGCCAGATCCCCGTCGAGGGTGGCTTGAGACCGGTGGCTCGAGCCCCCAGAAGTACAGCAACCAGTACAGCAACGCGGTCTGGACGAGCCCGCACAGCGACAGACGTCCTCGCACGCGGGACTCGCTTGACCTGCGGAAACGGGACGTGTGCGGACGACGACGGACCCCCCGCTGCTGGCTGGGGGTCATGGGGTCGCAGCTCCACATCCTGTCTGCCCGACAGAGGAGCAGAGGCGGGTCGTCCCGCTGGGGCGGCCCGCCTCGTGCGTCGGTCCAGCCGTCGGTGACAGATGCCGTCGGGCACTCGGGCCGCGCGGGGAGGCAGCCTGCGTCGCCCCTGTGGGGGTGGGTCACCGGGTGCGTCCTGGGCTGCACGGCTGCAGCGGAGGCCCGGGCGTGGGCCCGGGCCGCGTGGTCGACCCGCAGGTGGTGGCCGTGTGCGGTGACCCCGTGCACGCCGCACGCGACGTCGATGTGCGGTGGACGGTCCGGGGGCCTCAGTCGGCCGTGGGGGTGGCGCGGTCGAGCTGGTCGCGGATCGCGGGCAGCATGAACTCCACCGCCGCGGCCGTGACCTCCTCGACCCGCTGCTCGGGCAGCCGGCCATGCGCCACGAGCGAGCTGATCCCCTCGAGGGTGGCTGCCAGCAGGTAGGGCAGGGGCCCGAGCTCTCGGGGGTCCGGCTCTCCCAGCATGTGCGCGCCCAGGGCGAAGAACCGGGCAGCGGCTCGGGCTGCGTCACCGCCGGACGCCTCGGGACGAAGGTCCCGGGAGAACATCAACTCCATCAGCGCCCCGTTCGCCACGGCGAAGCCGACGTGGGTGTGGGCGTAGACGGTCAGCCGCGACGGGAGATCGCCGGCCAGGTCTGCGGCGACCAGCGCATCGACGAGCTCGTCGAAGCCCTGTGCGGCCAGCGCGTCCAACAGCGACTCGCGGTCGGGGAAGTGGCGCAGTGGCGCGCCGTGGCTGACCCCGGTCCGCCGGGCCAGTTCGCGCAGCGTCACCGCCGCCAGACCCTGCTCCGCCAGCACCTGGCGGCCCTGCTCGAGCAGGGCCTGTCGCAGTGACCCGTGGTGGTAGGGCGTGGGCACGCACCCACCGTAACGGCGGATGTAGCTGTTGACAACAATGTATGCGGCGTCCACATTGACGGACATGACCCCTCCCCTGCACCCCTCCGCCGTCTCCGGCACGACCGTCGTCCTCACCGGTGCCACCAGCGGCATCGGGCGGGCCACCGCCGTCGCCCTCGCAGCGACCGGCGCACACCTCGTGCTGGGTGTCCGGGACACCGACAAGGGCGCCGCTCTGGCCGCCGAACTGCCCGGCGCGCACGAGGTCCGGGCACTGGACCTCGCCGACCTGGCGTCGGTGCGGCGCTTCGCAGAGCGGACCATCGGGCCGGTCGACGTCCTGGTCAACAACGCGGGGGTGTCGTCCTCCACGTTGCAGAGCACCCGTGACGGGTTCGAGCTGCAGTTCGGGACCAACCACCTCGGGCACTTCCTGCTGACGACGTTGCTCCTGCCGCATATCACGGGCCGGGTGGTCACGGTGGCCTCCCAGGCCGAGCGCGCGAGCCGGCTGGACCTGGCGGACCTGAACTGGCACCGTCGGGAGTTCCGTGGGCAGCGCGCCTATGCCGACTCGAAGCTGGCCAACGTGCTGTTCACCGCCGAGCTGGACCGGCGGCTGCGTGCCGCGGGCTCGCCGGTGCGGGCGATGGCCGCCCATCCCGGGCTCGTCGTCACCGCGATCTACGACGACCCCCAGCGCACCCGCCGTGGCCTGTGGGACCGCCTGCTCCCCGTCCTCGGCCAGCAGCCTGACCAGGGAGCACTGCCCGTGTTGCTCGCCATCACCGGAGCCCTGCCCTCCGGTGCGTTCACCGGACCCCGCCACCTCGCGCACATGCGCGGGGGTGCCCAGGTCATCGGGCGCTCGGCGCGGGCGAAGGACCCCGAGCTGGCGCACGGGCTGTGGGTGGCCTCCGAGCAGCTGACCCAGCTCGACGACGCATCGGCATCGATCTCGGCGCGGTCGTGAACGGCGTCGGGCGCACCGCCGCACGGCGACCCACGTCCGCGGCGCCGGTGCCGCGAGGTGAGGTCGTCCGACGGCATGACCCGTCCGCGGTGGTGCCGCGGCAGGGTCCGGCGATCAGGAGGTGCGCGTGATCAGCACTGTGCTCGTCGAGCACCCGTGGCTCGAGCCGACGGCGTTCCTCGTCCTGCTCGTCGTCGCGCCGGCGGCCGCCTCCTTCTGCGAGGTGGCCTGGGACGTACCCACGTTGTTCCACGGCGACCTCGCCAACGTCATCCTCTTCCTGGCCCCGGTCGCGCTCCTCACCACCGTGTGGCGGCAACCCGTCCTGGTCGCCGGCGCTGCCATCGCTGCATCGGCTGGTGTCGAGCTGCTCCAGGCCCTGGCTCCGTCCCTCGGGCGGTCCTGCTCCACCAGCGACTGGCTCGCCAACAGCATCGGTGCCGTCCTCGGCGCGGCCCTGGCTCGGGCCGGACTGCGCCTCGCCGGACGGACGTCCACGCCTGCGCCCCGGTTTTCGCACTGACCGGCGACCCCCGTGTGCGAGCCGCTGGACCGACGTCGGATCCGTCGCGCGAACCCGCAGGCCGAGACCGGGAGGGGTGACCGAGACCCGGTCCGAGGACCACGGGACGAGCCCGCACGTCGCGGGTCGTGGTTCGACAGGTGCCCCACCGGCCGGCCGACCGACCGGGTCGGGACGCCGCATCCGACTCCGGGTCACACGGTGCCGCAGTGCCCTCGGAGGGGGGCACCGCGGCAGCGTGCGCTCAGGCGTTGGCCAGCGTCACCGGGCTGACCACCCCACCACCGGAGGACGTGACCGCGACTGCGGCCGGTCGGGTGGTGACGGCGGCGGTGCGCAGCCGGAAACTCCAGGTGCCCGACGCCGCTCCTGCGGCCGGAGTGCCGACCACCGCCGTCCCCAGCACCGTGCCGCCCGGGCCCCCGGTGCGGATGGTGATCGTGGCACCGGGGACGGAACCGGTGCCCTCGATGCGCAGGTCACCGGTCTTCCAGCTCGCCCTGGTGACGGTGACGGTGTCCACTGCGGGCCGGGCCGGGGTCACCGACGTCGCCGGTGACGCCGGCCCTGTCCCGACCGCGTTGGTGGCCCGGACCGACACCGAGTAGGCGGTGCCGTTGGTCAGGCCGCTCAGCACCAACTGGGTGGCGTTGGGCCCGGCCGTCGCGGTCACCGCGGCGCCCGTAGCGGGTGCGGCAGTGACCGCGTACCCGGTGACCGGTGACGTGCCGGGGGAGGTGGGTGCGGTCCAGTTCACCGTCGCCCGCCCGTCACCGGCCACGACCGCACCGAGGGTGGGGGCCCCGGGCACGGACGGGGCGTCGAGGCGGTACGTCTCGTTCTTCACCAGGGAGCTGTTCCCGGCGGCGTCCACGGCGACGTAGCGCAGCACCACCGGTGCGCCGGCGACGGGGGAGACGGTGATCGGTCCGGTGTAGCGGGTCGCAGCGGGTCGGGTGGTGTCCGGTCCGTCCAGGGGGCTGCTGCCGTCGAGGGTGTAGTAGACGTCGGTCAGGCGTGACGAGCGCGGGTCCGGTGCGTCCGATCGTGCCGGGTCGTCGAGCAGGCCCAGGCGCTGTGCGTTGATGACGACCTCCAGCTGGGAGGTGGCATCGAGCTTCACGTGCAGGGACTTCACGTAACCCCGGCAGGTCTGCAGGCTGATCCCCAGGGCCCGCGCCACGGACTTCACCGGCAGGCCCCGGCCCAAGCAGCCGAGCACGTCCTTCTCCCGCTCGGTCAGGTGCGGCAGCTCCCGACGGCTGCGGTGGGGCGGGACCGCTGCTGCCGGTCGGCTGAACGTGGTGGGCGCCACCAGCATCTGCCCCACCCGGCAGCGGTCCAGCACGTCGAGCATCTCGGTGAGCGAGCCGTCCTTGGGGATGAACGCCGAGGCGCCGGCTCGTCCGGCCCGGACCACCCACTCGGGGTCGGTGTGCGCACTGACCACGGCGATCACGGTGTCCGGCGCGAGGTCGCGGATCCGGCGGGTCGCGGTCAGCCCGTCCTGGCGGGGCATCTGGATGTCCATCACGACCACGTGGGGGCGTACCCGGAGGACGTGCTCGACCGCTTCCTCGGCGCTGGAGGCGATGCCGACCGGGGTCATGCCGGCCTGCGCGAGCGCACCGGAGAGCAGCTCGGCGAAGCTGCGGTGGTCGTCCACCACGAGCACGGTGCGGGCCGGGGCGACGGGGAGTCCCAGGGAGGTGCTCACAGGCGTTGCCTTCATGGTCCTGGAGGGGCAGCAGGTTGCTGGACCCGAGGACAACGCAGAGGGCGAGTCCGGTCAAGGAGGTGGGCCGCGGGAGATCCGATCACGTCTCGATCCGTATGCGCATCGCGTCGTGTCGTGACTGTCAGGTGTCTCAGGTGCTGGGATCAGGGAGGAACTGGTCGGCTCGACCACGACGAGCCGGGCCCCAGAACGTGCCGCCGGCGGCGACCCGCCGCACGGCGTGAGGCAGCAACAAGGGGTCCTCGCCCTTCAGGACCAGCCCCGACACCCCCGCCTCCTCCGCCGACGCCCGTAGGTCGGCCGTCCAGCTGCCGGTGACGAGGAGGACGCGGGTGTCGCTTGCCGCGCGCACCTCGCGGGCCGCCTCCAGGCCGGACACCCGGAGCATCCGGAGGTCGAGCAGAGCCACGTGCGGCCGGTGTCGCAGGACGGCGTCGAGGACCTGGTCGCCGTCCTCGCACTGCGCGACCACGCTCAGGCCGGCGCTGTCCTCCAGCAGCTCCCCGATGCTCCGGCGGACCAGAGGGTGGTCGTCGGCGATGAGGACGTCGATCACGGCGGCCCTCCCTCGTCGTCGGTGCACCGATCCTGGCCCCAGGGCCCTGGTGGCGGCAGCCCACTGCGGGGTCCGTGGACACCCACAGGAAGGGGCGGCCACGCCGTTGCCGTGTCAGTCTGCAACGCCGAGGGCGGTGTGCGGTGAGAGAACCCGAGGACCTGGTCCCACGAGCTCCGGCCCGGGACGTGGACCGTGGCCGCGGGCCGGGTCGAGCGAGCTGAGCGGATCAGCCGTGCTCCGGGGCGGTTCTGTACTCCTCGTCGGTGACCGGGCTGAGCCAGTGGACGACGGCGTGGTCGGTGTCGGCCTCGTTGATCGCGAGGTGGGCCATCAGCCGGTTGGGGGCGGCGCCGTGCCAGTGCTCCTCGTCGGCCTCGAACAGCACGCGGTCCCCGGGGCGGATGACCTCGACGGGGCCACCGCGGCGCTGGCAGAGCCCGACTCCTTCGGTGACGAACACGGTCTGGGACAGCGGGTGGCGGTGCCAGTGGGTGCGGGCGCCGGGCATGAAGTGCACCAGGTTGGCGGTCAGGCGGGACGGCGCCGGAGCCGCGGCGACGGCGTCGATGTAGACGTCGCCGGTGAACCAGTCGGCCGGGCCCTGGGTGGTGTCGATGGAGCTGCGGGTGATCTGCACGTGTCTCGTACCTCCTGCTGGCGTGGGCGTGGTCGCTCGGTGGGTTGGTCAGCCGACCGTCTGTCCGCCGTCGACGACGAGCGCGGTGCCCACGGTGAAGCCGCCGGCGTCGGAGCTGAGCCAGAGCACCGCCGAGGCGATCTCCTCCGGGTGGCCGGGGCGGTTCAGCGGGGACTGTGCTGCGGCTGCTTCGTGACCGTCGTCGCCGGGGCCGAAGGCGCGGCCCATCATCGGGGTGTCGATGACGCCGGGGCACACGGCGTTGACGCGGATGCCGTCGCCGGCGACCTCCAGGGCGACGGACTTGGTCAGCCCGATGACGCCCCACTTGGCGGCGGCGTAGGCGGCCTGTCCGGCGATGCCGATGACGCCGGCGCCGGAGGAGGTGTTGACGATCGCCCCGCCACCGGCGGCGCGCAGCAGGGGCACCTGGTGCTTGATGCAGTGGTAGACCCCGGTGAGGTCGACGGCGACGATCCGGGCCCACTCCTCGCTGGTCAGGTCCTCGAGTGTGGTGCGGGACTGGTCGACGCCGGCGTTGTTGAAGGCGACGTCGAGCCGGCCGAAGGCGTCGATCGTGGCGGCCAGGGTGGTGCAAACCTGGGCCTCGTCGGTGACGTCGCAGGTCAGGGCGAGCGCCTGGCCGCCGGCCTCGGTGACGAGCCGGGCGGTCTCGGTCGCAGCCGAGGCGTCTCGGTCGACGACGGCGACCCGGGCCCCTTCGGCGGCGAAGGCCAGGGCGGTGGTGCGGCCGATGCCGCCGCCGGCGCCGGTGACGTAGGCGACCTTGCCGGTGAAGCGCTGCTGGGGCTGGGACACGGGTGTGCTCCTGTCGGTCGAGGGGGAGAGGTCAGGGACGGAGCAGGGCCTTGATCGCGCGGCGTTCGTCCATCGCGCGGTAGCCCTGGGCGGCGTCCTCGAGGGGGAGGGTGAGGTCGAAGACCCGGCCGGGGTCGATCTGCCGGGTCCAGATCAGGTCGATGAGCTGGGGCAGGAACCGGCGCACGGGGGCGGGTCCGCCGTGCAGGTGGACACCGGAGAAGAACAGCTGCTCCCCGGGCAGGGTGACGTCGTGGTTGACGCCCACGTAGCCGACGTGTCCGCCGGCCCGGGCCGAGCCGATGGCCTGCAACATGGACTCCTGGGTGCCCACGGCCTCGATGACCGAGTGCGCGCCCAGGCCGCCGGTGAGTGCCTTGACCGCGGCCACGCCGTCCTCGCCCCGCTCGGTGACGACGTCGGTGGCGCCGAACTCCCGGGCCAGGGCCTGGCGGTCGGCGTGCCGGCTGACGGCGATGACGCGTTCGGCGCCCAGCCGGCGGGCGGCGAGCACCCCGAGCAGCCCGACGGCGCCGTCCCCGACGACGGCGACGGTCTTGCCCGGCCCGGCGGCGGCGGCGACGGCGGCGAACCAGCCGGTGCCGAGGACGTCGGAGGCGGTGAGCAGGCTGGGGACGAGGTCGTCGTCGGGCATGCCGGGGGTGGCTACGAGGGTGCCGTCGGCCAGCGGGATGCGGGCGTAGTCGGCCTGGGCGCCGGTGGGGGCGCCGGGCTGACGCTGGACGCAGTGGGTCTGGTAGCCGGCGCGGCAGATCTCGCAGGTGTTGTCGGAGGCGAAGAAGGACCCGACGACGAACTGGCCCGGCCGCACGGTGGTTACCGCGCTGCCGACCTCCTCGACGACCCCGACGTACTCGTGGCCCATCGGGGTGGGCTGGTCGACGGACTCGATCCCGCGGTAGGGCCACAGGTCCGACCCGCAGACGCAGGCGGCGACCACGCGGATGACCGCGTCGGTGGGCTGCTCGAGGCCGGGCCGGGCACGGTCGTCGACCCGGACGTCGCCGGGGGCGTGCAGGACTGCTCCGCGCATGACGTGCTCCTGAGATGAGACGAGGCTGGCGGACTTCGATCCGCCCAGGAGCCATGGAAGACCGGCTGAGGGGTGCGAGGCAGGGCGAGTTCATGGGGGGAGGAGCTCTCCCTCCCTCGGAGCTACCGGCGGGTGCGCGCCGCGGTCTAGCGTCGGGACCCGTGGACAACCGGGCCGAGATCACCGACTTCCTGGCCACCCGCCGCGCCCGGCTCACCCCCGAGCAGGTCGGCCTGCCCGCCTCGGGGCGACGGCGCGTTCCCGGCCTGCGTCGGGAGGAGGTCGCCGTCCTGGCCGGGGTGAGCACCGACTGGTACACCCGGCTGGAGCGCGGGCACATCGCCGAGGTCTCCGACGACGTCCTGGCCGCGGTCTGTCGGGCGCTGCGCCTGGACGAGGCCGAGCGGTCACACCTGGACGACCTCGCGCGGGCCGCACGGCCCAGCCGGGCACCCCGGCGCCGGGCCAGCCAGCGGGTGCGGCCCAGCGTCCAGTGGATGCTCGATGCGATGACCGGTGCTGCGGCGATCGTGCCCAACGGCAGCATGGACCTGGTCGCGGCCAACGCCCTGGGGCGCGCGCTCTACTCCCCGGTCTACGAGTTCGCTGCGGGCGGGCAGGCCAACATCGCCCGCTTCCAGTTCCTCGATCCCCGGGCGCGGGACTTCCACCAGGACTGGCCGGCAGCGCTGAGCACCACGGTGGCGATCATGCGCACAGCGGCTGGGCGCGACCCGCACAACCGGGCGCTCACCGACCTGGTGGGCGAGCTGGCCACCCGCAGCGAGGAGTTCCGCAGCCGGTGGGCCGGCCACGACGTGCGGCTGCACCACACCGGCGCCAAGACGTTCGTGCACCCCGTCGTCGGTCGGTTGGACCTGGCCTTCGAGTCCATCCCGCTGCCCACCGACGAGCTCTGGGGCCTCACCCTCACCGTCTACACCGGCGAACCGGGCTCGCCCACCGCCGACGGTCTGTCGATGCTGGCCAGCTGGGCTGCCTCCCAGGACGCCGCCCCGCCAACGCCGTGGGACGAGCCAGCGACCTGACCGTCGGTCCGAGACGGCTGTCCCAGCGCGTACCTGACCGGGGCGGCCCTCAGAGCTCGCGCTGGTGGGCGGGCAGGGCGACCACTCCGTCGGGTCCGTCGGCACGGTGTGGGGCGAGGCGGTCTCGGATGAAGGCGGCTTCGGGTGGGGACGGATCGCAGGCCAGGGCGGCCTCCCACGCCTGGACGGCGAGGGCGCGGCGGCCCAGCCGGAGCAGCTGCTCGGCGCGGCAGGCGTGCCACAGGTGCAGACGCTCCAGGCCGGGGACGGCGTCCAGGGCCGCCAGCCCGGCGGCCGGGCCGGTGAGCTCGCCGACCGCAACGGCCCGGTTGAGCCGGACGACGGCGGTGTCCTCCACCCGCAGCAGCGCGTCGTAGAGCGCGACGACGTCGGCCCAGTCGGTCTGCTCCAGGCTGGGTGCCTGGGCGTGGCAGGCGGCGATGGCCGCCTGCAGCTCGAACCGGCCGGCGGCCAGCCGGGCGTCGGTGAGCAGCATGGGCGCCAGCAGCCCCTGCAGCTGGGCCTCGTCGGGCATGAGGTCGACGAGCAGCCGTCCGAGCCGGATGGCCTCGTCGCACAGCTGCGGGCGGACCACGGTCTCGCCGCCGCTGTGCCCGGCCGTGAAGAGCAGGTGCACGACGGTCGCCACGGTGCCGACCCGGTCGGGCAGGTCCTCGGCCTCGGGCAACCGGTAGGGGATCGCCGCGACGGCGATCTTCTGCTTGGCCCGGGTCAGCCGTTTGGCGGCGGTCGCCTCGGGGACGAGGAGCAGCCGTGCGACGTCGGCGGTGGCCAGGCCGCACAGCGTCCGCAGGGCCAGTGCCACCTGCGCCTCGGGGCGCAGGGCGGGGTGGCAGCAGGTGAAGACCAGCCGGAGGAGGTCGTCGCGCACCACGGAGGGCTCCGGGGGCTCGTCGGGTGCGGTCGACGCGGCCAGGTCTGCGGCGTCGGCCTCCTTCCCGGTGCGGGCGGTCTCCCGGCGCAGCGCGTCCAGGGCCTTGTTGCGCTCCACAGTGGTCAGCCAGGCGCGGGGCTCGTCCGGGACGCCGGTCTCGGGCCACCGGCGGAGGGCGACCTCCACGGCGTCGGCGACCGCGTCCTCGGCGACGGTGAGGCTGCCGGTGGTGCGCGGCCAGGGTCACTGCGGCGTCCAGGTCGGCGGCCTCGAGCAGCAAGAACCCGGAGAAGACCTCCTGGCCTCGGCGAACGGTCCGTCGCTGGTCAGCGCCGGTGAGGTCGTGGGCGCCGCCGCACTGGTCGCGGTCGTCGAGCAGGACGACCAGACCACCGCGACCACCGAGGACGTCGTGCCGACCGATCTCGACCACCGCCGACCCGACCTGGCCGAGGTCGACCGCCGCCACCAGATCGGCCTCGACGAAGCCCGCCCCCGAGCGGTGGAGAAGCGACATGGCGCCGGCCGCTGGACGGCGCGGGAGAGCATCGCTGCCCTGGTGGACGCCGACACCCTCACCGAGTACGGCGCCCTCACGATCGCCGCCCAACGTCGCCGGCGGACGCTCGAGGACCTCGTCGAACGCACCCCCGCCGACGGTCTGGTCACGGCGACCGCCCGGGTCGCCGACCGGCCCGTGGCGGTCATGTCCTACGACTACACCGTGCTCGCCGGCACCCAGGGGATCCAGAACCACCGCAAGACCGACCGGCTCCTCGAGCTGGTGCACCGCCGACGACTCCCCCTGGTGCTCTTCGCCGAGGGCGGCGGCGGCCGTCCCGGGGAGACCGACACCACGGCCGTCGCGCAACTCGACGTCCCCACGTTCCGCATGGCTGCAGCGCTGTCCGGACGGGTCCCGATGGTGGCGGTGGTCTCGGGCTGGTGCTTCGCCGGAAACGCGGCCCTGGCCGGGGCGTGCGACGTCATCATCGCCACCCGGGGCAGCAGCTTGGGCATGGGCGGCCCGGCGATGATCGAGGGAGGGGGGCTGGGCGCCGTGGCCCCCGCCGACGTCGGACCGATGGACGTCCAGGTCGCCAACGGCGTGGTCGACGTGCTGGTCGAGGACGACGCGGCCGCCGTCGAGACCGCCCGCCGCTACCTGCACTACTTCACCCACCCCCGTACCGGCTGGGAGTGCAGCGACCAACGGTCCCTCCGGTCGGCCGTCCCGGAGAACAGGCTCCGCACCTACGACGTGCGGCCGGTCCTGGAGACCATCGCGGACACCGGGAGCCTCCTGGAGCTCCGTTCCGGGTTCGGGACCGGGATCCTCACCGCCTTGGCCCGGATCGAAGGTCGTGCCGTCGGGATCGTCGCCAACAACTCCCTGCACCTGGGGGGCGCCATCGACGCCGACGCCTCGGACAAGGCCACCCGGTTCCTCCAGCTGTGCCAGACCCACGGCCTCCCGGTCGTGTCCCTGTGCGACACCCCCGGGTTCATGGTCGGCCCCGACGCGGAACGAGGCGGCACCGTCCGTCGGTTCAGCGCGATGTTCACCGCCGGCGCCCGGCTCACCGTGCCGTTGTGCGTCGTCGTGCTGCGCAAGGGCTACGGGCTGGGCGCGATGGCCATGGCCGGGGGGGACCTCAAGGCGCCGGTCCTGACCGTCAGCTGGCCCACCGGTGAGTTCGGCGGCATGGGCCTGGAGGGTGGGGTCCGCCTGGGCTTCCGGACCGAGCTCGAGGCCATCGACGACCTCGACGCGCGACGGGCCCGGTACGACGAGCTGGTCGCCGAGGCCTACGAACGGGGCAAGGGCCTCAGCGCGGCCGCGGCCTTCGAGATCGACGACGTCATCGACCCCGCGGACACGCGGGCGACCCTGGCCCGGGCACTCGCCACCGACACCTGACCCACGAGGCCAGGCGCGCGTCGGCACAGGTCGACGTGTCGGTCACGTGGGGTCGTCGAGGGCACCGTTCCCGGACAGCCACGCGTCCTCCCTGGCGTGGAAGGCCGTCACGCCTTCCCACCGGTCGTCTCCGAGCAGGTCCGGGTCCAGCCGGACACCGCGGTCGATCTGCAGGTAGCCGAGGAAGCGGTAAGAGGGTCGCAGCGACGCCAGCAGGTCGCGGTCGAGCACCGGGGTGTCACCGGCCGTGGCGGGCCGCAGCTCGTCCCACTCGAAGAGGACGTGGAAGGTCAGCAGCCGCCACCGCCCTTGCTCCCGGACGGCCCGGGAGAAGAAGCGGCAGTGCGCGTGGACGTCCACGTGGACGCCGTGCAGTTCGCGTCGCTCGAAGATGGTGGCGGGGCTCTCCACGGTGGCCCGGTCCCCGCGCACCCGGGCGAGGGCCGGGAAGACCCAGTGCCTGCCGGAGGTGTCCCCGGCCGGGGAGTCTCCGAGGAGCGCGCGGGTGGAGGCGACGTAGGCGTCCCCGCCGACGCCGTCGTACCAGGTGGTGCGAACCCAGGCGTTCTCGTGGAAGCAGTCGGCCATCACGTCGAACAAGCGCTGGTCCCGGGCGAAGCGCTCACGCCGGACGAGGTCGAAGAGGTCCTCCCGATCGCGGGGGTCAGCGAGGTCTGCGGGCGTGGCCACGGGGTGTCCTCTCGAGACGGTGGTGGGGTCGGTTCAGTCAGCCTCACCCCCGAGCTCGGCGGTGAGGGCTGCGGCGGTCGACGTCAAGGGCGCGAGCAGCAGAGCCAGGTCCAGTTCGCCGGCGCCCAGGAGTGCCACGGTCGCAACGAGCCCGCGGCTGCCGAACACCGGGGCGGCGACGGCGAAGGTGCTCTCCTGCCACGCGACGCTGTGGCCGTTCTTCCGGGCCTCGTAGACCTCCTGCTGGTGTCGGGCCCGGTCGGCCGGTGAGGAGTCCGGTGAGTCGGTGTCCGTCAGCGGATCGCCGAAGGCCTCCATCAGCAGCGACTGGGCGGCGTTGCGGTCCAACTTGGTGCCCGGGCGCACGGTCACCACCACCGACCGGCTGGTGTCCTCCTCGACCAGGGCGACGACGGCGCCCTGGGTGCCCCGGATGCTCAGCACGGCCGTCGACCGGGTCGCGGTCCGCAGCCGTTCCAGGTGTGGTCGGGCGAGGTCCACGACGCCGTCGCGGCCCAGCGCCAGGACGCCGAGCTCGAGCATCAGTCGCCCGAGGGAGAACGTCCCCCGGCGGCTGCCCTTGTCGAGGATCCCGGCGCTGGCCATCGAGGTGCAGTACCGGTAGGCGGTGGTGCGGTTGAGTCCGGTGCTCTCGGCGACCTCTGCTGCGGTGAGCTCAGGGGCGTCGGGACCGAAGAGCGCGCAGATCTGACCGACCCTGGCGACCGACCGGATGTCAGCGGTCGATACCTGGGCGTCGTCTGCGTTCGGCATGGCCGCACGGTAGTCGGCGACCGACCCCGCACCGGCGCAGCGGTGCGGGGCCGGTCCGGGTCAGCCGGCCAGCCAGATGGTCAGGCGTTGCACGGCGTCGTTGTAGTTCTCGCCGTACCAGTCGAGGTCCTGCGAGACCGTCTCGCCGGTGTTGGCCGGACCGTTGTACTGGACGAGCTCGGCGTTGGGTGACAGGTCCAGCGGGGCCGAGGTGTTGACCGGGCTGACACCCAGGTCCCGGGCGATGCCGGCGGCAGGCTCGGGGCTGGTGACCGAGGAGGCGAAGGCCTGGGCGGCGGCGAGGTTGGGTGTCCCCTTGGGGATGGCGAGAGCGTTCAGCGACGTCACGGTCGTGTCCCACACGATGGTGATGTCCACCCCCTGGTCCAGCAGCGGGACGAGGCGGGAGTCGGGCAGGAAGAACATGTCGACCTGGCCACTGCCGACTGCCTGCTGCAACGCACCGACGTTGGGAGCGAACGTCGTGACGTCCCGGATGGTGTCCAGCCGCTCCAGTGCACGGTCCACGTCGAGGGGGTACAGGTCGTCGGGTGCGACACCGTCGGCGAGCAGCGGGTACTCCAGGATGCCGTTCTGGACGTTGGTGACCAGCCCGCGCTGACCGGGGAAGGCCTCGGTGTCGAAGAAGTCCTCGACCGAGGTCGGTGCCGTCGCCGGGTCCGGGAAGGAGTCCGTGCGGTAGGCGAAGGGAGTGGACAGCACGAAGTTCCCGACGTAGCAGTCACCAACCGCGCCCTCGACCAGGTCGTCCTCGCTCACCCCGGTGTACTCGATCTCCTCGAAGAGGGTGCCGCAGTTCTGCTGCGCGGCAGCTGGTGCGGCCGCGATGACGTCCCACGTCACGGCATCGGCCTCGACCTGGGCCTGCACCTGGGCGAAGTCCGGCGGTGAGGTGTTGACGAACGTGATGCCGGGGTTGGCCTCGGTGTAGGGCTCCTGCCAGTTGGCGATCATCGCGTCCTGACCGTCGCCGCCGTAGCCGACGAAGGTCAGCGTCGCCTCGTCCGCCGAGGCGTTCGGGGTGCCGCTGTCACCTCCGCAGGCCGCCATCGTGGTCAGGAGCAGGACCACACCGAGGGTCCCGAGCGCACGGGTTGTTCGTGGCACCGTTGTCACTGTCCTTCGTGTCGGGGGCGGTCTGCCCCAGGATGTTCGCGATGTGAAGATCTGGATCGCTGAGTGAACGTAAGGGTGAGCCGACTCACCCGACAAGGCGCCGCCGCCCTTTCTCGCCGCCTTTCTCCGTCATGCGACACGGCGGTCCGCATCGTGACCAGGCGGCCGCGCAGGGTCCGCCGACGGCGGGTCAGCCGGCCACGACGCGCTGCCTGGCGACGGGCCACCAGGCCACCACGGACTGGCCCACGGACAGCTCGGACTCCATGGCGTCGACCCGGGCGCGGCCGACGACGGCGGGCTCGTCGCCGCCGGGTACGGACAGCACGGCCGTGCGGTAGGAGCCCAGGTACTGGACGTCGGTCAGGGTCGCGGCGACGTGGTTGGCGCCGGCCGGGACGTCGCCCTCGGTGGGCACGACGCGGACGTCCTCGGGTCGCACCACCAGTGCGGTGGTGGGCGCCGTCCGGGCTCGGGCGGCGACCGACCCCGGGGCCAGGGACCACGTCGAACGACCCCACCCGAGGGACCGCTCGTCCATCCCGCGGAGCGGGAAGAACGTCGAGTCGCCGAGGAAGCGAGCGGTGAAGAGGGTCTCGGGGGCCGCGTAGAGCTCCTGCGGGGTCCCGACCTGCTCGATGCGCCCGGCGTTGAACAACGCGATCCGGTCCGAGAGGCTCATCGCCTCTTCCTGGTCGTGGGTGACGAAGACGAACGTCGAGCCCACCTCGCGGTGGATGCGTTGGATCTCGGCCTGCAGGGCGCCGCGCAGATTGCGGTCCAGGGCTCCCAGTGGCTCGTCGAGCAGCAGCGCCTTGGGGTCGAAGACGATGGCCCGCGCGAGGGCGACGCGCTGCTGCTGCCCCCCGGACAACTGCGTGGGGACGGCGTCGTCCCGCCCGGTCAGCTGCACCAGCTCGAGGACCGCCGCCACGCGACGGGCGATCTCGGCCTTGGGCACGCGTCGTTCCCGGAGGGGGTAGGCCACGTTCTGGGCCACCGTCATGTGCGGGAAGAGCGCGTAGTTCTGGAAGAGCATCCCCAGGTCGCGCTTGTGTGGGGGCAGGTCGCTGACGTCGCGGTCGTCGAGGGAGACGTGCCCCGACGTCAGGGACTCGAAGCCGGCGATGAGGTTGAGCGTGGTCGTCTTGCCCGACCCGCTGGGCCCCAGCAGCGTCATGAACTCCCCGGGCTCGATGGTCAGGGAGACCGCGTCGACCGCGGGGGCTGCCTGGCCGTAGTCCTTGGTCACCTCGGTGAGCTGGATCTGGGTTCCCGACCGGGTGGCGGTGGGCGGGGCGACGTGGCTGGACGTGGTGGTCACGGTTTCTCCTGACGGGAGGGACGTGTGCGGCTCAGCAGCAGCGGGACCAGGCAGATGACGGTGACGACGGTGACCACGAGGCTCGAGGACGCCGCGATGGTCGGGTCGACCTCGAAGGTGACGCTGTTGAACATCTGGACGGGGAGCGTCTGGAACGTGGGGGAGCGCAGGAAGAGGGCGATGACGACCTCGTCGAAGGAGGTCACGAAGGCGAACACCGCCCCGGTGACGACGCCGCGGCTGATGAGCGGGAGCGTCACGCTCCGGAACGCCCGCCACGGGGAGGCCCCCAGGGAGGCTGCTGCGCGCAGCAGCTTGGCGTCGAAGCCCCCGAGTGCGCTGGTCACCGAGACGACGACGAACGGGACGCCGATCGCGGCGTGCGCCAGCGTGTACCCCCAGAAGCTGCCGACGAGGTGCCAGCGCAGGAAGGACACGTAGACCGCTACGGCGACGACGATGCCGGGGGTGACGATGGAGATCATCAGCACCGTGCGGGCGAGGCCCGCGACCCGGCCGGTGAGCGCGTGCAGACCGACGGCGGCGGCGGTGCCGACCACCGTGGCGAGCACGGCCGCGGCCGTGGCGACGAACACCGAGTTGCGCAGGGACGTCAGCCAGACCGGGTCGGTGAAGAAGTTCCGGTAAAGGTCCAGGGAGAAGCCCTGCGGCGGGAAGGAGAAGGTCGTCGAGGAGCTGAAGCTCATCGGGATGACGAAGAGCGTCGGCAGGACGAAGAACAGCGCGACCGCGGCGGCCAGCAGCCGCAGCCACCACGGCACGGCGTCCAGGCCCGGGCGTCGCCCGGCCCGTCGCACCCGGGGGGTCTGGGCCCGGCGCGGGGCAGGCCCGTGCGTCCCGACGGTCGGACGCTCGGTGGTCGCGGTCATCGCTTGCCCTCCGGGGTGCTGGTGGCGACGACCCCGATGGCCGACACGGTCCCGCCGAGCCGGTTGGCCCAGGCGACGAGTCCGAGGGTGGCCACGAGGACGACCATGCCGAGGGCGCCGGCGCCCTCGAAGTCCAGGAGCTGGGTGGTGCGGGCGGCCAGCAGCTGGGCCACCAGGGACTCCTGTGGTGTGCCCAGCAGCGCCGGGGTGACGTAGAAGCCGAGGCTGAGGGTGAAGACGAGGATGAGTCCGGCGGTCACACCGCCTCGGGACAGCGGCCAGTAGACCTTCCAGAACGCGACGAGAGGACGCGATCCCAGGCTCTGTGCTGCCAGCAGCAGCCGACGGTCGATGCCGCTCAAGGCGCTGAACAGCGGGAGCACCATGAACGGCAGGAGCACCTGGCTCATGGCGATGACCACGCCGGCCTGCTTGCCGTAGAGCACGACGTCCAGGCCGAAGAGGCCGAAGAAGGAGTCGACGGGCCCCCCGCGCTGGAGGATGAGGATCCAGGCGAAGTTGCGGGCCATCACCGAGGTCCAGAACGGCACGAGGACGACGACCAGCAGGAGTGCCCGCATGCGGGGCCCGACGCGGGTCATCACGTAGGCGTAGGGGTAGCCCAGCGCGAACGCGATGACGGTGACCAGCACCGCCGTCTGCACGGTGCGCCAGAGGACCCGGAGGGTCACCCCGTCGGTGAACAGCTCGGTGTAGTGCTCCCCGGTCAAGGTGGCCGGGGCGCCGATGCTGCGGAGCAGGCTCTGGCCGAGTGGCAGCACCAGCACGGCGATGACCAGCGCCAGCGCCGGCAGCAGGAGCAACCAGTGCGGCCGTGGTCGGCGACGTCCTGCTGGGGCCGGCGACTGCTCCGATGACGTGCCCTGTGCGGTGCCTGGTTCGAGAACGGTCTGTGTCACGGGTTCCTCTCCTCTCAGCCCGACACGGTCGAGCTGAGCGTGGCGGCGGCGCCGCGCAGGGCGCGCACCTGGTTGGTCGCCCCGGATGCCCGGTCGACCATCGTGGTGGTGCCGATCAGCGCCATCGCAGCCTGGACGTCGTAGGTGGCCAGCACGGGGACGGCGACAGAGGCCAGGCCGGCCCTGCCCAGGTCGGCCCAGGCGACGCGCTGCTGGCGGACCTCGTGGAGCACCTGTCGCTCGACCGCGGCCTCTGCGTCGGTGAGGCGGGCGTGCGCGCGGGTGACGGCCGTGGGGTCGGACTGGAAGGCCAGCAGGGCCCGGGTCTGGGCGGCCCGCACCTCGAGCACCGTGCCGATGCGGACGGTGATGAGGATGGTGCCCTGCAGTGGCTCCTCGACGAGGGTGACGACGGCCCCCGTGCGTCCCAGGAAGCTCAGCACCGTGGTCAGACCGGTCGTGTCCGACAACTGACGCATGATCGCCGGCGCCGTGGTGAGGATCTGCTGGCGGACCGAGGTGAGCGCGGACAGCTGGTCGAGCAGTGGCCCGGGTCCACCGGTCGCACTGAGGAAGCCCGAGCGCCGCAGGGACTGCAGGTAACGGTGCGCCGTCGTCCTGTTGAGTCCCAGCCGCTCCGCGACGAGGGGCGCGCTGAGGGTGCCGGTGTCCTGGTCCAACAGCGCCAGGATGTTCGCGGCCCGGTCGATCGCCTGGATCAGCCCGCCCTCGGACTCGCTCGTGTTCGCGGCCGCGGCGTGACCAGGACCCCGCGACGGTCCGCCTGCCGGGTGACGCAGCGTCTCCACGGTGCCTCCTCTCGTGACGTCGGTGCGGTCCACGTCACGGAGTGAAGCAGCAGTTTGTTCATCATGCAATCACTGGTTTCACATGACGAACAAAGTTGCTGGCGCCCCTAGACGCGGCCCGCTCATTGTGCATAGCGTGAACTCCAAGCTCACGATACGAACAACGGAGGCACCAGGTCATGACCACCACGGAGGCCGGTACGTCACCGTCGCCGGCACTGCTGCAGGTCCTCGACGGCACCGTCGACCTGCACTGCCACTCGGGTCCCAGCCCGTTCCCCCGCCGACTCGACCACGTCGAGGCGTCCCACGACGGGGCTCGCATCGGGATGCGCGCGATCCTCGTGAAGTCCCACCACCACAACACCGCCATGGACGTGTTGGCGATGGGGCCGCAGCTGGCGCAGGCGCCCACCCCGGTCTACGGCGGGGTCGCGATGAACTCCGAGGTGGGCGGGATGAACCCGTCGGCCGTGGCCGTGGCCGTGCTGATGGGCGGGCGTTGCGTCTGGGGCCCGACCGTCTCAGCCGGTCAGCACCTGCTCGCCCACCAGCACGACGACGGTTTCCCCAACAACACCGGCAACCTCTACGAGGAGGAGGTGTCGGTCTTCGACTCGACCGGCGCGGTCTCCCAGCAGGCCGACCTGGTGACCAGGCTCGTCTCCGACGCCGGGATCCTGCTGACGGGCGGTCACCTGGACGGTGAGTCCATGTCCGCCTTCTTCGCCACCGCGGCCCGCAACGGGGTGAAGCGGCTGCTGGTGCACCACCCGGACTACATCATCAACGCCTCGGAGACCGCGATCGAGGAGATGCTGGGGCACGGTGCGTTCATCGAGCACGAGCTGTCGATGTACCACCCCGACGTCGCCGCCCCGCACTGGCCGATCGAGCAGCTCGTGGACTGGATCCACAAGATCGGCCCGGAGCGCACGGTGCTGGACTCCGACCTCGGCCAGGTCGGCAACCCACTGCCGGTGGACGCCTACCTGCTGATCGTCCAGCAGCTGCTCGACCACGGCATCAAGGCCGAGGACATCCGGCAGATGACCTGTCGCAACACCGCGTTCCTGCTGGGCCTCGAGGAGACCAACCGGTGAAGCGGGCGGAGAAGGTCGTCATCACGACCGCGGTGACCGGCTCGGTCAACGTGCCCTCGCAGAGCCCGCACCTGCCGCTCTCGGCCGATCAGGTGGTCGCCTCCGCGCTGGAGGCGATCGAGGCGGGGTCGGCCGTGGTGCACCTGCACGCCCGGCACCCCGACGGCCGGCCGGCGTTCGAGGCCGAGGTCTTCGAGCAGATCGTCCCGCGCATCACCGAGGCCACCGACGTCGTCGTCAACATCACCACCGGCGGTTCCTCGGCGATGACCATGGATGAGCGGCTGGCCGGCGCACTGCGCTTCGAGCCCGAGCTCGCCTCGATGAACATGGGCTCGATGAACTTCGTGTACTCGGGGATCGCGGACAAGGTCACCGCGTGGCAGCACGACTGGGAAGAGCCCTACGTGCGCAACACCTGGTCGCACCCCTTCATCAACACCTTCGACCGGATCGAGCACACCCTGCGCGTGCTCGGGGACCGCGGGACCAAGTTCGAGTTCGAGTGCTACGACATCGGCCACCTCTACTCCCTGGCGCACTTCGTGGACAAGGGCCTGGCTGAGCCGCCGTTCCTGGTCCAGGGCGTGTTCGGGATCCTCGGCGGCATCGGGGCCGACCACGAGAACCTCGCGCACATGGTCCGCATCGCCGACAAGCTCTTCGGCGACGACTACGCCTTCTCCGCCTTCGCCGCCGGCCGCAGCCAGTTCGAGTTCGGCACCCACAGCGCCTGGCTCGGCGGGCACGTCCGGGTCGGCCTGGAGGACAGCCTCTGGATCGGCAAGGGCCGCCTCGCCGAGAGCAATGCCCAGCAGGTCACCAAGATCCGCGCCGTCCTCGAGGACATGGGCAAGCAGATCGCCACCCCCGACGACGCCCGCGCCCAGCTCGGGCTGCGCGGTCGCACCACCCCCACCACCGACAGGAGCGCCCGCGCATGACCACCTACGCAGCCGACGACATCCGCTCGACACTGGCCCCCGTGGCGCCGACCCGCACCGTGGACGCCGGCACCCCCATCCGGCCCTCGCAGTGGGTGGAGTTCCTGGCCCTGCCGCCCACCGAGACCACCCGCGCCGGCAGCCGGACCTGGATCGCCCGGGCCGCCAACATGGTGGTCGCCTACACCGACGCCCGCGCCGGGGACGTGTTCAGCCGGACCGGCCAGCCCGACGAGTACCTGGTGCTCGTGCACTCCGACAGCAGCGCCATCCAGGTGCAGGCCGGCGGTGCCACCCGCGTTGTCGACGACGAGGCGCTGGTGGTCGTCCCTCCCGGGGACAGCGAGATCCGGGTACAGACCGACGGCCCGCTCATCCGGGTCTTCTCCGTCGTCGCCGAGGACCTCGCCGCAGCCGCACTCAACGCCGAGGTCTACGCCGAGCCCGACCCCCGGGCGACGCCGATGGTGCCCGGGCCGGACCCCGTCGGCGGTTTCGCGCTGCGGGTCTACCCGCTGGCCGAGCACCCCGTCGTGGAGGGACGGTTCGGGCGGGTCTTCCGGACGACCAACCTGATGGTGAACTTCCTCGCCGAGGAGCCCACCCCGCGCCCGCCGCACAAGCTGTCCCCGCACCACCACGACGACTTCGAACAGGTGTCGATGGCGGTCAAGGGCCGCTTCGTGCACCACATCCGCTACCCGTGGGGCCCGGACTCCGCGCAGTGGCGACCCGACGAGAGCCGGGAGATCGCCACACCGTCGATCTGCGTCATCCCCCCGCCCACCGTGCACACCACCCAGGGTGTCGGCCCGTACCAGCAGCTCATCGACCTGTTCTCCCCGCCCCGGGCGGACTTCGCCGCCTCCGGCTGGGTGGTCAACGCCGAGGACTACCCCCGCCCCGCCTCGTGAGCCCCCGGCGCAGCCTGCTGCGTGCGGCCCTCGCCGACACGTCCCGGCCGGCTCTGGGCACCTGGCTGAAGATCGCCTCGACCGAGCTGCTGGAGCTCGTCGCGATCGCCGGGTTCGACTTCGTCGTCCTGGACCTGGAGCACTCCCCGATGGACCTGGAGTCCGCGTCCGGGCTCATCGGCCTCGCCCGGCACGCGGGACTGCCCGCGGTGGTCCGGGTGCCCGACCTGCACCCCGGTCTCGTCCAGCGGGTCCTCGACGCCGGCGCCGAGGGCGTGATGGTGCCGCACGTGGACACCGTCGAGCAGGCGCAGGCTGCGGCCGCCGCGGTGCGCTTCCCGCCACGAGGCACCCGCGGCGTCGGCGCCACCAGCCGCGCGGGGGACTGGGGGGCGCTGCCACTGGAGGAGTACCTCCGCTACGGACAGGAGGAGGTCGTGCTCATCGCCCAGGTGGAGAGCGCCGACGCCGCCCGGCAGGCCGCCGCGATCGGCGGGGTGGACGGCATCGACGCCCTCCTCGTCGGGGCCGCCGACCTCGCAGTCAGCCAGGGCGCCGCCGTCTCCGACCCCGTCGTCCAGGACCTCATCGCCGAGGCGGTCCGCGGCGCCCGGGCTGCCGGGGTGCCGGTCGGCAACGCCGGCGGGGCCACCGCCGAGGCCGTTCGAGCGGCTCTGGAGGCCGGGTTCGGGTTCACGATGCTCAGCAACGACGCGAGCCTGTTCGGCGCCGCCGCCACGGCCGCGGTGCAGGCCGCCCGGAGCGTGCCACTCCCCACGCTCGACCCCCACCCCACAGCAGGAAGGACGTCATGACCCACTCCACGCCCCACCGCCCCCTGGAGGGGCGGGTGGTCCTCGTCGTCGGCGCCAGCAGTGGCATCGGCGCCGAGGCCGCCCGACTGCTCGCCGAGGACGGCGCCCGCCTCATGCTCGTCGCCCGCTCCGCCGGCCCCCTGGCCGCGATCACCGACGAGCTCACCGCCGCCGGCCACGACGTCGCCTCCAGCACCGGCGACGTCTCCCGGGCCTGGGACGTCGCCCGGTTCGTCGACGCGACCGTCGAGCGGTTCGGGCGGCTGGACGGCGCGCTGAACAACGCCGCTGCGACCCAGGCCGGCCGGCTGGACCAGGTCTCCGAGGCCGACTTCGACCAGCTGATGGCCGTCAACGTCAAGGGCACCTGGCTGTGCCTGCGCGAGGAGGCCAGGGTCATGGTCGCCCAGGGGCAGGGCTCCATCGTCAACGTCAGCAGCATCGGCGGACTGCGCGGCAGCTCCGGCATGGGCGCCTACCAGGCCTCCAAGCACGCCGTCATCGGCTTGACCAAGACCGCCGCGCACGACCTGGGACCGCTAGGCGTCCGGGTCAACGCCGTCGCCCCCGGCCCCACCGAGTCCCCGATGCTGGACGCCACGCGGCGGGCGATCCCCGGCGGCGTCGAGGCCCGCGTCGCAGCGACGCCGCTGCGCAAGACCGGGACCGGTCGGGACGTCGCGGCCGCGGTGTCCTTCCTGCTCGGCGACCGGGCGGGGCACCTGTCCGGCGTCGTCCTCCCCGTGGACGGTGGGTTCCTTGCCTGACTCCCTCAGCCCCGTCGGCACGCTGCGGCTGCCGGCCCGGGTGCACGTCGGGTACGGCGCCCGCCACCAGCTGCCCGAGGTCCTCGCCCTGCACGGCCGCCGGGTGCTCGCGGTCGTCGACCCCTTCCTGCTGGGCACACCGGTGCTCACCGAGACGGTGGACCGGTTGACCGCGGTCGGCCTCGAGCTGCACGTGCACGCCGACGTCACCCCGGAGCTGCCCGTCGACAGCCTGGTCGCCGGGGCCGAGGTGGCCCGCGGGTTCGGCGCAGACGTGGTGCTGGCCATCGGCGGCGGCAGCGCACTGGACGCGGCGAAGGTCCTCGCCCTGCTGTGCACCCACGAGGGCCCACTGAGCCGGTACTACGGCGAGAACCAGGTGCCCGGTCCGGTGTTGCCGGTCGTCGCGGTCCCCACCACCGCGGGGACCGGTTCCGAGGTCACCCCCGTCGCCGTCGTCTCCGACCCCGACCGGGAGCTCAAGGTCGGGATCTCCAGCCCGTTCCTGGTGCCCGTCGCCGCCGTCGTCGATCCCGAGCTGACCCTCGGCGCCCCCGCCCCGGTGACCGCGTTCTCCGGGATCGACGCCCTGGTGCACGCCGTCGAGTCCTACACGGCACGGTTCCTGGAGGTGGACTGGACGTCGCCGCTGCCGGTGTTCACCGGCCGCAACGCCCTGGCCGAGCCGCTGTCCCTGCAGGCCGCGGCCCACCTGGGCCCCTGGCTGCCGGTGGCCGTGGCCCAGCCGGGCAACAGGGTGGCCCGGGAGGAGGTGGCTCGCGGGGCGCTGCTGGCCGGCGTCGCGTTCGGGTCCACCGGCACCCACCTGTGCCACGCCCTGCAGTACCCGATCGGGGCGATGACCAAGACCCCGCACGGCCTGGGGACCGGACTGCTGCTGCCCTACGTGATGGACGCCGTCCGTCCGGTGGCCGCAGACCGGCTCGCTGCCCTGGGTGCGGCTCTGGAGGGCATCGCCCCGGCCGAGTCCTCCGCCGAACGCACCCGGGCCCGGGTCGCGGAGATGAACGCCGCGATCGGCGTCCCCGCCGACCTCGCCGCCATCGGGATCACCCGGGACCAGCTGCCCCGCATCGTCGAACTGGGCCTGCGTTCGGCCCGACTCCTGGCCATCGCACCGGTGGACCCCACGCCCGAGCTCCTGCTCGACGTCCTCGAACACGCCTACGCAGGGAGCGCCTCGTGACCGACACCCCGCTGCACACCGACCTCTACATCGACGGCAGGTGGCGCCCGGGATCCGGTGGCGAGCGTCTGGACGTCCTGGACCCCGCCGACCTCTCCGTCATCGCCGACGTAGCGGTGGCCACCGAGCAGGACTGCATGGACGCCGTCGACGCCGCGGCTGCGGCCGCCGAGGGCTGGGCGGCGACCGCCCCACGCGTGCGCAGCGAGCTGCTGCGCACCGTCTTCGACATCCTCACCGCCGAGGCCGAACAGCTCGCGGAGCTGATGGTCCGGGAGAACGGCAAGTCCTGGGGTGACGCCATCGGCGAAGCCGCGTACGCCACCGAGTTCTTCCGCTGGTTCGCCGAGGAGGCCGTCCGCGTGCCCGGGGACTACCGGCTCTCGCCGGCGGGGGACAAGCGGATGGTCGTGGACCGCCAGCCGATCGGGGTGTCGCTGCTCATCACCCCGTGGAACTTCCCGGCCGCGATGGCCACCCGCAAGCTCGCCCCGGCGCTGGCCGCCGGCTGCACCACGATCCTCAAGCCCGCGCCGGAGACCCCGCTGACCGCCGGCTACGTCGTGGACGTGCTGCACCGGGCCGGGGTGCCCCGCGGGGTGGTCAACCTGGTCATGCCGACCCCGCCGGACGTCCCGGTGCGTGCCATGCTCGACAGGCCGGAGGTCCGCAAGCTGTCCTTCACCGGCTCCACCGAGGTCGGTCGTGCGCTCCTGCACGCCTGCGCGGACTCGGTGGTCAGCGCCTCCATGGAACTGGGTGGCAACGCGCCCCTCGTCGTCCTCCCCGGCGCCGACCTCGAGGAGGCCGTGGCCGGTGCGCTGCTGGCCAAGATGCGCAACGGCGGCGCCGCCTGCACGGCAGCCAACCGGTTCTACGTGCACGACTCCGTGCACGACGAGTTCGTGGCACGGATGGACAGCGCCCTGGCGCAGGTCACGGTCGGACCAGGGCTCGACCGCCGCAACACCCTGGGCGCGCTGGTCTCCACCGGCGAGCGGGACAAGGTGGCCTCGCTGGTCGAGGAGGCGGTGGCCGAGGGCGCGACCGTCGTCCGCGGCGGGACGTCGCACGAGGTCGGTGCCTTCTACGACGCGACGCTGCTGAGCGGGGTCCGGCACGGGTCGGCGATCACCCGCACCGAGGTCTTCGGTCCGGTGACCCCCGTCGTCCGCTACAGCGACGTGGACGAGGCCGTGGCGATGGCCAACGACACCGAGTTCGGGCTCATGGCCTACGTGTTCGGCGAGGAGCGGGAGGCCATGGCGGTCGCCCGGCGACTGGAGTCCGGGATGGTCGCGGTCAACCGCGGGGTCGTCAGTGATCCGGCCGCACCCTTCGGCGGGGTGAAGCAGAGCGGGCTGGGCCGGGAGGGGAGCTCCGAGGGGATCTTGGAGTTCCTCGAGGAGAAGTACATCGCGCTGACCGCATGATCGCCGACCCCTCAGCACCCCGGAGGAGGGCGGACATGGACAAGGTCGTTGCCAGCACAGCCGAGGCGGTCGCCGACATCGGTGCCGGCTCGTCGTTGGCGGTGGGTGGTTTCGGGCTCTGCGGGGTGCCGATCAAGCTGATCGACGCGCTCCTCGCCCAGGGCGCGGACCGGCTGACCACGATCAGCAACAACTGCGGGGTCGACGACGCAGCACTCGGGGTGCTGCTCTACGCCGGGCGGATCGCCAAGACGATCTCCTCCTTCGTCGGTGGCAACAAGGAGCTGGCCCGGCTCTACCTGTCCGGTCAGCTCGACGTGGAGCTCACCCCCCAGGGCACCCTGGCCGAGCGGCTGCGCGCCGGCGGCTGCGGCATCCCGGCGTTCTTCACCCCCACCGGGGTGGGCACGATGGTCGCCGACGGCGGGATCCCGGTCCGCTACGACGTCGAGGGGAACGTCGTGCTCACCAGCGAACCGAAGGAGACCCGCGACTTCGACGGCCAGGACTTCGTGTTGGAGACCGCGCTCACCGCCGACTTCGCCCTCGTCCGGGCCGCGGTCGGTGACCGGCACGGCAACCTCGTCTTCCACGAGTCCGCGCGCAACTTCAACCCGCTGTGCGCGATGGCCGGGACCGTGACCATCGCCGAGGTCGAGCGGCTGGTCGAGCCCGGGGAGATCCTCCCGGAGTCCATCCACCTGCCCGGGGTCTTCGTGCAGCGCGTCGTGGAGGTCGGTGTCGAGGGCAAGGACATCGAGAAGCGCACCACCCGGCCCCGCCCCGCCAGCACCCCCCAGGAGGCCTGACCGATGGCTCTGACCCGTGACCAACTCGCCGCCCGCGTCGCCCTGGACCTGCAGGACGGCCAGTACGTCAACCTCGGGATCGGCATGCCGACCCTGGTCCCGAACTTCATCCCCGACGGCGTGCACGTGGTGCTGCAGTCGGAGAACGGCGTCCTGGGCGTGGGCCCCTACCCCTTCGAGGGCGAGGAGGACCCGGACCTGATCAACGCCGGCAAGGAGACCATCACCCTGCAGCCCGGCGCCAGCTTCTTCGACTCCGCGCTGTCGTTCGGGATGATCCGCGGCAAGCACATCGACGTCGCCGTCCTGGGCGCCATGCAGGTCAACCCCCGCGGGGACCTCGCCAACTGGCTGATCCCCGGCAAGATGGTCAACGGCATGGGCGGGGCGATGGACCTCGTCCACGGAGCCCGCGCGGTGATCATCATGATGGAACACGTCGCCCGCGACGGATCCCCCAAGCTCGTCGAGGAGTGCACCCTCCCGCTCACAGGCAAGGCCTGCGTCGACCGCGTCATCACCGACCTCGCCGTCATCGACGTCACCCCCATCGGATTCCTCCTGCGCGAGACCGCCCCAGGCGTGTCAGTCGAGGACGTCGTGACAGCCACCGGCGCACCGCTCGCGGTCGTCGACGACGTCCGCGAGATGGCCGTGGGCGCACCTGCGTGACTCGGGTGGGCCCGGGCCGTGCTGTCAGCGGTCGAGTCCGACCGTCCGGGTCGCCCGGACCGCTGGGCCGCCTGCGGACCCTGCTGGCTCGCCGGCCAGGCAGTCGGACTCCCGGGACGTCCTCGAGCACTGCGGGTCGCGCGGACTCGAGCTGGGTGTTCGTCGGAGCTGCCGAGGGGACGATCGTCTTCCGCTCCCGCTGCGGGTCGGACCTGATGGTCAACGGGGTGGTCATCCCGGGGTCCGACGGCCGGCCCGGGGCCGGACTGCCCACCGGTCCGTCGTCCTGACACTGGCCTTCGTACTGGCGCGACCGCGACGACGCCCAGGTCAGGCCCGGCGGACGGCCACCACCAGCGTCGGCCGCACCGCTCCCGCGGACAGCAGCGCTCCCATCCGCCCGGACTGCTGGGTGGAGCGGCGGAAGCGGGGGTCCGCGCCGTGCCTGCGCTCCATCTCGGCGTCCACCGCGTCGGCTGCGTCGTCCCAGCCGGGTGGGTTGTCGTCCAGGTCGGCGACCGCTCGGTCGATCACGTCGAAGCCCGCAGCCCCGAGCAGGTCGTCCAGGTCGTCGTCGGTGGGGAACGAGTTCCCCACCGGCGCGGGAGTGGGCAGCGGGTCGACCGCCTGCACGAAGACGAGCAGTCCCAACCGGCCTCCGGGGCGCAGGACCCGGTGCAGCTCGGTCAGCGCGCCGGCCTTGTCGTCGGTGGTGCAGAGGACCCCCAGGCTCCAGGCGGCCGCGGTGATGCCGTCGAGCAAGGGGAGCGACTGCCCCATCGCGACGGCCGACGGCAGCCCGAACAGGTGGCGGGAGGCGTGCACCGCACCGGCCATGGGCTCCAGGCAGACCGGGCGCACCTGCCGGTCACCGGCCGCCCACGCGGCCGGGCCGCCGACCCCCGCCCCGGCATCGACGAGCAGGTCACCCGGGTGCAGGGCCAGGCGGTCGGCGAGCCAGCGCAGTGATCCGACGCTGCCCGAGCCCCGGCAGCCCGCAGGGACGGCGTGCCCCGGCCCGAGCACCCGCGCGGCCTCCTCGGTCCACGCCGCGGTGACGTCGAACTCGTCCTCCATCGCGGCGCTGTCCAGTTCGCTCATGCCTGTTCCTCTCGGATCCGTCGTGCCACCTCGGCCTTGACCCGTGCTCCGTCCAGACCCCCGCGGTCGGCGGCCCGTCCGGACAGATTGACCCCGACCACCCCGGGCACCGCGAGCAGTGCCCGGGCCTCGGCGACGGCTGCGGCGATACCGGCCTCGACCGGGTCCGGGGCGGCGAGCACCCGTTCGACAGCGGTGCCGTCCAGGTGCAGGCCGGGGAAGCGCTGCAGCGTCCGTGCCGACGGCTCGTCGCTGTAGACCGCGACCGAGGCCAGGAACGGCAGCGTGGCCCCGGCTGCCCGGGCAGCCGCCACGAACGCCGCCACCCGGGCCGCACCGGACACGTGGTTGAGCACGCAGAGGGCGGCGCCGGCCTGCTGCTTGAGCGCCACGCGCGCCGGTCGGCCGGCGGTCGGCGGGGTCTGCGGCGACTCGGGGACGGCGGCGCTCAGCCCGGCCCGGGCGGCCAGTGCGGTGAGCCGGGGCCCGTCGAGGTCGAAGACCTGGGTCACCCCCGGACGCACCCCCGGTCCTCGGCCGTCGCCGGTCACGCAGAGCACGCCGTCCACCCCGACAGCCGCGAGACCGGCCAACTCCTGCTCCAGGACGAGCTGGTTGCGGTCCCGGCAGGCCAGGGTGACCCAGGGCCGGCCGCCGGCGGCGACCACCTCGGCGGCGACCAGGGTCGGGGGCAGGTCGGGCTGGTCCTGGTGCTCGGCGGTGAGCAGGCCGTCGCTCACCCCGGCCAGCACCGCCACCACCGACCGCACCGAGGCCAGGTCGCCCGGCGCAGCAGTGAGGTCGGTGAGGACGACGGGCCCGTGCTCGGCGCGGGCCAGCAGACCGCCCGGCCGCGGTGCGGGCCTGACGACCGGCGTGGACCAGCCGGGGGCCGGCTCGGTGAGGAAGGGGCACGGGTGGTCGGCGAGCTCGCACCGGCCGTCGTCGCGCACGCCCCCGCAGGGCCCGAAGACCATCCTCTTGGGACAGCCGATCCGGGCGGCGTCCACGGCGGTCGTCGTCACCCCCAGGCGCTGCCCACGGACCGGGGGTGCGAACCGCCCGACGCCGCCGGCCTCGCGAGGGAGGTGGGCCTCGGCGAGGTGTCAGCGGTCCTCGGCGCCGGCCACGAGCGGGGCCGGTGCCGCTCAGGCAGTGCCGGGCAGCGACCAGGTGCGCAGGGCCTCGAGGCAGTGGACGAGGTGGTCCCGGGCGTCGCCACCCGTGGCCGTCCGGGTCAACACCGTGCACCCGTGGGCGTGGCCACCGCCATGGGCGAGCTGGGCGCCGACGGCGCCCGGGTGTTCGGCGACAACCCCTCCTACGCGGCGTCGATGGGCCAGGCCTGGTTCACCCCACCGGTCTCCCAGCCCGAGGACATCGCCGCCGCCGTGCTGTTCCTGGCCAGCGACGACAGCCGCACCATGACCGGCGTCCAGCTGCCGGTCGACCACGGCGCCACCAAGGTCTGACACCCCCCCCAACGACAGGAGCACGACATGGGCACGCTTGAGGGCAAGGTCGCCTTCATCACCGGTGCCGCACGCGGCCAGGGCCGGGCACACGCGATCCGGCTGGCCGAGGAGGGCGCGGACATGATGGCCCTGGACATCTGTGGACCGATCGTCGGCCGCCCGCTGATCCCGGCGTCGACCGAGGCCGACCTGGCCGAGACCGTCGCGGCGGTGGAGGCCCTGGACCGACGCATCGTCGCCCGGCCGGCCGACACCCGGGACATGGCCGCCGTGCAGGCCGTGGTCGACGAGGGCCTCGCCGAGTTCGGCCGCATCGACATCGCGGTCGCCAACGCCGGGACGTCAGGGGCAGCACCAAGGCCCACCTGATCACCGAGGAGGACTGGCAGACCACCCTGGACGTCAACCTGACCGGCGTCTGGCACACCGCCAAGGCGGTGCTGCCTCGATGATCGAGGCCGGCCGTGGCGGGTCGATCGTGATCACCAGCTCCGGGGCGGGCATCAAGCCGATGCTGCACCTGGGCGACTACGGGGCCACCAAGGCCGCGGTCATCTACCTGACCAAGGTCCTCGCCCTGGAGAACGGCGAGCACGGCATCCGGGTCAACAGCATCGCCCCGGGCAACGTGGACACCCCCCTGGTCATGAACGACGCGGTCTTCTCCCTGTTCCGCCCCGATCTGGAGCACCCCACCCGCGAGGACGTCGAGCCGGTGTTCGCCGGGATGAACGTGCTGAAGACCAAGCCGTGGCTCACCGGGCGCGACATGGCCAACGCGGTGGCCTGGCTGGCGTCCGACGACGCTGCCTTCATCACCGGCGTCGTGCTCCCGGTGGACATGGGCGTCACGGCCGGCTAGGTCCAGGGACGACGGGGCACCGAGACCGGCAAGGACGACCACGACCGCGAACGCGGCGAGGGCGCCGACGCCGGAGAACAGGTGCAGCACGGACGGCGCCGTGCCGCAGGCCCTCAGCCGACGTGCACGTGCGGACGGCGGGCCCGGTCGGGCTCGGCCTCCCGCAGCACCTCGCGGGTGACCGGGGCGACCTCGCCGGATCCCAGCAGCAGGAAGCGCAGCAGCTGGGTGAGCGGGTTGCCCTCGGTCCACTCGAAGTAGACGTGCGGGATCGTGCCGCTGCGGTCGCGGACCTGCAGCAGCAGGGCGGCGATGGCGTTGGGCACCGAGGAGCCGGTGACCGCGAGCACCCGGTACCGGTCGTGCAGGATCTCCCCGCGCACGTCCAGCCGGCTCTCGAAGTCGGAGGGGTCGCGGACGGTGACCTCGACGAAGACGACCTCCTCGTCGGGGATGTCGTGGTCGCGGCGGATCTGCTCGAGCTTGGCGCGGTACTCCTCCGGGTCCCTCCGGTCGGGCTCGTTGGCGACCAGCCGGATCCGGCGGTGGCGGCAGTCGCGCAGGAACACCTCGGCCGTGGGGTCGAAGGAGACCTCGGTCGTGCGCAGCTCCAGGGACCGCCGGGACCGGGAGACGAAGGAGACCGCGACGATCGCGGCGATGAAGAGCAGCCCGATCTTCAGCCCGTCGGGACGCTCGACGATGTTGGCGACGGTCGTGTAGATGAACACCGCGGCGACGACGCCGAAGCCGACCGTCGCCCTGCGCTGACCGGCGGCCCGGGCGGAGAGGGTGACGGCGACCGAGGCGGAGGTGATGAGCACCAGGACGCCGGTGGCGTAGGCACCGCCCTGGGCGTCGACGTCGGCGTCGAAGAGCCAGGTGACCACGAACGCGATGGCGGTGAGCACCAGGACCATCGGCCGGACGGCGCGGGCCCACTCCGGTGCCATCCCGTAGCGGGGCAGGTAGCGGGGCACGATGTTGAGCAGGCCGGCCATCGCCGAGGCCCCGGCGAACCACAGGATCGCGATCGTCGAGACGTCGTAGACCGTGCCGAAGACCGGGCCGAGGTACTCGTGGGCCAGGTAGGCCAGGGCGCGCCCGTTGGCCTCGCCGCCGGGCTGGAACGCCGCCTGCGGGATGAGCAGGGTCGTGATCAGGCTGGAGGTGAGCAGGAACCCGCTCATGATCAACGCGGCGGTGGTGAGCAGCTTCTTCGTGCCGGCGATGCGGCCGGCCGGGTGCGCCTCGGTGTCCGTCGGCGCGCCCTGCACCAGCGGCATGACGGCGACGCCGGTCTCGAACCCGGACAGGCCCAGGGCCAACCGGGGGAAGACGATCAGGGCGATCGCGATGACCATGAACGGGTTGCCGTGCTGGGTGGTGAGCGCCTGCGACCAGTCGGTGACCAGGCCCGACGTCGTCGCCACCTGGTAGAGCCCGACGAGGACGACGACGAGGTTCAGCGCCAGGTAGACCCCGACGAGGGCGACGGCGACCCCGACCGCCTCGCCCAGGCCCTTGAGGAAGACCGCACCGAGCAGGGCGAGCAGCACCAGGGTGATGACCACCCGGTGGTCGCCCAGGCCCTCGGGCAGCAGCGGGTTCTCCACCAGGTGCGCTGTGGCGTCGGCGGCCGACAGGGTCATGGTGATGAGGAAGTCGGTGGCGGCGAACCCGAGCAGCACCAGCACGAAGAGCTTCCCGCGCCAGAAGGGCAGCAGCTTCTCCAGCATCGCGATCGACCCCTCCCCGTGGGGGCTCTCGCGGGCCACGCGGCGGTAGACGGGCAGTGCGCCCAGCAGGGTCAGCGCGACCAACACCAGGGTGGCGATGGGGGAGATGACGCCGGCGGCCAGCGCGGCGATGCCGGGCTGGTAGCCCAGGGTGGAGAAGTAGTCGACGCCGGTGAGGCACATGACCTTCCACCAGGGACGCCGGTGCTCCTCGTGCTGGGGCTCCACGTGCGGGCCGGGGTGGGCCGCGACGCGGTGCGCCTGGTCCTGGAGCAGCCAGTCACGGACCGGCTGCCGGGCCTCCTGTGCACCCGTCGTCGCTGTCGCCACCACTGCTCCCCGTCTCGGTCGGCCACCGGTGTGGCCCGTCGGCGACGGTAGGAGCAGTCCGGACCCCCGGACCGACGGCGGGCGTCAAGATGCCGTCAAGATCGGGCTGCGGCCCCGGGACTCACGGGGTGAACCGGTAGCCGGCCCCCGGTTCGGTGTGCAGGTAGCGGGGGTGGGAGGGGTCGGGCTCCAGCTTGCGGCGCAGCTGGGCCAGGTAGACCCGCAGGTAGTTGGTCTCCCGCTCGTAGGCCGGGCCCCACACCGACTGCAGCAGCTGGCGCTGGGAGACCAGCCGGCCGGTGTTGTGCACGAGCTCGGCCAGCAGCGCCCACTCGGTCGGGGTCAGGCGCACCGGCACGCCGTCGGCGAGGACCTGCCGGGCCGCGAGGTCGACGGTGAAGTGCTCGGTGACCACCACCGGGTCCGACCCCTCGGACACCCGCCGGCGCAGGGCCGCGCGCAGCCGGGCGAGCAGCTCGGCCATGTCGAAGGGCTTGGTGACGTAGTCGTCGGCACCGGCGTCCAGGGCACCGATCTTGTCGTTGCTGCCGACCCGGGCCGACAGCACGATCACCGGCCCGGCGAACCAGGGCCGCAGCCCCGCCAGCACCTCGGTGCCGTCCATGTCGGGCAGGCCCAGGTCCAGCACGATCACGTCGGGGTGGGCCGAGGCGGCCTCGCGCAGGGCGGTGGTGCCGTCGGGTGCGGTGACGACCTCGTGGCCGGCCGCGGACAGCGTGATCCGCAGGGCGCGCAGCAGCTGGCGGTCGTCGTCGACGACCAGCACCCGGCTCACCGGGCCACCGCCGTCGACACGCGGGGACCGTGCACCGGTGCCACCTGCAGCCCGAGCACCATCGTCAACCCGCCCCCGGGGGTGTCCTCGGCCTCCAAGGTCCCGCCCATCGCCTCGGTGAGCCCGCGGGCCACGGCCAGCCCGAGGCCGACGCCCTGCCCGGCGGGGGCGTCCCCGAGCCGCTGGAAGGGGGCGAACACCCGGGCGCGGTCGGCGGCGGCGACCCCGCGGCCGCGGTCCACGACGCGCAGCTCGACCCGGTCGGCGACCGCGCCGGCGGACACCGTGATCGGCCCGTCGGGGGCGTGCCGGGCGGCGTTGTCGGCCAGGTTGGCCACCACCCGCTCCAGCAGCCCGGGGTCGGCGAGGACGACGGGCAGGTCGTCGGGGGCGGTGACGGTGATCCGGCTGGGGTCGCTGACCCAGGTCAGGGCCCGGTGGACGACGCTCACCAGGTCGGCCGGGGCGGTGACCGGGGTGACCGCACCGGCCTGCAGCCGGCTCATGTCCAGCAGGTTGTCGACCAGTCCGGTGAGCCGGTCGGCGGACTCGTCCACGGTCTCGACCAGCTCGGCCCGGTCGGCCTCGGTGAGGTCCAGGTCGGTCGACCGCAGCGCCGAGGAGGCGATCTTGATGCCGGCGAGCGGGGTGCGCAGGTCGTGGCTCACCGCGGCGAGCAGTGCCGTGCGCATGCTGTTGCCGGCGGCGAGCTCGGCTGCCTCCGCCGCCTGGGTGGTCAACCGGCCCTGCTGCAGGGCCACCGCGGCCTGCTCGGCGAAGGCGACCAGCACCCGCCGGTCGCTGGGGGTCAGCGACCGTCCGCACAGCCGCAGCCGCAGCGTGTCGGTGACGACGACGTCCTCGGTCGGGCCGTGCTCGTGGCCGCAGGAGGCCACGACGGCGGCCGCACCGGTCTCGGAGCCGGCCTCGACCATGCTCACCGCCTGCAACCCGAACGCCTCTCGCACCTGCTCCAGCAGGCTGGGCAGACCGCGGTTGCCGGCCAGCACGGCCCGGGACAGCGACGCCAGCAGCGCGGTCTCGGCGCGGGACCGGGCGGCGGCCGTGGCCCGGCGGGCGGAGCGGTCGACCACGGTGGCCACGGCCACCGCGACCACGAGGTAGCCGACCAGGGCGATGACGTCGTCCAGCTCGGCGATGGTCAGCCGGCCGGTGGGCTGGGTGAAGAACCAGTTCTCGGCCAGTCCGCCGACGACCGCCGCGACCAGCGCCGGGTACAGGCCGCCGACCAGGGCGACGGCGACCACGAAGAGCAGGAAGACCAGCAGGATGCTGGCCAGCGAGATGGCCGACCCCGCCGCCAGGCAGAGCGCGGTGACAGCCGGCACCCCCAGGAGGGCGACGGCCAGGCCGATCCACCGCCGGCGGGCGGTCAAGGACCCGGTAAGCGGGGGCAGGGCGAGGCCCCGGGGGCCGGCGGCGTCGTGGGTGACGATGTGCACGTCGATCTCCCCGGACGCGGCGATCACGTCCCCGCCGATGCCCCCGCGCAGGGCGCGGGCCCAGCGGGACCGGCGGGAGGTGCCCAGCACCAGCTGGGTGGCGTCGACACTGCGGGCGAACTCCAGCAGGGCCGCCGACGTGTCGTCCCCGACGACCTGGTGGTACGTGCCGCCGAGGGACTCCACCAGCGTCCGCTGGGCGCGCAGCGCGGTGGGGGAGGCCCCGGTCAGGCCGTCGGAGGACAGCACGTGCACGGCCAGCAGCACCCCGTCGCCCTGCCGGCGGGCGACCCGGGCGGCCCGTCGCACGAGCGTCTCGCCCTCGGGGCCGCCGGTGAGGGCGACGACGACCCGCTCGCGGGTCTCCCAGACGTGGTCGATGTCGTGCTCGGCGCGGTAGCGGCGCAGACCCTCGTCCACGCGGTCGGCCAGCCACAGCAGGGCCAGCTCGCGCAGCGCGGTCAGGTTGCCGACCCGGAACCAGTTGCCCATGGCGGCGTCGACCCGCTCGGCCGGGTAGACGTTGCCGTGCGCCAGTCGGCGGCGCAGCGCCTCGGGGCTCATGTCGACCAGCTCGACCTGGTCGGCCCGGCGGACCACCTCGTCGGGCACCGTCTCGCCCTGGGTGATGCCGGTGATCTGGGCGACGACGTCGGTGAGGCTGGCCAGGTGCTGCACGTTGACGGTGCTGATCACGCTGATGCCGGCCGCGACGAGCTCCTCGACGTCCTCCCAGCGGTGGGCGTTGCGGGACCCCGGGGCGTTGGTGTGCGCGAGCTCGTCGACGACCAGCCACTCCGGGTGGCGCTGCAGGGCCCCGTCGACGTCGAACTCCGACAGCGTCACCCCGCGGTGGGTGACCTCGGCGCGGGGCAGGACCTCCAGGCCCTCCAGCTGCCCGCGGGTGCGGTCCCGACCGTGCGTCTCGACCAGCCCGACGACGACGTCGGCGCCCCGGTCGGCGCGGCGGTGGGCCTCGCCGAGCGCGGCGAAGGTCTTCCCGACCCCCGGTGCCGCGCCCAGGTAGATCCGCAGGGTCCCTCGTGCCATGCCCCCATGATCACCGTTCTCCCGAGCTGGCGGCGCGCCTGAGGCGTCAAGGTCTCGTCAGGATCCCGGCCGGCCCCGGGCCTGCGGCGTCAGCAGAGCGTCAAGGACCGGGGTGGTCGGTGTCAGGAAGACGTCAAGACGGCCCGAGGGAGTGTCCCGGGCTCCTAGCGTCCCCGGCTGCAGGTGATCGGCATCGGGCCGGTCACGGCGCGAGAACGAGGATGCAACTGTCGTGACCGACGTGGTCTACGTGCTGCTGACGCTGGTGGTCTTCGGACTGCTGGCACTGGCCGTGCGCGGGGTGGAGAAGCTGTGATCGAGACCTGGATCGGGTTGGCGGTCGCGATCGGACTGGTCGGCTACCTGCTGGCGTCCCTGCTGTTCCCGGACCGGTTCTGATGTCCTCGACGGCAGCCGGGTGGCTGCAGCTGGCGCTGCTGGTCGTCGCCCTCGTGGCGGTGCACAAGCCGCTGGGTGACTGGATGGCGCGGGTCTACACCAGCCCGCGGCACTGGCGGGTGGAGAAGCTGGTCTACCGGGCGGTCGGCGTGGACGCCGAGTCCGACCAGCGCTGGCCCACCTACCTGCGGGCGGTGCTCGCCTTCTCCCTGGTCGGCGTGCTCGTGCTCTACCTGCTCCAGCGCATCCAGGGGCTGCTGCCGCTGGGCAACGGGATGGCCGCGGTCGAGCCGGGGTCGGCCTGGAACACCGCGATCAGCTTCGTGACGAACACGAACTGGCAGGGCTACGCCGGTGAGTCGACGATGGGCCACCTGGTCCAGATGGCCGGCCTCGCGGTGCAGAACTTCCTCTCCGCCGCGGTCGGGCTGGCCGTGCTGGCCGCCGTGGTCCGCGGGTTCGCCCGCCGCGACACCGACCGGCTGGGCAACGCCTGGGTCGACGTCACGCGGTCGATCACCCGCCTGCTCCTGCCGCTGGCGGTCGTGGCCACCGTGGTGATGGTGCTCGGCGGCGTCGTCCAGAACCTGTCCGCCGGCACCGACGTCTCCACGCTGGCCGGGGGGTCGCAGTTCGTCCCCGGCGGGCCGGTGGCCTCGCAGGAGGCGATCAAGGAGCTGGGCACCAACGGCGGCGGGTTCTTCAACGCCAACTCCGCACACCCCTTCGAGGGCCCGACGGCCTGGGTGTCGCTGTTCCAGGTGTTCCTGATCCTGCTGATCCCGTTCTCGCTGCCCCGCACCTTCGGGAAGATGGTCGGCGACCGCCGCCAGGGGCTGGCGATCCTCGGCGTCATGGCCACGCTGGCCACGGTCTCCCTGACCCTCATCACCGTCTTCCAGTCCCGCGCCGGCGGCGCCGCCACGCAGCTGGCCGGGGGAGCCCTCGAGGGTCAGGAGGTGCGCTTCGGCGGACCGCTGTCCTCGCTGTTCGCCGCGTCCACCACCCTGACCTCGACCGGCGCCATCAACGCCCAGCACGACAGCCTCACCCCGCTGGGCGGGATGGTGACGCTGTTCAACATGATGCTGGGCGAGGTCGCGCCCGGCGGTGTGGGCTCGGGCCTCTACGGGATGCTCGTGCTCGCCGTCGTCGCCGTCTTCGTCTCCGGCCTGATGGTCGGGCGGACGCCGGAGTACCTGGGCAAGAAGCTGGGCCGCCGGGAGATGACCCTGGCCAGCCTCTACATCCTCACCACCCCGGCGATCGTGCTCGTCGGCGCCGCCGTCGCGATCGCGGTGCCCGCCGGGCAGGCCGGGATGCTCAACGACGGTCCGCACGGGTTGAGCGAGGTGCTCTACGCCTTCACCTCCGCCGGCAACAACAACGGCTCCGCGTTCGCCGGGCTCAGCGCCAACACGCCGTTCTACAACACGGCGCTGGGGCTGGCGATGGTCTTCGGACGCTTCCTGCCGATCGTCCTGGTCCTCGCCCTGGCCGGCAGCCTCGCAAGGCAAGGCCGCGCCCCGGTCACCGAGGGCACCTTCCCCACCCACCGGCCGCTGTTCGCCGGTCTCCTGACCGCCGTCGTGCTCGTCGTCGTCGGCCTCACCTACTTCCCGGTGCTCGCACTCGGGCCTCTCGCAGAAGGACTGTCATGACCGCCTCACCCGTCACCGAACGGCCCGACGCGCCGACGGAGACACCCACCGCGCGTCGGCCCACGATCCAGTGGGGCCCCGCCCTGGTCGGCGCCGTCCGCAAGCTGGACCCGCGCGGCCTGGTCCGCCAGCCCGTCGTCTTCACCGTCTGGGTGGGCTCGGTGTTCTCCACCGTGCTGGCCGTCACCGACCCCACGGTCTTCGGCTGGCTGATCGCGGTCTGGCTGTGGTTGACCGTGCTGTTCGCCAACGTCGCCGAGGCCGTCGCCGAGGGCCGCGGCAAGGCCCAGGCCGCATCGCTGCGCAAGGCCCGGACGACGACGGTCGCCCACCGCACCGACGGCACCGAGGTGGCCTCGGCCGACCTGCGCCCCGGCGACGAGGTCGTCGTGGTCGCCGGCCAGTCGATCCCCGGGGACGGCGACGTCGTCGAGGGCATCGCGAGCGTCGACGAGTCCGCGGTGACCGGGGAGTCCGCGCCGGTGATCAGGGAGTCCGGCGGTGACCGCTCGGCGGTCACCGGCGGCACCACGGTGCTGTCGGACCGGATCGTCGTGCGGATCACCAGCAAGCCCGGGGAGACCTTCGTCGACCGGATGATCGCCCTGGTCGAGGGCGCCTCCCGGCAGAAGACCCCCAACGAGACGGCGCTGAACATCCTGCTGTCCTCGCTGACGATTGTCTTCGTCCTCGCCGTGGTGACCCTGCAGCCCTTCGCGGTCTACTCCGGCGCCGAGCAGTCGATCACCGTGCTGATCGCGCTGATCGTCTGCCTGATCCCGACGACCATCGGGGCGCTGCTCTCGGCCATCGGCATCGCCGGGATGGACCGGCTCGTGCAGCGCAACGTGCTGGCGATGAGCGGGCGCGCCGTGGAGGCCGCCGGCGACGTGGGCACGCTGCTGCTGGACAAGACCGGCACCATCACGCTGGGCAACCGGCAGGCGGCGTCCTTCCAGCCGGTCGGCGGGTGCTCGGACGCCGAGGTCGCCGACGCCGCGCAGCTCGCCTCGCTGGCCGACGAGACTCCCGAGGGGCGCTCCATCGTCGTGCTGGCCAAGACCGGCTACGGCCTGCGCGAGCGCAGCGACCTGCCCGGCGCCGAGTTCGTGCCCTTCACCGCGCAGACCCGGATGAGCGGGGTCGACCTGCCCGACGGCCGGCAGCTGCGCAAGGGCGCGGCCGGGGCCGTGCAGGCCTGGGTCCGCTCCCTGGACGGGCCGATCCCCCCGGAGGTCGGCGACGTCGTCGACGGCATCTCCGCTGCCGGTGGCACCCCGTTGCTGCTGGCCGAGTCGGTGGGGGAGCGGGCCCGCGTCCTGGGCGTCATCGAGCTCAAGGACGTCGTCAAGGAGGGCATGCGCGAGCGCTTCGACGAGCTCCGCCGGATGGGCATCCGCACCGTGATGATCACCGGGGACAACGAGCGCACCGCCCGCGCCATCGCCGCCGAGGCCGGCGTCGACGACGTGCTCGCCGAGGCCACGCCGGAGGACAAGCTCGCCCTCATCGCCAAGGAGCAGGAGGGCGGCCGGCTGGTCGCCATGACCGGCGACGGCACCAACGACGCCCCGGCGCTGGCCCAGGCCGACGTCGGCGTGGCGATGAACACCGGCACGTCGGCCGCGAAGGAGGCCGGCAACATGGTCGACCTCGACTCGAACCCGACGAAGCTCATCGAGATCGTGGCCATCGGCAAGCAGCTGCTCATCACCCGCGGCTCGCTGACCACGTTCTCCATCGCCAACGACCTCGCGAAGTACTTCGCGATCCTGCCCGCGATGTTCGCCCCGGTCTTCCCCGGCCTGGACACCCTCAACGTGATGCGGCTGAGCTCGCCGGAGTCGGCGATCCTCTCCGCCGTCGTCTTCAACGCCCTGATCATCGTGGCGCTGGTGCCGCTGGCCCTGCGCGGCGTGAAGTACACCCCCGGCTCGGCCTCGGCGATGCTGCAGCGCAACCTGCTGGTCTACGGACTCGGCGGGGTCGTGTTGCCCTTCATCGGGATCAAGCTCATCGACCTGCTCGTCTCCCTCATCCCCGGGATCGCGTGATGCCTGCACCTCGTCAGGGCCGCCAGCTGCTGGCCGCCGTCCGCGCCGTCGTCCTCGCCACCGTGGCGCTCGGACTCGTCTACCCGCTGCTGATGACCGGGATCGCCCAGGTCATCGCGCCCTCGAAGGCCGACGGGTCGCTGGTCACCAGCGCCGACGGCACCGTCGTCGGGTCCTCCCTCCTCGGGCAGGGGTTCCTCGACGGGTCCGGTGACCCGCTGCCGGAGTACTTCCAGTCCCGGCCCTCGGCCGGTGACTGGGACGGCGCGGCGTCCGGGGGCTCCAACCTGGGCCCGAACTCCACCGAGCTCGCCGACACGATCGCCGAGCGCCGCACCGAGGTGGCCGCCTTCAACGGCGTCCCCGAGGCCGACGTGCCCGCCGACGCCGTGACCGCCTCGGCCTCGGGCCTGGACCCCGACATCTCCCCGGAGTACGCCGCGATCCAGGTCCAGCGGGTCGCCACCGCGCGGGGTGTGTCCGCCGACGAGGTGGCCGCCCTGGTCGACACGGCGACCGCGGGCCGGGACCTGGGCGTCATCGGGGCGCCCTCGGTGGACGTGCTGGAGCTGAACCTGGCCCTGGACGAACAGCTGGGCTGAGCCACCGCACCCACGGCGCCGCCGACCCCCACAGGGGTCGGCGGCGCTCCCACACCTCGCGGAGCTGAGCGAGCTGCTCGACGAGGGCTGTCTGCACGCCGGGCACCTGCTCACCGCCCGTGCCGTGGCCGCCGGCCGCCTGCTACAGCTCCAGCGGCTCTCCGACGCGGGCTGCGACCGGGCCGGCCCCGAGCTGGACCGGTTGCTCGGCGGCGGGCCCCGCGCCTGAGCCGACGTCTCGTCCTGCGTCGGTCGAACGGCAGACGTGGTGTCGGTCTCACCGCCTCCGGATGTGCGGCGGCCGTGCCAGAGGGGGACCGCAGGTGCGCGGTGCCCCCGAGCGGAGGGCATCGGCCCTGCTCAGCGGCCCCTACCGTCGGCAGCACCCATCCCCGAGCACGAGGAGCACGCCATGCGTCTGTCCACCCGCAACCAGCTCGCCGGCACCGTCACCGAGATCACCGTCGGCTCGGTCATGACCACCGTGAAGATCGACGTGTCCGGTCAGACCGTCACCGCCGCCGTCACCAAGGAGGCCGTCGAGGAGCTGGGGCTGTCGGTCGGCTCCCCGGTCGTCGCGCTCGTGAAGTCCACCGAGGTCATGCTCGGCGTCGAGGACTGACCTCCGTCCGACCCCACCTCGACCCCGCTCGGAACCGCCGCGCGCTGCCCCACCAGCGGGATCACCGGCGGGGCAGCGCCCGGACCTCGTTGCCGCGGGAGCGGTGGCTCAGTTCCGCCAGGCCGAGCGCCTCGAGCAGGGGTGGCAGGTAGGCACCGACGCGTCCGCGGTACCCCGTGCGCAGTCCGTACCAGCCGCCCACGGGGTTCGTCGTGGACCTGCCCCACGCCTCGACGGTCCCGGGGACGGGTGTCTTCCCCTCGTCGGCCGCCCCGAGCGGGACCCACCCCTGCTGATCCAGCAACCAGGCGTGGAGGTCCTCGACGATCCGGGCCCGGTACCGCAGCGTCGTGGAGCCCACCCGGCAGGGGAGTTCGGCCGGGTCGGGCTCCACGTCCAGGAACGCCGTGTAGGACGACGTCCCCGCCGCGGTGGCGAGCACCCAGGGGCTCCCTGGTGTCCCGGACCCCTCCGCCGTCGCGCGGGGGAGGGTGTCCTCGGTGCGTGTCTCGTGCTCCATGCCCGGACCTTCCGGGGGGACCGGCCCCGTGCCCAGGGTCGGAGGTCCTGCCCGATGGGACCGTGTCGAGGCGGGGGAGGCCCGGGTCTCAGCCGGGGTGCCCGGGCGCGTGGTGCGCCAGGCGGTGGTGCGGGTCCCTCTCGTGCCCGGCGGGGCCGACGTGGACCGTCGCGTCGACGAGCTGGGGGACGTCGTGGAGCAGCCGGTGGTGGACCTCGACGGCGATGTCGTGGCCGGCGACGACGCTCAGGGCCGGGTCCACGGTGACGGCGGCCTCGGCTCGCAGGCGGTGCCCGGTCCAGCGCAGCCGCAGCCGTTCGACGTCCAGGACGCCGGGGGTCGCCCGGATGCCGGCCTCGGCGGCGTCGACGACCTCCGGGTCGACGGCGTCCATCAGCCGGCGCCAGACGTCGGTGGCGGCGCCCCTGAGGACGACGAGGATCGCGACGGTGATGGCCAGGCCCACGAGCGGGTCGGCCAGGGGGAACCCGGCGAGGACCCCGAGGGCACCGACGACGACGGCCAGCGAGGTGAGCCCGTCGGTGCGGGCGTGCAGGCCGTCGGCGACGAGTGCGGCCGAGCCGATCCTGCGCCCGATCCGGATGCGGTAGACCGCGACCACCTCGTTGCCCACGGCCCCGATGAGGCCGGCGGCGATGACGAGACCGACGTGGCTGAGCGGCTGGGGGTCCAGGAGCCGCCGGACGGACTCGTACCCGGCCAGGACCGCGGACAGAGCGATCATCAGGACGATGAACACGCCCGCGAGGTCTTCGGCCCGGTCGTAGCCGTAGGTGTACCGGCGGGAGGCGGCGCGGCGGCCGAGCAGGAACGCGATCCACAGCGGGACGGCGGTCAGTGCGTCGGAGACGTTGTGCACGGTGTC
The DNA here is from genome assembly GCF_001424455.1 of Geodermatophilus sp. Leaf369. NCBI lineage: Bacteria > Bacillati > Actinomycetota > Actinomycetes > Geodermatophilales > Geodermatophilaceae > Geodermatophilus > Geodermatophilus sp. Leaf369. Next base: position 148,654 of record NZ_LMQA01000005.1, on the reverse strand, counting down.
GGCCAACAGCGCGGTCGACCCGCTGGTCCAGACGACCGCCGCCTGGGCGAGCGCGGTGGCCAGCAGCACGAGCAGGCTGACCTTGAGTGCGCGGATGCCTGCGGCGCTGGACTCCAGCGCTGCGTCGATCGAGTCGGCGGAGTCGTGGCTGTGCGGGCGGAGCAGCCCCAGCACGAGCCCCTTCAGGCCGGTCGGGTGGTCGTGCGGGTGCTCGTGGCCGTGGTGGCGCTCGCTCGGCCTGGTCACCGTCCGGTGCTCTCGTCGCGGGCGGTGAGGAGTGTGACGTCGGTGTCGGCGCGGTGGTGGTCGGGGACGGCGGCGGTGGCGTGGTCGGCGTTGTAGACGGCGTCGGTGACCAGCTGGGCGATGTGGTCGTTCTCCAGCCGGTAGAACACCGACGTCCCCTCCCGCCGGGTGTGCACGAGCCGGGTCATCCGCAGCTTGGCCAGGTGCTGGGAGACCGAGGCGGGGGTCTTGCCCACCTGCGCGGCGAGCTCGTTGACCGACAGCTCTCGGTCGATGAGGGCCCACAGCAGCTGGATCCGGGTGGCGTCGGACAGCATCCGGAACACCTCGACCGCGAGGTCCACCTGCTCCTCGGGCAGGGGACCCGTGTCTCTCTGGTTCTCCGCACGCATACGCAGACACTAGCTCAGCCAGACGTGCGGACACCGAGACGTGCGGCGAGGTCGGCGACCCGGGCGGCGATGTCGTCGCGGACCAGGCGCATCCGGTCCATGCCCTCGATGCCCCGGGCGGACGGTTCGTCGGTCACCCACGTCTCGAACCTGGTGCCGGCCGCGCCCCGGACGAGCTCCAGGTCGATCCGGGCCTCACGGCCCAGGGTGACGACGACGTCGGCAGCCGCGAGGAGCTCGGCGGTGACCGGCTTGGGCACGCCGTCGGAGACGTCCACCCCGACCTCGGCGAGCGAGGCGACCGACTGGGCGTTGAGCGTCGTGCCCGGGTCGGTGCCGGCGGACTCCACGGCAACCCCGGGAGCAGCGGCGCGCATCAGCCCGGCGGCCATCTGGGACTTGCCGCCGTTGCGGGCGCAGACGAACAGCACGCCCGGGGTCACGACCGGGTCTCCCCGGTCTGCGCCGGCACCGGGGCCGTGGGGTCCCCGGGGAACCACCGCCGGGCCGCCCACAGCGACACGTAGACCAGCGCGACCAGGACGGGCACCTCGATCAGCGGGCCCACGACCCCGGCCAGCGCCTGTCCGGAGGTGACCCCGAAGGTGCCGATCGCCACGGCGATGGCCAGCTCGAAGTTGTTGCCGGCGGCGGTGAAGGCCAGCGTCGCCGTCTTGGCGTAGCCCAGCCGCAGGCGCATGCCCAGCAGGAACGACCCGCCGAACATCAGCGCGAAGTAGGCCAGCAGCGGCAGCGCGATCCGGACGACGTCCCACGGCTGGGAGGTGATCGCGTCACCCTGCAGCGCGAAGAGCATCACGATGGTGAACAGCAGCCCGTAGAGCGCGATGGGCCCGATCTTGGGGAGGAAGCGGCCCTCGTACCAGTCGCGGCCCTTCGTGCGCTCCCCGATCGTGCGGGTCAGGAACCCGGCGACCAGGGGGATGCCGAGGAACACCAGCACCGAGACCACGATCGCCCCGACGCTGAACTCCGCCGAGGTGGTCGACAGGCCCAGCCAGTTGGGCAGGAGCTGCAGGTAGAACCAGCCCAGCGCCGCGAAGGCGACGATCTGGAACACCGAGTTGATCGCGACCAGCACCGCGGCGGCCTCCCGGTCACCGCACGACAGGTCGTTCCAGATGAGCACCATCGCGATGCAGCGGGCCAGGCCGACGATGATCAGGCCGGTCCGGTACTCCGGCAGGTCGGGCAGCAGGACCCAGGCCAGAAGGAACATCAGCGCCGGCCCGAGGACCCAGTTGAGACCGAGCGAGGCCAGGAGCAGCCTGCGGTCCCCGGTGACCCGGTCCAGCTGGTCGTAGCGCACCTTGGCGAGCACCGGGTACATCATCAGCAACAGCCCGATGGCGATCGGCAGGCTCACGTCCCCGACCTCCACCGCCCCGAGTGCGGTGACCAGTCCGGGGACGAACCGGCCCAGCAGCAGGCCCAGGGCCATCGCGGCGACGATCCACACCGGCAGGAACCGGTCCAGCGTGGACAGCCGGGCCAGCACCGGGGTCTTCATGTCGGTGCCCGGACGGGCGGTCTCGCGGACGGGGTCGCTCATGCGGGGGCCTCTCGACAGGAGGGATCGACGCCTGTCGATCCGACGGCGACTGTGCCCGAGGCATCGACAGACGTCAATCCGTCCGTCACGATGGCGGCGTGGACAGCAACGGGACGAGGCCGGAGCTCCCCCTGCTGGTCGACGGCAGCTGCTCCGCCGGTCCGCTGAGCGGTGGCATGCCCGCCGAGGAGGCCGTCGAGCTGGCCCGGGTGCTCAAGGCCCTGGCCGATCCGGCCCGGTTGCGGCTCCTGTCGCTGGTCGCCGACAGCCCCACCGCGGCGGCCTGCGCCTGCGACCTCACCGAGCCCCTCGGGTTGTCCCAGCCCACCGTGTCCCACCACCTCAAGGTGCTGGTCGAGGCGGGTTTCCTGGACGGGGAGAAGCGCGGGGTGTGGACCTGGTACTCCCTGGTGCCCGACGCCGTCGAGCGTGCGGTGGCCGCACTGCCCGGCCTGGGGCGGCTGGCACGGGCCTAGACCGTCGCCCTCAGTGCCGGTCGGTGGGCAGGGTGCCGGTGGAGGCGAGGTCGTCGGCGATGTCGCGCAGCTTGCGGTTGGTGACCGAGGAGGAGCGCACCAGCAGCCCGAACGCCTCGTCGGCGGTCACCTTGTAGCGCTCCATCAGGATGCCCTTGGCCTGCCCGATCGCGTCGCGGTGGGTCATCCGGCCGTACAGCCCCTCCTCGCGCTGCGCGCCGGCCAGTGCGATCGCGGCGTGACTGGCGAGCATGCTGCCGACCCCGGCGGCGGCCGCGGCCACGGTGAAGGCCGGCCAGCGCGGGTCGCCGGCCACGTCGTCCACCCGGACGACCAGTTCGTCCCAGACCGCGTCCAGGCACGGACCCTGCTGGAGGCGGTTCTGCAGGGCGTCGACCTCTCGGGGGAGGTCGCTGCTCCAGGCGCGGGCCTCGACGGTCGTGCGGCCGATGACGAAGCTGATGCCGCAGTCCTGGACGTGCGGCACCACCGACACCGCCGCGGTGGTGATGGCCTGCAGGGTGGCGTCGGTGTCGCCGTGCTCCTCCTGCAGCTGGCGGGCCACCCGGCTCATCACCGAGCCGAGGTCGTTGTCGCTGGCCGCGCCCTGCTCGTCCGGCGTCATCTGTCGAACGTACGGCCACCCGGTGGACGACGGGTCGTCGTCGGGGGCTCAGTGGTCGAGCATCGGCCGGTCGAGGACGATCTCCGTGCCGTCGGGTCGGTACGTGCGCCAGCGTCTCCCGGGTGGTGCTCCGTCGTCGCGTTCGACGCGGAACCCGTGGTGGACCTTCGTGTGGTGGCGTTCGCAGAGCAGCGCCGAGTTCTCCACGCTCGTGTCTCCACCGTCGCGGAGCCACTCGGCCAGGTGGTGNCGGAACCCGTGGTGGACCTTCGTGTGGTGGCGTTCGCAGAGCAGCGCCGAGTTCTCCACGCTCGTGTCTCCACCGTCGCGGAGCCACTCGGCCAGGTGGTGCACGTCGCACCAGTGGGTGGGGGCGTGGCAGCCGGCGAACACGCAGTGCCCGTCCCGGGCCTCCACGGCCTTGCGGATGTGGGGTGGGACGACCCGTTTGGTGCGGCCGACGTCGAGGGGGAGCCCGTCGGGGCCCATCACGATGCGGGTGACCGCGGAGTCGCAGGCGATCCACCGGGCCCTCGCCGCGGAGATGGTCGCGCCGAAGCCGGTGGTCGCCGTGTCGTGACCAGTCGCGGGGTCGACCAGATCCTCCAGGTCGATGGTGACCACCACCTGCGGCTTGACCGTGCGCAGGAACGGCAGGTCGCCGGCGGCCAGGGTGTTGTCAGCCCACTGGACCAGCGCATCGGCCTGCTGTTGGGCCCGGTTCCGCAGGTCTCCGAGGGGACGGTCGGCCTGCACGATCGACTCGATGACGGCCTGGACCTTCTCGAAGCCCACGGCGTCGAGGTCGAAGCGGCCGGACCCGGAGCCGTTGGCGTGCCGGGTCATGGTGAAGCGGCGCTCCTCGGTCGGGTCGGGCTCCGGGCCGTCGGGGTCCAGGGCGTTGCGGAACGCGTTCACCGCAGTGGCGAGCTTCGCGTGCGGAAGGGTCCGCGCGATCTCGGTCCAGGCCCCGTCGAAGGCATCGAGATCGATGTCCTGCTCGGCAGCCGCCGCGATGTCACACGGCCGCAGCGCGTCAGCCACGACACCGACCTGCGCAGCAGTGACCATCCCGTCGGCGAACGCCGCCTCCAACCGTGGCAGGTGCTCCAACACCCGACCGGCCTTCACCACTGCAGCAGCTGACCCGGTCGAGAAGTGGTGGTGCCCGCGCAGCAACGACTGCAACGTCCTCAGCCCGTCGTGCTCGGCAGCCCCGACCACGTCAGCGTGCCGGACAGTGCGGGTCAACTCCGCGCTCAGCCGGTTGATCGACTGCACCAGATCCGCCGTCCGGTCCAGCAGCTGACCGTCCACCAACCCGTGCAGGTCGTCGGCCGCGAGGGCGTCGACGGCGGACCGCAGCTCGCTCACGACACCTCCCAGGCGTTCGATCAGGCGTTCGAAGTCTACCGCGGGCGGACGGACAGAGCGAGGGGAATGGCCAGCTCAGAGGGGGTGTGGATGGGTTGCTGTCGCGTCGTCACCCATCGTGTCGCTGCGGCGGCACCGGGTCCTCGCGGTCACCGGCCCTGCCCGGTCGGGCAGTTGTGGCCGGGCCCAGGAGGGAGTCCAGTGGGGGCCGTCCCGAACACCGTCGTCCGGAGGTCCTCCCGTGCCGTCCTTCCCCCCGATCGCCCACGTCGCGGTGACCGTCACCGACCTGGCCCGCTCCACCGACTGGTACTCCCGGCTCTTCGGCGCGGGCGCGGTGCTGGACGAGGACGAGACCACCGGCGGTTTCCACCACACGGTCTTCGCCCTCGACGGCGGCTCGCTGTTCGGCCTGCACACCCACGGTGCCGAGCAGACCACCGACGCCTTCGACGCCCGGCGCACCGGCATGGACCACGTCGCGTTCGCCTGTGCGGACCGGGCCGCCCTCGAGCAGCAGGCCGCCCGGCTGGACGAGCTCGGCATCCCGCACGGCGGCATCGTCGACGCCCACTACGGCTCGGGCGTCTCGTTCACCGACCCCGACGGCATCGCCCTGGAGTTCTTCGCGCCCCCGGCCTGATCCCCGCGGCCGGTCAGGCCGGGGCCGCCTGGTGCACGGTGATCGCGTAGCCGTCGGGGTCGCTGAAGGTGAAGGTGCGGCCGAACGGCGAGTCGAACGGGGCGACCAGGACCGGGACCTGCTGGGCGGCGAGGTGGTCGTGCAGGCCCTGGGCGTCGTCGGCGGCCAGCCAGAGGGCGACCCCGGCCCCGGGTCGGGGGCTGACCGCGTCCAGGTCGAGGCCGGGGAGGGGCTCCCGGACGGCGAAGGCGATCGGGCTGGTGGTGAACACGACCGCCCCGGGAGGGCCGGCCGGGGCCCGGGTCAGGCCGAGGTGGGTCTCGTAGAACTCCGCGGCGCGCTGCACGTCGCGCACCTGGAGTGCGATGAAGTCGGGTCCGGTCACAGTGGGCACGTCGTCTCCTCGGTCGAGTGTCAGGTTCCTGACACGGCTGACGCTATGTCAGACTCCTGACATGGCGCAAGAGGTGGACCTGGAGAACTCCGTCGGCTACGCCCTCAAGCAGGCCTCCTCGGCGCTGAGGGGTGCGATGGACACCGCCCTGGACCCCCTGGGGCTGACCGTCTCCCAGTACTCCTGCCTCGAGCTCCTCGGTCAACGACCCGGGTTGTCCGGGTCGGAGCTGGCCCGTGGGGTCTTCGTGACACGGCAGTCGATGCAGACCCTGCTGCAGGGCCTGCAGGACCGGGGCCTGGTGGAGCGCCCGGAGTCCGCACCCCACGGTCGGGCGCTGCCCGCCGGCCTCACCCGGCGGGGGGCGGCGGTGCTCGCCGAGGCCAGCCGGGCCGTCGCCGCCGTCGAGACCCGGATGGTCCAGGCGCTGCCGGACCGCGACCGGAGGCGGCTGCTGGCCGACCTGCGCACCTGCGTCACGGCACTCGCCGGCCCCGTCGAGGGCGACTGACCCGACCGCCGTCGGTCGGTGCCCCGGCGGCGGCGCGCGGACGCGGGTCAGTCCCGGCGGTCCAGCAGCAGGTCGGCGACCGCCTGCGGGCGGGACAGGAAGGGGTGGTGCCCGGCGTCCAGCTCGACGACCTCGTCGGCGCGACGGGCGAACTCCCGCTGCGCCGAGGCCGGGGTGCCCCGGTCTCCCGTGCACACCAGGTACGTGGTGGGCACGTCGTGCCAGGCCGCGGCCCGGACCGGCGCGCCCACCACGCCCAGGCTCTGCCGGGCCAACCGCTCCAGGGCGGCGGGGACGACGTCGGGACAGTCCTGCAGGAAGGTGTCGGCCAGGGAGTCCGGTCGGACGCCCAGGGTGCCGGACCCGCCGTCGGGGTCGAGGAAGGGCGCGGGGTCGGGGCCGCCGAACGTCGCGAGGCTCTCCCCGACCTCGGGCAGGTAGCTGGACACCAGCAGCAGTCGGCGTACCGAGGTCACCCCGGCGGCGGCCTCGGCGGTCACGATCCCGCCGTAGCTGTGGGCGACCACGACCGTGGGCTCGTCGCTGCCCTGGAGCACCGCCCGGACGGCCGCGACGTCCTCGGCCAGTCCGGGGCCGTCCGGTCCGGCCGCCCGGCCGGTCTCGCCACAGCTGGGCAGGGCGGGCGCGAGGCTGACCACCCCGTGGCGCTGCAGCAGCTCGTCGGTGCGGTGCCACCACCAGGCCCCGTCGCGCACACAGGCGCCGTGCACGAACACGATGCGCATCGGGTCTCCTCCACCGTCGGGCCGTCTTCTGGGGAACGCTAGACGTACCGACCGTTACGTGAAAACGTGCCGGCGTGGGACGACGCAGGCAGCCCGAGATCCGACAGCGGTTGCTCGAGGCCCTCACCGACCACGTGCTCGACCACGGGGTGCCCGACCGGCTGCAGCCGCTGGCCGACGCCGCGGGCACGTCGCCCCGGATGCTGCTGTACCATTTCGGCACGCAGCAGGAGCTCCTGCGTGCGGTGCTGCGGCAGGCGCGGCTGCGCCAGCGGGAGGACTGGGGGAACCTGCTCCGGGCCCGCGCGGGGGAGGACTACCGGACGACGCTGGCCCGCGCCTGGACCGGGATCACCGGCAGCTCCGGTCAGCGCTACCTGGCCGTGTTCGACCGGCTCCGCGAGGACCCGGCGCAGCAGCTGTGGCCCGGCTTCCGCCGGGAGGCCACCACGGACTGGTTCGCCCCCCTGGAGGAGGGTCTGGCCGCTCTGGGTCGACCTGAGCTCGCCACGCTGGTCCTCGCCGTCATCCGTGGGCTGGTGATGGACCTGACCACCACCGGTGACCGCAGCCGGGTGGACGCCGCGTTCGAGGACTTCCTGGGCTCGCTGCCGACAGGACCGACCAGGGGATGAGGGCCGGCCGGCCGCGTTCGGCGACGTGGCCGCTGTCCCGGGTGTGTCGGGTCTGCTCTACTGATCGACAGCGGCTCCAAGAGCGAGGGTCGTGGTCGTGTCCGGACCCGTCGACACGACTGCGCGTGCCCTCGTGAGTCCGTGCACCTCTCGCCCGAGAGAGGCGCGCTGCCCCCTTGTCCGTCCGCATGTGCGCCCGACGGCGCCGTCCGGCAGCTAGACCAGGTGCGCGGGCTGATGCTCGGCGTCACCACCGAACGGACCCGGTCCTCCACGGTGGTCGACGTCCCCCGGGGGACCCTGGTGCTGGCCTACACCGACGGGCTGGTCGAGCACCGCGGGGCCGACCTGGACGAGGGCACCGCCGACCTCCTCGCGCTGCTGGCGGCCCCGGGCCCGCGGCCGGACCCCTCGGCCGTCACCCGCGCGGCGATGACGCTGGCCGACAACCGGCTAGACGACGTGGCCTGCATCAGCCTCACGCTGCACTGAGCGGGCGAGCGAGCCGCCGTCCGGTGCACCGACCGACAGGCGCCAGGTGGGTCTGCAGCTCCCGCCCGCACCCCGAGGTGTGGGCCGAGGATCAGAACCGGACGACGACCTGGGGCCTGGTGACCGCGTCGGCCCGGGCGACGGTCACCCCGCCGTCCTCGAGCACCACCAGCACCGGGAGGCGCCGAGGGGCCCGGGGGGTCCGGAGGCTCCCGTCCCAGGTCGAGCCGGGGTCCCGGGACCTCCGACCCTGGCCCGGGTGGTCGCCGCCGGACAGCGTGGTCAGCATGCTCCACCGCTGGGGTGGACGACCGTGAGGAGAACCGTGAGCGATGTCCGCGAACACGCCGAGGTGCCCGGTGGGATGGTGGTCGGCCACGACGGCTCGCGGTGCGCGCAGGAGGCGCTGGCCTGGGCGCTCACCGTGGCCGCCCGTGGGCACTGGCCCGTGCACGTGGTGCGCGCCTGGTCGATGACCAGCTGCCCCCGGCCGGCGTCGGCGACGCCCGGGTTCGTGCCGCCGTTGGCCGACTGGGAGGCGTCCGTGGCGGCCGAGCTGCGCGGACACGTCGCCGAGGTGCAGGCCGGCCGGGACGTCGAGGTGACCTGCCAGGTGGTCCACGCGGCCCCGGCCCGGGCGATGGTCGAGGCCTCGTCCGCGGCCGACCTCGTGGTGGTGGGGGCCCGCGGCCGGGGTGGGTTCCGGGGCCTGCTCCTGGGCTCGGTGAGCAACCAGGTGGTCGAGCACGCGCACTGCCCGGTGACCGTCGTCCGGTCGGGCACGGCCCGCCCGTCGGGATGACGGGTCCCCGCCACCCGGCGGGACCTGGCAGGCTCGACCGGGTCGGCCGGCCCGGTCGTGAGGAGGTGCGCGGTGGTCCACCTCCCCGTCCGGCACGGTGACCGACCCGGCGCCCTGGACGACGCCGGCGACCGGATCGACGAACTGGGCCGCGCCCAGCACCGACTGCGCGGGCTCCTCTCGGCGTTCCTGCAGGTGCAGTCCGGGGTGGACCTCGACGACACGCTGCGCCGGATCGTCGAGGTCGCCGTGGAACTGGTCGACGCCCGGTACGGCGCGCTGGGGGTGGTCGGCCGCGACGGGGGGCTCTCCCGGTTCATCCACCAGGGCATCGACGACGCGACCGTGGCCCGCATCGGCAGCCTGCCCCAGGGCCTCGGCGTCCTCGGGCAGCTCGTCACCCGTCCCGAACCGCTGCGGGCCGACGACCTCAGCGCCCACCCGTCCTCCGTCGGGGTGCCACCGGGTCACCCGCCGATGCAGTCGTTCCTCGGGGTGCCCGTCCAGGTGCGCGGCGAGGTCTACGGCAACCTCTACCTCACCGACAAGCGCACCGGGTCCTTCACCGCCGAGGACGAGGAGCTGGTCCTCGCCCTCGCCGGCGCCGCCGGGATCGCCGTCGACAACGCCCGGCGGCTGGCCGACGAGCAGGAGCGACGTCGCTGGGCCGACGCCGTGGCCACCGTCCGCGAGCAGCTGTTGGGCGGCACGGCACCCGGTGACGTGCTGAACCAGATCACCGACGCCGTCCGGCGGTTGACCGGCAGCGACGCGGCCCGGCTGATGGCACCGGTGGGGGAGCCCGGGACCTGGACCTCCCGGGCCCAGAGCGGACCCGGGCTGCCGGACTCGACCGGGGTGCCGCTGACCGCGGCCACCTCCTCGCTGGTCGAGGCGCTCGTCCGCGCCGACGGCGGGACCGTCCTGGACCTGGACTTCTCCGGTGTGCCCTCGGACCGGATGGCCGACCAGGAACGGTGGGGCCCGGTCCTCGGGGCGTCCCTGCGCACCGCGGACGGCAGCGAGGCGGTCCTGGTGGTGGGGCGGCGGCGGGACGCCGATCCCTACGACCCGTCGGTCGCCCCGCTGCTGCAGACGTTCACCGACCAGACCGCGCTGGCCCTGGACATGGCCGCCCGGCAACGACTGGCCCGCAGTCTGGACGTCTACGCCGACCGCGACCGGATCGCCCGGGACCTGCACGACCACGTCATCCAGCGGATCTTCGCCGCCGGTCTCACGCTCCAGGCGGTGCTGCCCCAGCTGCTCGCCGACGGCGTCCCCCGCGACCGGGTGCTCGACGTCGTCGGTCAGCTCGACACGGTGATCCGGGACATCCGCTCCACCGTGTTCGACCTGCACAGCACCGCCGACGACGCCCGCGACCCCAGCCTGCGCCGCCGCGTGCTGGACGCCCTCACCGGGTCCGCGGGCACGTTGGCCACCAGCCTGCGCACACGGGGACCGGTCGACGCGCTGGTCACCGGGGCGCTGGCGGCCGACGTGGAGGCCGTCGTCCGGGAGGCGGTGAGCAACGTGACCCGGCACGCCGCCGCCCGGTCGGTCACCGTCACGGTCACCGTGGAGGGATCCGAGGCCGTGGTGGTCGAGGTCGTCGACGACGGCGTGGGCATCGTGCCGACCGCACACCGCAGCGGGCTGGACAACCTGGCCACCCGGGCGCACGCCCGCGATGGGGGCTTCGACGTCGCCGCACGACCCGAGGGCGGGACGTGCCTGCGCTGGAGCTCACCGCTGCGGTGAGTCCGCCCTCAGTTCGGTCGCCAGGATGGCCACCTGGGTGCGGCGTTCCATCCCGAGCTTGGCCAGGAGGTGGGAGACGTAGTTCTTGACCGTCTTCTCCGCCAGGAACATCCGGGCGCCGATCTGCCGGTTGGTCAGCCCCTCCCCGATGAGCTCGAGCACCGTGCGCTCCTGCTCGGACAGCCGGCTCACCGGTCCTGCGGGCAGCTCGCTGCGGCGCATCCGCTCCAGCACCGCCGCCGTCGCCGCGGGGTCCAGCAGGGAGCCCCCGGCGGCCACCGTGCGCACCGCGGCGACCAGGTCCTGGCCGAGGATCTGCTTGAGCAGGTAGCCCGAGGCCCCGGCCAGGATCGCGCTGAAGAGCGCCTCGTCGTCGCTGAAGCTGGTCAGCATCAGCACCCGCAGGTCCGGCATCCTCGACATCAGGTCGCGGCAGACGGTGACGCCGTCCCCGTCGGGCAGCCGGACGTCGAGGACCGCCACGTCCGGTCGCAGTGCCGGGATGCGGACCATCGCCTCGTGCGCGGTGCTGCCCTCCCCGACCACCTCGATCGCCGGGTCGGTGCCCAGCACGGCGGCGATGCCGCGCCGCACCACCTCGTGGTCGTCGAGCAGGAAGACCCGGACGGTGGCCGGGGCACCGTCCTCGACGGTGCTCACCGGTGGAACGGGGTGCCGACGTGGGAGTCCATCCGGTGACCGTAGGTCGTCGGCACGTCTCGCGTCAGGGACCAACGTCCCGTCCGCCGGCACGGCGGGACCTGCGACCCCGCCGGAGGGGACCGGTGACCCCCCGGCCCTGGAGGGTCCCGACCGCAGGGTCGGGGGGTGACGCCAGACCCCGACACGGCGCCCCCGCGACCTGGTCCGGTGGTCTGCGGGGTGGACGGCTCGCCCTCGGCCACCGACGCGGCGTGGGCGGCCGCCCGGGCGGCCGCGTGGCTCGGGGTGGGGTTGCACCTGGTCCGGGCCCTGGAGTGGCCGGCCGCCGGGGTCCCGGGACTGCCGCCGGGCGACGCGGGCCGGGTCGCGGCCCGCCGGTCCGCCCTCACCGAGCTCTCCCGGCTGGCCGACGCGGTGCAGGTCTCCCACCCCGGGGTCCCGGTCACCGGGGGCCTGACGGACGGGACGGCCGCCGACGTCCTCACGTCGGCCGCCGTCGGTGCGTCGCTGCTGGTGGTCGGGGTGCGTGGACACAGCGCGCGGGAGGGCCCCCGCGCCGGGTCCGTCGCGGTGGCCCTGGCCCGCTCGACACCCGGGCCCCTGCTGGTCCACCGGCAGGCCGCTCCGGGCGCCGACGGGGTGGTCGTCGCCGACGACGGTGCACCCGGCAGCGCCGCCCTGCTGGACACCGCGCTGGGCACCACCCGTCCCGGCCTCCAGGCGTGTCGGCGGGTGTCCCGGGTGCCCTCCGGCGCGTTGCTCCTCGAGCTGTCGGCGACGTCGTCCCTGGCGGTGGTCGGACGCCCCCCGGGAGCCGGCCCGCTGGCAGAGACCACCAGCACGCTGCTGCGCCGGGGGCCGTGCGCGGTGCTCGTCGTGCCCGTGCGCTGACCCCCGTCGCCACCGGTGCCCGCCCGGCGACCTCAGTAGGAGCGCGGGAGCCGGAGGTCGTGCTGGGCCACGAAGTTCAGGATCATCTCCCGGCTCACCGGGGCGATCCGGGAGAACCGGGACGACGTGATCAGCGCACCGATGCCGGTCTCCTGGCTCAGCCCGGACCCGCCGTGGGTCTGCACCGCGGCGTCCACGGCGTGCACCACGGCCTCGGCGGCGGCGTACTTGGCGCTGTTCGCGGCCGACCCGGCGTCCTGCCCGGTGTCGATCAGCCAGGCGGCCTTGAGCGTCATCAGGCGTGCCAGCTCGACCTCCACCTGCGCGGCGGCCAGCGGGTGCGAGATGCCCTGGTGCGCCCCGATGGGCGTCCCCCAGACCCGACGCTCCCGGGCGTGGTCGGCGGCCTTGGCCAGGGCCAGCCGGGCGGTGCCCAGCGAGTAGGCCGCGCCCATGACCCGCTCGGGGTTGAGCCCGGCGAACAACTGGGCGATCCCGGCCTCCGGTGAGCCGACCAGGGCGTCGGCGGGCAGCCGGACGTCGTCCAGGAAGAGCTGGAACTGGTGGTCCGGGCTGACCAGTTCCATCGGGATCACCGTGCGGCTCAGACCCGGCGCGTCGGTGGGGACGACGAACAGCGCCGGTCGCAGCGTGCCCGTGCCCGCGTCGGCCAGCTTGGCGACGACGAGGACCGCGTCGGCGACGTCGACCCCGCTGATCCACACCTTCTGGCCGCTGAGCACCCACCCGTCGCCGTCCCGGCGGGCCACCGTGGTGATCGCGTGGCTGTTGGACCCGGCGTCGGGCTCGGTGATGGCGAAGGCCATGGTCAGCTGCCCGTCGGCCATGCCCGGCAGCCAGTGGTCGCGCTGCTCGGGGGTGCCGTACCGGGCGATGACCGTGCCGCAGATCGCCGGGCTGACCACCATCATCAGCAGCGGACAACCGGCCGCGCCGAGCTCCTCCAGCACGACCGACAGCTCGACCAGGCCGCCGCCCCCGCCGCCGTGCTCCTCGGGCAGCGCGACCCCGAGGAACCCGGCCCTGCCGGCCTCGTCCCACAGCGCCTGGACGGTGCCCCCGGTGCGGGCCTGATCCAGGTACCAGGCGTGGCCGTACCGGCCGGCCAGGTCCGCCACGGCCGCCCGCAGGTCGCGCAGCTCGTCGCCCTCGTCGAAGTCCAGACCCACCGCGATCTCCGCTCTCCCCGACGCCCCGTCCTCGGGGCAGCCTCTCAGGCCGCCGGGGCCCAGGCCCGGCGGCGCAGCAGCCGCAGCCCGTTCAGCGCCACCAGGACGGTGGAACCCTCGTGGCCGGCGACGCCCAGCGGGAGCGGCAGGTGGCCGACCAGGTCCCAGGTCACGAGGGCGACGACCACCAGCCCGGCGATCGTCAGGTTCTGCACCACGAGGCGACGGGCCCGGCGGGACAGCTCGACCAGGGCCGGCAGCGTGGCCAGGTCGTCGCGCACGACGACGACGTCGGCGCTGGAGACCGCCAGGTCCGAGCCGATCCCGCCCATCGCGACACCGACGTCGGCGGCGGCGAGGGCCGGGGCGTCGTTGACGCCGTCCCCCACGACCATGACCCGGTGCCCCCGGGCCTGGAGCTCGCGGACGGCGGCCACCTTGTCCTCGGGCAGGAGGCCGGCCCGCACGTCGGTGATGCCGACGCCCGCGGCCAGGGACCGCGCGGCCTGCGGGGAGTCGCCGGTGAGCAGCACGGGGGAGTGGCCCAGCGCACCGCCCAGGGCCGCGACGGTGTCGGCCGCGGCGGGGCGGAGCCGGTCGGCCAGCGCGAGGTGCCCCGCCGGCGCCCCGTCCACCCGCACCTCGACCACGGTGCGGCCCCGGTCCTGCTCCGCCCGGACCGCACCGGACCGGACGGTGTCCTGGGGGGCCGAGACGGTGACCGACCGGCCGGCGACCGTGGCCGAGACACCGCGCCCCACGGCGGCCCGGAAGTCGGTGCAGGCCGGGACGGCGAGACCGCGGTCCCGGGCCGCGGTCACCACGGCGCGACCGATCGGGTGCTCGCTGGGGCCCTCGGCGGCCGCGGCCAGCGCGAGGAGCTCGTCGGGGGAGCGGTCCCCGGCCGGGAGCACCGCCACGACCGTCGGCGTGCCGTCGGTGAGCGTGCCGGTCTTGTCCACGACGACCGCGGTGACGGTGCCCAGGCCCTCCATGGCGACGGCCGAGGTGGCCAGCACGCCGTGGCGCCCGGCGGTGGCGATCGCCGACAGCAGCGGGGGCATGGTCGCCAGCACCAGGGCACACGGCGAGGCGACGATCATGAACGTCATCGCCCGCAGCAGTGCGCTCTGCAGGTCCGCGCCCAGCAGCAGGGGGACGGCGAACAGCGCCAGCGTGGCCACCACCACACCGACGGAGTACCGCTGCTCCACCCGCTCGATGAACAGCTGGGTGCCGGCCTTGGTCTCCGAGGCCTGCTCGACCAGCGCGCCGATCCGGGCCACGACGCTGTCGTGTGCGGGGACGTCGACCCGGACGGTGAGGGTGCCCGTGCCGTTCACCGTCCCGGCGAACACCGTGTCCCCGACCCGCGCGTCCACCGGCATCGGCTCGCCGGTGACCGAGGCCCGGTCGACCTCGGAGGCACCGGCCAGCACCGTGCCGTCGGCGGGCAGCCGGTCCCCGGGGCGCACGAGCACCCGGTCGCCGACGACCAGCTCCAGCGCGGGCAGCACCGTCCCCGTGCCGTCGTCGTCCAGCCGGCAGGCCTGCTCGGGGGCGAGCTCGGTCAGCGACCGGACCGCGTCGCGGGTGCGCCGGGTGGCGAAGGCCTCCAGCGCGCCGGACGTCGCGAACACCACGATCAGCAGCGCCCCGTCGAACACCTGCCCGATGGCCGCGGCTCCGATCGCGGCGACCACCATCAGCAGGTCGACGTCCAGCGTCCGCTCCCGCAGCGCCCGCCACCCGGCGACCGCGGGCTCCCACCCGCCGGCGACGTAGCAGGTCAGGTAGACCGCCCAGGAGAGCAGCGGGGGCGCGCCGGTGAGCTGCAGCAGCCCGCCGAGCAGGAACAGGACCAGCGCGGTGGCGGCCCAGCGGACCTCGGACAGCGTCCAGGCCACCGACAGCCGGGAGGGTGCGGGCTGCGGGTCGGTGGTCCGGGTCAGCGTGGCGGTGGGCACCGGGGCAACGTACCTGCGCATGCGTGAAGGTGCGCAGGTGGTCCGACCCGGTCCTCGACGGCCTCGGTAGTCTCCGGGGGTGCACCAGGGCATCGACGACTTCGACATGCCCGCCCCCGACGACGTCCGTCGGGCGGCGGACGCGCTGCGCATGCTCGCCGACCCCACCCGGCTGAACATCCTGTGGGCCCTGATGCAGGGCGAGACGTCGGTCGCCTGCCTGGCCGAGCTCGCCGGCACCAGCCCCACCGCGGTCAGCCAGCACCTGTCCAAGCTGCGGCTGGCCGGCCTGGTCGCCAACCGCCGCGAGGGCACGTTCGTCTTCTACGCCCTGGCCGACTCGCACATCGGCGAGCTCGTCCGGCAGGCCCTGTCGCACGCCGACCACCGCACCCGGGACGGCGCGCCCGTCGTCTGAGCGGCAGCCGCTGCGCAGCGCACGTTGCGGTGATGTGGCACGGGTCACCGTCGAGGGCCCCGGAACGGCTACGGTCGACGGACTGACCGCTCCCCGGTCCGGAGGTCGCCGTGCCCCTCGTGTCGTCCCTGGTGTCACCCGTCCGGTCCGTCGCTGACCCCGCCGGGTCGGCCCGCAGCGCGTTCAGCAAGTACCTGGTGCCCGAGGTCGTCTTCGGGTGGGGCGCGCTGTCCGAGGCCGGGTACGCGGCCCGCCGGCTGGGCGCGCGGCGGCCCTTCGTGGTCACCGACGAGGGCGTGGCCCGGGCCGGGTGGGCCCGCGAGCTGGCCCGGCACCTGGCCGACGTCGGGCTGGTGGCCACCAGCTGGCAGGAGATGACGCCCAACCCCAAGGACCACGAGGTGGCTGCCGGGGCGGCGGTCTACCGGGCCAGCGGGTGCGACGTCATCATCGGACTGGGCGGCGGGTCGGTGATCGACGCCGCGAAGGCCATCGCCGTCGTCGCCTCCAACGGCGGCGAGATCCTGGACTACGAGGGCGTGGACCGGGTCACCGCCGCGATCCCGCCGACCGTCATGTGCCCCACCACGGCGGGCACCGGCGCCGACGTCTCCCAGTTCGCGGTGATCACCGACACCGCCCGCCGGGTCAAGGCCACCCTCATCGGCCGGGCCCTGGTGCCCGACATCTCCCTCACCGACCCCCGGCTGCTCACCACCATGCCCGCCGACCTCGCCGCCGCGACCGGCCTGGACGCGCTGACCCACGGGGTGGAGGCCTACGTGTCCCGGGCCGCGGGCCCGCTCACCGACGTGCACGCCCTGCACGCGATCGGGCTGATCGCCGGCTCGCTGCGCCGCACGCTCACCCACCCCGAGGACGTCGACGCCCGGACGGCGATGGCCCAGGCCAGTCTCGAGGCCGGGCTGGCGTTCACCAACGCCATCCTGGGCGCGACGCACGCCATGAGCCACCAGGTCGGCGGGCTGCTGGACCTGCCGCACGGGGTGGTCAACGGCGTGCTGCTGCCGCACGTCATCCGGTTCAACGCCCGCACGGCACCGACCCGGTTCGGCGCGGTCGCGCGGGCACTGGGCGTGGACACCACCGGGATGGCCGCCGGCACCGCGGCCGAGGCCGCCGCCGACGCGGTCGCCGCCCTGGCCGCCGACCTGGGCTGCCCGGCCGGGCTCGCCGAGCTCGGGGTGACGGCCGCGGACGTGGAGACGCTGTCGGTGACCACGCTGGCCGACGCCTGCCTGTCCACCAACCCCCGCGACGCCAGCCAGGCCGACGTCGCCGAGCTGTTCCGGACGGCGATGTGACCGTCGGCGTGCCCGGGATCAGCGAGCTCACCGGGCTGCGCTCGTCCAAGCCCACCTGGTACGCCGAGTACCGGCACTCCGCCGACAGCCTGACCCGGGCGCTGGGCTCGCTGGACCGCATCGCGCAGGTGCTGTCGGCCACCGGCCGGGGGGCCGACGCGCTCTGCCGGGCCGTCGTGGACGCCACCGCCAATCACCTGGGCGCGGCCTGGGTGGTGCTCGCGGTGGCCGAGGACGCGTTGCCGCTGGCGGCCCCCCGGCTGGTCGCCCGGGGTCCCTCCGGTCAACCGGTGCGGGACCTGGACGACCTGCCCGGCGGGGTCCGGCGTTCGGTCGTGGCCGCACTGGCGACGCCCCGGGGCGAGCCGGGTCAGGACGCGGACGGCGCCGTCGTCGTGCCGCTGGTGGTCGACGGCGAGCAGGCCGGCGCGCTGGTCGCCTGGGCCGGGCCCCAGGCCGACGTGACCGCCGCGGACCTGTCGATCCTGCGGATCGTGGCCAACCAGTCGGCGGTGGCGCTGCTCAGCGACTCGCTGCTGGCCCAGTCCGAGGCGCTGCGCCGGCAGATCGACGTCGCGGCCCAGCGCGAGGCCGTCGACGTCGAACGGCACCGGATCGCCCGCGAGCTGCACGACAGCGTCGCCCAGCACGTGCTCTCGGCCGGGATGACGATCGAGTGGTGCCGGCCCGAGGTGGCCCACCACAGCGAGGTGCACGCCCGGCTCGGGCACGCCAAGGCGCTGACCCGGGAGGCGGTGGAACGGCTGCGGGCGGTCATCCACACGCTGTCCAGCGACCACCTGGACGGCGGGTCGCCCGGGCTGCCCGAGCTGCTGGGGAGGTTGCCCGAGCTGCACCCGGTGCCCGGGCTGGAGGTCGCCGTGCGGGTGGAGGGCCGACCGGTGCCCCTGACGGCGGGGTGCGTGGAGGCACTGGTCAAGATCGCGACCGAGTGCCTGTTCAACGTGGCCCGGCACGCGGTGGCGACCCGGTGCACGGTCCGGTTGGCCTACCGCCCCGGGGAGGTGCGGCTCTCGGTCGCCGACGACGGGAGCGGCGACCCGGAGACCCTGCGCCGGTCCCTGCGCGCCGGGAGCCGGGAGGGGGCGCACCGCGGGCTGCCGAACGCGGTGTCCCGGGCCGCCGAGATCGGGGGCACGCTGCGGTTCGCCCGGGCACGGATGGGCGGGGTCCGGGTCGAGGTCCGGGTGCCGGTCGAGGTGTCCGGTGGCTGAGGTCATCCGGCTGGTCGTCGTCGACGACCACGCCATCGTCCGGCAGGGGCTGCGCTCGATCCTGGAGCGCGAGGACGACGTGCGGGTGGTCGGGGAGGCGGCCACCGCCGACGAGGCGCTGGACCTGGTCGCCCGGGAGCGTCCGGACATCGTGCTGCTGGACCTCAAGCTGTCCGCCGACTCCGACACCGCCGGGCTGGCGCTGTGCGGGCGGCTCACGGGTCGCGCACCGGCCCCCGGCGTCCTGGTGGTGACCACCTTCCTGGACCAGCAGCTGGTGCTCAGCGCGATCCAGGCCGGGGCCCGCGGCTACGTGCTCAAGGACGTCGACGCCGTCTCGCTGGTCGCCGCGATCCGGGCCGTCCGGCGGGGCGAGTCGGCCTTCGACAGCCACAGCGCGGCCATGGTCGTGCGTTCCCTGGCCGGTGGCCCGCCGGCGGCCGGACCGGAGCTGACCGCCCGGGAGCAGTCGGTGCTGGCCCTGCTGGCCCGCGGGCTGTCCAACGAGGCGATCGGCCGGGAGCTCTACATCTCGGCGACGACGGCGAAGTTCCACGTGCGCAACCTGATGCGCAAGCTGTCGGTGTCCCGGCGGGCCGAGGCGGTCTACGCGGGGTCCAAGCTCGGGCTCATCTGACCCGGGTGACCACGTCGGTGGCCAGTCCCTCCAGCGCCGAGAGGTCACGGATCACCTCGACCCGGTCGCAGCTGTCGGCGTAGGCCGGCAGGTCGCAGCCGCCCAGCGACCAGGAGTACCGCGGCTCCGGGGTCAGCCAGATCGTCTCCCGCACCCGGCGGGCCAGGTCGGCGAAGACGTCGACCCGCGGGGAGTTGCCGTTGCCCCGACCGTCGCCGAGCACCATCAGCGTCGTCCGGCGGGTGAACGCCCCGGCGTGCTCGCGGGCCAGCTTCGCGAACACCGTGCCGTAGTCGCTGGTGGCGTCCACGTCGATCACGTCCCCGCCGAACACCAGGCCCAGCGCGTGCTCCAGCGGGTGCTCGTCGAACAGGTCGGTGATCTCCACGACGTCGTCGACGAAGGCGAAGGTGCGCACCTGGGCGAAGAGGTCCTGCAGGGCGTGCACCACGTGCAGGGTGAACCGCGCCGTCGTCCGCACCGAGAGCGACACGTCGGCGACGACGACCAGCCGCGGCTTGTCCTCGGCCAGCCGGGTGGTCACCGGCCGGAACGGGACGCCGTCGTACTTCATGTTCGACCGCATCGTGCGGCTGACGTTGATCCGCCCTCGGTTCGAGCGCTGCTTCTTGTGCGTCAGCCCCCCGTGCAGGGAGCTCGCCAGCCGGCGCAGCGACTCCTCGATCCGGGCCCGCTCGGCCTCGGTCACCCGTTGCACCGGGGCACTGCGCAGCTCGCGTTCCTCGATGGCCAGGTCGGTCATCTCGGCCAGCTTCTGCAGGTGGGCCTGCAGGAGCTCGGGCAGGTCGTCGATCACCCCGGCGAGCTGCCGGCGCAGCGCTTCGGCCAGCTCGGGGTCCAGGTCGTCGACCGGGTCGGCCAGCCAGTCGCGCAGCGCCTGCTGCTGGGCCACCGACAGCTCGACGTCCAGCTGGGTGCCCCCGGCCCGCACCAGGTCACCGGGCAGCCCCGGGTCGTGCAGCCGGCCCACCTCGACCTGCACGTTCTCCTGCCCGTCGGCGTTGCCCACCGGCTCGCTGCTGAGCACGATCTGCTGGGTCAGCGAGGCCAGGTCGACCTTGTTGGCCTCCTGGTGCAGGTTGTACTGCTGGGTGAGGTCCTCGGGCTTGAAGAAGTCCCGGATGTCGACCGGCTTGCCGTGGCTGTGCCCCTGCTCGGGCTCGGCTCCGGGCTCCTGCGACCAGGTCATCTTCGTCAGGTCGCCGTCGTCGACCAGGTCGTCGTGGGCGTGCCCGTGCTCCTCGTCGTCCTCGGCCACCCTGGTCAGGCTGAAGAACTTCGCGAACGTGTCGGCGAAGACCTCGGTGTCCCGGCGGTCCTTGAGCAGTGCCGCCCCCAGTGCGGCCTCGAGGGCGGCCCGGTCGCTGACCCGGACCGCGGTCGCCGCCGCGAAGGCGTCCACCGCCTCGGCGGTGGAGATCCGCATGCCGCGCAGCCGCAGCAGCCGGATGAACCGGTGCAGCGCGCCCTCCATCAGACCGGACGGCGGCGGGCGGCGTTCTTCGCACCCCCGCGGTTGGCGAAGGACCGGGCACCCTGGGACGCCGTCACCCCGCGGGTGGTCGGCGGGATCTCCCGGGCGCCGCCGGACGTCTCGTTGCCCGACCCGCTGCTCTTCTGGCCGTAGTACTCCTCGTCGTGCCGGCCGGGCCGGTCCTTGGCGGCGCGGACCTGCCTGCCGGCGTCGTCGGCGGCGTGGTCGTGGGAGTGCCCGCCGTGCGGGTGGTCGTGGTGCCCGTGCTCGTGCTTCTCGGGGACCGTCGCGTTGGGGTCGACCAGGCGGGGGAGGGCGGCGCGGGAGCGTTCGACGTCCCGCTCGTACTTGGCGACGACGGACACGGTGTCGGCCAGGATGCCGGCCTCGAGCTCGGTGACCCCCAGGACGGCCAGCGTGCGGGCCCAGTCGATGGTCTCGGAGATGCTCGGCGACTTGCGCAGGTCCAGCCCGCGCAGTCCGCGGACGACGTCGACCAGCTGGGTGGCCGCGGCGTCGTCCAGGCCGGTCTTCTTGCTGCGCAGGATCTCCAGCTCGCGCTCGGCGTCGGGGTACTCCAGGAACAGGTGCAGGCAGCGGCGCTTGAGCGCCGCGGACAGGTCGCGGGTGTTGTTGCTGGTCAGGATCACGTACGGGGCGTGCTCGGCGACGAACGTGCCGATCTCGGGCACCGACACCTGGTACTCGGCCAGCATCTCCAGCAGCACCGCCTCCAGGGCCTCGTCGGCGCGGTCGACCTCGTCGATGAGCAGCACCACCGGCTCGGGGGAGCGCACGGCCTCCAGCAGGGGACGGGAGGCCAGGAACCGCTCGGAGAAGAAGGCGCTGTCCTGCTCGGCGACCCGGTCCACCGCCTCGGCCATCGACGTGGTGTCGGTGAGCAGCTCGGCGGCCTTGTCGCGCAGGATCTGGGTGTAGAGCAGCTGCTTGCCGTAGTCCCACTCGTAGAGCGCCTTGGTCTCGTCCTGGCCCTCGTAGCACTGCAGCCGCAGCAGCCGCCGGCCCGTGGCCAGGGCGAGGGTCTTGGCCAGCTCGGTCTTGCCGACCCCGGCCGGGCCCTCCAGCAGCAGCGGCTTGCCCAGTCGGCTCATCACGAACGTCGTCGTGGCCAGCCGGCGGTCGGTGACGTACCCGTGCTCGGCGAAGGCCGCGGCGACGGCGTCCACGTCGGCGAAGTCGTCGGGTCGGGTGGGTGCCTCGGTCATGCGGCGCAGCTCCCGGGTGGGGTTGTGCAAAGAGCGCCCTCTTTGCACGGATGGGGCTCGTGCAAAAAGGGCGCTTTTTGCAGGAGGGGGGTGGGGCGGCCGCGGGGGCCGCCCCACCCGACGGCTCAAGAGAGGAGGTCGTCCAGGTCGCCGTTCATGCAGTGGTCGACCACCGGGCGGACGGTCTCGAACGTGCACTCCTTGGGGTTGCCGGGGGTGCAGGCGTCGCCGAGCACGTGCCGGGTGATCCGGTCGACGTCGGCGTCGTCCCCGGTGATGACCTTGGCGTTCTCGTAGAACGCGGTCGGGCCGGTGCCCAGCCGGTTCTTGGAGTAGCTGTCCTTCGTGACGTCGGTGAACCTCTCGGTGATGCCGACGTCGCGCAGCAGCCTGATCGCCGCGGCCAGGGCGGCGTCGGCAGCCTGGACGTCGGTCATCCCGTACGTGTCCACGCCCATCGCGGCGCCCATCTCGGCGAAGCGCTTGTAGTGGGTGGGCATGTTGAACGCCCAGACCCGGGGCAGCGCGATCGCGTTGTTCAGCCCGTGGTGGGTGTCGTAGAAGGCGCTCACCGCGTGGCTGATCGAGTGGATGATCCCGAGCCCACCGGAGTTGAAGGCCTGGGCGGCGATGTACTGGGCGTGCATCATGCCCTCGCGGCCCTTGAGGTCCTGGCCGTTCCACACCGCCTGGCGCAGGTTCTCCGCGGTCAGCTTGATGGCGTAGAGGGCGTTGCCCAGTGACGGCGGGAAGTCCAGCCGGCTGACGTAGGGCTCCGAGGCGTGCGCCAGGACGTCGAAGCCGCACTGCGCGGTGTAGTCGACCGGGCAGTCGTAGTAGAGGACCGGGTCGTCGATGGCCAGCGTGGTCACCGAGGTGTCGTCGAAGGCCACGTACTTGTGCGGGTTGTCCGGGTCGGTCGTGGTGTCGGTGATGACGTAGGCCCAGGAGGTCTCCGAGCCGGTGCCGGCGGTGGTGGAGACGGCGATGTGCGGCGGGTTCTTGGGGTTCTCGCTCTGGTTGAAGCCCTCGAACTCGTTGACGCTGCGGCCGTCGTGGGCGACCGAGATGCGGGCGCCCTTGCAGGCGTCGTGCGAGGAGCCGCCGCCGATGGAGACGAAGCTGTCGCAGTCGTTCTCCTGGTACAGCTTCACGGCGTCCATGACGTTGTAGTCCTTGGGGTTGGACTCCACCTGGTCGTAGACGACGACGTCGAGGCCGTGCCACTTCATCGACTCGGAGATCTTCTCCACGATGTTCGTGCCGCGCAGGCCCGAGGTCATGACCAGGGTCTTCTTGAACCCCAGCTTGAGCGCCTCGGGGCCGATCAGCTCGTGCGCGCCCGGGCCGAGCATGGCCCGGGGGAACGGGTGGAACTCCTTGATCGGGAACGGCTTGAGCAGTTCTTCGACCTGCATGGGTGGGTCCTTCCTCGTCGGGCGGCGGTGCCTGAGTCGGGGCCGAACGTAGGGCGGGGGTCACACCCCGGACAGGGTCCCGGCGCAGGTGCGACCGACCGGGGCGGCAGGTCGGCCCGGTCGGGCAGGGCGACCTGTCCGGTCGGGCAGGGACCCCTCCCGGGGGTGGAGACGGTGTCCGCCCCCTGGTGGATGTGCCCAGCTCGGGCCCTGGGTGACGATCACGGGGTGCTCCTGGAGACCAGCCCCACCGACCGCCCTCCCGTGGCCCGGCTCGCGACCTGGCCGGCCGCGGTGCTCGTGGGCACCGCCGTCGGGGCCCTGACCTCACCGGCCCAGACCTTGCTGGGCGACACGGTGCTGTCCGGTCTGACCAACGCGGTCGGGCCCTGGCTGCTGGCCCCCTTCGCCCTCGGCGCCCGCGCCCGGTCGACGCGGGCCGCCGTGGCGGTGGGCGTGCTGTCCTGCGTCGCCCAGGTCGCCGGCTACTACGCCGTGTCGGCCGCCCGCGGGTTCGCCGTGTACGCCCCCACCGTGGCCGAGTGGGTCGTGGCCGGGGTCGTCGGCGGTGCCGTCCTGGGCGTCGCGGGCCGCTCGTGGTGGACCGCCACCGGACGGTGGCGGGGCCTGGGCGCCGCGCTGCTGGTCGCGGCCTGGCTGGCCGAGGGGATCGGGGTGTTCGGTCTGCTGCTCGGCTACGCGGGGTCGGCGGTGGTGTCCTGCTTCGTCGGGGTCGCCCTCGCCGTCGGACTGGGGCGGCACGGGCGTCAGCACCGTGCGCTGCTGGGCTGGCTGCTGCCGGCCCTCGCCGCCGGTGCCCTGGGCTTCGGCGTCCTCCTGGCCGTGCTGTGAGCCGGCTGCGACCGCTCGTCCTCGCCGCCGGGGTCCTGCTCGCGGCCGGGTGCGGCGGTACCGGTCCGGCACCGGACCCGACCGCCTCGGCACCGACCTCCCCGGCCACGACCTCCTCGGCGGCTCCGTCGGCCCCGGCGCCGGCTGCGCTCGCCGGCGTGGCCGATCTGGAGGCGGCCCACGGCGCCCGGGTCGGCGCGTGGGTGCTGGACACCGGCACCGGGCAGGTGCTCGAGCACCGCGCCGAAGAGCGGTTCGCGCACGCCTCGGTGCTCAAGCTGCTGCTCGTGGGGCTGGTGCTCGACCGGGTCACCGACGCCGAGCTGGACGCCGTCGTCCCGATCGAGGCCGACGACGTCCTGGAGTACGCGCCGGTGACCTCTGAGCACGTGGGCACCGGTCTGCCGCTCCGGGAGGTCATGGAGGCCGCCATCGTGGTCAGTGACAACACCGCCGCCAACCTGCTGATCGAGCGGCTCGGCGGCCCGGCCGCGGTGCAGGCCGCCGTCCGGGAGCTGGGCAACGAGGTCACGGACGTCGACCGCACCGAACCCGACCTCAACGAGGCCACCCCGGGCGACCCGCGGGACACCAGCACCCCGGCGGCCCTGGGCGCCTCGATCGAGCAGCTGGTGCTCGGCGACGTGCTCCCCGCCGACCGCCGGGCCCTCCTCGAGCAGGGGCTGCGGGACAACACCACCGGCGACGCGGCGATCCGGGCCGGGGTGCCGGCCGACTGGACGGTGGGGGACAAGACGGGCAGCGGCGGCTACGGCACGCGCAACGACGCCGGGGTCGTCTGGCCCGCCGACGGGGGAGCACCGCTGGTCGTCGTCCTGCTCACCGACCGGGGCACGGCCGGGGCCACCTCCGACGACGGTCTGCTGGCCGACGTCACGCGCCTGGTGGTGGCGCAGTCGGGGAGGTGAGCCGGCCCTGGCACAGTCACGGGGGTGAGCGACGTCGTCCGCCCCGGACCGCTCCGGTGGTTCTGGTACGCCCTGGGCGGTGGGCTGCCCGCACGGCACCGGACGTGGGTGCTGCACGACACGACCACCCGGACCTGGGCGGTGCGGCACGTGGTCCGCGCCCTGGTGCAGATGGCGGTGCCCGTCCTGGTGCTGCTCCTCCTGGTCCCCGGCCCGTTCTGGATCCGCGGCATGGCCGCCCTGGGCGGCGTCGTCCTCGGGTTGATCTTCTCGCTGGCCTACATGCCGGAGACCACCGAGCACCGGCTGGTCAAGGCCGGCTACCCCGGGGGGACCGGGGTGCGGGCCCACGAGGTGGCCCAGCGCGAACGCCAGGAGGCCGAGTCGGTCCGCCGCCGGAGCGCAGCGGCGAAGCGCGCCCGGCGGTACCGCGAGCGCCACGGGGGCTGACCCGCGCGCACGCGGCGTCGCTGTCAGACCCGCGCACTAGGTTGGGCGCCGTGGCAGGGGGTGGGGACGACGTGACGCACACCGACGGCCGGCCGGGGGGTGCCCCGGCGCCGTCCCGGGACGAGCTCGGCGATGCGGTCTGGACCATCCCCAACGCGCTGTCGGCGCTGCGGCTGCTCGGCGTCCCGCTGTTCCTGTGGCTCCTGCTGGGCCCGCAGGCAGACGGCTGGGCCGTCGTCGTCCTCATGGTCTCCGGCGCCACCGACTGGTTGGACGGCAAGCTCGCCCGCGCCCTGGGCCAGTCGAGCAAGCTCGGGGCGCTGCTGGACCCCGCGGCCGACCGGCTCTACATCGTGGCCACCCTGGTCGCCTTCGTGATCCGCGACGTCGTGCCGTTCTGGGTGGTCGCGTTGCTGGTGGGCCGCGAGGTGGTGCTGGCCGTGGTCCTGCTGGTGCTGCGCGCGTACGGCTGGCCGCCCCTGCAGGTGCACTACCTGGGCAAGGCCGCCACCTTCCTCCTGCTGTACGCCTTCCCCCTGCTGCTGCTGGCCGACGGGGTGGGGCCGCTCGCCGCGGTGGTGGCGCCGGTCGGGTACGCCCTGACCGTCTGGGGGACGGCGCTCTACCTGCTCGCTGCCGTGCTCTACGTCGTGCAGGCCGCCGGCCTGGTGCGGCAGAGCCGGGCCGAGGCCCGGGTGCAGCGGTGAGCGCGCCGCCCCGCCAGCCCCGCTCGATCCCGCGGTCGCTGGGCGCCTCGCTGCTGGACCAGGTGCTCGCCGAGACCGTCGACCCGGCCTACGCCCAGGCCGCCCAAGCGAAGGAGGCGCGCCGCAAGGCGGCGCTGGCCGCACACGCCAGCCGGGTCCGGGTCGCCGAGGCGCAGGGCGAGCCGGTGCCGGCCCGGCCCCGGGAACCAGGACGCCGCCGCGGACAGGTGCTGGTGGCGGTGACCATGGTGCTGGCCGGTCTGCTCGCCGCGCTCACGTACACCGAGGCCTCCACCGGCGCCGAGGGCCGCGAGCAGATCCGGGAACGCCTCGTCGCCGACATCGACACCGAGTCCCAGGCCACCGACGACCTGGTCGAGCAGCTGGGCGCCCTGCAGACCAGTGTCGCCGCGGCCCGGGACGAGACCCTGGCCGCCTCCACGGTGGGCCAGCTCGCGCTCGAGGAGCTCCAGGTCGCCGAGACCGGCGCCGCGGCGCTCCCGGTGCGCGGCCCCGGTCTGGTGGTCACCCTCGGCAACCCGCTGCCCTCGGCCGACGACGACCCGGTCGGCGGCACCGCCACCACCGACCCGGTCGCCCAGGTGCTCGACCGGGACCTGCAGCAGCTGGTGAACGCCCTGTGGGCGGCCGGTGCCGAGGCGGTCTCGATCAACGGCCAGCGGCTGGGCCCCACGACGGCGATCCGGCAGGCCGGTGGGGCGATCCTGGTCGACTTCCGGCCTGTCACCAGCCCCTACGAGGTCTCCGCCATCGGCGACCCCGACCAGCTCAACAACGGGTTCCTCTCCTCCCCGGAGGCGGCCGCGCTGGCCCAGCTCGAGGTCACCTACGACCTGGTCTTCACGTTCAACCGCTCCGACGACCTCGAGCTGCCCGCCGCCAGCAGCGCCGAGCTGCGCGCCGCCACCCCGCTCGACCCCGCCGACCCGCCCCCGACCAGCGACGACGGAGACTGACCCCCGTGATCCCGATCCTCGGCCTCGCGGTCGGCGTGGTGCTCGGCCTGCTGCTGGACCCCAGCGTCCCGGTGTGGCTGCAGCCCTACCTGCCGATCGCCGTCGTCGCCGCGCTGGACGCGGTGTTCGGCGGCATCCGGGCCCGTTTCGACGGCATCTTCGACGCCAAGGTGTTCGTGGTGTCCTTCGTGTCCAACGTCGTGGTCGCCGCGCTCATCGTCTTCCTCGGCGACCAGCTCGGGGTCGGCGCCCAGCTGTCCACGGCCGTCGTCGTCGTCCTGGGCATCCGGATCTTCGGCAACGCGGCCGCCATCCGACGGCACCTGTTCCGGGCGTGAGGAGGCTGCGATGACCGACCGACCCGTCGACGACGAGGCCCTCGAGGAGCCCCCGACCGAGGACCCGCCCGTCGAGGACGACCGCTCGACCTGGCAACGGCTGCGCGAGGGACGACGCGACCGGCTCGCCGCGGCGCTCATCGGCGTCCTCACCCTGCTGCTGGGCTTCGCCTTCGCCGTCCAGGTGCGCAGCACCGGCACCCCGGAGGCACTGGCCGGCGCCCGGGAGGAGGACCTGGTCAGCATCCTGGACGACGTCAACGCCCGCGAGGAACGGCTGCGCGAGCAGATCTCCGAGCAGCGCACCGCCCTGGAGCAGCTCACCGACTCCGACAGCCAGGGCGCCACGGCGCTGGCCGAGGCGCAGCAGCGGGCCACCGCGCTGGGCATCCTGAACGGCACCATCGCCGCCGAGGGCCCCGGGATCACCCTCACCGTGCTCGACCCCGACGGCACCGTCCCCCCGTCGGCGCTGCTCAACGCCATCCAGGAACTGCGCGGCGCCGGAGCGGAGACCATGCAGGTCGACGACGTGCGCATCGGGGTCAGCAGCGCCGTCACCGGCACCGCCGGCGACCTGCGCATCGACGGGCAGGCGGTCCAGGCGCCCTACACCGTGGTCGCCATCGGGTCGGCCCAGGACCTCGCCACCGCGATGGGCATCCCCGGCGGGGTGAGCGCCCTGGTGCGCCGCGAGGGTGGAGAGGTGAGGATCGAGCAGTCCGACGAGGTCGTGGTCGACGCCCTCCGGGTGCTCGACGAGCCCCAGTACGCCGAGCCCGACGACGGCGGCTGACCGCAGGACCCCAGCAGGACCAGCACCACCCCCGTGCCCGCCGCGAGACCCCGAGATGATGGAGTTGCCGCCATGGCCACGCCCGACGACCGCCGATACACCGACCAGCACGAGTGGGCCCAGGTCCAGGGCACGGCCGGCGCCGCCACCGTCGTCCGCATCGGCATCACCGACCACGCCCAGGACGCCCTCGGGGACATCGTCTTCGTGCAGCTGCCCGACGTGGGGGAGGCCGTGACCGTCGGCAACCCCATCGGCGAGGTCGAGTCCACCAAGAGCGTCTCCGACGTCTACGCGCCGCTGGCAGGCACCGTGAGCGCCCGCAACGACGCGCTGGCCGACACCCCCGAGACGGTCAACTCCGACCCGTACGGCGAGGGCTGGCTGATCGAGATCGAGGTCACCGGCGACGACGGCGACCCCACCGAGGCGCTGCTGGACGCCGCCGCTTACCAGGCACTCGTCGAACAGGGTTGACGGCCCCGTCGCAGCACCTGCGGGAGCTGCGATCACTATGCTCGCCACGCCGGACCCGGACCCCCGGGCGAGGCCCGCGACGGGCCACCCGGCCCGTCGTCCGTCGGCCGGTCGCGGACTGCAACGTCCGCGGCGGTGCCGCCTGCTCACCGGAGGAGACACCCGTGCACTGCACTCGCTGTGGACACCAGAACCCCGAGGGCAGTCGCTTCTGCGCGCAGTGCGGCTCCGCCCTCTCCCCGGAGCGCGTCGGCGAGTCGACCAGCGTGATCCCCAAGATCGGCAGCGAGGACTCCGGCGAGGTGCCCGAGGTCGTCGAGTCCCCGGCCGACGCCCACGCCGGCGCGGTGGAGTCCCTCCCCGCGGGCTCCGCGCTCCTGGTCGTCAAGCGCGGCCCGAACGCCGGCAGCCGGTTCCTCCTCGACCAGGAGGTCACCACCGCCGGTCGGCACCCCGACAGCGACATCTTCCTCGACGACGTGACGGTGAGCCGTCGGCACGTGGAGTTCCACCGCGAGGGCGGCGGCTTCACGGTGCACGACGTCGGCAGCCTGAACGGCACCTACGTCAACCGCGAGCCGGTCGACGTCGCCTCCCTGGCCGGCGGCGACGAGGTGCAGATCGGCAAGTTCCGACTGGTCTACCTGACCGGGCCGCGCACCGGCGAGCCCGCCTCGTCGTGACCGCGGCGCCCCGGCCCGACCAGGGGGCGCCCGGGTCCGGTGCCGACACCCAGCCGCGGCTGACCATCGGCGAGGTCCTGGCGACCCTGCGCGGGGAGTTCCCCGACGTGACGATCTCCAAGATCCGCTACCTCGAGGCCGAGGACCTGGTCCACCCGCAGCGCACACCGTCCGGCTACCGGAAGTTCTCCTCCGCCGACGTCGCCCGGTTGCGCTACGTGCTGGCCTCCCAGCGGGACCACTACCTCCCGCTGCGGGTCATCAAGGACCAGCTCGACGCCCTCGACCGCGGCGAGCCCCCGGTCGACGGCACCACCCGGGTCACCGGCAGGCCACCGGTGCCCGACGCCGGACCCGGGCCGACCGAGGTCGACGAGCCCGAGCCGGCCGTGGACGACGTGGTCGGCAGCGAGCCGCTGGAGGCCGAGGCCTTCGGTGCCGCCGCCGGCCTCACGCCCGACCAGCTGGCCGACTGCGTGCAGTACGGCCTGCTGACCCCCGGGGCCGACGGCCGGCACCCGGTCGCCGACCTGCCGGTCGCCCGGGCCGCCGGTGGGCTGGCCCGGCACGGCATCGAGGCCCGGCACCTGCGGGTGTACCGGTCCGCCGCCGAGCGCGAGGCCGTGCTGCTGGAGCAGGTCGTGGCACCGGTGCTGCGCGGACGCACCGGTGAGGCGCGCACCGCCGCCGCCGACACCCTGCGCGAGCTGGCCGCCCTGTCGGCCCAGCTGCACACGGCGTTGCTGGACACCCGGCTGCGCGAGGTGCTCGGGCCCGACCTCGGCGACTGAGCCCGGGCGTACCGTCAGCAGCCGAGCCCGACGGATCTCCGACCGGGAGCCGACCACCACCGCGGAGGGAACACCGTGCAGGAACTGCGAGTCGTCGGCGTCCGGGTCGAACTGCCCGGCAACCAGCCCATCCTCCTGCTGAAGGAGACCCAGGGGGAGCGATACCTCCCCATCTGGATCGGTGCGGTCGAGGCCGCGGCCATCGCCTTCGAGCAGCAGGGCGTCCGGCCGGCCCGGCCGATGACCCACGACCTGCTCCGCGAGGTGGTCACCGCCCTGGGCGCCAGCCTGGAGGCCGTGCACATCACCGAGATGCGGGACGGGATCTACATCGCCGAGCTGGTCTTCGGGGACGAGCGCACCGTCAGCGCCCGCCCGTCGGACGCCGTGGCCCTCGCGGTCCGCACCGGTGCCCCGATCTACGGCGCCGAGCAGCTGCTCGACGAGGTGGGCATCGAGATCCCGGACGAGCAGGAGGACGAGGTCGAGAAGTTCCGCGAGTTCCTCGACCAGATCAGCCCCGAGGACTTCGAGGCCGGCTCGGGATCGGGCCCCACGTCCTGACTGCGGGTGGTCGGACGACCACCCGGTGCCACCTCAGGTCACGGTCAGGTCACCCTCTCGGGTGAGCTGGTCGACACGCCGTCGCCCTCGGTTGACCGCCCCCCGGGGCGGGCCTAGGTTCAGCGAACGACCCCGGTGTGACTCACACGGATGTGACTCACGGGCAGCACGGCGACCGACCCGCCTCCGGGTCGGCGCGACGAGGAGGACGCTGACGTGAGCGATCAGAGCAGCGGCGCACAGGGCCAGCTGTTCACCGACGCAGCAGTCGGCGCCCCCTCCTACGACGAGGCCGACAGCGAGGCCTTCGGGTACCGCGGTCCCACGGCGTGTGCCGCCGCTGGGATCACCTATCGGCAGTTGGACTACTGGGCGAGAACAGGTCTGCTGGCTCCGTCGGTGCGCACCGCCACCGGATCGGGAACCCAGCGCCTCTACAGCTTCCGCGACATCCTCGTGCTCAAGGTCGTCAAGCGTCTGCTGGACACCGGGGTCTCGCTGCAGAACATCCGCAAGGCCGTCGACCACCTGCGCACCCGCGGGGTCAAGGACCTGGCCAACATCACGCTGCTCTCCGACGGCGCGACCGTCTACGAGTGCACCTCCGCCGAGGAGGTCGTGGACCTGCTCGCCGGTGGCCAGGGCGTCTTCGGGATCGCCGTCTCCGGCGCGCTGCGGGAGCTCTCCGGTGAGCTCGCCGAGCTGCCCGCCGAGCGCCTGGACGGCGGGATCACCGATGCCGACGACGAGCTCTCCGCCCGTCGCCGACGCCGCGCCACGGCCTAGGCGGAGCCGCACGCGCTGGTAGCGTGCGAGCAGTGGCTGACCGCGCACAGAACGCCCTGGTTCCCCTGACCGGCTCGCTCCCCACGCTGGCCGACCTGCAGCCGCGGGGGGCGTTCGCCGCCCGGCACATCGGCCCCCGTCCGGCCGACACGCAGGCCATGCTGGCCGCCGTCGGACACGACTCGCTGGCCGCCCTCGTCGACGCCTGCGTGCCCGAGGTCGTCCGCGACCGGGCCGCGCTGGACCTGCCGGAGGCCCTCGGTGAGGCCGAGGTGCTGGCTGCGCTGCGCGAGCGGGCCGCCGAGAACGAGGTCTTCACCTCGATGATCGGCCTGGGCTACTCCGGCACGTCCACCCCGTCGGTCATCCAGCGCACCATCCTGGAGAACCCGGCCTGGTACACCGCGTACACGCCCTACCAGCCCGAGATCAGCCAGGGCCGGCTCGAGGCGCTGATCAACTTCCAGACGACGGTGGCCGACCTGACCGGGCTGCCCGTCGCCGGGGCCTCGATGCTCGACGAGGCCACCGCCGCCGCCGAGGCGATGACCCTGGTCCGCCGGGCCGGCCGAGCCAAGCCCGACGCCGTCTTCGTCGTCGACGCCGACACGCTGCCGCAGACCCTCGCGGTGCTGCAGACCCGGGCCGAGCCGCTGGGCATCGCACTGCACGTCGCCGACCTGACCGAGGGCTGGCCGACCGACCTGCCCGAGGCCGGCGCGTTCGGCGTGCTCATCGCCTACCCGGGCGCCTCCGGCGCGCTGCGCGACCACCGGGCACTGGCCACCGCCGCGCACGAGGCCGGGGCGGCCGTCGTCGTCGCAGCCGACCTGCTGGCCCTCACCCTGGTCGAGGCACCGGGGGAGTGGGGTGCTGACGTCGCCTGCGGCACCACCCAGCGCTTCGGCGTCCCGATGGCCTACGGCGGCCCGCACGCCGGCTACCTCTCGGTCCGCGAGGGCCTGGCCCGCCAGCTGCCCGGTCGCCTGGTCGGGGTGTCGGTCGACGCCGACGGCGACGTCGCCTACCGGCTGGCCCTGCAGACCCGCGAGCAGCACATCCGCCGGGAGAAGGCCACCAGCAACATCTGCACCGCCCAGGTGCTGCTCGCCGTCATCGCCGGGGCGTACGCGGTCTACCACGGTCCCGACGGGCTGGCCGCGATCGCAGCGCGCACGCACCGGTCGGCGACCACGCTGGCCGGCTGGCTGCGCACCGGCGGGGTGGACGTCGTCCACGAGCACTTCTTCGACACCGTGCTGGCCTCGGTGCCCGGCCGGGCGTCCGACGTCGTGGCCGCGGCCGCCCAGCGCCGGGTCAACCTGCGCCGGGTGGACGCCGACACCGTGGCCGTCGCCTGCGACGAGACCACCTCGGTGGACACCCTGCGCCTGGTCGCCGAGGCCTTCGGCGTCGAGGCCGGGTCGTTGGACGACGCCACCGACGCGCTGCCGGGGACCATCCGGCGGGAGAGCGCCTACCTCACCCACCCGGTCTTCCACACCCACCGCAGCGAGACCGCGATGCTGCGCTACCTGCGCTCGCTCAGCGACAAGGACCTCGCGCTGGACCGCACGATGATCCCGTTGGGCTCCTGCACGATGAAGCTCAACGCCGCCACCGAGATGGCCGCGATCACCTGGCCCGAGTTCGCCGGGCTGCACCCGTTCGCACCGGTCGAGCAGGCCCGCGGGTACGCCCGGATGATCGAGGAGCTGTGCACCGGGCTGGCCGAGATCACCGGCTACGCCGCGGTGAGCGTGCAGCCGAACGCCGGATCGCAGGGCGAGTTCGCCGGTCTGCTGGCCATCCGCGGCTACCACCAGTCCCGCGGGGACGACCAGCGCGACGTCTGCCTGATCCCGTCGTCCGCACACGGCACGAACGCGGCGTCGGCGGTCATGGCCGGCATGCGCGTCGTCGTGGTGGCCTGCGACGACCAGGGCAACGTCGACGTCGAGGACCTGCGCGCCAAGGTCGAGCAGCACGCCGATCGGCTGGCCGCGCTGATGATCACCTACCCGTCCACGCACGGGGTGTTCGAGACCGCGGTCGGCGACATCTGCGCCGCGGTGCACGACGCCGGTGGTCAGGTCTACGTCGACGGCGCGAACCTCAACGCGCTGGTCGGGCTGGCCCGCCCGGGCCGGTTCGGTGCCGACGTGAGCCACCTCAACCTGCACAAGACCTTCTGCATCCCGCACGGCGGCGGTGGCCCCGGCGTGGGCCCGATCGGCGTCGGTGCGCACCTGGTGCCGTTCCTGCCCGGCCACCCGCTGGTCGAGACCGGCGGCACCGGGCCGGCGGTCTCCGGGGCGCCCTTCGGGTCGGCCGGCATCCTGCCGATCTCCTGGGCCTACCTGCGGCTGATGGGTCCCGACGGGCTCACCCGGGCCACCGAGCACGCGATCCTCGCCGCCAACTACGTGGCCGCCCGACTGCGCGAGCACTTCCCGGTGCTCTACACCGGCGCGGACGGCCTGGTCGCCCACGAGTGCATCCTCGACATCCGGCCGATCACCAAGGCCACCGGCGTCACCAACGACGACATCGCCAAGCGGCTCGTCGACTACGGGTTCCACGCCCCGACCATGAGCTTCCCGGTGAACGGCACGCTGATGGTCGAGCCGACCGAGAGCGAGGACAAGGGCGAGCTCGACCGCTTCGTCGACGCCATGGTCGCCATCCGGGGCGAGATCGCGAAGGTGGAGTCCGGTGAGTTCGACGCCACCGACAACCCGCTGCGCAACGCCCCGCACACCCTGGCGATGCTGGCCCGCGACTGGGACAAGCCCTACTCGCGGGAGACCGCGGTCTACCCGGTGCCCGGTCTCGTCGGCCGGTCCTACCTGTCTCCCGTGCGCCGTATCGACGGTGCCTACGGCGACCGCAACCTGGTCTGCTCCTGCCCGTCCCCGGAGGCCTTCGAGGACGTCGAGCCCACTCCCAACGCCGTGCCCAAGGCCGACGCCGACCCCGAGGGCGTCGGCGAGACCGAGACCTCCGGGGTCGACCGGCCGGTGGCAGCGCAGGCCTGAGCCGCCGTCCGGTGGGGTGAGCCGCGGTCCACCGCGGCTCACCCCACCGCAGCGCGGCTCAACCCTGGGCGGAGGCCATCCACGCGACCAGGTCGTCGCCGTCGGTGGGCAGCGCGTCGGACAGCACCCGGGCGGCGCCGTCGGTGACCACGACGTCGTCCTCGATGCGGACGGCGAGCCCGCGCAGCTCGGCGGGCACGGTGCGGTCGTTGACCTGGAAGTACAGCCCCGGCTCGACGGTGAGGGCGTGCCCGGGCTGCAGCGTGGTGGCCAGGTACTCCGCCCCCTCGATCGCGGCGCAGTCGTGCACGTCGAGCCCGAGCAGGTGGCTGGTCGAGTGCAGGGTGTACCGCCGGTGGGCGCCGGCGCCGGGGCGGGTGAGGTCCTCGTGCAGGGCGTCGTCGGCCGACCAGTCGATCAGCCCCCAGCGATGCAGGTGGTCGGCCAGCACCCACTGCGCGGCGCGGTGGGCGGCGAGGAAGGCGTTCCCGGCCCGCACCTCGCCGATCCCGGCCAGGTGCGCCTCCCGGACGGCGTCGTAGACCCGACGCTGCACCGGGGTCCAGGTGCCCGACACCGGCATGGTGCGGGTGACGTCGGCGGTGTACATCGACGTCGTCTCCACGCCCATGTCGGCCAGCAGCAGCTGTCCCGGGCGGATGTCGCCGTCGACCGGCGCCCAGTGCAGCGAGGTCCCGTTGGCCCCGGCCGCGACGATCGAGGAGTACCCGACGTCGTTGCCCTCCAGCCGGGCCCGGCGCCAGAAGGTGCCCTCGAGCCAGCGTTCGCCCCGGCGGCCGTCCCCGGCCAGCAGCGCGGGCAGCTCGGCGACGACGTCGGCGAACCCGCGGGCGGTGGCCGCGCAGGCCTCGGCGAGCCGGTCGACCTCCCAGTCGTCCTTGACCGCGCGCAGCCGGTCCAGCGCGCGGGCCAGCTCGGTGGACGCGGCCCCGGGGCGTAGCGCGTCGACGTCGGCGTCCACGCCGGCCAGCAGGTGCACGTCGCCGGCGGCAGCCAGCGCCGAGGCCAGCTCGGTGCGCGGCCGCACGGCCACCTCCAGGCGCTGTGCCGTCGCCCCGGCCGACGGGATGCCCCCCACCCAGACAGCACCCTCACGGCGGTCGGTGAAGTAGGTCAGCGTGCCCGGGCCGGCCGAGGGCAGCAGGAAGACGGTGGCCTCGCCGGCGGGGGAGAGCACCAGCACCGCGCCCTCGGCCTGGTCGCCGGTCAGCCAGGTGTAGGCGCTGGCGGCCCGGAACGGGTAGACGGTGTCGTTGGCGCGCACCGGTGCCGTACCGGCCGGGACGACGACGGTGCGACCGGGCAGCGCCCGCAGCAGGGCAGCCCGGTGCGCCGCAGCGGCCTCGGCGGCACCGTCGACCGCGGGGTGCCCGGTGACCGGCTCGGGGTCCCAGCCCTCGGTCAGCGTCGTCTGGACCCAGGGGCCGAAGGGCTGGTCGTGCGGGGCTCGGCGGGTGGCGGCGTCGGCGGGCTCGGTCATGCCCCCAGTCTGCCCGTCAGCCCCCGGGCGCCACGAACACGCAGAAGGGGTGACCGGCGGGGTCGGCGTACACGAACAGCGGTTCCTCGGGGTCGTCGCTGCGGTCCGCCCGCAGCACCGCGCCCAGCTCCAGGGCACGCCGGTGGACGGCCCGCAAGCCGTCGAGGTCCGGCACGGTGCAGTCCAGGTGCAGCTGCATCGGCACCTCGTCGTCCGGCCAGGTGGTGGGGGTGAGCACGGCGACCCCCTGGAAGGCGAGGTCGACTGCGCCCGCCGGGCCGCGCAGCACCAGCCAGTCGGGGTCCTCGTCGGCCACGGGCTCGTCGCCGGGGCGGTACTCGTAGCCGAGCAGCTGACGGTAGAACTCGGCCAACCCACGGACGTCGGTGCCGTCGAGGACGACCTGACGGACGGTGGGGCCGAGCGGCTCACGAAGGCGCAGCTGCGCGGCGTAGGCGCCGAGGGAGCGCTGGTAGCGGGGGAGGTGCGGGGCGAGGGCGCCGAGGGCGAGACCCAGGGCCTCGCGCTCCCGTCCGAGGTCGGCCAGGCAGAGCGCCAGGAACCCCCGGACGGCGTCGCTCAGCTCGTCGGCGGGCTCAGCGAGCTCGGCGGTGAGCAGCTCGACCCCCTCCGCGGCCCGACCGACGTTCCGCAGCGAGCTGGCCAGTTGCACCGACGACCGACGGCGCCGCAGGCCGGTCAGCCCCAGGGTCCGGGCCTCCTCGTACAGCTCGACCGCCCGGGCCGGGTGGCCGGTCGAGTCGTGGGCGCAGGCGAGCTCGAAGACCCCCGCACCGTCCCCGGTCGGGCACTGCCCGGCCAGCACGGTGACCCGGTCCAGGAACCCGGGCGCCTCGGGGTCGGCCCACTCCTGCGCCACCTGCTGGTCCCAGTCCACGCCCCGACCCTGCCGGACACCGGTCGACGGCGCCAAGGGGCACATGTCCAGGCCTCCGGCCTGCAGGGCACCCCGCAGGCCCGCGGCCGGTGGTGCCGGGTGCGGCGGCCTGGCAGGGTGCCGGCATGCGTCCCGTCGTCTCGCTGGTCACCCTGGGGGTGGGCGACCTGGCCCGCGCCCGTGCCTTCTACGCCGCACTGGGGTGGCGGGAGTCCAGCCAGTCCACCGACGACGTCGCGTTCCTCGCCGGCGCCGGCACGCACCTGGGGCTGTGGTCCCGGGCCTCGCTGGCCGAGGACTCCGAGGTGCACGAGGACGCCGGTGGGTGGGGCGGGGTCACGCTGGCACACAACGTCGAGACCCCGGCCCACGTGGACGTGGTCCTCGCCGAGGCCGAGGCAGCCGGCGGGACGGTGCTCCGGCGCGGTGCCGCCACGTTCTGGGGCGGGTACAACGGCGTCTTCGCCGACCCGGACGGACACCGCTGGGAGGTCGCGCACAACCCGGACTGGCCCCTGGACGACGAGGGCCGGGCCCAGCTGCCCGACTGAGCCCGGGGCTCAGAGCTTGCGCAGCAGGACCTTGCGCACCGAGTGGTCCTGGGCCTTCTGCAGCACCAACCGGGCCCGGGAGCGCGTCGGGGCGATGTTGGTGCGCAGGTTGGGGCCGTTGGTGGCCGCCCAGATCCCGCGCGCGGTGGCGGTGGCCTCGGCATCGGTCAGGTCGGCGAAGCGGTGGAAGTAGGCGGCCTCGTCCTGGAACGCCGTCCGGCGCAGGGCCAGGAACCGCTCGACGTACCACTCCTCGATGTCGTGCTCGGCGGCGTCGACGTAGACGGAGAAGTCGAAGAAGTCCGACAGGAACACCTCCGGCACCCGGCCGTCGGTGCGGCTGCCGGCCTGCAGCACGTTGAGGCCCTCGACGACGAGCACGTCGGGGTGCTCCACGGTCTGCCGCTGGTCGCGCAGCACGTCGTAGGACTGGTGGGAGTAGAGCGGGGCGCTGACCTCGCCGCGGCCGCTCTTCACGTCGGCCAGGAAGCGGAGCAGACCCCGGCGGTCGTAGGTCTCCGGGAAGCCCTTGCGGCCCAGCTGCCCGCGGGACTCGAGCACCGCGTTGGGGTGCAGGAAGCCGTCGGTGGTCACCAGGTCGACCCGGGGGGTGTCCGGCTGGGCGGCGAGGAGGGCCTGCAGCAGCCGGGCCGTCGTGCTCTTGCCCACCGCGACGCTCCCGGCGACGGCGATCACGTAGGGCACCTTGGCCGTGCTGGCCCCGAGGAACTGCGACTGCGCGGTCCACAGCCGCCGGCTGGCCGCGACGTGGAGGGCCAGCAGGCGGGCCAGCGGCAGGTACACCGTGGCGACCTCGTCGAGGTCGATCCGGTCACCGAGGGTGGCCAGCTCGGCGACCTGCCCGGCGTCCAGGGGCAGCTCGGACCCGGCTGCCAGGGCCCGCCACGTCGCGCGGTCGTAGGCCGCGTAGGGCGAGGGATGGCTCCTGGCACCGACCGTCACGGCGCCCATGGTGCCGTCCGCCTCCCGGGTGCCCCCCGACCGGGTCGTCCAGGACGTCTCCTGGGACGTCGTGCCGGACGGGCGCGTCTAGGGTGCGGGGGTGCCCTCGCGCCCGGACCTGCTGGACCTCCTCGAGCGGTACTTCGCCCTCTCCCCGGTGCCCGACGGACCGGTCCTGGGCGTCGGCGCGCTCGACGTCCCGGTCGGGACCCCGGAGTGGCCGCACCCGGCCCGGCCCCGCCCCGGCGTCGGGCCGGTGCCCATCGACGACGTCCGGGCCGCCCTGGCCGCCCAGGTCGAGGCCGGGCTTCCCGAGGCCGTCGAGTGGTTCGCCGAGCGCAACCCCGGCCTGTCCCAGGCGGCCCGGTCGGCCGGGCTGCACGTCGACGAGCTGCCCCTGCTGCTGGCCGCCGACCCGCTGGAGGTGCTGCTGCCCCCGGGGGTGCGGTTCTTCCTCGTCGGCGCCGAGGACCCCCAGCTGGCCACCTACCAGCGATTGGCCCAGCTCGCCTTCACCGTCCCGGCCGGCTCCGTGGCCGGTGAGGCGACGGCCACCCCCACCGGGACGGCGCCCGACCGGATGGTCGACCCGCCCCAGCCCACCGACGTGCTCCGTGAGCGCATCGCCGCCGGACGCACCGTGCTGATGATCGCGGTGGAGGACGGCGAGACCGTCGCCGTCGGCTCGCACCAGCCGGTCGACGTCGAGGGGACCGAGGTCAGCGAGATCGTCGGGGTGGCCACCCTGCCGCGCTTCCGCGGCCGGGGGATGGGTGCCGGCCTGGCCTCGGCGTTGGTGGAGCACGCCCGGGAGACCGCGGCGCAGGTGTTCCTGTCCGCCGGGGACCACGACGTCGCCCGCGTCTACGAGCGCGTCGGCTTCGCCCGGATCGGCACGACGTTCGTCGCCGAGCCGGCCGGCGACTGACTCAGCCGCGCAGCGCCGCAGCGGCCGCGTCGACGGCGGCCCGGCCGACGTCCCACCCGGCGCCGGTGGGCGTCCGGCTGAGCAGCACGACGACCTCGCCGTCGACGACCCCGACGGAGTGCAGGTCACGAGCGCCGTCCACGCAGCACATCCAGCCCTGCTTGGCGGCGATGGCGCCGGGCGCACCCGGGGCCATCAACCCGAAGGACTGGTCGAACCCGTCGGCACCGGCCGGGGTGGCCAGGGCCAGCCAGAAGCGCATCGTGGTCGCGTCGGCCGGGTCGGCGGTCACCGACAGCGCGGACAGGAAGCGGGCCACGTCGGCGGCGGTCGTGACGGTCTCGCCCCACTGGCCGGGGTCGGCCGGACCGGCGGTGCCGGTGAGCCCGTAGCGGGTCGCGACGTCGGTGACCATCTGGGTGCCGCCCCAGCGGTCCCAGGCGGTGCTCATCGCCGGGTCGTCGGAGGTGACGAGCATCGACATGAGGAGCTGACGGTCGGCCGTGGTGAGCGTCAGCGCACCCGTGCGCGCCCGGTGCAGGACGTCCTCGACGACGAAGAGCTTGGACAGCGACGCGGTGTAGAACGGCTCGTCGGCAAGGGCGTTCGCGACCGGGGAGGACGTCCGGTCGGCCAGAGCCACCGCACCGTCCGCGGTCTGGAGCGGGGCGACGACGACGGCGAGGGCCCCGCTGGTGCCGGACGCGGCGACGCTGGCGGCGAAGGCCGCGTCGGCCGCGGACACCGCGGTGCTCGTCGCGACGCCGACGCGAGCCTGGGCCGGTGCGGCGAACGCGACGCTGAGCGACATGGCCACGACAGCGAGCGAGGACGCGCCCCATCGCTGGGAACGCGTCCTCGGTCGTCGTGTCATGAACGCTCAACTACCCGCGGGAAGCGGCATTCACACAGGTCCATCAGGTGTCCGGCACGTCACGGCCGGGTGTCGGGTCAGCCGACCTCGTAGGTCGGCACCAGCACGGCACGGGCCAGGGTGTGGCTGAACAGGTTGAAGCCCAGGAACGCCGGGGTGGCCTCGGCCGGGACGCCGAGGTCGTCGGTGTCCAGGGCGTGCACGACGACGTAGTAGCGGTGCGGGCCGTGTCCGGCCGGGGGAGCGGCACCCACGAAGCCCACGAAGCCCGCGTCGTTCTTCAGCTGCACCGCACCCTCGGGCAGACCGCCGTCGGCCGCGCCGCTGTCCAGGCTGGTGACCGAGGCCGGGATGCCGGCGACGGCCCAGTGCCAGAAGCCGCTGCCGGTGGGGGCGTCGGGGTCGTAGACGGTGACGGCGAAGCCCTTGGTCTCCTCGGGGAACTCCGACCAGGACAGCTGGGGCGAGCGGTCCTCGCCGTCCAGGCCCATCTTGCCGCTGACCAGCTCGCGGCCGACCGGCGTCCCGTCACTGACGTCGGTGCTCGTGACGGCGAACTCGGGGACCTGGGGGAGGAAGTCGTAGGGGTTCGGCGGGGTGGGGCGGGCCATGAACTGCTCCTCGGTCGGGCGGATCGGTCGTGCCCAACCTAGGAGCCCTGCGACCGGGACGCAGATCGGAGCCGACCCGCCGGGGTGACCTGCGACTCTCCGGCGGGTCGGGGGGTCCCCGGACCCGTACCGTCGGCGCGTGCTCGGACTCCCTGACTCCATCCGCGCCTGCCTGTTCGACCTGGACGGAGTGCTGACGCGGACCGCGACGGTGCACCAGGCGGCCTGGAAGCGCACCTTCGACGAGTTCCTGCGCGCCCGGGACCCGCAGGCCCGTGAGTTCAGCGCCGAGGACTACAACCGCTTCGTCGACGGCAAGCCCCGCGCGGACGGCGTCCGCGACTTCCTCGCCTCCCGCGAGATCGACCTGCCCGAGGGCTCCGCCGACGACGGGCCGGACGCCCAGACGGTGCAGGGTGTGGCCACCCGGAAGAACGACCTGGTGCAGACCGAGCTCGACGAGCACGGGGTCGAGGTCTACGACGGTTCGATCCGCTACCTGCACGCCGTCCGCGAGGCGGGCCTGGCCGTCGCCGTCGTCACCGCCTCGGCGAACGGGGAGAAGGTGATCGCTGCTGCCGGCTTCGCCGACCTGGTCGACGCCCGCATCGACGGCGTCGTCACCGCCCGGGAGGGCTACCGCGGCAAGCCCGCACCCGACACCTTCCTGGCCGGGGCGCGTGCGCTGGGGGTGGAGCCCTCGGCCGCGGTGGTGTTCGAGGACGCCCAGTCCGGGGTGGCCGCCGGCCGTGCCGGGGAGTTCGGCTTCGTGGTCGGCGTGGACCGGGTCGGGCAGGCCGACGCCCTGCGCGAGCACGGTGCCGACGTCGTCGTGCAGGACCTCGACGAGCTGCTGGAGGACCCGAAGTGACCGAGGGGCGCGCGCACTTCCCGATCGAGCCCTGGTCGCTGACCGAGGTCGGCATCGACCACGACAGCCTGGCGGTCAACGAGTCGGTGTTCGCCCTGGCCAACGGGCACATCGGCATGCGCGGCACGCTGGAGGAGGGGGAGCCCGGCGTCGTCCCCGGCACCTACCTCAACGGCTTCTTCGAGGAGCGGCCGCTGCCCTACGCCGAGGCCGGCTACGGCTTCCCCGAGGAGGGCCAGACCGTCGTCAACGTGACCGACGGCAAGCTCATCCGGCTGCTGGTGGGGGACTCCCCGCTGGACCTGGACTACGGCGAGATCGTCAAGCACACCCGCACGCTCGACCTGCGGGCCGGGGTCCTGAAGCGGTGCACCGAGTGGCGCTCGCCGAACGGCCGGACCGTCGAGGTGAGCAGCACCCGGCTGGTGTCGCTGACCCGCCGGGCGATCGCCGCGATCGAGTACGAGGTCCGGTGCACCGACGACGGCGGCGATCTGTACGTCGCCATCCAGTCCGACCTGCTGGCCAACGAGGTGGTGGAGAACTCCGGGTCCGACGACCCGCGGGCCGCCGCCGCCCTGCGCAAGCCGCTGCAGTCCGAACAGCACGTGGGCCGCGGCCGGCACGCCGTGCTCGTGCACCAGACGAAGACCAGCAGGCTGCGGATGGCCGCGGGCATGGACCACGAGGTGCAGACCCCCGACAGCGCCAGCGAGGACCTCGAGGTCTCCGCCGACCTGGCCCGCTACACCCTGGCCGCCCGGCTGCCGGCCGGGTCGCGGCTGCGGATGGTCAAGTACCTGGCCTACGGCTGGTCGTCCCGGCGGTCCTCGGCCGCCGTCCGCGACCAGGTGGAGGGCGCGCTCAGCATCGCCAAGCTCGCCGGCTGGGACCGCCTGGTGAGCGAGCAGCGCGAGCTGCTGGACCAGCACTGGGCGCAGGCCGACGTCGTCATCGAGGGCGACGACGAGTTGCAGCAGGCCGTGCGGGTCGGCATGTTCCACGTCCTGCAGGCCGGGCTGCGCGCCGAGCGCCAGCCCATCCCGGCCAAGGGCCTCACCGGCCCCGGCTACGACGGGCACACGTTCTGGGACACCGAGACCTACGTCCTCCCGGTGCTCACCTACACCGCCCCCGAGGCCGTCCGGGACGCGCTGATCTGGCGCTGGTCGACCCTGGACCTGGCCCGCGCCCGTGCCGCCGAGCTCGGCCACGAGGGGGCCGCCTTCCCGTGGCGGACCATCCGCGGTGAGGAGACCAGCGGCTACTGGCCAGCCGGCACCGCGGCCTTCCACGTCAACGCGGACATCGCCGACGCCGTCGCCCGCTACCAGGCGGCCACCCGGGACGAGGTGTTCGAGGCCCAGTACGGCGTCGAGCTGCTGGTCGAGACGGCCCGGCTGTGGGCCTCGCTGGGCCACTTCGACGACGGGCGGGGCTTCCGGATCGACGGGGTCACCGGGCCCGACGAGTACACCGCCGTGGTCGACAACAACGTCTACACCAACCTCATGGCCCAGCGGAACCTGCGCGAGGCCGCCGCGGCGGTCGGCCGCCACCCCGACGTCGGCGGCCGGCTGCGCGTCACCGACGAGGAGCTGGACCTGTGGTCGCGGGCCGCCGAGGCCATGCGCATCCCGTTCGACACCGAGCTCGGCGTGCACATGACCAGCGAGGGGTTCACCCGCCACCAGGAGTGGGACTTCGAGGGCACCGACCCCCAGAAGTACCCGCTGCTGCTGCACTTCCCCTACTTCGAGATCTACCGCAAGCAGGTCGTGAAGCAGGCCGACCTCGTCATGGCCCTGCACCTGCGCGGGGACCACTTCACCCACGAGGAGAAGGTGGCCGACTTCGCCTACTACGAGGCCCGCACCGTGCGGGACTCCTCGCTGTCGGCGGCCCAGCAGGCGGTGGTGGCCGCCGAGTGCGGGCACCTGGAGCTGGCGCACGACTACTGGGGCGAGGCCGCGCTGACCGACCTGCAGAACCTGCACGGCAACTCCGGGCACGGCCTGCACATCGCCTCGCTCGCCGGCGGCTGGACCGTCGCCGTCGCCGGGTTCGGCGGGATGCGCGACCACGACGGCAAGCTGACCTTCGCTCCCCGGCTGCCTCCGCGGCTGACCGGCCTGGCGTTCCGCATGGTGTTCCAGGGCCGCTGCCTGCGGGTGCGGGTCACCCAGCAGGACGTGACCTACCGCCTGCTGGACGGCGAGGACCTGGAGATCGGCCACCACGGCGAGGTCGTCACCGTCGGCAGCGAGGACCTGGTGCTCCCGGTCCCGCCGGCGCCCCCGGTCGAGCCGGTCCGCCAGCCGGCGCACTGCGCCCCCCGCCGCCGGGGGCGCCCGGCGACTAGGTGAGCACCCAGCGGGAGCCCAGGGCCAGCGCGCCCAGGTCAACGACCAGGAACGCGCCCACCCAGACCAGCCCGGGCACCCGGGTGAGCCGGGCCAGCTGGTCGGCGTCGCTGTCCGGGGTCGGACGGCGACGCCGCTTGGCCTGCAGCTCCCACACCGTGCGCGGTGCGGCCAGCAGCAGGAACCAGACGACGACGTGGGCGAACCCCGACTGCCAGGTCACCGGCAGCCACCAGGTGGCGGCGAAGACCAGCGCGCCGGTGACCAGGACCGACCACAGGCCGTAGAGGTTGCGGATCTGCAGCAGCAGGAGGGCCAGCAGGACCAGCAGCAGCCAGAGCGCGCCGATCGCGTGCCCGGCCCCGAGCAGGGCGGCCGCCCCG
This sequence comes from Geodermatophilus sp. Leaf369, assembly GCF_001424455.1. Classification (NCBI taxonomy): domain Bacteria; kingdom Bacillati; phylum Actinomycetota; class Actinomycetes; order Geodermatophilales; family Geodermatophilaceae; genus Geodermatophilus; species Geodermatophilus sp. Leaf369. Next base: position 104,185 of record NZ_LMQA01000005.1, on the reverse strand, counting down.
AGCCCCAGCAGACCTGCTCCGACGTAGCCGGCGAACGCGGTCACCACCATCCCGGGCCCGGTGGGCCGACCGGCCGACACGGTCACCCCGGAGGTGTCCGAGTGCAGCCGGATCCCGGCCAGCCGCCGCCCGGTGAGCAGGGCCGCGACGCCGTGCGCGCCCTCGTGGGCGATCGTCACCGCGTTGCGGCTGAGCCGCCAGAGGTCCCGCTGCAGCACCAGCGCCAGGGCGAGGAGGGCGGCTGCGGCCAGCACCCAGCCCGGCAGCGGGGGAGAGGTGGCACTGACCCGGGCCCAGAACTCGCTCATCACGGTCCAGCCGACCACACCGGGCTGTGTGCGCGACGTGACACGCACAGGACACGAGCGGCGAGGACCCTGGGGGCGTGAGCTCCAGCCCGTCGAGACCCTCCCGGTGACCGTCTCGTTCACCCGCCGCGCCGACCCCGCGCACGCGACCGAGATGACCGCGTGGATCCGGTCGGGCCTGACCATGGCCGAGTCCTTCCCCGGGTTCCTCGGCGGCGGGTGGGTGCGCCCGCGGCACGGCTCGGACGAGTGGCACATGCTCTGCCGCTTCGACTCCCCGGCCACCCTGGCGGCCTGGGACGACAGCACCGAACGCGCCTGGTGGCTGGGGTCGGCCCAGGGGCTGGCGCAGACCACCCGGACCGAGAAGCGCACCGGCATCGAGGGCTGGTTCGACCCGCCGGGGTCCACCGAGGCGGTCGACGTCCCCGGACCGGCGGTGGCCGCGCCCCCGCCACGGTGGAAGCAGGCCACCACCATCTGGCTGGTCTTCTTCCCGCTCAACCTGCTGGCCACGGTCACCCTGGGCGCGCTGCTGGCCGACGTGTTCGTCGTCGTCCGGGTGGCGGTGGTGACGCTGACCCTCACCCCGCTGATGACCTACCTGCTCCTGCCCTGGATCACCCGCCGCCTCGAGTGGTGGCTGCAGGGCCGACACTGGCGCGACCGGCGCGGCTGAACCTGGGGGCTGCCCGGGTAGGCCCCGGCATGGCCACCACCGAGAACGCCCGCGTCCCCGCCTCCACCGTCCCGCCCGGCGCCGTCGCCCGCGCCGGTGACTCCGCCGTCGGCAACGCCGACGGCGAGCTGTTCGCCGTCTCCCGCCGCTGCCGGCACCAGCTCGCCGACCTGTCCCGCGGCAGCGTGGACGCCGACGGGTGCCTGGTCTGCCCGTGGCACGGCGCCCGCTACGACGTCACCGACGGGACGATGGTCTCCGGCCCCCGCGGCTTCTTCGGCTACCACGGCCCGGTGCCCGGCTACAGCGGCCTCATCCGGTTGGTCGGCCGGGTCCTGCCACTGAAGGTCCGCCGCGCGGTCCGTCGCGGGGACGACGTCGTCGTCGAGGACTGACCCCGGCCCACGGAGCCGGGCGGTCAGGCAGGATGGGCCCGCCGCTTGAACAGTCGGGCGGCCCCGAGGAGGCCTGCGTGACCGCCCCGCCGATCGACCCGTCTCCCGTCCTGCTCTACGACGCCCAGCGGGACAGCCACCACGCCCGCCCCCGGTGGCGCGGTTCGCTGCACGCGGTGTGGTGCGTGCTGTCCCTGGCCGCCGGGATCCCGCTGGTGATCGCGGCCGAGGACGGCGCCGAGACCCTGGGCGTGGCCGTCTACGTCGCTGCGCTCGTCGGCCTCTTCGGCACCAGCGCGGCCTACCACCGGGGCACCTGGACGCCCACGGCCCGGCGGGTGATGCAGCGCCTGGACCAGACGATGATCACCGTCCTGGTCGCCGGGACGGCCACGCCGATCGCGCTGCTGGCCGTGCGCGGGACCGCCGGCACCCTGCTGCTGGGGCTGATCTTGACCTGCGCCCTGAGCGCCATCGTGCTGCACCTGTTCTTCCTGCAGGTGCCCGAGCTGCTCATGGGCGGGGTGTTCGTCGGGCTGGGCCTGGTCTCCGCGCTCGGCCTGCCCGCGCTGTGGGACACCGCCGGGCACGCCGCCGGCTGGCTGGTGCTCGGCGGGGGAGCGCTGTACATCGCCGGCGCCGTGGGCTTCCACCTGCGCCGACCCGACCCGCGGCCGCTGGTGTTCGGCTACCACGAGGTCTTCCACGTCTGGGTGTGCGTCGCGGCCTCCTGCCACTTCGCCGCCATCGCGCTGCTGGTGGCCGCCCGATGAGGCTGCCGTGGGCGTACCGGACCGTCATGACCGCGGGCACCCCGGCCGTGCGCTGGTGGGGCCGGCTGCGGGTCGAGGGCCTGGAGCACGTGCCCGCCCAGGGCCCGGTCGTGCTGATGGCCAACCACGACAGCGCCTGGGACCCGGTGGTCGTCGGCATCGCCGCGGCCGGCCGGCGTCAGGTGCGTGCGCTGGCCAAGGACACGTTGTGGAAGAACAAGGCCGTGGCCTGGGTGCTCGACCACATGGGCCAGATCCCGGTCAGCCGGGGCCGCGGCGACGCAGCGGCGCTGGCCACCGCGGTCGGGGTGCTGGAGGGCGGGGGCTGCATCGGCGTCTTCCCCGAGGGGACCGTCTCCCGCGGCCGCACGATGAAGGTGTTCAGCGGCGCCGGCCGGCTCGCCCAGGCCGTGCCCGGCACGCCGGTGGTGGGGGTGCGGATCCTCGGCTCGACCGACGTGGTGCGCTTCCCGAAACGCCCGCGGATCAGCGTGACCTTCTTCCCGCCGGTGCAGCCGGAGCCGGGGGAGTCCGCCCTCGGGCTCACCCGGCGGGTCGTCGCCGAGGTCCGTTCCACGGCCCCGCCGCAGCTCCCCGGTCGGGCCAAGGCGCAGGCGAAGTTCCGGCAGCTGGTCGCCGAGCACGACGCGAAGCGGGCGGCGGACCCGAAGGCGGGCTGAGGCGGCTCAGAGCATGCTGAGCCCCGGCACCGCGAGGACGACCACGGCGGGCAGCACCAGCGCGAGCAGCACCACCGGCCAGTGGCCGGGGCGCCCGCGGCGGAGCAACGAGTGCACGGTCCCCGCGGTGCCGAGCAGGCCCAGCGCGACCGCGTCGGCGACCCAGGTGCGGACGGCGGCGTCGGTCACCCGTGCGCTGCCCTCGACCACCAGGAACACCCCCAGCCAGTTGACCAGCATCGCGGCCAGCACCACCGTCACGGCCGAGGCCAGCAGCGCCTGGACGAGCCGGTCGGCGGTGCCGGGCCAGGGGGTGCGGGTGGCGGCGGGCAGCGGTGTCGTGGTCACGGGTCCACCCTGGTGGGGAGAGCCTCGTCGTCCCACCGGGTGACTACTCAGCCCCGGGACTGTCGGTGGTCCGGCCTACGGTGACCCCCGACACAGCCACCGCCTCCCGAGGAGCTCGCCGTGACCACGCTGACCGACCGACCGAACACCGCCCTGCTGGTGATCGACGTGCAGAACGGCGTCGTCACCGGCGCCCACGACCGGGACGCCGTCGTCGGCGCCATCGCGGGGCTGGTGGACGCCGCCCGCGCCGCGGCGGTGCCGGTGGTGTGGGTGCAGCACGCCGACGAGGGCATGACGCAGGGCAGTGACGCCTGGCAGGTCGTCCCGGAGCTGCAGCCCGCCGACGCCGAGCCGCGGGTGCTCAAGCGCTTCGGCGACTCCTTCGAGGCCACCGACCTGGAGGACGTGCTGGCCGAGGCGCAGGTCGGCCGGCTGGTGGTCACCGGGGCGCAGACCGACGCCTGCATCCGCTCGACGATCCACGGCGCCTTCACCCGGGGCTACGACGTGACGCTGGTGGGCGACGGGCACACCACCGAGGACCTCACCGCCTACGGCGCTCCCGCTCCGGGGGACGTCATCGCGCACACCAACCTCTACTGGGGCTTCCAGTCGGCGCCCGGGCGGACGGCGTCCGTGGTGCCGGCCGTGGAGGTGGCCTTCTGACGGTGCACGTGCGACCGCGAGCGGGAGCGGACCTCCCCGGGCTGCTGGCGATCCTGCAGCGCAGTCACGAGCTGCACGCCTACCCGGTGCGGGCGTCGGTGGTGCGGGCGGACTGGCTGGCCCTGCCGACCGAGCTGATGGGCGCCGTCGCCGAGCACGAGGGACGGGTGGTCGGGCACGTGGCCCTGCACCCGGCGGACGGCCCGGGCCACGACGCGGGGGAGCAGCTGGCGGCACAGCGGTGGGCGGCGGCCACCGGCGTGCCCGTGTCGCAGCTCGCGGTGGTGTCCCGGCTGGTGACCGAGGGCTCGGTACGCGGGGCCGGGTCGGCCCTGCTGGCCCACGCGGTGCGGGTGGCCGGGGATCTGGGCCGCGTCCCGGTGCTGCTGGTCGAGCCGGAGGCCGACGCCCGCGGCTTCTACCGCCGGCGCGGGTGGCGCGAGATCGGCACCGCCCGGCAGCAGTGGGGCGAGCACACCGTCGACGCGGTGCTGATGGTGGTGGGGGAGCAGGCAGACTGACCGGGTGTTCCGCATCGCCTTCCACGAGCCGCGGATCCCGCCCAACACCGGCAACGCCATCCGGCTCGTCGCCGCCACCGGCGCGCAACTGCACCTGATCGGTCCGCTGGGGTTCGACCTCTCCGACGCCAAGCTGCGCCGGGCCGGCCTGGACTACCACGACCTGGCCTCGGTGACGGTGCACGAGGGGCTGCCGGACTTCCTCGACGCGGTGCCCGGCGCGCGGGTATTCGCCTTCACCGCCGCCGCCACGACCCGGCACACCGACATCGCCTACGTGCCCGGCGACGTGCTCCTGTTCGGCCCCGAGCCCACCGGGCTGGACCCCGACGTCCTCGCGCACCCGCGGGTGACCGACCTCGTCCGGCTGCCGATGCTGGCCGGTCGACGTTCGCTGAACCTGTCCAACGCCGCGGCGATCGCCGCCTACGAGGCCTGGCGGCAGCACGACTTCGCCGGCTCCTGAGGCCGGGGGCAGCGCCCCGGACGGGCGTCACTAGATTGCCCGCGTGGAGTCCGCCCCCCGCTTCGGCCGCCTGCTGACCGCGATCGCCACGGCCTTCGACGCCGACGGTGCGGTCGACCTCGACGCCACGGCCCGCATCGCGCGACACGTCGTGGACACCGGCAGCGACGGGGTCGTGGTCTCCGGCACCACCGGGGAGGCCCCGACCACCCTGGTGCCCGAGGACGGCGCGATCCTCGCCGCCGTCCGTGAGGCGGTGGGGGACCGGGCGACCGTGATCGCCGGGGTGGGCACGAACAGCACGGCGCACTCCGTGGAGATCGCCGAGCAGGCCGCCCGGGTCGGGGCCGACGGTCTGCTCGTCGTCACGCCGTACTACAACAAGCCCAGCCAGCGGGGTGTCCTCGAGCACGTGCGCACCGTCGCCGCGGTCAGCGACCTCCCGGTGATGCTGTACGACGTCCCCGGTCGCACCGGGGCGTCCATCGCGCTGGACACCTACGCCGCGGCCCGGGAGATCGAGAACGTGGTGGCCGCAAAGGACGCCACCGGGGCACCCGCGCACGCGGCCCGGCTGGTCGACCTGGGGTACGAGGTCTGGTGCGGCGACGACAGCCTCACCCTGGGGTACCTGGCCTACGGGGCGGTCGGCCTGGTCAGCGTCGTCGCCCACGCGGCCGGTCGCGAGCTGCGGGAGATGATCGAGGCGTTCCTGGCCGGGGACCACGGGCGCGCCCTGTCGCTGCACACCCGGCTGCTCCCGGCCTTCGACGCCGTCATGGGCGTGCCGAACTACGGGGCGACGACCGCGAAGGCCGCGTTGCAGCTGCTCGGGGTGCTCACCGACCGGCGCGTGCGGCTGCCGCTGGTCGAGCTGGACGACGACGAGGTCGCGGCCCTGCGGGCCGGGTTGCAGGCCGCCGGGCTGTTGAGCGGTCCGCGCCCGTCGGACGGCCCGAACGAGCTGGACCCGTGGTGGGGGACCTACCGGGGACTCGCCGCCGACCAGTGACCCCGCACGAGGTCCGGGTCTCCGCCTGCCGGTACCACCACGGCAGCTGACCGCCGGGAGGGGCTCGACAGGTGCAGGTTGACATAATGTCGATTATCGGCGCACTGGGACGGTCCGCAGACAGGGGTCCCAGCGGCGTCCTGCAGACCGCCGACCCCCAGAGTGCACGTGTCGTCGTTGCGGGCGGCGCGTCGTCGCGTGTCAACGACGCCAACTGCACACCGGAGCCCCCCGGGTGGAACGACCCGGGCCCGCTGCGGCGCCCTCGGCGCCGTCTCCACCCGGTCTCGTGGACCACGGTCGCCGACCTTCGGACTCCCCTCCACTCACCGTCACCTGTCGCATTGCGTCAGTGTGACGTAAGCACCGGTGTGGCGGCGGGTGTCGGCGAGCCGGTCGGCTGCGCGGTCGCATAAGGTCCGCACATGCAGATCCGCCGTCCCGTCGTCTCCGTCCTCGCCGCACTGGCCCTCCTCGGCGCCGGCGGCGCACTGACCGGGTGCAGCGACACCGACGGCCTGGGTCAGCGCACCGGCACGCCCAAGGACGACACGAACAACACCTCGGGCAACGACCCGTCCAGCGTCGAGCAGGGCAGCGTCTACAACCACGGCAACGAGATCCCGGGCACCGGGGCGGAGAACGCCGAGGGCGGCGGCGTCGGCTGACCCGGCCGCACAGACCCGAACAGCGCCCGTTCCGTCACGCTGACGGAACGGGCGCTGTCGTGTGTCCGGGGCGGGTTCAGCCGGCGTTGCGGCCGGAGAGCCAGAGCTTGTCCAGCCGACCGGTGGAGCGGACCAGTTCGGCGAGTGCCTTCTCCAGGTCGGCCTTCGTCGGCTTCTCCCCCATGAGCGTCTGCACGTCCTCCAGGGCGCAGCGCAGCTGGAACAGCCGGTCCTGCAGCCCGTCGAGCTCCGAGCGGGTCACCAGGACGACGTCCGGGCTCAACCCCGCCTTGGCCGTCGCCGAGCGCTGCTCGTAGGCACGCTGCCGGCAGGCCTGGCCGCAGTACAACCGCGGCCGTCCCACGGACTCCTGGGCAGGCAGCACGCTGCGGCACCAGCCACACCGTCGTTCCTCCGCCGTCGTCGACCGACGCCGCGGACGACGGGTCGTGCCCGCGCCCACCGGGTCGGTGCCGGGGATCGTCACGGCCACGCCCTCGGGCGCCGCCACCTGCTCTGCCACCACGCCGCGAACCGTAGACCGGCAGGTGGCACCGCCCCACAGGACACGCCCAGGCACCCCCGCTCAGCGCGCCCCGGACACCCGCCCTAGCGTGTTCGCGTGCCCGGCTCGCGCTTCCCCTTCCTCGACAGCGAGACCCCGCTGGCCATGGCGCACCGCGGTGGCGCCATCGAGCACGTCGAGAACACCCTGCCGGCCTTCGAGGCGTGCGTCGCGCTGGGCTACCGCTACCTGGAGACCGACGTGCGGGTCACCGCCGACGGCGTCCTGGTCGCCTTCCACGACCCGACCCTGGACCGGGTGACCGACCAGACCGGCCGGGTCGACGCCCGGCCCTGGCGGGAGGTGCGGACGGCGCTGATCGGCGGCCGCGAGCCCGTCGTCGCACTGGAAGACCTGCTGACCGCCTGGCCCGACGTCCGGTTCAACCTCGACGTCAAGGCCGCCGGGGTGCTCGCGCCCCTCGCGAAGCTGGTGCGGCGCACCGGCACGCTGCACCGCATCTGCCTGGCCTCATTCTCCGATGCCCGGATCGCGGCCGCCCGGCGGCTGCTGGGTCCGGAGCTGTGCACGTCGCTGGGGCCCAAGGGCGTGGCGGCCCTGAGGCTGTCGTCGTACTCCCCGCGCGCCGCCGGGCTGGTGCGCATCCAGGCGGGCTGCGCCCAGGTGCCGCTGCACCTCGGCGGCCGGCCGCTGGTCGACGAGCGCTTCATCGCCGCAGCCCACGAACGGAGCCTGCAGGTGCACGTGTGGACCGTCGACGACGCCCAGGAGGCGGACCGGATGCTCGACATGGGGGTGGACGGCGTGATGACCGACCGCCCGGCGATGCTGCGCGAGGTCCTCGACGCCCGCGGCCAGTGGACCGGCCGGTGAGCCGCCCGTCGTGGAAGCAGCGGCTGCTCGCCTGGGAGCCCCGCTGGCCCGCGGTGCCTGCGGACCTGGCCGACCAGGTGGGTGAGGACGACCCCGCCTGGTTCGCCCGGGAGCTCGCGGTGGCCGCCACCCCGCCCTGGTGGTTCTGGCGGTTCCTGCTGCACACGGTGTCCCCCGCCGTGCCGCTGTTCGGCCGGTTGCAGATCACCGGGTCGGTGTCCCGGGAGCTGCTGGACGGCCCGCTGATCCTGGCCGCCAACCACATCGGGGACTACGACAGCTTCGTGATGGGCGCCAGCCTGCACTCGCTGGGCATCACCCCGCGGTTCATGGCGGCCAAGGGCATCATCACCGCTCCCCTGGTGGGCCCGGTGCTGGAGCGCTCCGGGGGCATCCGGGTCGATCGCGGCACCGACGTCGCCGCCCGGGCGCTGAAGGTGGTGGAGGAGGCGCTGGCCCGGGGTGGACACGTGGCCCTGTTCCCCGAGGGCCGGGTGGGGCTCACCCCCGACGGCTGGCCGGAGAAGGGCCGCACCGGGCTGGCCCGCCTCGCCCTGAGCACCCGCGTGCCGGTGCTCCCGATCAGCCAGTGGGGCGCGCACGAGGTGCTCGCCTACGGCAACGACCGGACCAAGCTGCGGACGGCGGCGTCGGCGCTGTGGCGTCAACCTGCACTGAAGGTCCACGTCGGCCCCCCGGTCCCCCTCGACGACCTCGAGCTCAGCAGGGTCGGGGACGCGAACAAGGCCCGTACCCGGATCAACGCCGCGATCACCCGTGGCCTGGCCCCGCTGCGGGCACACGAGCCGGCCGACCGGATCCTCTTCCACGACCCCACCCGTCCGGTCCGGGCCACCGCGGCGTTCCCCGGCGGGGTGGTCCCCGACGACGTCCCGGGCGCGTCGGAGCCCGCCGCTGGACCTGAGCGCTCGGCGGCTGACACCCTGCGCCGGTGACCGACTCCCGCACGGTGGACACCCCGGCCCCGGACGCCGAGCTGCGCCGCGAACGCTTCGGTTGGTACTCCTACGACTGGGCGATGTCGGTCTTCAACACCTCCGTCACCACGGTCTTCCTCGGCCCCTACCTGACCTCGGTGGCCGAGGACGCCGCCGGCCCCGACGGGCGGCTGGGGTTCCTCGGGTTGTCCATCCCCCCGGGCAGCTGGTTCTCCTACGTGCTGTCGTTCTCCGTCGTCCTGCAGGTGCTGGTGCTGCCGCTGACCGGGGCGGTGGCCGACCGGACCGGGAAGAAGCGCCAGCTGCTGGCCGGGTTCGCCGCCCTGGGTGCGGTGTCGACCACCGGGCTGTTCTTCGTCGCCGACGGCCGCTACCTGCTGGGCGCGCTGTTGTTCGTGGTGGCCAACATCAGCTTCGGCGCGGCCACCGTCGTCTACTACTCCTGGCTGCCCGACCTGGCCGGGCCCGACGAGCGCGACGCGGTGTCGAGCAGGGGGTGGGCGTTCGGCTACGTCGGGGGCGCGCTGCTGCTGGCCGTGCACCTGGGGCTCGTGCTGGGGGCGCCCTCGCTGGGGCTCACCACGGGCGAGGCCGTCCGGATCTGCCTGGCCAGCGCCGGGCTCTGGTGGGGCGCGTTCACGCTGTTCACCGTCTCCCGGCTGCGCGACCGCCCGGTGCCCGCCTCGCACCGACGTCCCGGGGGCGGGTTCCGGCAGCTGGGCCGGACCATGAAGGAGATGCGGGCCTTCCCGCTCACGCTGTGGTTCCTGGGTGCCTACCTGCTGTTCAACGACGGGGTGCAGACCGTCATCTCGCTGTCGGCGACCTACGCCACCGAGGAGCTGGGCCTGGAGCAGTCGGTGCTCACCGGCGCGATCCTGATGGTCCAGGTGGTGGCCGTGGCCGGCGCCCTGGGCCTGGGGCGGGTGGCGGCCCGGTACGGGGCGAAGCGGACGGTGCTCGGGTGCCTGGTGGCCTGGACGGCGGTGCTGGTCGCCGCCTTCTCCCTGCAGGAGGGCGCGGTCGCGCAGTTCTACGCTCTGGCAGCGGTCATCGGCCTGGTGCAGGGCGGCACCCAGGCGCTGTCCCGTTCGCTGTTCAGCCACCTGATCCCGCCGGGCAAGGAGGCCGAGTACTACGGCTTCTACGAGATCAGCGACCGGGGCACCTCCTGGCTGGGCCCGCTGGCGTTCGGACTGACCTACCAGCTCACCGGCTCCTACCGGTACGCGATCATCAGCCTGGTGGTCTTCTTCGTCCTGGGCTTCCTCGCCCTCGCCCGGCTCCCGATGCGTCGCGCGGTGATCGCGGCCGGCAACACCCCGCCGGAGCGGCTGTGAACCCGCCGCTCCCGCCGTTCGTCGTCCCGGCGTCCGGTGACCGCCGGCGGCACGCCGCCCCGGCGCACCTGACGTTCTTCCACGGTCCGATGGACTGCGGGAAGTCCACCCTGGCGCTGCAGGTGGACCACAACCAGAGCCGGCAGGGCCGGCACGGGCTGCGGCTCACCCAGGGCGACCGGTCGGCCGCGCCCCGGATCAGCAGCCGGGTGGGGCTCAGCCGGGACGCCGTCGAGGTGGACGGCGACACCGACGTCCGGCTGCTGGTGCGCGACCGCTGGGCCGACGGGCACCGGGTGGACTACGTGATCGTCGACGAGGCCCAGTTCCTCACCGGCGCCCAGGTGGAGCAGCTGGCCGAGCTGGTCGACGAGTCGCACGTCGACGTCTACGCCTTCGGACTGACGACCGACTTCCGGGCCGAGCTGTTCACCGGCACCCGCCGGCTGTTCGAGCTCGCCGACGACGTGCAGCGCATCCAGGTCGAGGTGCTGTGCTGGTGCGGGCTCCCCGGCCTGCTCAACGCCCGGGTCGTCGACGGCGCCATGGTGCGCGAGGGCGAGACGGTGGTCGTCGCCGACACCGTGGCCTCGGCCCCGCAGAAGGCCCCCGACGAGGTCCGCTACCAGGTGCTCTGCCGGCGGCACCACGTCAACGGGCAGCTCGGCCCGACCCCCACCGGACCGGGTCAGCTCACCCTGTCCGGGTCTCCCCTGGCCGACGGCGAGGTGTCCGTGCGATGATGGGCGACTGACGAGACGGAATCTCCGTCCGACTTCCGTCGTTGATCCCATCGGTCCCCCCGGGTGACACCTCCACGACTCCGTGCCGTGGACGCGTGCCCCGGCCCCGGTGGGCGACCGTGCACGGACCGACACGAGCAGGAGAGGACGGTGGACCATGGGTGAGCGATCCCTCCGCGGCAGCCGACTGGGCAGCGTCAGCTACGAGACCGAGCGCAACACAGCGCCGATCGAGCGGCAGTACGCCGAGTACCGGTGCACGCAGGGCCACGTGGTCACGGTGCCCTTCGCCGACGACGCGGAGCTCCCGGACACCTGGGAGTGCAAGTACGACGGTGCTTCGGCCAAGCTGGTCGGTGGCGCCGAGCCGGCCCCCAAGAAGGTCAAGCCCCCGCGCACGCACTGGGACATGCTCCTGGAGCGTCGCTCGGTCGACGACCTCGAGGAGGTCCTGGCCGAGCGCCTCGACGTGCTGAAGAGCCGGCGCACCAAGGTCAGCTGAGCACCGACACCGAACGGCCCCCCGGAGCACTGCTCCGGGGGGCCGTTCTGCGTCCGTCAGCGGGGGTCGTCGACCACGGTCCCCTCGATGACCGCCGGGCCCCGGGTGCTGGTCGTGCGCACGGTGGGGTCCACCTCGGCCGTCCGCTCGCTGCGCACGTGCACCGGCCCGCGGGCCCGGTCGGGCAGCCGACGCAGCACCAGCGAGGTGATCAGCGCCCGGGGCAGTCGCCGGGTACCGGGCAGCAGGCACAGCAGCCCCAGCAGGTCACCGATGAAGCCGGGCAGGATCATGAACAGCCCGCCCGCGGCGATCAGCCCGGCGTCGCCCAGCACGGTGCCCGGGGCGCGGTGCTCCTGGGCCCGCAGCCGCAGCTCGGTGAGCGTCTTGGTGCCCTGCTTGGCCAGCAGCACCCAGCCCAGCACGCTGGTGGCGATGGTCGCCAGGACCGTCCAGCCCACGCCGATCCAGGCCGCCACGGCGATGAACACCAGCACCTCGGCCAGGGCACCCAGGCCCAGGATGGTGCGCAGTCGGCTCGACATCTTCTCCCTCTCTCCGGTCGCCGGGGAGGTCAGCGACCTCCGGCGACCTGCGACCGTGCCGGCACGGGTCGGGGGACCCTGCCGGGCAGCCGGTCGGCCACCCGGTCGAGCAGACCCCACCAGGTCACCCGTGCCAGTGCCTCTCCAACGATCGAGGAGCTCATCTTGCTCCTGCCGGCGGCACGTTCGGTGAAGACGATCGGCACCTCGACCACCCGGGCCCCGCTGCGGACCGCCCGCCAGGCCCAGTCGACCTGGAAGCAGTAGCCCTGCGAGGCCACCTCGTCGAAGGGCAGCCGGTCCAGCAGCTCGGCCCGGACCGCCCGGAAGCCCCCGGTGGCGTCGGTCAGCGGCAGCCGCAGGGCGCGCCGGGTGTAGACGTTGCCCACCCGGGAGATCGCCAGCCGGAACCACGGCCAGTCCACGACGCGGCCCCCGGGGAGGTAGCGCGAACCCAGCACGAGGTCGGCGTCGGCGAGGGCGGTCAGCAGGTCGGGGAGCTGCTCGGGCGGGTGTGACCCGTCGGCGTCCATCTCCACCACGACCGGCCACCCGTGCTCGCGCGCCCAGGCGAAGCCGGCCACGTAGGCCGGGCCCAACCCGGCCTTCTCGGTGCGGTGCAGCACGTGCACCCGCTCGTCGGCGGCAGCCAGCGCGTCGGCGAGTGCGCCGGTGCCGTCGGGTGACCCGTCGTCGACGACCAGGGCGTGCGCGGCCGGCACGGCGGCGTGCAGCCGCGCCAGCACGGGCGCCAGGCTCTCGACCTCGTTGTAGGTGGGGACGACGACCAGGACGCCGTCTCGCGCGGGGCTCACGCCTGCGTTCGCCGTGCGGCCCGGCGGCGGATGACCCCGGAGCCGGCCAGCACCAGGACCGAGCCGACCCCGAGGGCGGTGAGCACCCACTCCGGTCCGGCGTCCAGCCGCGAGGCCAGGGTCTGGCCGTCCCGCTGGGCGATGTCCTCGACGAAGACGTCGGGGGTGAACAGCTCCGAGCTGCGGACCAGGGTGCCGTCGGGGGCGATGACCGCGCTGATCCCGCTGGTGGAGGCCATCACCACCGAACGGCCGGTCTCCACTGCGCGCAGCCGGCCCATCGCGAGCTGCTGGGGGCTCTCGTCGGAGAACCCGAAGGTCGCGTTGTTGGTCTGCACCACCAGCATCGTGGCGCCGCCGTCCACGACGTCGTGCACGAGGCCGTCGTAGGCGACCTCGAAGCAGATGACGTCCCCGACGGTGGAGCCGGCGATCTGCAGCGTGCCCACCTCGTCGCCGGCGGCGAAGTCGTTGCGCACCAGGTCGACCTGGGAGCTGAAGAAGCGGAAGAAGGACCGGTACGGGATGTACTCGGCGAAGGGCACCGGGTGCCGCTTGACGTAGGTCTGGCCCGGCCCGGTCTCGGGGTCCCAGACGATGGCGGTGTTGGAGATGAACTCCCCCGGCCCGCTGACCACCGCCCCGACCAGGATCGGGGCGTCGATCGCCCGGGCGGCCCGGTCGATCGCGGCCGCGGCGTCGGCGTTGAGGTAGGGGTCGATGTCGGAGCTGTTTTCCGGCCACACCACGAGGTCGGGCTGGGCCTGGTCACCGGCAGCCACCGCGGCGGCGAGGTCCAGGGTCTGCTGCACGTGGTTGTCCAGGACCGCGCGGCGCTGGGCGTTGAAGTCCAGGCCGGCGCGGGGCACGTTGCCCTGCACCACGGCGACGGTCTGCGTCGGCCCGCCCTCGGTGAGCGAGGACCCGGCCAGCGGCAGCGACGAGAGCAGCCCGAGCGACGGCACGGCGACCGCGCCCACGACGGCGAGGACCGCGACCTTCCGCCCGCTCCTCCGCCGGCCGCGGCGCACCAGCGCGAGGACGGCGGCCGCCAGCAGCGTGCCGGTCAACGCCACCGCGAAGGACACCAGCGGCACCCCGCCCCAGGCGGCGAGCCCGGTGAACGGACCGTCGGCCTGGCTGAAGCCCAGGCGTCCCCAGGGGAAGCCACCGAAGGGCCAGCGGCCGCGGACGGCCTCCTGACCGACCCACAGCGCCGCGGCCCAGAACGGCCAGCCCCGCGCGCGTGAGGTGAGCGCCAGCGCCCCACCCAGGACCGCGACGTACAGGGACTCCGTGGTCGCCAGCGCCAGCCGGGGGAACGAGCCGACGTAGATGCCGGTCCAGGACAGCAGCGGGACGAAGAAGACCAGGCCGGTGACCAGGCCGAGCCACAGCCCGGTGCGCACCCGGACGCCCCGGACGGCCAGGGACAGCGCCATCGGTCCCAGGACGGCCAGCCCGGTCAGGTCCCAGCCCGGGAAGGCGAGGAACAGCGCGCCACCACCGAGGGCCGCCAGCAGGGTGCGGCCGAGCAGGCCGATCCCGCGACGGCTGGTCCGCTGCTCGTCCTCGGGCGGGCGTGCCGCCTGGACCGTGCCGGTCGCCACCACTCCGGCACCCGCCCCCGTTCGTGTCCACCCCGCCGCCGGCGGGGACGTGGACCACAGGCCGGTGGGCCGGGTCCGGGCCGCGGTTGCGGCCGGACCCAGCATCCCACCCGTCCGGCGGGGCGTCCGGCACCCGGTGGCGGCACCCCGCACCTTCGGGCCGCCGGGGCGGACGCCGGCTGCGTCCGTACCCGCCGTTGTCTGGTGGCGCGGGGTGCCGCCCGGGTGGTCCCGAGACGCCTCGGGGCCGTTCGTGCTGCGGGGTCAGACCCTAGGGAACGGAGCGGGCCCCGGACAGGCCATCGGTACAGCAGCGGCACGCCGTGACCGAACCGTTACATCGGCTGTACCGGAGGTCACGCACCGGTCGCGGGGACGACGAGGGCAGCGGTCGCCTCCACCACCCGCAGTGGCGGGTCCAGCACGGTGGCCGCCGACGCGCCGCGGGACGGGTCGGCCCGGGCCACGACGTCGGCCCAGCACCGCAGTTCGCGGCTGCGTCGGCCGACCCGGACGACCTCGCACGAGGCCTCCAGCACGTCCCCGGCCTGCACCGGGGCGAGGAAGCGGACCTCGGAGTACCCGGCCAGCAGGCCCTCGTCGCCGTCCCCGACGATCGCGACCTCGGTGGCGACGTCGCCGAACAGGCCCAGCGTGTAGGCGCCGTCCACCAGCGAGCCGCCGTAGTGCGCGTGGGCGTACGGCACGTAGCGGCGGTGGGTGACGGTCAACCCGACGGTTGCACTCATGCTGCCTCTCCCGACGGGATCAGGGCGGAGACGAGGTAGGAGGCCACCTCGCCGGGGGTGGTGCCGCGGCCGAAGACCTTGTCCACGCCGAGCTCGCGGGCCATGGCCGGGTCGAAGCGCGGCCCGCCCACGACGAGCAGCGGCCGGTCCTCCCCCATCGCCTCGCGGAAGGCGCCGGCCAGCTCGCGGGTGTTGCGCAGGTGCGCGTCCTTCTGGGTGACGACCTGGCTGACCAGCACGGCGTCGGCACGGGCGGCGCGGGCCTGGCCGACCAGCTCGGGCACGGTCACCTGGGCGCCGAGGTTGGCGACGTCCATCTCCCGGTAGTACTCCAGGCCCTTCTCCCCCGCGAAGCCCTTGAGGTTGAGGATCGCGTCGATGCCCACGGTGTGGGCGTCGGTGCCGATGCAGGCGCCCATGACCACGAGCTTGCGGTGCAGCCGGGTCTTGATCACCCCGTTGACCTCGCTGGGGCTGAGCAGCGGGTAGGCCCGCTCCTCGACCTCGACGGCGTCCAGGTCGACCAGGTGGGACACCGAGCCGTAGACGACGAAGAACGTGTAGCCGGTGCCGATGCCGTGGCTGTGCACCACCATCGCGGGGCTGATGCCCATCTTGGTGGCCAGCTGCAGCGCCGCGCCCTCGGCCCTGGGCCCCGGCGGCACCGGGAGGGTGAACGACGTCTGGATCATCCCGTCGCCGGTGGTGTCGCCGTAGGGCCGGACGATGCTGCTCACAGCGCTGCCTCCATGAGCTCGGTGGCGGGGTCGAGGTGGCCCGGCGCCTTCACGACCACGCCGTCCAGGCCCTTGCCGCGGTCGGCCGGACGCCTGGTGATGCCGAACGTGCCCGCGGCGATGGAGGGCAGCAGGCCGTCGGCGGTGATCCGCTCCAGCAGCTCGACGGCCTCGCCGAGGACGGTGTGCGCGCGGGTGTCGATGAACCCGCCCGGCGGCGGGGCGAAGTCCTCCCCCAGTCCCCCCGCGGCGTCCAGCACGTAGCGGACGTTGCGCAGCGCCAGGTCCCGGTCGGAGAGCCACGGGGTGACGACGGCCTCGGTCATCATCCCGACCAGCAGGATCGACTGGTCGGTGAGCATCCCGGCCAGGTTGAAGAACCCGTCGAGCAGGTAGCCGCCGAACACGTCGCCGGTCATGTGCTTGGTGGGCGGCATCCACTTGAGCGGGGCGTCGGGGAACAGCGAGCGGGCCAGCATCGCGTGCGCCAGCTCGAGCCGGAAGGACTCCGGCACCGTCGGGTTGATCTCGAAGGCGTGGCCCAGGCCCAGCTGCCAGTCCTCGAGGCCGGCCTCGCGGGCGAACCGCTCGTTGAGCAGCTGGCTGACCGTCACGGTGTGCGCCTCGTCGACGGCGTCGGCGGTGGTGAGGTAGTTGTCCTCGCCGGTGTTGATGATGATCCCGGCGCGGGCGTGCACCATCCGGCTGAACCGCTGGTCGACGAAGGTGCGGATCGGGTTGATGTCGCGGAAGAGGATGCCGTACATCGCGTCGTTCAACATCATGTCCAGCCGCTCGAGCCCGGCCAGCGCGGCGATCTCGGGCATGCAGAGCCCCGAGGCGTAGTTCGTGAGCCGGACGTAGCGGCCGAGCTCCGCGCTCACCTCGTCCAGGGCGGCCCGCATGAGCCGGAAGTTCTCCTGGGTGGCGTACGTGCCGGCGTACCCGGTGCGGGTGGCGCCCTCGGGCACGTAGTCCAGCAGCGACTGCCCGGTGGAGCGGATGACGGCGATGACGTCGGCCCCGGCGCGTGCGGCCGCCTGGGCCTGCGGGATGTCCTCGTAGATGTCGCCGGTGGCCACGATCAGGTAGATCCAGGGACGGCGGGGCGGGTCGCCGTGGGTGGCCACCAGCTCCTCCCGCCGGCGGCGGGCGTCGTCCACCCGGGAGAGACCGGCACCGACGGCGGCGAGCGCGGCCTCGCGGGCCCGCTCCTCGTCCCCGCCGGTGGGCACCTCGAAGCGGGCGGTGCCCGCGCCGACCTGCT
This sequence comes from Geodermatophilus sp. Leaf369, assembly GCF_001424455.1. Lineage (NCBI taxonomy): Bacteria > Bacillati > Actinomycetota > Actinomycetes > Geodermatophilales > Geodermatophilaceae > Geodermatophilus > Geodermatophilus sp. Leaf369. The sequence continues at coordinate 87,000 of NZ_LMQA01000005.1, read as the reverse complement.
CGGCGACGTCCTGCACGGTCGCGGCCGCACCCGAGGCGATCGCGTGCCAGACCGGCAGCGCCACGCCGTGCTCCAGCCCCACCTGCTCGCGGACGACGTCCACCACCCGGTTCACCCAGGGGATCTCGCCCTCCCCGGTCACCGGATCGGTGCCCTCGAGGCCGGCCAACCGCAGCACGGCGCGCTCGACGGAGACGGTGGTGTGCTTCCCGGCCAGGTCGATCACCGGTTGGGCGGCCTGCTCGGCCAGCTCGCGGGCCCGGGTGACCAGGCCCGGGTCCAGGGTCAGACGGGCGCTCACGGCTCTCCTCGGACGGCGTGGCCACCGACGAGCAGGCCACGGCAGGTGGGCCGGGCGCGCTCGGCGAGCACCCCGGACAGGGTCAGGTCGGTGGCCCACAGCGCCAGGTGCGCCGGAGCTCCGACGGCCAGGGGGCCGTCGCGGTGCTCGGCGCGGGCGGCGTGCCAGCCGCCGTGGGTCGCCGCGTCGTAGGCGTCGAAGGGGCGCAGTCCGGCGCCGGGGGTGCGGTGGTCGACGGCGGCGTGCACCCCGCCCCAGGGGTCCAGCGGGGTGACCGGGGCGTCGGAGCCCAGCGCGATCGCCACCCCGCCGTCGGACAGGTCGGCCAGGGGGTTGCAGGCCAGCGCCCGCTCCACGCCCAGGCGCTCGGCGTACATGCCGCCGTCCCCGCCCCAGGCGGCGTCGAAGGCCGGCTGGACGCTGGCGACCATCCCCCAGCGGCGCATCTCCTCGATGGCGTCGACCGACACCATCTCGACGTGCTCGAGCCGGTGCCGGCACGCCCGGACGGCGTCGCGGCCCAGCTGCTCCCCCACCGCGGCGACGGCGGCGAGCACCTGGTCCACCGCGGCGTCCCCGATGCAGTGGAACCCGGCCTGCACTCCGGCGGCGGTGCAGGCGCGCACGTGCTCGACCAGCTGGGCGGTCTCGAAGCGCAGCACCCCCGAGGTGTCGGGCCGGTCGGTGTACGGGGTGGACAGCGCCGCGGTGTGCGAGCCGAACGCGCCGTCGCAGAACAGGTCGCCCCCGGCGCCAGCCAGGTCCAGCTCTCGGACGACGTCCAGCCCGCCGCGCTCGGACAGCTCCCCCCACCAGCCGAGCACCAGCGGGCCCGGGGCCCGGCGGGACAGCTGCAGCAGCCCGGCGAGGTCCTCGGCGCTGGACACCTCGGGGCCGGCCATCTCGTGCACGCAGCCGATGCCCAGGTCGGCGGCGAGGTCGAGGGTGGCGCGCTGGGCGGTGGTGCGCTGGCCCGGGTCCACGGCGCCGTAGGCGGCCTGCCGGGCGGCGTGGTGGGCGTCCAGGCGCAGCTGGCCGTCGGCGGAGTACCCGGGCAGCGCGGTGATGCCCGGGATCCGGTCGAGCAGCGCGGTGGAGACGGTCGCGGAGTGCACGTCGACCCGGGCGAGGTAGGCCGGCCGGTCCCCCACCACGGCGTCCAGGTCGTGCCGGGTGAGTGCGCGGCCCTCGGGCCAGTCGTTCTCCTCCCAGCCGGTCCCCAGCACGATGCCGCTGCGGTGCCGGGCCACGTGCGCGGCGACCGCCGCCAGCGCCGACCGCAGGCTGTCCGCCCCGTGCAGGTCCAGCCCGGTCAGGGCCAGGCCGGTGGCGGTGGCGTGCACGTGGGCGTCGACGAACGCCGGGGTGAGCAGGGCGCCGCCGCCGTCCAGGGTCCGGTCCGCCGTCGGGGCCTCGGCGGACGGCCCGACCCAGGCGATCGCGCCGTCGACGACGTGCAGGGCCCGGCCGCGGGCGTCCCCGACGGTGACGTCGCCGATCAGGAGCGACATCAGTGGACGCGCGGGTCGATCAGGGCCCGCACGCCGGGGGTCCGGCGGTACAGGTCCAGGGCCAGGGCGGCGTGCCCCGGCGTGTAGCCGTTCCCGATCAGCATGGTCACGTCCGCTGCCATCCCCTCGGCGCCCAGGGCCGCCCCCGGGAAGGAGGTGGCCATGGAGAAGAAGACCACGGTGCCGCCGTCGGCCGTCGCGAGGACCGCGCCGTGTTCGGCCCCGGCCACGTCCACGCAGACCACGGTCACGTCGACCGGGTCGCCGACCGCCGCGGCGACGGCCAGCGGGTCGGTGGCGTCGGCGACGACGACCTCGTCGGCCAGCCCGGCCGCCCGCAGCGCGGTGGCCTCCTGCTCGGTGCGGACGACGCCGACCAGCCGGTGGGCATGGGCGTCCCGGGCCGCGGCCAGCGACAGGCAGCCGGACTTCCCGGCGGCACCGATCACCGCGACCGACGACCCGCGCCGGACCACGCGCTCGGTCGCCGCCGGGGCGCCGCACACGTCGAGCACCGCCAGCGCCACGTTCTCCGGCAGGTCCTCGGGGAGCACGGCGGCGATCGAGCGGGCGAAGAGCACCGCGGTGCCGGTGGTCGGCACCTGCTCGCCGAGCCCGTCCCAGCGCTCGAGGCCGTCGGTGATCCGCAGCGGGGTCAGCGTCAGCGACACCAGGGTGGCCACCCGGTCGCCGACGGCCAGGCCCAGCGGGGAGTCGTCGCCCACCTCGGCGACCCGACCGATGAGCATCCCGCCGGAGCCGGTGACGGGGTTCTGCATCTTGCCGCGCCGGCCCACGATCTCCAGCACGGCGGACCGCACCGCGTCGCCGTCCCCTGCGTGGGCCTCGTTGAGCTGCCGGAAGGACGCCGCGTCGAGGTTCAGCCGCTCGACGTCGATGCGCACCTCGTCGCGGCCGGTCGGGGCGTCGGGGTCCAGCCGGTGCGCGGCCTGGGGCAGCACGCCCACCGGCTCGAGCACCCGGTGCACGCCCAGTGCCCGCTCTGCCGCCGTCGTCACCTGGAACTCCTGTCGTCGATCGCGTTCAACACGGAGAACCTATCGCGAAACTCACGTTTCACCGAACGATCTCCCGTAGGGTGTCGGGGTCGCCACCGGAAGTGCCGGTCGCACCCGCAGGAGGACGTCGTGCTGGAGCAGCCCTACGAGTACACCGCCCGGGAGCTCGTCGAGCCCGACTGGCGTCGGCTGCCCGGGTTCGCCGACGTGACGGCGGAGCAGTGGCGCAGCGCCCAGTGGCAGCGGGTCAACTGCGTGAAGAACCTGCGCCAGCTGCGCGGGGTCTACGGCGACCTGCTCGACGAGTCCTTCTACGCCGACGTCGAGGCCGACCAGGCCGGCCGCGCCACGATGTCGCTGCTGCTGCCCCCGCAGATGCTCAACACGATGGTCCCGACAGCGGTCCCGACCACCGCGGCGATGCTGGCCGACCCGGTGCGCCGCTACATGCTCCCGGTGGCGTCGGACCGGCTGCCTGGGGCCGCCGCCAGCCACCCCTACGCCGCCCGGGACTCCCTGCACGAGCACGAGATGTGGGCCGTCGAGGGCCTCACCCACCGCTACCCCACCAAGGTGCTCGCCGAGCTGCTCCCCACCTGCCCCCAGTACTGCGGGCACTGCACCCGGATGGACCTCGTCGGCAACTCCACCCCGGCGGTCACCAAGCTGAAGTTCGACCTCAAGCCGGTCGACCGGCAGGCCGAGATGCTGGCCTACCTGCGGGCCACCCCCGGCGTCCGGGACGTCGTGGTCTCCGGCGGTGACGTCGCCAACCTGCCGTTCAAGAACCTCGAGGCGTTCGTCTCCGGCCTGCTGGAGATCGACTCCGTCCGCGACATCCGGCTGGCCACCAAGGCGCTGATGGGGATGCCGCAGCACTGGCTGCAGGACGACGTCGTCGCGGGGATGACCCGACTGGCCGGCACGGCCCGGGCCCGCGGGGTGTCCCTCGCCGTCCACACTCATGTCAACGCCGCCCAGTCGGTCACCCCGCTGGTGGCCGAGGCCGCCCAGGCGATGCTGGCCGCCGGCGTGCGCGACGTGCGCAACCAGGGCGTCCTGCTGCACGGGGTCAACGACACCGCCGGCCAGCTGCTGGACCTGTGCTTCGCGCTCCTGGACGGTGCCGGTGTCACGCCCTACTACTTCTACATGTGCGACATGATCCCCTCGGCCGAGCACTGGCGGGTGCCGCTGTCGGTGGCGCAGACCCTGCAGCACGACCTGATGGGCTACCTGCCCGGCTTCGCCACCCCGCGGATCGTCTGCGACGTGCCCTACGTCGGGAAGCGCTGGGTGCACCAGGTCGCCGAGTACGACCGCGAGCGCGGGATCAGCTACTGGACCAAGAACTACCGCACCGGCATCGAACGCACCGACGAGGCCGCGCTGGACCGCCGCTACACCTACTACGACCCGATCCCCTCGCTCCCGGCGTCCGGCCGGCAGTGGTGGGCCGACCGCGCGGTCGACCCGGTGGCCGCCGACGCGGCCGCGGTGGCCTCCCGCGAGGCCTCCCTCGCCCAGCTGTCCTGACCCCCCTCTCCTCTTTCCCCTCCCCCCTCCCGCCGGTGATCATGGGGTCGTTGCCAGGTGACACGCCGCCCGTCGGCGAGTCTCTGACATCCACCCCATGATCATCGGGAGGTGTGTGCCGTGGAGCTGGTGAGGACCGGGCGGCTCCTCGTGCGGGCGTGGACCTCGTCCGAGGACGACCTCGCGCGGCTCGCCGACCTGTACGGGCGCGCCGAGGTGACCCGGTGGTTGTCCGGGCCGCCGGCCGGTGGGGTGCAGGCGATGCTCGAGCGGTGGGCGGCGGTGCACGCGGCCGATCCACGGGCGGGGTGCTGGGCGGTGCAGCCGCTGGACGGCTCACCGGTGGCCGGCACGGTGCTGCTCAAGCCGTTGCCGGCCGGGGACGGCGAGTTCGAGGTGGGCTGGCACTTCCACCCGGACAGCTGGGGTCGCGGGTACGCCACCGAGGCGGCCGCGGCCGTCGTCCGGCGCGCGTTCGAGGACGGGCTGCCCGAGGTGTTCGCCGTGGTGCGGCCGGGGAACGAGCCGTCGCTGGCGGTGTGCCGGCGGCTGGGGATGACCCCGCTGGGCCGGACGACGCGGTGGTACGGGGTGGAGTGCGAGGCGTTCGGGCTGGCCCCTAGCGGCGGAAGCGCTGGCGTAGGGGCGTCCGTGGGGGCTTGACCGCGGTGCCGTTGACGTCGTGGACGTCCAGCTCGTGGGCCTCCTCCGGCGTCGGTGCGGTGCCGCCGAGGTGCGCGGGCAGCCACCAGCGGTCGGTGTCGCCGGCGGGGACGTCGGGGTAGCTGCGCTGGGCCTCGGCGAGCAGCTCCTCCATCGCGGCCTTGGTGCGCCGCAGCACGGCCTGGGTCTTCTCCCCCTCGGCCGGCACGATCGGCTCACCGAGCAGCACGGTGACCGGGATGCCTCGGCGGAAGACGGGCCGGCGGGCCTTGGTGGCGATCCGGTGCCCGCCCCACACCGCGGCCGGGATGATCGGCACACCGGCCTGGACGGCCATCCGGGCGGCTCCGGCCTTGAGCTCCTTGACGGTGAACGAGCTGGAGATGGTGGCCTCGGGGAACACCCCGACCACCTTCCCCGCCTGCAACGCCCGCACCGCCTCGTCGAAGGCCGCGGCCCCGGCCCGCCGGTCGACCGGGATGTGCTGCATGGCCCGCATGAAGGGCCCGGAGAACCGGTTGTGGAACACCGAGGCCTTGGCCATGAACCGCACCAGCCGGTGCTGGGGCAGCGCACCCAGACCGAGGTAGGTGAAGTCGAAGTAGCTGACGTGGTTGCTGGCGATGACCGCGCCGCCCGTGGCGGGCACGTGCTCCTGACCGCGGACGTCGAAGCGGAAGCCGAAGAGCCGGAACACCACCAGCGCAGCCCGGATGACGAACCGGTACGGCTTGTCGCGGGGGTCGGGCCGGTCGCCGAAGAGGTCGCGGCGGACGACGTCACGCCAGCTGGCCGTGTACATGCGCGGACCCTAACCGGGTCCGGGCCACCGACCAGGACCGGCACGGACCCGTTCCGGGCGGCTCAGCACAGTGACAGCTGCTCGGGCTCCTCCACCTCGGCGACCGTCACCGGCCGGTCGGGCAGCGACCCGGCCGGGAAGCTGGCCGCGTCGTCCCCGGGCAGCCCGCCGACCCCGCGGGCCACTCCCCCGGTGTGGCTGTCCAGCCCGTGCGCGGCGAGCATCGGGCCGACCCGGGCCGAGAGCCACTGCCGGTAGTCCGCGGGCACGTAGGCGCCCCGCCCGTACAACGACCTGTACCGGCTGACCAGGCGGGGGTGCTCCCGGGACAGCCAGGTGGTGAACCACTCCCGCGCCCCGGGTCGCAGGTGCAGCGGCACCACCGTGATCCCGGTGGCACCGGCCTCGGCGACGGCCGCGATGGCCTTCTCCAGGTGGTCGCGCTGGTCGGTGAGCCCCGGCAGGACCGGGGCGAGGAAGACCCCGCAGGGCAGCCCGGCGTCCCGGATGCGGCGGACCAGCTCCAGGCGCGCCTTCGGGGTCGGCACACCGGGTTCCAGTGAGCGGTGCAGGTCGTCGTCCCAGATGGCCAGCGAGACGCCCATCCCGATCGGCACGTCCCTGCTGGCAGCAGCCAGCAGCGGCAGGTCCCGCTGGGCCAGCGTGCCCTTGGTGAGGATCGAGAACGGCGTCCCTGACCGCGCCAGGGCCTCGATCACCGGCGGCATCAGCCGGTAACGGCCCTCGGCGCGCTGGTAGGGGTCGGTGTTGGTGCCCAGCGCCACGTGCTCGCGCTTCCACGACGCCCGGCCCAGCTCGCGCCGCAGCACCTCGGCGATGTTGGTCTTGACCACGATCTCCTGGTCGAAGTCCGCGCCGGTGTCCAGCTCCAGCCACTCGTGGGTGCCGCGGGCGAAGCAGTACACGCACGCGTGGGAGCAGCCCCGGAACGTGTTGATCGTGTACGCGAACGGCATGGCCGAGCCCTTGGGCACGGCGTTCAGCGCGGACTTGGAGCGCACCTCGTGCAGGGTGAGGCCGGGGAACTCGGGCACCTGGAGGCTGCGCAGCAGGCCGGCCACGGTGGGCAGCCCGGGGAGCGTCTCGGGCTCCACGAGATCGAGCCGTTGGGCGTCCCATCGCATGACCCCAGTCGAACACACGTTCGGGCCGATGTCGACGTGCCGGGCCGACCTGTGGACGAACGGTCAGGCCGGCGGTTCCCCGACGTCCAGCCTCGTGACGAGCCCGTCGACGACGGTCAGGGTGTGCTGCACCGTGGTGTCGGACAGCAGGTCGCCGTCGGCGTCGCGCACGACCTGGTGCACCGTCACCTCGACGAGGCCGCCTGCCCGGCGCACCACCACGGGTGTCACCTGCAGCCGCACCACGCGGGCCTGGTCCCGTAGGTGCGCCTCGACGGCCCGCCGGCCCCGCAGCCGCCCGCCCGACCAGGGTTCGGGCCAGTCCACCCCCGCCCGCAGCCGCGCCGACAGCGCCGGCACGTCACCGGCGGACCAGTCGGCGTAGAAGGCCGGGACGTCGAGGATCAGAGCGGCGGCCGGTCCTCGTAGAAGGTGGTGAGCACCACCGTCGTCCGGGTGGTGACGTTCGCCGCGGACCGGATCTCGGCGAGCAGGCCCTCCAGGGCGTCCGGGGAGGCCACCCGCACCTTGAGCAGGTAGCTGTCCGGGCCGGCCACGGAGTGGCAGGCCTCGATGGCGCCCAGGTGGGCCAACCGGGCCGGGGCGTCGTCGGGCTGGGCCACGTCGATCGGGGTGATGGACACGAAGGCGACCAGCGGCAGCCCGACGGCCTTGGCGTCGACCTTGGCCGCGTAGCCGGTGATCAGCCCGCGCTGCTCGAGCCGGCGGACCCGCTGGTGCACCGCCGACACCGACAGCCCGACCTTCTCGGCCAGCTCGGTGTAGCTGGCCCGACCGTCCCGGGCCAGAGCAGCCAGCAGGGCCCGGTCCACGTCGGGCGCGGCGACCTTGGGGTCCAGGGCGGTCATCGGCAGAGACTAACCAGCACGTCGGACAGTTCCGCCGGTCGTTGTGAGGCCGTTACCGTCCCCGGCGTGACGACGATGCTGCTGGACGCCGCGAGCCTGTACTTCCGCGCCTTCTACGGCGTCCCGATGACCGTGGTGACCCCCGACGGCAGGCCGATCAACGCCGTCCGCGGCTTCCTGGACATGACCGCCCGGCTCGTCGTCGCCCACCGTCCCAGCCACCTGGTGGCCTGCTGGGACGACGACTGGCGCCCGGCCTTCCGCACCGACGCGGTGCCCTCCTACAAGGCCCACCGGCAGGCCGAGGAAGGGGGCGAGGAGGTGCCCGACGAGCTCGGCCCGCAGGTGCCGGTGCTCGTCGAGGTGCTCGCGGCCTGCGGCATCGCCCGGGTCGGGGCACCCGGTTACGAGGCCGACGACGTGATCGGCACGCTGGCCACCCGCGCCGACCGGGACGTCGACGTCGTCACCGGCGACCGGGACCTGTTCCAGCTGGTGGACGACGCCCGCGGGGTGCGGGTGCTCTACACCGCCCGGGGCGGGATCGGCGACCTCGACCTGGTCGACGAGGGTGCGGTGGCGGCCAAGTACGGCGTGCCCGGGAAGGCCTACGCCGACTTCGCCGTGCTGCGCGGCGACCCCAGCGACGGCCTGCCCGGCGTCAAGGGCGTCGGGGAGAAGACCGCGGCAGCACTCATCACCGCGTTCGGGGACCTGGCGGGCATCCGGGCTGCGGCGGCCAGGACCACGGTCCCGAAGGCACCGCTGACCGCCTCGGTCCTGAAGAAGCTGCACGAGGCCTCCGCCTACCTCGACGTGGCGCCCGCCGTGGTGGAGGTGGTGAAGGACATCGACATGCCCGAGGTGGCCGGCGAGCTGCCCGGTCGGCCCGCCGACCCGGACGCGCTCACCGCCCTGGCCGAGCAGCACGGGCTGCAGACGTCGGTCCATCGGCTGGGCGCTGCCCTGGAGTGGCCCGATTTCACCTTCTGACGGCGGGCCCGAGGGCCCGCCGTCAGGGGTGTCTCAGCCCTCTTGCCAGGTGTAGGCGCCCTCGTCGGAGGTGATCTCGATGGAGATCGTGACGTCCTCGTCGTCGGCGGTGGTGCCGGTGCACTGGTAGGTCTCCCCCACCGACACGTCCATGTCGTCGGGGCAGGTGAGGTCGACGGCGACGCTCTCCCGCTCCTCGAACTGGGTGGCGACGTCGCGCTGGACGGCCTGCGGGTCCAGACGCGTGCCGCCGAGCACGAGCGGCAGGATGATCGCCGCCGCGATGACCACCACGGCCAGCGCGATCAGCCCGACGATGAGTCCGGTGTTGCGCTTCTTGGCCGGCGCACCCTGGTTGCCGCCCTGCCACGAGCCCTGCTGCCCGTACTGCTGACCGGGCCCGGACTGGCCGTACTGGTTGCCCTGCCCGTACGGGGCCTGCTGCCCGTAGGGGCCCTGCTGGCCGTACTGCCCCTGCTGACCGGGCTGACCGGGCTGACCGGGCTGCCCGTACTGGCCCTGACCCGGCTGGCCCGACGGACCGGCCTGGCCGTACTGACCACCCTGTCCGTACTGGCTCGACGTCCCGCCCTGGGGCTGGCCGTAGGACGGCTGCTGCCCGTACTGGCCCGACGGCTGCCCGTAGGAGGGCTGCTGGCCGTACTGGCCCTGCCCCTGCTGGCCCTGCCCGTAGGACGGGTTCTGGCCGTACGGTCCGGACTGCTGCCCGTAGGACGGCGCGCCGGACGAGCTCTGTCCGGGCGAGGACTGCCCCGACGGCGACTGCTGCCCGTACTGCCCGGGGGTCGAGCCGAACGACGGCGGCTGCTGCTGGGAACCGGGCTGCTGGGAACCCGGCTGCTGACCCGACGCGGACTGCCCGGACCAGCCGGCGGACCCGGCGGCCGAGGACCCCGTGCGCTCCGGTGCGTCCGAGCCCTGCCCGGACCAGCCGGAGGCCTGCTGACCCCAGCTGGAGCCCCCGCCCGACGCGCCGGCGGCGGAGGACTGCTCCCAGCCGGCGGCCGGGGCGTCCTGGCCGGGCTGGCGCAGCGGGATCATCCGGGTCGAGCCGGGGCCCTCGGGGACGTCGTCCTGGGAGGGGTGGTGGGCCTGCGTGGCCTCGGGCTCCTGGGGTGCGGACGCCGGGGAGGAACCGGACGAGCCGGTCGACGACCCGGACCCGCCCGACCACCACGGCGTCTCACCGGTCTGCCCGGAGGCGCCGTCCCGGTCCTGCTCGTCGCCACCCTGCGGCGGGTTGGTCATCGTCGCTCCCTCGGTACACGTGGCACGGCGGTCTGCCGTGGCTCGGCCTCCTGGCCGGGCACGGCTCGGTCCACTGTCTACTACGCGGCGGGCCCGGGCACCGTGCGAACCGCCCGGTGGGGGCAGGCGGTCACCCGCTCACCGCCACGGCGACCACGCCCCGGCGGACCCGGCCGACGGCAGCCCGGGCGACCCCGGCCACCGGCTCCTCCGCGACCTTGGCCAGCTGGTCGAGCAGGTCGACGAGCTGCCGGGCCCAGCGGACGAAGTCCCCGCCGGACAGCTCGGTGCCGGCCTGCTCGGCACCGGACAGCACCCGGTCGAGGGGTTGCCCGTCGGCCCAGCGTTGGGCGGCCCAGACGAAGCCCAGGTCGAGGTCCCGGCTCGCCGGCACCCCGTGGTCGCTCTCCACGGCGCGGAGCTCGACGTGCACCCGTCGCATCGCGGCCACCGCGGTCGACACCGGGCCGGTCGGGATGGCCGGCTGCGCCGGGGACTCCCGGCGGGCCTCGAACACCAGCGTGGACACGCAGGCGGCCAGCTGGGCGGGGTCCAGGCCGCGGAAGGCACCGGCGCGCAGGCACTCGGCGGTGAGCAGGTCGGCCTCGGACCAGATCCGCGACAACCTGCGCCCGGCGTCGGTGACCACCGGGGCCTCGACCGCCGGGTGCTGGCCGGGGTCCTCGGCGTCCGCGGCGGACGGCGCGTCGGGCAGCAGGTAGCCCAGCTGCTCCAGGACGTCGCAGGTCCGGTCGAACTGCCGGGTCAGCGACCCGGTGCGCTCGGCCATCCGGGCCCGCAGCTCGGCGGCCTCCGCCACCGACCGCACCCACCGGTCGGCGCCGCGGACCCGCTCCTCCCGGTCGGGCAGGGCGTGCACCGGGTGCTGGCGCAGGGCGTGCCGGAGGTCGGTGAGCACCGGGTCCTCCGAGGCGGCCGAACGCTTCCGGACCTTGCGGGCGCCCAGGTCGTTCTCCGTCCGGGTGTCGCGCAGGGTGGCCGCGAGCTCCTTGCGGGACCTCGGGCTGCGGTGGTTGAAGTCCTTGGGCACCCGCACCCGGGCCAGCGCCGCCACCGGGGTGGGGAAGTCGATCGGCCCGAGCCGACCGGCCCAGGTCTCCTCGGTGAGCACCAGCGGCCGGGGGTCGGCGAGCTCGGTGATGCCGGGGTCCAGGACCACCGCCAGTCCCTGCCGCCGTCCCGAGGGCACCCGGATCACGTCACCGGGGCGCAGCGCGAGCAGCGCCTCGGCGGCATCACGCCACTTGCGGGCCTGGGAGTCCCGGGACAGCTCCTTCTCCCGGCTGGAGATCTCCGCGCGCATCCGGGCGTAGCCCGCGACGTCGCCCCGGTCGGTGGAGACCTCGGCCTCCAGCCGGACGGCGTCCTCCTCGTGCCGGGCCGCCGAGCGGGCCAGCCCGACCACGGACCGGTCGGCCTGGAACTGCGCGAAGGAGGCACCCAGCAGCTCCCGGGCGTGGTCCCGGCCGAACGAACCGACCAGGTTGACCGCCATGTTGTAGCTGGGCCGGAAGGACGAGCGCAGCGGGTAGGTGCGGGTGCTGGCCAGCCCGGCGACGGTGGCCGGGTCGACCCCGGGGGCCCAGACCACGGCGGCGTGCCCCTCGACGTCGATGCCCCGCCGTCCGGCCCGCCCGGTGAGCTGGGTGTACTCCCCCGGCGTGACCTCCACGTGGGCCTCGCCGTTCCACTTGGTGAGCTTCTCCAGCACCACCGTGCGCGCGGGCATGTTGATGCCCAGCGCCAGGGTCTCGGTGGCGAAGACGGCCTTCACCAGGCCGCGGACGAAGCACTCCTCGACGGCCTCCTTGAACGCCGGCACCAGCCCGGCATGGTGCGCGGCGAGCCCGGCCAGCAGACCCTCCCGCCACTCCCAGAAGCCGAGCACGTGCAGGTCGGCCTCGGGCAGCGAGCCGGTGTGCCGGTCGACCACCTCGGAGACCGCGGCCCGCTCGGCCTCGTCGGTGAGCCGCAGCCCCGACCGCAGGCACTGCTCGACGGCGGCGTCGCAGCCCTTGCGGCTGAAGACGAAGGTGATCGCCGGGAGCAGCCCGGACGTGGCCAGCCGGGAGATCACCTCCGACCGGGACGGCGGGGTGTAGCGGGGCCGCTGGTCCCAGCCGTCCCGGCCCCGTCGTCCGCCGCCGTGCCAGGAGTCCAGCCGGCGCTCCTGCTCCTTCACGTAGCGGACCAGCTCGGGGTCGACGACGGCCGAGCCGCGCTGGCGGGCGGTCAGCTCGCGCACCGGGGACTCGGTGCCGGCGACGTGCGCGTCCGGGCGCAACGCGAACAGGTCGAACACCCGGCCGCCGACGAGCATGTGCTGCCACAACGGGATCGGCCGGACCTCGCTGACCACCACCCGGGTGTCGCCGCGGACGGTGACCAGCCAGTCGGCGAACTCCTCGGCGTTGCTGACCGTGGCCGACAGCGAGACGAGGGCGACGTCGTCGGGCAGGTGGATGATCACCTCCTCCCAGACCGCGCCGCGGAACCGGTCGGCGAGGTAGTGCACCTCGTCCATCACCACGTAGCCGAGCCCGTGGAGCGCCGGGGAGTCGGCGTAGAGCATGTTGCGGAGCACCTCGGTGGTCATGACCACGATCGGTGCGTCGCCGTTGACCGCGTTGTCCCCGGTGAGCAGCCCGACCTTCTCCGGGCCGTACCGGGCGACGAAGTCGGCGTACTTCTGGTTCGACAGCGCCTTGATCGGCGCGGTGTAGAAGGCCTTGCGGCCCTCGGCCAGCGCCTTGTGCACCGCGAACTCCCCGACCACGGTCTTGCCGGCACCGGTGGGGGCGCAGACCAGCACGCCCGAGCCCTCCTCCAGCGCGGCGCAGGCCTCCTCCTGGAACGGGTCCAGGGTGAAGCCGAGGTCGGTGATGAAGTCCGACAGGAGCGGGTGCTTGCCTCGGCGCCGGGCCGCGGCGTACCGCTCGGCAGGACTCGACATGTCCTCCACCGTAAGCGGTGCGTACGACGGTCCGGCGGCCTCAGCGGCGGCCGGTGCCCACCACGACCAGGGCGCCGGGGACGACGACGGTGCGCGCGGGCAGCGGGCCGACCGGCTCCCCGTCGGCCCAGGCGGTGAGCCCCTCCCCCGTGGGTCCGGCCGGCTCGAGCACGACCTCGGCGGCCCGGTGGGTGCGGACGGCCGGGTGCGCCACGTGGCTGCCGTCGGCCAACCGGGGACGGGTGCGCACCAGGTCCCGCCTCGTCACCGGGCCGATGACGGTGACGTCGAGCAGGCCGTCCCTCGGGTCGGCGTCCGGGCACATGCGCAGGCCGCCGCCGTAGCAGGCGGTGTTGCCGACGGCGACCAGCGTGACCTCGAGCTCGTGAGCCACCCCGTCCAGGGTGAGCCGCACCGCGCGCGGGCGCAGCCGGGCGAGCTCGGCCACGATCGCCACGTCGTAGCGGCGGCGCCCCGTCGGCCAGGTGAGCCGGTCGGCCCGGTCGCTGACCAGGGAGTCGAAGCCGCAGCACAGCACGGTGGCCCACCACCGGTCGCCGTCCGGCGTGCTCGTGCGGCCCAGGTCCACCCGGGCGGACCGCCCGGCCAGCAGGTCGGCGGCGGCCGCCCGGGCAGCTGCGACCGGGTCGGCCGGCACGCCGAGGGCCAGGGCCAGGTCGTCGCCGGTGCCGGCGGGCAGCACGGCGAGCGCGGTGCCGGTGCCGGCCAGGCCCTGGACGGCGGCGTGCACGGCGCCGTCCCCACCGAGGACGACGACCGCGGCCACCGAGCCGGCCACCGCCCGCACCGCCGCCTCGGCGGCCGTCCGGTCGGTGGCGGCGAGCTCGTGCACCTCGAGCCCGGCGGCGGTCAGCGCGGCCCGCACCGGCCCGTGGGCCGCGGTGGCGCGGCCCCTGCCGGCGGCGGCGTTGACCAGCAGGGCGACCCGCACGTCGGGCCGGTCAGCCCCGGGTGCCGGTGGGCTCGTCGAGCCGGGAGGGGGTGGCGTCCAGCGGGGAGGCCTCGTCGTCGTCCAGGTCGTGGAAGCCGGCCAGGGCGTCGCGCTTGGCCCGCCGCTTGTCCACCACCCGGGCGATCTGGATGGCCACCTCGAACAACACGCACATGGGCAGGGCCATGAGCAGCATGGTGAAGGGGTCCTGGGTGGGCGTGATGAACGCCGCGAACACGATGGTCAGGAAGTAGATCCAGCGGCGGGACTTGGCCAGCACCGCGTACGACAGCACCCCGATGAGGTTCAGCGCGACCGCGATGAGCGGTACCTCGAAGCTGACGCCGAAGGCGAGCAGCAGGGAGATCACGAAGCCGATGTAGTCCTGCGCGGTGAGCGCCACGACCACGCCGTCCCCGGCCAGGCCGAGCAGCAGGCGCAGACCGGCGGCGAGGGAGATGTAGGCCAGCACGGCGCCCAGGGCGAACAGCGCGCTGGCGGCGACGACGAAGCCCACGCCGTAGCGCTTCTCGTTGGACTTCAGACCCGGGGTCAGGAAGCCCCAGACCTGCCACAGCCAGAAGGGCGCGGACAGCACGATCCCGGCGATGAAGCTGATCTTCAGCCGGATCAGCGCGCCGCCGAAGACGTCGGTGACGAGCAGGCCGCAGCCGCCCTCGGAGTCGGAGTAGCGCAGGTTCTCCGGGAGGTCGCAGTAGGGCGCCCGGATGAAGGTGCCCAGACCGTGCTCGTACCACCAGAACGAGATGGCGGTCGCGATCAGGATGAACAGCAGCGCGACCGCGATGCGGTTGCGCAGCTCCTTGAGGTGCGAGATCAGCGTCATCGTGCCGGCCTCGTCACGCGGCGGGCGACGACGGCGACCGAGCTTCGTCCGTCCCCCCTGGGTGGTGCTCACGCCCTGGTGCGGGGGTCGGTCAGCGGGTGCCGTCGACCGGGGTCGACGAGCCGGCCCGCGCGGCGTCGGCACGGGCCCGGGCCTCGGCGGCGCGCGCCTCGGCCGCGCGGGCCTCGGCCTCGACGTCGGAGGTCACGGGCGGGACGGGGGCGGGGTTCACGATCTCGCCGCGCACCGTGGTCGCCTCGTCCTTGGTGCGGACGTCGTCGTCCTTCATGCCCTTCATCTCACCCTTGAAGATGCGCATCGAGCGCCCCAGGGAGCGCGAGGCGTCGGGCAGCTTCTTGTAGCCGAACAGCAGCAGGACGGCCAGGATGATCAGGGCGATCTCGAGCGGACCGAAGCTCATCGGGTCCTCCGTGTCGTCGGGGGGTGTGACGGCGACGATACGCGCCGTCGGTCGCCCGGAGTTCGGTGCGAGGTGACGTCCCGGACGGGTGCCACCCGGTGGTCAGCGGGCGTTCTCGCGCTCGTCCCGGTCCTGGCCGGCCCGTTCACGGGCCTGCGCGGCCGCGGCGAGCGAGGCCTGGAGCCGGGCCGCCACCGGGGCGACGTCGCGCTCCAGGGCCGCCAGCTCCCGGGTCAGCCGGTTGCGGGCGCCCAGCAGACCGTAGGCGAGCACGCCCAGGGCCAGGACGGCCAGGACGGCGACGACGACCCACACGATCAGCACCAGCACGGGTCGACCCTAGCCGCCGGGGTGGTCGGCGTACCGCGCCAGCGCGGCGCGGGCGTCGGCGGCGATCTCGTCGGCGAGCTCCCGCGGTTCCTCGACCGTGGCCGCACCGCCCAGGGAGGCGACCAGCCGCCGGGCCCAGGCCGGGTCGGCCGTCCGGACGCCGACGAGCAGCCCGCCGGGCGGGTCGTCCACCGCGACGACGTCCTCGACCGGGTAGTAGTCGGCGACCCAGCGGGCCGTGCGGGCCAGCCGGAGCCGGACCAGCGGCTGCTCCGGGTCGGCTTGGTAGAGCCCGTCGTCGAGGTCGCGCTCCTCGGCCTGCTCCGGGGGCAGCGAGGGCTCGGCGAGCACCGCGACGTCGTCCACCCGGTCCAGCCGGAACAGCCGGACGCCCTCGGCGCGGCGGCACCAGGCCTCCAGGTACCAGTGGCCGTCGACCAACAGCAGCCGCATCGGGTCCACGGTGCGCTCGGTGCGCTCGTCGCGGCTGGGCACGTAGTAGTGCAGGTGGACGGCGCGGTGGGACTGCAGGGCCTGCCGGACGACGGCCAGCACCTGCTCGCGGGCGTCGATGCTCACCGCCACCGACCCGGCCAGGTCGGCGGGCTCCCCCGCGGCGGCCGAGACCTTGACCAGGGCGCGGCTGACCGCCTCGGTCTCGGCCAGGCCGGGCAGCTCGAGCAGGGTGCGCAGCGCGACGATCAGCGCGACCGCCTCGTCGGTGGCCAGCCGCAGCGGCCGGGCCAGCCCGGCGGTGTCGGTGACCCGCACCCGGTCGCCCTCGAAGGCCAGGTCGATGAGGTCGCCGGGCCCGTGCCCGGGCAGCCCGCAGACCCAGAGGAGCTCGAGGTCCTTGCGCAGCTGGACCTCGGTGACCGCGAAGTCCCGGGCGGCGGCGGCCAGGGTGACGCCACCGGGTCGGGCCTCCAGGTAGGGCACCAGGGCCAGCAGCCGGGTCATCCGGTCCGCGGTCGGGGCGCTCACGCCGCACCGCCCATCGCGGCCAGCCGGGTCAGCCGCTCGACCACCGCGCTGCGCAGCTCGGCCGGGGACGCGACCAGCACGTCCGGGCCGTGTGCGGCGATCTCGTCGGCCAGGGCCCACAGCTCCGTCGTCAGCAGCTCGAGGCGGTCGTCGCCGACGTCGTCGGGACCCAGGTCGGTGGCCCGGCGGCGCAGGCCGACGGCGGTGCCCGGGCGGGCGGTCAGCCGCACGACGTGCTCGGTGCGGCCCACCTGGCGGGCGACCACGGCGGCCAGGTCGAGGTCGGCCGGCGGGGTGAAGGCATCCGGCGGTCCGCTGGCCCGGGGGTTGCCGGTCACCCGGGAGAGCCGGAACACCCGGGGTGCGGCGCGGTCGAGGTCGTGGCCGACCAGGTACCAGCGGCCGTGCCACGCGACGACGCCCCACGGCTGCACCCGGCGCTTGGCACCGGCGTCCTCGTCGGGGCGGGTGTAGGTGAAGGTGAGCACCCGGCGGTCGCGCGCGGCGGCGTAGCAGGCGTCGAACGAGGGCTCACCGGCGTCCAGCCGGGGCTGCAGGGGCAGCCCGCGGCCGGCGTCGACGTCCACCCCGGCAGCGCGCAGCTTGACCAGTGCCCCCTGGGCGGCGCCGCCGAGCTGGGCGGACTGCCACAGCCGCAGCGCCAGGCCCACGGCGGCGGCCTCCTCGCCGGTGAGGGTGATCTCGGGCAGCTCGTAGTCGGCCCGGGCGATCCGGTAGCCCTCGTCGACGTCGAAGGCGCTCGTGCGTCCGGTCTCCAGGGGCACCCCGAGCTCGCGCAGGTCGGCCTTGTCCCGCTCGAACATCCGCTTGAACGCCTCGTCGGCCCGTTCGGTGCCGTCGGCGGCCTCGTAGCCGGGCACGGTCGTACGGATCCGTTCGGCCGAGACGTACTGCCGGGTGCCCAGGAGCGCGAAGACCAGGTTCACCAGTCGTTCCGCTCGCTTCGCCGACACGCCCCCCACGCTAGTGGTCTCCCCTAGCCTGGCCCGGTGGCCACCACCGACGCAGCAGGCTCCCGGATCCGCTGGCGGCGCGGGACGGTGACCGCCCTGGGCCGCACCTGGCGCGACTCCCTCGAGCTCGAGGTGACCGTGCCCGGGGACGGCGACCTGCGGGCCCTCGCGCACCCCTCCCTCGTGGGCACCCCCGAGGTGGGCGACGCGGTGCTGCTCAACACCACGGCCTGGGCCCAGCGGCTGGGCACCGGCGGGTACGCCCTCGTCGTCGCGTTCCCCGACCGGCTGCCGGCCGACCCCACCGGCCCCGGGCACCTGGTCAAGGCCCGGTACACCGGCCTGCAGGTCACCGTGCAGGGCGTGGACGAGCAGGAGACCCCGCACCACCGGGTCATCGCCGACGCCGAGGACGTGGGGGGCATGCCCGTCGTGGTGGCCGACCTGCACTCCGCCCTGCCCGCCGTCCTCGCCGGGGTGCACGCCACCGCCCCCGACCTGCGGGTGGCGTACGTGATGACCGACGGCGGCGCCCTCCCGGCCGCGTTCTCCCGCACCCTGGACGCGCTGTCGGACCGGCTGGCCGGTGTGGTCACCGTGGGCCAGGCGTTCGGCGGTGACCTCGAGGCGGTCACCGTGCACACCGGGCTGCTCGCCGCCCGGCACGTGCTGCACGCCGACGTCACGGTCGTCGCGCAGGGTCCGGGCAACCTGGGCACCGGCACCCCGTGGGGCTTCTCCGGGGTCGCGGCCGGCGAGGCCTGCAACGCCGTGCACGTGCTCGGCGGGCGGGCCGTCGGGGCGCTGAGGATCTCCGACGCCGACCCCCGGCCGCGGCACCGCGGCGTCTCCCACCACTCCCTGACCGCCTTCGGCCGGGTCGCCCTCGGTGGCGTCACCCTGGTCGCGCCCCGTGGGCTGTCCTCGGAGCTCGGCACCCAGGTCGGCGAGGACCTCGCCGGGCAGCCCGAGCGCAACCCGGTCGTCTGGGTCCCCACCGAGGGTCTGGACGACGCCCTGGCGGCCTCCCCGGTGCGGCTGTCCACGATGGGCCGCGGACTGGACGCCGAACGTGCCTACTTCCTGGCGCAGGCCGCCGCCGGCCGGTACGCCGCCGATCTCGCCGGCCCGTCCTGATGGTCGGTGGCCTGCCGTCGTCCGCGCAGCTGGCCTGGGTGGTCGCGACCGCCGCACCGGGTGCCACCGTGGTGGACGTCGCCGGGCTGCGGGACCGCAGCTCCCCGTGGCGGGTGACGCTCTCGGAGGGCCCGGACCTGGTGCTGCGGGTCGGGGGCGACGTCGAGGTGATGCGGGCCGAGGTCGCCGGGCGGCGCGCTGCCGCCGAGGGGGGTCTGCCGGTGGCGACGCTGCTGGACACCGCCCTGGACCGGACGCCGGCGCTGCTGCTGAGCGTCGCGCTCCCCGGGTCGAGCCGGATCGCCGAGCAGCCCGACGCCGCCCACCTCGCTGCCCTGGGCGCGGCGGGCGCTCGGGTGTCCGCCGTGTCCGCGCCCGAGCGGCTGCCCACCGTGGACCGGCCGGTCAGCGGGGTGGACTTCGGCGCCCTGCACGCCGCCTTCCCGCGCCCCCTGCTGCTCGCCGGTGCCGACGCGGTGGAGCGGCTCGGTCGGCCCACCGGGCCGGTGGGCTTCGTGCACGGGGACCTGTGGCACGGCAACACGCTCTGGAGCGAGGACGGCGAGCTGACCGGGCTGCTGGACTGGGACTGCTCGGGGGTCGGGCCGGCCGGGCTCGACCTGGGCTCCCTGCGCCTGGACGCGGTCCTGTGCCACGGTCCGGACGCCGCGGACGTGGTCCTCGCCGGGTGGGAGGAGGCCGCCGGCCGCACGGCCACCGAGGTGGCGCGGTGGGACGTGGTGGCCGCGCTGGCCACCCCGCCCGGGATGGACTGGTTCGTCGGCGCGATCGCCGGTCAGGGCCGCCCGGACCTGGACGCCACGGTGCTCACCGACCGGCGGGACGCCTTCCTGGAGTCCGCGCTCGACCGGTTGTGACCGGGCCGCTCACATGCTGGCGATGAGCTTCTCGACCCGCTCGTCGACGGCCTTGAACGGGTCCTTGCACAGCACGGTGCGCTGCGCCTGGTCGTTGAGCTTGAGGTGCACCCAGTCGACGGTGAAGTCGCGTCGCTTCTCCTGGGCCTGCCGGATGAACTCCCCGCGCAGCTTCGCCCGGGTGGTCTGCGGCGGCACCGTCTTGGCCTCGAAGACCCGTGGGTCGTGGGTGACCCGGTCGACCATGCCGGCCCGCTCGAGCAGGTAGTAGAGGCCCCGGCCGCGACGGATGTCGTGGTAGGCCAGGTCGAGCTGGGCGATCCGCGGCGCCGAGAGCGACAGGTCGTGCTTGGCCTGGTACCGCTCGATGAGCCGCTTCTTGACCGCCCAGTCGACCTCGCGGTCGATCAGCGAGTGGTCACCGGTGTCCACGGCCTTGAGCGCCCGGCCCCAGAGCTCGAGCATCTGACGGTGCACCGGGCCCAGGCCCTCACGGTCCACGTACTCGGCGGCCCGGTCGTGGTACTCGGTCTGGATCTCCAGCGCCGACATCTCACGCCCGTTGGCCAGCCGGACGGTGCGCCGACCCGTCAGGTCGTGGCTGATCTCCCGGATGGCCCGGATCGGGTTCTCCAGGGCCATGTCCCGGATCGGGACGCCGTCCTCGATCATCCGGAGCACCAGGTCGGTGATCGCGACCTTGAGCAGCGTCGTGGTCTCGCTCATGTTCGAGTCGCCGACGATCACGTGCAGTCGGCGGTAGCGCTCGGCGTCGGCGTGCGGCTCGTCGCGGGTGTTGATGATCGGCCGGGAGCGGGTGGTGGCGCTGGAGACGCCCTCCCAGATGTGCTCGGCGCGCTGGCTGACGCAGTAGACCGCCCCGCGGGGGGTCTGCAGCACCTTGCCGGCGCCGACCACGATCTGCCGGCTCACCAGGAACGGGATGAGCACGTCGGCCAGCCGGGAGAACTCACCCTGCCGGCCGACCAGGAAGTTCTCGTGACAGCCGTAGCTGTTGCCGGCGGAGTCGGTGTTGTTCTTGAACAGGTAGATGTCGCCGGTGACGCCCTCGTCGGCCAGCCGCTGCTCGGCGTCGACGAGCAGGCCCTCGAGGATGCGCTCCCCCGCCTTGTCGTGGACGACGAGCTCGGTGAGGTCGTCGCACTCGGCGGTGGCGTACTCGGGGTGGCTGCCGACGTCGAGGTAGAGCCGGGAGCCATTGCGCAGGAAGACGTTGGAGCTGCGCCCCCAGGACACCACCCGCCGGAACAGGTAGCGGGCGACCTCGTCGGGGGACAGCCGACGCTGGCCCTGGAAGGTGCACGTGACGCCGTACTCGGTCTCGATCCCGAAGATCCTGCGGTCCACGACGCGAGCCTAGGCCGGTGTACCGACGACGGGGCGGACCACGAGTCGCATCAGGCGGGACCGTCTGCCTGGGCGCCACCGGCGGTGTCCGGGGCGGCCGGGTCACCGAGCCCGGGCGGCGTGCCCGGGGCCGGCTGGCTCGCGGCGTGCTCGGTGGTGTCGGCTGCAGCCTCGGCGGGGCTCTCGCCGGTGACCGCGTCGTCGGCGGTCTGGTCGGCGGCCAGCAGCCCACGCAGCGCCGCGCCCGTGATGCGCCGGAACGACCGCTTCGGGCGGCGGCGGTCGAGCACCGCCACCTCGAGCTGCTCGGCGGGCAGCTGCTCGTGGCCCCCGCCGTTGGCCTGGGTGGAGGCGCTGACCGCGGAGAGGGCCTTCACGCCGGCTGCCAGGGCGTCGGCCAGGCCCATGCCGGCCCGGAAGGACTCGCGCAGGTGGCCGGTGACCACGTCGGCCTGCCCGCCCATGACCACGAAGTCGGGCTCGTCGAACACCGACCCGTCGAAGGTGAGCCGGTAGAGCTGGTCGGTCTCGGGGGTCTGGCCCACGTCGGCGACGCAGAGCTCGACCTCGAAGGGCTTCATCTGCTCGGTGAAGATCGAGCCGAGGGTCTGGGCGTAGGCGTTGGCCACCACCCGGCCGGTGACGTCGCGCCGGTTGTAGGAGTAGCCGCGCACGTCGGCCAGCCGGACCCCGGCGACCCGCAGGCTCTCGAACTCGGAGTACCGGCCGACGGCGGCGAAGCCGATCCGGTCGTAGATCTCACCGATCTTGTGCAGCGTGGAGCTGGGGTTCTCGGCGATGAAGAGGATGCCGTCGGCGTAGGTGAGGACGGCGACGCTGCGGCCGCGGGAGATGCCCTTGCGGGCGTACTCCGAGCGGTCGCGCATGACCTGCTCGGCGGAGGCGTAGTACGGCATGGACACGGCTCAGACCTCCCGGCTCTCGGCGCCGGCGGACCGGTCGGCGGTGATCGCGGCGCTGATCGCGGCGACCTCGGCGTCGGGCAGCCGGACGGCGCCCTCCGCGTCGATCCGGTAGAGGATCGGGTAGAGCCGGCGCACCGCGTCGGGCCCGCCGGTGGCGGAGTCGTCGTCGGCGGCGTCGTAGAGCGCCTCGACCAGGGTGCGGGTGGCGGCGTCGGCGGACAGGCCCGGGCGCCAGGTCTTCTTCAGCGAGCCGCGGGCGAACAGCGAGCCTGAGCCGACGGAGGCGTAGCCGCGCTCCTCGTAGTTCCCGCCGGTGACGTCGTAGCTGAAGATGCGTCCGGGGCTGACGCCCTCGGCTGCGTCGAGGTCGTAACCGGCGAAGAGCGGGACGACGGCCAGGCCCTGCAGCGCGGCGCCGAGGTTGCCGCGGATCATCGCGGCCAGCCGGTTCGCCTTGCCGTCGAGGGACATCGTCATCCCCTCGATCTTCTCGTAGTGCTCCAGCTCGACCTGGTACAGCCGGACCATCTCGATCGCGATGCCGGCGGCCCCGGCGATGCCGATGACCGACCAGGAGTCGGCGGCGTAGACCTTCTCGATGTCGCGGGAGGAGATCAGGTTGCCCATGGTGGCGCGGCGGTCACCGCCCATCAGCACCCCGCCGTCGAAGGTCGCGGCGACGATCGTGGTGCCGTGCGGCGCGAGGTCGCCCATGGGGACCGCCGGCACCGGCCGGCGGCCGGGCAGCAGCTCGGGGGCGGTGGAGCCGAGGAAGTCGGTGAAGGACGAGCCCACCCGGTCCAGGTAGGCGGGGGTGAACCCGCTCCGTCCGGTGCTCTGGTCGCTCACGCGTCCGCCTCTCCTGCCGTCCGACGACGGTCCGACTGCTCGCCCTGGTCGTGCCTGTCCGTGCTGCGCCGACCGGGGCGGGACCCCCGTCGCTCGCGTCTGTCCGACCCTAGTGCGGGTGTCGTCGTGCAGCCGGTCGGTGGGTCGACGGCTGCCGCGGGCTCCCCGCGGTGCCGCTCCACGTAGTCGGCGGCGAGCCGGAGCCTCACCGGGTCGTCGAGGAAGAGACCCAGGCCCATGTTGCAGCGCCCACAGAGCAGCGCCCTGATGCGTCCGGTGCTGTGGTCGTGGTCCAGGTGAGCGGCACCCAGGTCCCCACAGACCGCGCAGGCGTCGCCCTGTTGCGTGCGGAGCTCGGCAACCGTCGCGCGGCTGATGCCGTACTTCTGCCGGAAGTAGGCCTCCTTGCTCGTCTCTCGCCGGCACGGTCGGCACTCGGACCCGAACCCTGATGCCGTGCGCGCGTTGACGCTGAACTCCTCGACCGGGACGGCGTGCCGACACGTGGGACACCACCGATGGCCCTCAGGGACCCAGGAGGTGTCTCTCACCTCTCGACCTCGGGCTGCCCTGCTGTCCCGGTACCACCTGCGGTTGCGTCGACGGTTGCACGCGAGGCAGTAGAAGGACAAACCGTCGGGTCGCGCCTTGTTGCTCCCGAACGCCGACGCCGGCAGGTCCTCCGAGCAGGCGGGGCACGTCTTGGAGTCCATCACTCAACGTGACGGAGCGGTCACTCCCCGCCCTTCTGTACGTACGACTTCACGAACTCTTCCGCGTTCTGCTCCAGCACCCCGTCGATCTCGTCGAGGATGGAGTCCACGTCCTCGGTGACCTTCTCGTGCCGCTCGGCCACGTCGGTCTCGACCGCGGCCTCGACCTCCCCGGTCTCCTCGCGCGACCGCGTCGCCTTCTGCTGCCCGCCGGTGTCCCTGGTGGCCATGGGGCCCTCCCGATCTCCAGTGCTGTGCGGCACCGGTGTGGTGCCTGCCCGCAAGCTACCCGCGGGGAGTGACAGTCCGGTGGCAGCTGTGGGGACTCAGCCGCCGGTGAGGGTGTCGACCAGCTCCTGGGCGCTGCCCACCGAGTCGAAGAGGGCACCCACGTGCTCCCGGGTGCCGCGCAGCGGCTCCATGGTGGGCACCCGCACGAGGTTCTCCCGGCCCAGGTCGAAGACCACCGAGTCCCACGACGCGGCGGCCACCTGGGCGGGGTAGCGCCGCAGGCACTCCCCGCGGAAGAACGCCCGGGTGTCGGCGGGCGGGGTGCCCATGGCCGCGGTCACCTCGTCCTCGGTGACCAGCGTCTGCATCGACCCGCGCGCCACCAGGCGCTGGTACAGGCCCTTGTCGGGGCGGATGTCGGAGTACTGCAGGTCGACCAGGGCCAGCCGGGCGTCGCCCCAGGAGAGCCCGTCGCGCTTGCGGTAGCCCTCGAGCAGGCGCAGCTTGGCCGGCCAGTCCAACCGGTCGGCGCAGCGCATGGGGTCGATCGCGAGGTCCTCGAGCACCTCGGCCCACCTGGCCAGCACGTCGTGGGTCTGCGGGTCGTCGTCCCCGGTCGCAGCGACGTGCGCGCGGGCCATCGCCAGGTACTCCTGCTGGACCTCCAGCGCGGTGAGCCGTCGGCCGTCGCGCAGCTGGACCCGGTGGGTCAGCGTCGGGTCGTGGCTGACCGCCTGCAGCTCCTCCACCGACTCCTCGATGGTGAGGTCCTGGGTGAGCGTGCGGGCCTCGATCATGGCCAGCACCAACGCCGTCGTCCCGACCTTGAGGTAGGTGGACAGCTCGGCGAGGTTGGCGTCGCCGATGATCACGTGCAGCCGGCGGTGCTCCTCGGGGTTGGCGTGCGGCTCGTCCCGGGTGTTGATGATCGGACGCTTCAGCGTCGTCTCCAGGCCGACCTCGACCTCGAAGAAGTCCGCCCGCTGGGAGAGCTGGAAGCCCTGGGTGCGGCCCTCGACGCCGATCCCGACCCGGCCGGCGCCCGCGAAGACCTGCCGGGTGACGAAGAACGGGATCAGTCCG
This sequence comes from Geodermatophilus sp. Leaf369, assembly GCF_001424455.1. Taxonomy (NCBI): domain Bacteria; kingdom Bacillati; phylum Actinomycetota; class Actinomycetes; order Geodermatophilales; family Geodermatophilaceae; genus Geodermatophilus; species Geodermatophilus sp. Leaf369. Next base: position 62,225 of record NZ_LMQA01000005.1, on the reverse strand, counting down.
CGGACGATGTCCAGGAACGGCGTCCGGCGGTCCATCAGGTAGTTCTCGTGCGCCCCGTAGGACTGGCCCTTGCCGTCGGTGTTGTTCTTGTACAGCTGGATGGGCGTGCTGCCGGGCACCCGGGCGGCCCGGATCGAGGCCTCGACCATCACCCGCTCCCCCGCCTTGTCCCACAGCACGACGTCGCGCGGGCTGGTGACCTCGGGCGTGGAGTACTCGGGATGGGCGTGGTCGACGTAGAGCCGGGCGCCGTTGGTGAGCACGACGTTGGCCATGCCCGGGTCCTCGTCGGGGTCGGCGTGGTCCAGCGCCCGTGCGGGTGCCCGGTCGAAGCCGCGGGCGTCACGCAGCGGGGACTCCTCCTCGAAGTCCCAGCGCGGACGACGGCGCGAGGGCGCCTCGGCCGGGGCCCAGGCGTTCACGACCTGGCTGGACAGGGTGGTCGGGTTCGCCCCGGGCTGCCCCGGGATCGAGATGCCGTACTCCAGTTCGGTCCCCATGACCCGCCGCACGCTCATGCCGGTCACAGTAGGCGGGCGACGCCGACCCTCCGGGGCCTGCGTCAGGGCAGCAGGCTGCCCGTGGTCTCGCTCCCGTCGGCCGGCACGAGGATGCACTCGGCGTAGGGGTAGCCCTCCCAGCCCTCCTGGTCGTCGGTGGTGATGTCGACCAGCACACCCGCGGGCACCGGGCCGCCGAGGTACTGCACCGCGCTGGACTGGCAGGACTGGGCGTACACCGCCCGGGCGGCCGGGTCGGTCGGGTACGGGGACCCCTCGGCGACGTCGGCGGTGCCCCCGCTTGGCTCGGCGAAGTGCGGCTCGGTGCAGGGCACCGTCTCCTGGCTGACGACATCGCCGGACAGGCAGTACAGGTAGGCGTCCCGGTCCGGGCCGGCCAACGCACCGGCCATCCGGCCCGGGGCCACCTCCGGGGAGGAGTAGCCGTAGTAGACGTCGCAGGCCACCCACCGGGCCCCGGCCGCCCACTGCTCCTGGGTGGGCAGCACCTGGGCGTAGGAGGCGTACAGCTGGTACAGGCTCTCGTCACCCAGGTACTCCTGGGGGGTGTCGTACCTGCAGACGTCGTCGTAGGCGGCACCCAGGTAGTCGTCGTCCAGGTCGTCCACCGTCGGGTACGCGGCGTCCAGCGGCAGCCCGGTGTCGACCACGACCGCCGTCTCGGACGTGTGGTCCTCGTCGCAGTCGACGACCGCCGGCGGCTCGAGCGGCAGGTAGGCGACCTCGAGGTCGTGGCAGGTGCCGATGGCCGGGGCCTCGAACAACGGGTCGTCACCGGGGGTCACCACCGCGGCCGCACCGGGGCTCGCCGTCCCCTCGACGGTGCTGGTGCAGCCGGCCAGCACCAGCACCAGACCGGCCAGCAGGGTCCCCGTCCTGAGTCGCGTCACCGGCCCATCGTGGCCCATGCACGCCCGGGCCCCCGGCACCACACGGTGGCGGGGGCCCGGACGAGCGGTGCTGCTACAGGTACTGCCCGGTGTTCGTCGCGGTGTCGATGGCCCGGCCGCTCTCGTTGCCCTTGCCGCTGATCAGCGTGCGGATGTAGACGATCCGCTCGCCCTTCTTGCCCGAGATCCGCGCCCAGTCGTCGGGGTTGGTCGTGTTCGGGAGGTCCTCGTTCTCCTTGAACTCGTCGACGCAGGCCGCCATCAGGTGCCCGACCCGCAGCCCGTGCACGCCGGTCTCCAGGTGGTCCTTGATGGCCATCTTCTTGGCCCGGTCGACGATGTTCTGCAGCATCGCCCCGGAGTTGAAGTCCTTGAAGTACAGGACCTCCTTGTCCCCGTTGGCGTACGTCACCTCGAGGAAGCGGTTCTCCTCGGTCTCGGTGTACATCCGCTCGACGGTGGCCTGGATCATCCCGTCGATGGTCGCCTCGCGGCTGCCCCCGTGCTCGGCCAGGTCACCGGCGTGGATCGGCAGCGTGGTGGTCAGGTACTTGCCGAAGATGTCCCGGGCAGCCTCGGCGTCGGGGCGCTCGATCTTGATCTTCACGTCGAGCCGGCCGGGCCGCAGGATGGCCGGGTCGATCATGTCCTCGCGGTTGGAGGCGCCGATGACGATGACGTTCTCCAGGCCCTCGACGCCGTCGATCTCGCTGAGCAGCTGCGGGACGATCGTGGACTCGACGTCGGAGCTCACGCCGGTGCCACGGGTGCGGAAGATGGAGTCCATCTCGTCGAAGAAGACGATGACCGGGGCGCCCTCGCTGGCCTTCTCCCGGGCCCGCTGGAAGACCAGCCGGATGTGCCGCTCGGTCTCCCCGACGTACTTGTTCAGCAGCTCGGGGCCCTTGATGTTGAGGAAGTAGGACCGCGCGCGGGTGGCCTCCTCGGCCCCGTGTGCGACGGCGATCTGCTTGGCCAGGGAGTTGGCGACCGCCTTGGCGATCAGCGTCTTCCCGCACCCGGGGGGCCCGTACAGCAGGATCCCCTTGGGCGGGCGCAGCTCGTAGGTCTTGAACAGGTCCTTGTGCAGGAACGGCATCTCCACGGCGTCCCGGATCTGCTCGATCTGCCGGGACAGGCCGCCGATGTCGCCGTAGTCGATGTCGGGGACCTCCTCGAGGATGAGCTCCTCGACCTCGCTCTTGGGGATCCGCTCGTAGACGAAGCCCGACCGGGACTCCATCAGCAGCGAGTCGCCGCTGCGCAGCTTCTGCCCGGTCAGGGAGTCGGCGAGCTGGACCACCCGCTCCTCGTCGGTGTTGCCGACGACCAGCGCGCGACGGGGCTGGCCCTCGATCGGCTCGAGCAGCTCCTTGAGCGTCACGACGTCCCCGGAGCGCTCGAAGCCCCGGGCCTCGACGACGTTCATCGCCTCGTTGAGCATCAGCTCCTGGCCGTACTGCAGGCCCTCGGTGTCGACCGCCGGGGACACCGAGACACGCAGCTTGCGACCACCGGTGAACACGTCGACGCTGCCGTCCTCGAAGCGGCCGAGGAACACCCCGTACCCCGACGGGGGCTGCCCGAGGCGGTCGATCTCCTCCTTGAGCTGCACCAGCTGGTCGCGGGCACCCCGGAGGGTCTCGGCCAGCTTGTCGTTGCGCTCGGAGAGGAAGGCCGTGCGGCCCTCCGCCTCGGCCAGCCGCTCCTCGAGCACGCGCTGCTGCCGCGGGCTCTCGGACACCTTGCGGCGGAGCAGGCCGATCTCCTCCTCGAGGTAGGAGATCTGGGCGACCAGGGAGGCGGCGTCACGTTCACGCCGCGCTCGGAACTCGTCAGGGCCGAGAGAGCCCATCACGCACCTCCACAGACATCAGGGGGAGCCGGAGCAGCCACTGTATCCACGGCGTACGACAGTCCGCCGCGCTCCGCGGCTCCCGTCCGTGACGTCTGGACGACGCCGGGCCCCACCGGCCCCAGCGGGTCCGGGGGCCCGTCTCAGATGCGGCGGGCCTTGCGCGCCCGCATCGGGGCGACCGCACCCTCGGCCAGCCGGCGGGTGGTGACCAGGAACGCCGTGTGGGCCACCATCCGGTGCTCGGGACGGACGGCGAGACCCACGGCGTGCCACGGGCGCAGCAGCGTCTCCCAGGCGTTCGGCTCGGTCCAGGAGCCCTGCGCGCGCAGCGCCTCGACGTAGGTGGACAGCTGGGTCACCGTGGCCACGTAGCCGACGAGGACGCCTCCCGGCCGCAGCGCCGCGGCGACCGTGGGCAGCACGGCCCAGGGCTCGAGCATGTCCAGCACCACCCGGTCGACGGTCTCCTCCGCCGGGTGCTGGTCCAGGTCCCCCAGCCGCAGCGACCAGTTCTCCGGCACCTCGCCCAGGAAGGCCTCCACGTTGCCGCGGGCCACGTCGGCGAAGTCCTCCCGGCGCTCGTAGCTGGTCAGCGTGCCGGTGGTGCCGACGGCCCGCAGCAGCGAGCAGGACAGGGCCCCGGAGCCGGCGCCGGCCTCGAGCACCTTCATGCCGGGGCCGATGTCGCCGAACCCGACGATCTGGGCGGCGTCCTTGGGGTAGATGACCTGCGCGCCCCGGGGCATCGACAGCACGAAGTCCGCCAGCAGCGGGCGGAAGGCCAGGTAGCCGGTGTTCGCCGTGGAGTGGACGACGCAGCCCTCGGGCGAGCCGATGAGGTCGTCGTGCTCGATCGCGCCGCGGTGGGTGTGGAACTGCTTGCCCGGCACGAGGACGACGGTGTGCATCCGGCCCTTGGGGTCGGTCAGCTGCACCCGGTCGCCCTCCACGAAGGCGCCCTCCACGGGCTCCCGGGGCTCCGCGGGCAGCACGGGCTCTCCGGCGGTGTCCCCGTCCAGCTCGGGCTCGGGCTCACCGGCGGGGACGTCGGCCGGGGTCGGGTCCTCGGGGACGTCGGGGGTGGCGGCATCGGGCTCGGGGCTCACGGGGGCGTCCTGCTGGGGTTCCACGGGCGCCGAGCCTACGGAGCGGCGCGGGTGCGCGGTTCTGTCACACCCCCCGCCTACGGTCGGGTCATGACGACGACGGAGCCGGCGGTGCCGCTCGACCCGGGTCCCTCGGCCCCCCGGCGGCCCTCGCTGTCGCCGTCCCGGGCGGCGGACTTCAAGAAGTGCCCACTGCTCTACCGCTTCCGCACCATCGACCGGTTGCCCGAGAAGAAGTCCCGGGCCGCCGTGCGCGGCACGCTGGTGCACACCGTTCTGGAGAAGCTGTACGACCTGCCGGCCACCGAGCGCACCGTCGCCGCGGCGCAGGAGCTGATCGACCCCGCGTGGGCGGAACTGCGCCAGGAGCCCGGCGTCGCCGAGCTGTTCGCCGAGGCGGCCGACACCGCCGACCTCGAGGCGTGGCTGGCCTCGGCCGGCACGCTCGTCGAGACCTACTTCCGGCTGGAGGACCCCACCCGGCTGCAGCCCGCCGCCCGGGAGGAGCTGGTCGAGGTCACGCTGCCCGACGGACTGCTGCTGCGCGGGTTCGTCGACCGCCTCGACGTCGCCCGCAACGGCGCGCTGCGGGTGGTCGACTACAAGACCGGGGCGGTGCCCCGGGAGGCCTTCGAGTCCACCGCGCTGTTCCAGATGAAGTTCTACGCACTGGTGTTGTGGCGCACCCGCGGGGTCGTCGCCGCCCAGCTCAAGCTGATCTACCTGAAGGACGGCTCGGTCCTCACGTACGCCCCCGACGAGGCCGAGCTGCTCCGCTTCGAGCGGACCCTGCAGGCGATCTGGGCGGCCATCGCGACGGCGGTGCAGACCGGGGACTTCCGGCCGAACAAGAACCGGCTCTGCGGGTGGTGCGACCACCAGGAGTTCTGTCCGTCCTTCGGGGGCACCCCGCCCCCGTTCCCCGCCGAGGCCGCGGCCGCGGCGGGGTGGCGGACGACGCTGCCCGTCCTCGTCGGCTGACGGGGCTCAGCGGGCGACGGGCTCCCGGGCGCCCACCAGGTCCTGCAGGTCGGCCACGCCCAGCCCGGCGAGGGTCGGGCGGACCGTGAGACCCGGCAGCACGGGCAGGTCCTGCAGCGCGGGCACGCCGAGCACGGCGCACCCCGCTGCGAGACCGGCGGTGACCCCGGCGAGGGAGTCCTCGACCACGACGCACCTGGTCGGGTCCACGTCGAGCGCGGCTGCGGCCTGCAGGTAGGGCGCCGGGTCGGGCTTGACCGCCGGCACCTCGTCGCCGAACACCTCGACGGCGAACGGCGCGGTGCCCAGGTCCGCGGCGAGGTGGCGCACCACGATGCTGGCCAGCGGCCGGTGCGTCGTGGTCACCAGGGCGGTCGGCACACCGCCGGCCAGGGCCGCGGCCAGCAGGTCACGGGCCCCGGGCCGCCAGCTGACGCCCGCGGTCAGCATCTCCATGACCCGCCCCTGCAACCACCGGTCGTCGCCCTCGGCGTCCTGGGTCGCCGGGTCGAGGCCGAGGTCGGCGTAGAGCAGCTGCAGCGAGACCGGCACGGAGACCCCGGTCATCGCCGGCCGCACCTCCGCCGACAGCTGGCCGCCCAGCCGCACGGCGAGCTCCTCGAGCCCGACGTCCCAGTAGTGCTCGGTCTCCACCAGCGTGCCGTCCATGTCGAACAGCACCGCAGCCAGGTCCCTCACTCGTCCTCCGTCCGGTAGCCCAGGTTCGGGGACAGCCACTTCTCGGCCTCGGCGACGGTCCAGCCCTTGCGCTCGGCGTAGTCGGTGACCTGGTCGCGGGCGACCCGGCCCAGCACGAAGTACTGCGACTGCGGGTGGGAGAAGTAGAGCCCGCTCACCGCGGCCCCGGGCCACATGGCCATCGACTCGGTCAGCTCGATCCCGGTGGTTGCCTCGGCGTCCAGCAGGTCCCAGATCGCGAGCTTCTCGGTGTGCTCGGGACAGGCCGGGTAGCCCGGGGCGGGCCGGATGCCGACGTACTTCTCGGCCAGCAGCGCGTCGGGGTCCAGCCGCTCGTCGGCGGAGTAGCCCCAGAACTCGGTGCGCACCCGCTCGTGCAACCGCTCGGCGAACGCCTCGGCGAGCCGGTCGGCCAGGGACTCCAGCAGGATCGCGGAGTAGTCGTCCAGGTCGGCCTTGAACTCCGCGACCTTGTCCGCCGAGCCCAGGCCGGCGGTGACCGCGAAGGCGCCCACGTGGTCGTGCAGCCCGGTCGAGACCGGCGCGACGAAGTCGGCCAGGGACTTGCGGGCCGAACCGTCGCGGCCCTCGGTCTGCTGGCGCAGGTGGTGCAGGGTCGTCCGGACCTGCGTGCGTGCCTCGTCGGCGTAGACGGTGAGGTCCTCGGTGCCGTCGACCCGGGCGGCCGGGAAGAGCCCGAACACCCCGGCCGCGCGGAGCCACTTCTCCTCGATCAGCTGGTCGAGCATGACCTGCGCGTCGTCGTAGAGCCGGCGCGCGGCCTCTCCGGTGGAGGGGTTGTTGAGGATGTCGGGGAACCGGCCGCGCATCTCCCACGCGTTGAAGAACGGCTGCCAGTCGATGTAACGGCGCAGCTCCTCGAGCGGGTAGTCGGTGAACGTGCGGACGAACTGGGTGGCGTGCCCGGCCGGGTGGTCGCACACCGGGCCGCTGCACACGTCCCGGGCCTGCTGCAGGAGCATCCGCGGCCGCGGCGGCTGGTAGTCCGTCCAGTCGATCTCCGGGGCCCGCTCGCGGGCGGCGGCCAGCGGCAGCAGTGAGCGGGTGTCCTCCCGGGCGGCGTGCCGCTCGCGGAGGGCGTCGTAGTCGGCGTCGGTGGCCGCCAGCAGGCCGGGCCGCTGCTCGTCGGACAGCAGCGCGGCCACCACCGGCACCGAGCGCGACGCGTCCTTCACCCAGATGACCGGGCCGTGGTACTTCTGGTCGACCTTCACCGCGGTGTGCGCCCGCGAGGTGGTCGCGCCGCCGATCATCAGCGGGATGTCCAGGCCCTGCCGCTCCATCTCGGCAGCGAAGTCCACCATCTGGTCCAGCGACGGGGTGATCAGCCCGGACAGCCCGATCACGTCGGCGCCGTGCTCCTTGGCGGCGTCCAGGATCTTCTGCGCCGGGACCATCACGCCCAGGTCGATGACCTCGTAGTTGTTGCACTGCAGGACGACGCCGACGATGTTCTTGCCGATGTCGTGCACGTCGCCCTTGACGGTGGCCATGACGACGCGACCGTTGCTCCGCTCGACGTCCCCGGGCTGCTTCTCGGCCTCGATGTGCGGGATGAGGTGGGCGACGGCCTTCTTCATCACCCGGGCGCTCTTCACCACCTGGGGCAGGAACATCTTGCCGGCGCCGAACAGGTCACCGACGACGTTCATGCCGTCCATCAGCGGCCCCTCGATGACCTCGATGGGCCGGCCGCCGCGGGCGGAGATCTCCAGCCGCAGCTCCTCAGTGTCGCTCTCGGCGAACTCGTCGATGCCCTTGACCAGGGCGTGGGTGATCCGCTCCCCCACCGGCAGCGAGCGCCACTCCTCGGTGGCGACCTCCTTGACGGTCCCGTCGCCGGCGAAGTCCGCGGCGATCTCGAGCAGCCGTTCGGTGGAGTCCGGGCGCCGGTTGAGGACGACGTCCTCGATCCGCTCGCGGAGCAGCTCGGGCACCTCGTCGTAGACCTCCAGCGCCCCGGCGTTGACGATGCCCATCGTCATGCCGGCCCGGATGGCGTGGAAGAGGAACACGGCGTGGATGGCCTCGCGCACCGGGTTGTTGCCGCGGAAGCTGAAGGAGACGTTGGAGACACCGCCCGAGACGTGCGCCCCGGGCAGGTTCTCGCTGATCCACCGGGTGGCCTCGATGAAGTCCACGCCGTAGTTCGCGTGCTCCTCGATGCCGGTGGCGACGGCGAAGACGTTCGGGTCGAAGATGACGTCCTCGGGCGGGAAGCCCACGCCGTCCACGAGCAGGTCGTAGGCTCGGCGGCAGATCTGCTTGCGCCGCTCGAGGGTGTCGGCCTGGCCGTCCTCGTCGAAGGCCATGACGACGACGGCGGCCCCGTGCTTGCGGCACAGCCGCGCCTCGCGGAGGAACTTCTCCTCGCCCTCCTTGAGGGAGATCGAGTTGACGATCGCCTTGCCCTGCACGCACTTGAGGCCGGCCTCGATGACCTCCCACTTGGAGGAGTCGACCATCATCGGCACCCGGCTGATGTCGGGCTCGGAGGCGATGAGCTTGACGAAGCGGTCCATCGCGGCGACGCCGTCGATCATCCCCTCGTCCATGTTCACGTCGATGACCTGCGCGCCGGCCTCGACCTGCTGGCGGGCCACGGCGAGGGCCGCGGGGTAGTCCCCGGCCTTGATCAGGTTCCGGAAGCGGGCCGAGCCGGTGATGTTGGTGCGCTCGCCGACGTTGACGAACAGCGACTCCTCGGTGACGGTCAACGGCTCCAGGCCGCTGAGCCGCAGGGCCGGGGAGACCTCGGCCGGGGTCCGGGGCGCGCGACCCGCCACCGCGCCGGCGATCGCGCCGATGTGGGCGGGGGTGGTGCCGCAGCAGCCGCCGACCAGGTTCACGAAGCCGGCGCCGGCGAACTCCTCGAGCACCGCGGCGGTCTCGGACGGGGACTCGTCGTACTCCCCGAACGCGTTGGGCAGCCCGGCGTTGGGGTAGCAGGAGACGAACGTGTCGGCCATCCGGGACAGCTCGGCGATGTAGGGCCGCATCTCGGCGGCGCCCAGCGCGCAGTTGAGCCCCACCAGCAGCGGCTTGACGTGCCGGATGGAGTGCCAGAACGCCTCGGTGACCTGCCCGGACAGCGTGCGGCCCGAGGCGTCGGTGATGGTCCCGGAGATCATCACCGGCCAGCGGCGGCCGCGCTCCTCGAACAGCGTCTCGACGGCGAAGATCGCCGCCTTCGCGTTCAGCGTGTCGAAGACCGTCTCGACCAGCAGCACGTCGGAGCCGCCGTCGACGAGGCCGTTGGCCTGTTCCAGGTAGGCCTCGACCAGCTCGTCGAAGGTGACGTTGCGGGCGCCGGGGTCGTTGACGTCGGGGCTGATGGACGCCGTCCGGCTGGTCGGACCGATCGCGCCGACCACGAAGCGCGGCTTGTCCGGGGTGGAAGCGGCGTCCGCGGCCTCCCGGGCCAGCGAGGCGCTGGCCACGTTCAGCTCGTAGGCCAGCTCGCTCATGCCGTAGTCCGACAGCGAGATCGAGGTGGCGTTGAAGGTGTTGGTCTCGAGCAGGTCGGCACCCGCGGCGAGGTACTCCTCGTGGATGCCGCGGATGACGTCGGGCGCGGTGATCGACAGCAGGTCGTTGTTGCCCTGCACGTCGGAGGGCCAGTCGGCGAAGCGCTCGCCGCGGTAGCCGGCCTCGTCGGGCCGGTCGCGCTGGATCGCGGTGCCCATGGCGCCGTCCAGCACGAGGATCCGCTGCTGCAGGAGCGCGGTCAGCTCGGCGGTGGCGTCCGGACGGAGGTGCGCGCTGGGCGCGGTGGTGTCGGGCACGGGGGTCCTCGGAGGTCGGTGCAGCAGGTGTGTCGTACCGGGACCGGGGGGTCCGGGCACGACGTCCGGCGGGCTCGCCTTCGCCCCGGCGTCCACGCACGGGGAACCCCATCTTCCCACTCCCGTCCAGCACCCCGGTCCAGACGTGCCGGGAGCGACCCGGTCCTGCGCCCCGGGCGACGTAGGCTCGGAGGGGTGATCGACCCGACGTCCACCGCCGATGCCCTGCCCCAGCTCACCGACCCCGTCGTCGTCGTGGCCTTCGAGGGCTGGAACGACGCCGGGGACGCCGCGACCGGCGCGCTGGAGCACCTGGAGCTCATCTGGGACGCCGAACCGCTGGCCGCGCTGGACCCCGAGGACTACTACGACTTCCAGGTCAACCGGCCCACCGTGTCCCTCGTCGACGGCGTCAGCCGCCGGATGGAGTGGCCCACCACGCGCATCTCGGTGGCCAAGCGACCGGCCGGCAGCGAGCGGGACGTGGTCCTGGTGCGCGGCATCGAGCCCAACATGCGCTGGCGGAGCTTCTGCGCCGAGCTGATCGAGATCCTCGTCGAGCTCGACGCCTCGACCGTGGTCTCCCTGGGCGCGCTGCTGGCCGACACCCCGCACACCCGTCCCACCCCGGTCACCGGCTCGGCCTACGACACCGAGTCCGCGCAGACCTGGGGCCTGGAGACCTCCCGCTACGAGGGGCCCACGGGCATCCTCGGGGTCTTCCAGGACGCGTGCGTCCAGGCCGGGCTGCCCGCGGTGAGCTTCTGGGCCGCCGTCCCGCACTACGTCTCCCAGCCGCCGTCCCCCCGGGCGACGATGGCGCTGCTTCAGCGGGTCGAGGAGGTCCTGGAGGTCACCGTGCCGATGGGCGCCCTGCCCCAGCAGGCCGAGGACTGGGTCAAGACCGTCGACGAGATGGCCCAGGAGGACGAGGAGGTCGTCGAGTACGTCCGCACCCTGGAGGAGCGGGCCACCGAGAGCGACCTGTCCGAGGCCAACGGCGACCAGATCGCCCGCGAGTTCGAGCGGTACCTCAAGCGCCGCGGCACCGCCGGCGGCTCCTGATCTGACGAGAAGCGCCTTTCTCGTCGTCCCGGACGACGAGAAGGGCGCTCGTCGTCAGGGCAGGAGCGGGGTCATCAGGGACGTCGCGTTGCTGTCGAAGAGACGGTCGTGCATGGCGAGGGCGTAGCGGTCGGTCATGCCCGAGACGTGGTCGACGACCTGGGTGACCAGGTCGGCCTCGGTGTCCCGGTACGTGGCCGGGATGAGCTCGGGGTGGGCCAGGTGGTGGTCGACCAGCCGGCGTATGACGTCGATGGCCACGTGCTTCTGCCCGGCCGCGACGGGTGACTCGTAGACCCGCTCGAACATGAACGTGCGCAGCTCGTGCATGGCCTCGAGCGCGTCGGGCTCCATGACGACAGCCGAGCCACCGGCCAGACTGCCGGCGACGACGGCGTCGATCATCGAACCGACCATCTCGCTGCCGGGCTCCCCGAAGACCGCGCGGGCGCGGGCGGGCAGGTCGGCCGGGCGCAGCACCCCGGCGCGGACGGCGTCCAGCGCGTCGTGGGACAGGTAGCCGATCCGGTCGGCGTAGCGCACGCACTCGCCCTCGCGGGTGGTCGGCGGCGGGCTGATCTTCCAGCTGTGCGCCCGGACGCCGTCCCGGACCTCCCAGGTGAGGTTGAGGTCCTCGAGCACTTCGACGATGCGCACGCCCTGGGCCGCGTGGTGCCAGCCGCCGGGCACGTAGGGCTCCAGCGCGTCCTCACCGATGTGCCCGAACGGGGAGTGCCCCACGTCGTGGCCCAGCGCGATCGCCTCGGCGAGGGTCTCGTTGAGGCTCAGCGCGGCGGCGAGGGAGCGGGCCACCTGGGTGACCTGCAGGGTGTGGGTGAGCCGGGTGACGAAGTGGTCGCCGTCGGGGTGCAGGAAGACCTGGGTCTTGTGCTTGAGCCGGCGGAAGGCCTTGGCGTGCAGGATCCGGTCCCGGTCGCGCTCGTACGCCGTCCGCAGCGGGTCCTCGGACTCCGGACGGGCCCGCCCGCGGGTGGCCGTCGACCGAGCCGCCGCCGGCGCGAGCAGCTGCTCGGCCTGCTCGCGGGTGGCCCGGTCGGCCAACCGGAAGGGCGCGGTCACGCGGGGCTCAGAGGGCCACGCCGAGCAGCGCGTCGACGGCATCGCGGACGACGTCGGTCGCGTGCTGGTCGAGCTCCTCGGGCTCGCCCCCGGCCAGCGTCGCCGCGGCCCAGGCGTCGACGGCGGCGATGGCACCGGGTGAGTCCAGGTCGTCGGCCAGCCGCTCGCGCAGGGCGGTCAGGGTCGGGGCGGCGGGGGCGCCGGACTCCCGGTCGACCGCGCGCCGCCAGGTGGCCAACCGCTCCTCGGCGTCGGTCAGCAGGTCGGCCGTCCACGCCCGGTCGGTGCGGTAGTGCCCGGAGAGCAGGGCGAGCCGGATCGCCATCGGGTCGACGCCGTCGCCGCGCAGCCGGGAGACGAACACCAGGTTGCCCCGGCTCTTGCTCATCTTCTCCCCGTCCAGGCCGATCATCGCCGCGTGCACGTAGGCCTGGGCGAAGGGCTTGGTGCCGGTGAGGGCCTCGGCGTGCACGGCGGAGAACTCGTGGTGCGGGAAGACCAGGTCGCTTCCGCCGGCCTGGACGTCGAAGCCCATGCCGATGGTGCCCAGCGCGATCGAGGCGCACTCGACGTGCCAGCCGGGCCGCCCGGCCACGCCCTGGGGGCCGGCCCAGGAGGGCTCGCCCTCGCGGGCCCCGCGCCAGAGCAGCGGGTCGAGCCGGTTGCGCTTGCCCGGGCGGTCAGGGTCTCCCCCGCGCTCGGCGGACAGGCGCAGCATGGTGGCCTCGTCGTAGCCGCTCTCGGTGCCGAAGCCCGGGGCCTGGGAGACGTCGTGGTACACGTCGCCGGTGCCGTCCTCGAGGGTGTAGGCCAGACCGGCGGCCTGCAGCTCCTCGACGTGGGCGACGATCTGCGGGATGGCCTCGACGGCGCCGACGTAGTCCTCGGGCGGCAGCACCCGCAGCGCGGTCATGTCCTCGCGGAACAGCGCGGTCTCCCGCATGCCCAGGACGATCCAGTCCTCGCCGTCCCGGTCCGCGCGCTCGAACAGCGGGTCGTCGACGTCGGTGACGTTCTGCACGTAGTGCACGGCGTGCCCGAGGTCGCGCCACTGCCGGTTCACCAGGTCGAAGGCCAGGTAGGTCGCGGCGTGGCCGAGGTGGGTGGCGTCGTAGGGCGTGATGCCGCAGACGTACATCCGGGCGGTCTGCCCCGGGGTGGTCTGCACGACCTCGCCACGGGCGGTGTCGTGCAACCGCAGGGCAGGGCCGCGACCGGGCAGGGAGGGCAGGAGGGGGGCGGGCCAGCTGAGCACGCACCGAGCCTAGAGCCGACCCCCGACAGCGTCCGCGGGACGGGTCAGAAGGGCGGCCAGGGCAGCGCCGGCCAGTCCCCGCTGGGCTCGGGGTGGGTGCCCGAACGGAGCAGGTCGGCCACCCGCTGCTGGGTGCGGCGCACCTCCCGGCGGGTCAGGTGCTCGTGCAGCTGCTCCCCCAGGTCGCCCATCAGCTGGTGCCGCAGCTTCTCCAGCACCTCGACCGCCTCGTCGGTGAGCGGCTTGCCGGCCCAGCGCCACAGCAGGGTGCGCAGCTTGGGGTCGGGTGAGAAGCAGATGCCGTGGTCGACGCCGTACACGTGGCCGTCGGCCATCGGGATGATGTGCCCGCCCTTGCGGTCGGCGTTGTTGACCACCGCGTCGAAGACGGCCATCCGGCGGAGCTCGGGCACGTCGCGCCGGACGAACGTGGTCATCTCCACCGACGGGTCGGCGTTCTGCCACAGCTGGACCATGCCGCGGCCGAAGGGCCCCTCGCGCAGCACCGTGGGGGGCACCACGCGCCAGCCGGTGGCCTCGGAGACCAGGTAGGTGGCGATCTCCCGGCCGGCCAGCGTGCCGTCGGGGAAGTCCCACAGCGGGCGCTCGCCGGCGACCGGCTTGTAGACGCACTCCCCCGCCAGGGTGTCGGTGCGGATCGCCCCGATCAGGGTGACGTTGCTGGCGTCCAGGAGCCGGCCCTCGAGGTCGAGCTCACCGTCCAGCAGCAGGGTGCGGGCCTCGGCGTCGTCGACCACCCGGCGGCGGTCCCCGTGGTCGAAGCCCAGGGTGTCCAGCTCGCGGGTGCCGTCGTCGACCTCGAGCTCGTCGTCGTCCTCGGGTTCGTCGTCCTCGACCAGGTCGTCGAGCTCCCCGTCGAGGAACGCGTCGACCAGCTCGTCGCCGGTCCGGTCGGGACCGGGCTCGGCCGTGCTCAGCGCCGGTACCCGTTCTGCCGCGGGCAGACGTGCCCGGCGGGGTCCAGCGGCATCGAGCACAGCGGGCAGGCCGGCCGCCCGGCCGAGACCACCCGGCGGGCGCGGGCCACGAAGGAGCGGGCCGCGGCCGGGGTGATGGTCACCCGCAGCGCGTCGGGGCCCTCGTCGGCGTCGGAGAGGATGGCGTCCTCGTCGATCGGCTCCTCACCGGCGGCCACGGCCTCGACCACGACGGCCTCGGCGTCGCCGTCCCAGGCCAGGCCCATGGCGGCGACCCGGAACTCCTCGTCCACCGGGGCGGTGAGCGGGTCGAGGTCGTCGACGTCGGCGTCCGGCGGGACGACGGTGGTGGCACGGGTGGCGATCTCGTCCAGCAGCTCGCTCATCCGCTCGGCGAGCACCTGCACCTGGGACTTCTCCAGGGCGACGCTCACCACCCGGCCGGCCTCGTCGGCGGCCTGCAGGTAGAAGGTCCGGTCGCCCGGCTGACCCACCGTCCCCGCGACGAATCGGGAGGGACGGTCGAAGTGGAAGACCTGGCGTGGCACGTGGACGAGGTTACGCGCGCAGCGTCAGGCCGTCGTCCCAGCGCCGCCGCCGACGACGGCGTCCGAGGAGGCCTTGCGACGTCGGCCGGGCTTCTTCTTCGGCGGGATCAGCGCGCTGACGTCGCCGCCGGTGTCGTTGACCCGCACCACGAACGGACGGGTCTCGGTGTAGTTCACGACCGAGATCGAGGCGGGGTCGGCCACGATGCGCTGGAACTGGTCCAGGTGCATGCCGTAGGCGTCGGCCAGGATCGCCTTGATCACGTCGCCGTGGCTGCAGGCCAGCCAGACGGCGTCGGGACCCAGCCGGGCGTTCCACTCCCGGACGGCGGCGACGGCGCGGGCCTGGGTCTGGGCGAGCCCCTCCCCCTCCGGGCCGGGGAACACCGCGGCCGAGGGGTGCTGCTGGACGACCTTCCACAGCGGTTCCTTGAGCAGGTCCTTGATCGGCTTGCCGGTCCAGTCGCCGTAGCGGCACTCGCCGAGCCGGTCGTCGGTCTGCAGCTCCAGCTCGCGCCCGGCCAGCACCGCGCCGGCGGTCTGCTGGCAGCGCTCCAGCGGGCTGGCCACGACCGCGGCCAGCGGCACCGGGGCCAGCCGGGCCCCGACCGCGGCCACCTGCGCCTCGCCGGTCTCGTCCAACCGCACCCCGGGGGTCCAGCCGGCCAGCACCCCGGAGGCGTTCGCCGTCGTCCGACCGTGCCTCAGGAGGATCAGCGTCGTCACAAGCACAGAGTAGTGAGACGACCGTGTCCTGCCGGCCCCGCTGCAGGGGCCCGCGCCGAGCGTCAGCGAGGCGTGGGGGGCAGCGGGGTCCTTCTCCTACGGCGACAGCACCCCGGCGCCGACCAGGGCGAGGAGCACCAGGCCCAGCACGATCCGGTAGACGACGAACGGGGTGAAGGTGCCGCGCTCCAGGTAGCGCAGCAGCCAGGCGATGACGGCCAGGCCGACGCCGAAGGCGATCACGGTGGCCAGCAGCGTCGGGCCCCAGTCGATGCCGCTGTCCAGGGACTCGTAGGCCTGGAAGAACCCCGAGCCGAGGACGGCGGGGATGGCCAGCAGGAACGAGTAGCGCGCCGCGGCCGCCCGGGAGTAGCCCAGGAAGAGGCCCATGGTGATGGTGCCGCCGGACCGGGAGACACCGGGGATCAGCGCGGCGGCCTGGGCCAGCCCGTAGAGGATCCCGTGCTTGACGGTGAGCTCGCTGACCTGGCGCTGCTTGCTGCCCACCCGGTCGGCCCAGAAGAGGACCAGGGAGAACACGACGAGGGCGATCGCGACGATCCGCAGGTCGCGCAGGGTGGTCTCGACCTGGTCCTGGAAGAGCAGCCCGAGGACGACGATCGGGATCGACCCGATGATGATCAGCCAGCCCATCCGGGCGTCGGGCTCCGAGCGCAGCGACCGGTTGCCCAGCGAGCGGACCCAGGTCGAGACGATCCGGATGATGTCGTGCCGGAAGTAGAGGAGCACGGCGATCTCGGTGCCGATCTGGGTGATCGCGGTGAACGCGGCACCGGGGTCCTCCCAGCCGAAGGCCTCCCCCACCACGCGCAGGTGCGCACTGGAGGAGATCGGCAGGAACTCGGTGAGGCCCTGCACCAGGCCCAGGACGACGGCTTCGAACCAGCCCACGCCGCTCAGCCCCGACCGGTCGGGACGGCGGCGGAACGGGTCACACGGGGAGCGGGCACGGCAGGCACCCTAGGGCGCGGGCCTGTGCCGGGCCGGGGTCGACACGGGTGTCGCCGGTCGCTGACGAGCGCCCGCGGCACACGCCGGTAGGTTGACCCGTCGTGGAACAGCGGGCGTTGGGGCGCAGCGGCCTGGTGGTCTCCCGGCTGGCGCTGGGCACGATGACCTGGGGCCGGGACACCGACGAGGACGAGGCTGCGATGCAGCTCACGGCCTTCGTCGACGCGGGCGGGACGCTGGTGGACACCGCCGACGTCTACGTCGACGGCGAGTCCGAGCGGACCCTGGGCCGGCTGTTGTCCGACGTCGTCCCCCGGGAGGACGTGCTGGTCGCGACCAAGGCTGTCGGCCGCACCCGGCCGGGCTCGATGGGCCGGGGCAGCTCCCGCGGGCACCTGCTCGCCGCCCTGGACGCCTCCCTCGAGCGGCTCGGCCTGGACCACGTCGACCTCTGGCAGCTGCACTCCTGGGACGACGCCACCCCGCTGGAGGAGACCCTCGCCGCGGTCGACACCGCGGTGTCCTCGGGGCGGACCCGGTACGTCGGGGTGAGCAACTTCACCGGCTGGCAGACCGCGCAGGCCGCCACCTGGCAGCGCGCGTGGCCCGGCCGCACCCCGCTGGTCAGCACGCAGGTGGAGTACTCCCTGCTGCAGCGCGGCGTGGAGCGCGAGGTCGTGCCGGCAGCCGAGGCGCTCGGCCTGGGCCTGCTCCCCTGGTCCCCGCTGGGCCGCGGGCTGCTCACCGGCAAGTACCGGCACGCGACGCCGAGCGACTCCCGGGGCGCCTCCCCGCAGTGGTCGGGCTTCATCGACGGGCTGCGCTCCAAGAACGCCGAGCGCGTGGTGGAGGCGGTGATCACCGCTGCGCAGGGCCTGAACACGGTCCCGCTGGCCGTGGCGCTGGCCTGGCTGCGCGACCGTCCCGGCGTCGTGGCCCCGGTGGTCGGCGCCCGCACCGCTGCCCAGCTGCAGGTCAGCCTGGACGCCGAGGACGTCACCCTGCCCGCGGCGATCCGCCGGGCGCTGGACGACGTCTCGGCCCCGCACACCTCCTACCCCGACCGCCGGCCCGGATGACCTCGTCCACGGCCGGCCCGGCCCCCGACGTCGTCTTCGCCGCCTTCACCACCGCGGGGCTCTGGCCCGGGCTGGGCAAACGGGCGGCCGCCGAGCTCCCCGAGGCCGGCATCCGGACGCCGGACGACGTCACCGCCGACAAGCTGGTCGGCCTGCCCCGGGTCGGCCGGCAGCGCGCCGAGCGGCTGTTCTCCTCCTTCCTGGCCGCGGCCCCCACCTACGACGTCGTCGAGCTGCTGGTCACCGCCGGGGTCTCGGCCCGGCTGGCCGCCAACGCCGCCGAGGCCCTGGGCCCGGACGCCGCCCGCCGGCTGCGGGACGACCCGTGGATGCTGCTGTCGCTGTCCCAGGTGACCCTCGCCGACGCCGACCGACTGGCCGTCGCGGTGCTGCCCGGGGTGGACAAGCAGGACGCCCGGCGTGGCCGCGCGCTGGTCTCGCTGACCCTGCGCACCGCCACCCGCGACGGGCACACCGTGCTGCCGGTCGACCTGGTCGTCGCCGCGCTGCGCGCCGAGGGCGTCGAGGACCCGGCCGCCGCGGTGCTGGCCGCGGTCGACGGCGGCGAGGTGCTCGACCACGAGCCCCCGGAGCCCGAGTTCGACCCGGAGTCCGACGAGGAACCGGCCGAGCCCGACCCGGCGCTGCGCATGCTGTCGCTGTCCCGGTACGGGATGGCCGAGGAGGCGGTGGCGGAGAACGTCGTCCGGCTGGCCGCCACCGCGGAGCGGATCGCCGACCCGGCGTCGGTGCGGTCGGTGGCCAAGGGGCTGGACCCCGCACAGCTCGAGGCCGTCGCGCAGGTGCTGGGCGCCGGCGTCAGCCTGCTCACCGGCGGGCCCGGCACCGGCAAGAGCCGCACTGTCGCCTCGGTGGTGAAGCTGCTGGAGTCCAAGGGCACCGAGGTCGCCCTGGCCGCCCCCACCGGGCGGGCGGCCAAGCGGCTGGAGGAGCTCACCGACCACCCGGCGGTCACCGTGCACCGACTGCTCGGCGCGCAGGGCACCACCGGCGGGTTCGCCCGCAACGAGGAGTGGCCGCTGGACGCCGACGTGGTCGTCGTCGACGAGGCCTCGATGCTCGACGTCGAGCTCACCGCCGCGCTGCTGGAGGCCTGCGCCGACGGCACCCACCTGCTGCTGGTCGGCGACCCCGCCCAGCTGCCCTCGATCGGCCCCGGGCACGTGCTCGGCGACATGATCGACTCCGGCGCGGTGCCGGTCACCGAGCTCACCACGCTGCACCGGCAGGCCGCCGGTGGCGCCATCGCGCGGCTGGCCACCGGGGTGCGCGGCGGGGAGCTCGTGCAGGTGGAGTCCCCCGACCGCGAGGTGGTCATCGTGCCGGCGACGGGCAGCGCGGAGGCCGCCCGCCGGGTGGTCCAGTTGGTCACCGACTCGATCCCCCGCGCGCTGTCACTCGACCCGGCGACGGTGCAGGTGGTCACCCCGGTGCACCGCGGGCCGGCGGGCACCATCGAGCTGAACAAGGCGCTGAAGGCCCAGCTCAACCCCGGCGACGGCACCGTCTACGGCTTCGACGTCGGCGACCGGGTGGTGGCCACCGCCAACCACCTCGACCTCGAACCCGTCGGGTTCGCCAACGGCGAGGTCGGCGTGGTCACCGGTGCCCGCGACGGGTCGCTGTCCATCGACTTCAGCTCCGGGCCCTGCAACGTCACCGGGACGGCGCTGAGCGACCTCAAGCACGGCTGGGCGATCACCGTGCACCGCGCCCAGGGCTCGGAGTGGCCCGGGGTCGTCGTCGTCCTGCCGCCCGAGGCCGGCGGCATGCTGTCCCGGCCGCTGGTCTACACCGCGCTCACACGCGCGCAGAAGCACCTGTCGATCGTGCACGCCTCGGGTGCCGCGCTGGCCCGGGCGGTGCGG
Source organism: Geodermatophilus sp. Leaf369 (assembly GCF_001424455.1). Classification (NCBI taxonomy): domain Bacteria; kingdom Bacillati; phylum Actinomycetota; class Actinomycetes; order Geodermatophilales; family Geodermatophilaceae; genus Geodermatophilus; species Geodermatophilus sp. Leaf369. Next base: position 42,812 of record NZ_LMQA01000005.1, on the reverse strand, counting down.
GAGGTCGACGTCCGGCCGCGCCGCACCCGGCTCGCCCAGCTGCTGCGAGATCAAACCGACTGACAGACCCGCGGGCGTCGGGCAGGGTCGGGGCGTGGTGATCGAGCTCCGGGACGTCTCCTACGCGTGGCCGGACGGCACGCCGGTGCTCGACGGGCTCACCGCCTCGATCGGCCCGGGCCGGACCGGGCTGGTGGCGCCCAACGGCGCCGGCAAGACCACCCTGCTGCGGCTGCTCACCGGTGAGCTGACGCCGACCCGCGGCTCGGTGGTCGTCGACGGCGTGCTCGGGCACCTGCCGCAGGACCTCACCGCCGACGCCGCCCGCACCGTCGCCGACGTCCTCGGGGTCGCCCCGGTGCTCGCTGCGATCGCCGCCGTCGAGGGCGGGGACACCGACCCCGCGCACCTGGACACCATCGGCACCGACTGGGACGTCGAGGAACGGGCGCGCGCCCAGCTCGACCGGCTCGGGCTCGGTGACGTCGCCCTGGACCGCAGGCTGGACACCCTCAGCGGCGGTCAGGTCGTGACCATCGGGCTGGCCGGCCAGCTGCTCCGCCGTCCCGACGTGCTGCTGCTCGACGAACCCACGAACAACCTGGACGGGGACGCCCGCGCGCGGCTGTACGCGGTGGTGGAGGGCTGGTCGGGCACCCTGCTGGTGGTCAGCCACGACCGGGAGCTGCTGGAGCGGGTCGACCGCATCGCCGAGCTGGACCACGGTGCGCTGCGGGTGCTCACCGGCCCGTTCTCTGCGTACGAGGCGGTCGTCGCGGCCGAGCAGGAGGCCGCCGAACGCGACGTCCGCGGCGCCGAGCAGGCGCTGAAGCGGGAGAAGCGGGACCGGCAGGAGGCCCGCGAGCGCGCCGAACGGCGGGCCGGGAGCGCGGCCCGCAAGGCCCCCGACGCCGGCATCCCGAGAATCCTGGCCGGCGCGCGCCAGCGCCGGGCGCAGGAGTCCACCGGGCGTGCCGACGGGACGCACGCCGGCCGGGTGGACGACGCCCGGGCCCGCCTGGACCGGGCCGAGGCCGGGCTGCGCGAGGACCAGGTGGTCATCGTCGACCTGCCCGAGACCCGGGTGCCGGCCGGGCGCACCGTCGTCGCGGCGGTGGGCGTGCGGGTGCGGGACCTCTTCGGCGACGGGCTGGACCTGGAGCTCCGCGGCCCCGAGCGACTGGCGCTCACCGGCCCGAACGGCAGCGGCAAGACCACGCTGCTGCGGGTGCTGGCCGGGCTGCACCAGCCCGACGCCGGCACCGTGCGACGGGCCGCGGGCGGGGTAGCGTACCTGTCGCAGCGGCTGGACACACTGGACCCGGCACGGTCGGTGGCCGACTGCCTCGCCGACGCCGCGCCCGACCGCCCCGAGGCCGAGCGGCGCACGGTGCTGGCCCGGTTCCTGTTCCGGGGCGAGCGGGCCGACCTGCCGGTGGGCGCGCTCTCCGGCGGCGAGCGGCTGCGGGCCACCCTCGCCGTCGTCCTCGCCGCGCGGCCGGCCCCGCAGCTGCTGCTCCTGGACGAGCCGACGAACAACCTGGACCTGGGCAGCGTGGGCCAGCTGGAGTCGGCGCTGGCCGGCTACCAGGGGGCGATCGTGGTGGTCAGCCACGACCCCCGGTTCCTCACCGCCCTCGCGCCGGACCGGTGGCTCGAGCTCAGTCGCTGACCCGGCAGCAGCGCCGGGCGGCGCACATCATCCGGTGCACGGCGGGGCCGAGGGCGTCCTCGCTGTCGACGGGGACGTCGAAGGGCACCCGGACGTCGCGGTGCCCCCGACCGGACTCGATCCGCAGCCGGAAGCCCGCCCGGTCCAGCCCGAGCGGGCGGACGACGTCCCCGGCGGCCAGCCACTGCGCCGGGATGCGCGAACGCAGCAGGGCGAGCTCCTCGGGGTGGTCGGCGTCCAGGTGCTGCAGGGCAGAGCTCTCCACGGCCACCAGCGGGTCGGGGTTGGCTGCGGTGTAGTCCTCGGGCTCGATCTCGGTGGTGCCGCCGTTCTCCCCGAGCACCACCTCGGCCAGGTCCAGCCGCAGCAGCGTCGCGCTGACCCCCACGTCGAGCAGGGCGCCGGCGGGGAGCACCTCGGCGAACTCCAGGGCGGCCTCCCGGGTCTCGTCGTCCGGCACCGGGGCGAGCCAGCCCGAGAGCCAGAGCTGGGCCCGGACCGGGTCACGCAGGCTGACCGGAGCGTGGTCGGTGACCATGACGAGGGCGGCCAGGTCGCCGTCCTCGGCGGTGCGGACGGCGACGGCCAGCTCCCCCGCGGCCGGCACGACCAGCAGCACGGACCCTGCCTTCGTGGTGGCGTGGGCGAGCACCCGGGAGCCGGAGACGCCGGCCGCGCAGACGGCAGCGGACGGGCGACAGGCCACGGTGCGGGCGCGCTCGGCGGCGGTGGGCCGGACGACGGGCGGGGTGGTCGAGGTCATCGGTGGTCCTTCGCTCGGGATGTAAGGTGAGCCTAACCGAACAAGGAGGCCCCGTGAACACCCCTCGACCGAAGGTGCGCCTGTCCCGCGCCCTGGGCATGCCGCTCACCCCCAAGTGCGTGAAGTACTTCGAGCGCCGGCCGTACCCGCCCGGCGAGCACGGCCGCAAGCGCAAGAACACCAGCGACTACAAGACGCGGTTGATGGAGAAGCAGCGGCTGCGCGCCCAGTACGACGTCAGCGAGACCCAGCTGCGTCTGGCCTTCGACCGGGCCAAGAAGACCAGCCGCAACACCGGCGCCAAGACCGGTGAGGCGCTGCTCCTCGACCTCGAGGCCCGCCTGGACGCCACCGTGCTGCGCGCCGGCTTCGCCCGGACGATCTACCAGGCCCGGCAGACCGTGACCCACCACCACGTGACGGTCAACGGCAGGCGCGTCGACCGGCCCAGCTACCGGGTCGAGCCCGGCGACGTGGTCGCGATCGCCGAGCGCAGCAAGCCCAAGCAGCCCTTCCAGGTTGCGGCCTCCGGTGCCCACGCCGAGGCCCCGAAGTACCTGGACGTCCGGCTGACCGAGCTCACCTGCTTCGTCGTCCGCCGCCCCCAGCGCACCGAGATCCCGGTGCAGTGCGAGGAGCAGCTGGTCGTGGAGCACTACTCCCGCTGAACGTGGCGTGATCTGAACGCATTCGCGCCCAGGACTGCGAACAGGTCACGCCGAGATGCTCGGGCGTTCACGTCCCGACCCCCCTGACGACGCTCCGACCGGTCACCGTGGGCGGATGCGCATCGTGCTGGTCGCGAACCTGCACCACCCCACGTCCGGCGGGCTGCGGACGGCGGTCGACCGGCTGGCGTCGGGCTACGCGGCCCGAGGGCACGCGGTGGCCGTCGTCGTCCCGGGACCGCGGACGGTCGGTGACCCCGCCGACCTGCGCCCCGGTGCGGTCAGCGTGCTGACACTGGCCGCACCCCGCGTGCCCGGCGCCGGCGGCTACCGGCTGATGGACCCCTGGCGGGTGCGCCGGTTGCTGGACCAGCTGACGCCCGACCGGCTCGAGGTGTCCGACCGGACGACGCTGCGCGGGCTGGGCCGGTGGGCCGCCGCCCGGGGCGTGCCGACGCTGGTGGTCGCGCACGAACGACTGGACCGCGTGCTGACCCAGTTCCTGCTGCCCGCCGGGGCGGCCCGCCGGGTCGCCGACGCGGCGAACCGGCGCACCGCTGCCGGGCACGACCTGGTGGTCTGCAGCACCGAGTTCGCCGCCGAGGAGTTCACCCGGCTGGGGACGACGGTGGCCCGGGTGCCCCTGGGGGTCGACCTGCGCACCTTCGCCCCCGACCGCTGGGACTCCCGGCTGCGCACCGAGCTGCTGGACCGCTCCGACGTGCTGCTGGTGCACGCCGGGCGGTTGTCGGCCGAGAAGCACCCCGACCGGTCCGTGGAGACCCTGGCCGAACTCCGCCGCCGCGGGGTGCGGGCGGCGCTCGTCGTCGCCGGGGACGGGCCGTTGCACAGCAGGCTGGAGCGGCAGGCCCGCGGCCTGCCGGTCCGCTTCCTCGGCCACGTCACCGACCGGGACGCCGTCGCCACCCTGCTGGCCAGCGCCGACGTCGCGCTCGCCCCGGGCCCGCACGAGACCTTCGGACTGGCCGCGCTGGAGGCGCTCGCGTCGGGCACCCCGGTGGTCGGCTCGGCCGGGTCGGCGCTGCGCGAGCTGCTCGGGGACGGCCCGCACGGCGTCGCGGTCGCCGACGGACCGAGCGCGTTCGCCGACGGCGTCGTCCGGTTGCTGGCCGTGGACCCCGCCACGCGCCGAGCCGCGGCCCGGGCCCGGGCCGCGGAGTTCCCGTGGTCGACCTCGGTGGACCAGATGCTCGGACTGCTGGCGGCCTGAGCTGCGTCGACCTCCGGGAACCCGCAGGGTGGAGGCCATGCGTCGCGCCGCTCTGCTCCTGCCCCTGGCCCTCGTCCTCACCGCCTGCTCCGGCAGCGACGGCGGTGGCGAGCCCACCGAGAGCGCCCGCGCCGCCGAACCGGCCGACTCCCCCGCGCTGACCACCGACCCCGAGGGCACCGTCGTCGACCTGGACCCCGATGCCGAGGGCATGGTCTTCGACCCGGTGACCGGGCTGCTGGCCGTCGCCGTCCGCGACCCCAACCGGCTCGTCCTCACCGACGCCGACGGCGTCACCCAGGCCGAGATCGAGCTGCCCGGGCACGCCCGGCACCTGCAGCTCGCCGCCCCCGGCGGACCGGTGCTGGTGCCCGCCGAGGACTCGAACACCCTCGTCCAGGTCGCGCTGCCCGGCGGCGAGGTGACCGAGACGATGGTCGGGGACTACCCGCACGACGCCGCCCAGGTCGCCAGCGGCCAGATCCTGGTCGGCGACGAGATGGGCGGCACGCTCTCGGTCGTCACCGACGGCGAGGTCACCCAGACCTTCGACAGCCAGACCCAGCCCGGCGGGGTGGCCACGGTCGGCGACATCGCCGGCGTGGTCGACGTGGGCGCCTTCAGCATCACCACCTACGACGTCGCGGCCGGTGAGCTGCAGACCGTGCTGGACGCCGGCGACGGCCCCACCCACCTGGTCGCCGACTCCCAGGGCCGGTTCCTGGTCGCCGACACCCGCGGGGACGCGATGCTGGTCTACGGCTCCGACCCGCTGGAGCTGGAGTACACCTACGAGCTGTCCGGCAACCCCTACGGGCTGGCCTACGACAGCACCGACCAGGTCGTGTGGGTGACCCTGACCGCGACCAACGAGGTCGTCGGGCTGTCCACCGCCGGTGACGAGCTCACCGAGGTGGCCCGGTTCCCGACCGTCCGCCAGCCCAACACCGTCGCCGTCGACCCCACCACCGGGCGGGTGTTCGTGGGCAGCCGGGCGACCGGGCAGCTGCAGCTGATCGACCCGCGCTGAGGGTGTCCCGCAGGTGACCGGCCGGCCGACGGCTGGCACCATCGGGCGGGTGTCGATCCACGGAGACTGGGAGTACGCCCCGCTGCGCATCCCCAACGGCACGTCCCGCTCGGCGGCCGCGCAGATGATGAGCCTGCAGTCCGACGTCGGCGGCTGGGAGCTGGCCCGCCTCGAGCTGTACGCCGACGGCACCCGTCGCGTCGTCATGCGCCGCCGCGCCCGCCTGAGCTACCTCCCCCTCCCCGCCGTGTAGCGGGGAGCGCCCTTCTCATCGGGAGTCCTGACGAGAAGGGCGCTTCTCGTCGCCTAGGGGACGAGGACGACCTTGCCGACGGTGCCGCGGTCGCCGAGGGCGGCCAGGGCGGTCTGGGCATGGTCCAACGGCAGGGTCTGGCCGACCAGCGGGTCGATCAGGCCGTCGGCGAAGAGCCGGGTGAGGTCCTCGTGCACCATCCCGATCCGGCCCGGGTCCTTGCTCCGGTAGAGCCCCCAGTGCAGGCCGAGCACCGAGTAGTTCTTCACCAGCAGGTGGTTGGCCCGGGCCGCGGGGATCCGCCCGGAGGTGAAGCCGACGACGACGATCCGGCCCTCGAAGGCGATGCACTTGGTCGAGCCGTCGAACACGTCACCACCGACCGGGTCGTAGACCACGTCCGCGCCGTGTCCACCGGTGATCTCCTTGACCCGGGCCACGAAGTCCTCGGCTGCGTAGTCGATGACGTGGTCGGCGCCCATGTCGGTGCACACCTGCGTCTTGCGCGGGCCACCCGCGGTCGCGATGACCTTCGCACCGGCGGCCTTGCCGAGCTGGATCGCCGCGGTCCCGACGCCCCCGGCGCCGGCGTGGACCAGCAGCCACTCCCCCGCCTGCAGGCCGGCACGACGGTGCAGCCCGACGTGGCCGGTCTGGTAGGTGATGTAGAGCGCGGCGGCCTGCTCGTCGGTCATGCCCTCGGGCACCGGCCAGGTCGCGTCGGCGTCCATCAGGGCGTACTCGGCGAACGCACCGGGCCCGCCGGACGGCGAACCGAGCACCCGCTGCCCGTTCTCCAGCTCCCCGCACAGCTCCAGGCCGGGGGTGAAGGGCAGCGGCGGCTTCTCCTGGTAGGTGCCCTGCGCCATGAGGATGTCGGGGAAGTTCAGCGCCGCGGCGCGCACCCTGACCTTCACCTGGCCCTCCCCGGGCACCGGCTCGGGCACCTCGTCGAGGGTCATCACGTCAGCCGGGTCTCCGAGGGAGTGGACTCGCCATGCACGCATGCCCGCGACAGTGCCAGACCGGCCGGTGACCGGCGTCACGAGGGTGTCAGAGCGGCCCGAGCAGCTGACCGGGGATGCGGGCGGACTCCCCCGCGGCGTTCTTGGCGGCCGGGACGCCCTTGAAGCGGTAGGGCAGCGCCCCGACGCCGGGCTGGACGACGTAGGCCGCGCCGGGCTCGGCCGAGGTCCAGGCCGCGGCCATCGCGGCCGCCACCTCGTCGGCGCTGAGCACCGGGAAGTCGGCGGACTCGAAGTGCTCGCGCCACGGGTCGATGATCGCGGTGTCGGCGAAGCCGGGGCAGATCGCGGAGATGGTGATCCCCTCGCGGTGCAGCGCGGTGGCGATCGACCGGACGAAGGCCACCGCGCCGCCCTTGGCGATCGAGTAGGCCTGGTCGGTCGGCATCGGGGAGAGCCCGGCAAGGGACGCGGTGACGACGACGGAGCCCCCACCCGCGCGGCGCAGCGCCGGGCGCGCGGCGTCCGTGCCGTAGACCACGCCGTGCAGGTCGACCGCGATCACGCGCAGGTACTCCTCGACGTCCAGAGCGTCGGTGTCCCCCGAGCCCGCGATGCCGGCGTTGAGGAAGGCGGCGTCCAGCCGGCCGTGCTCGGCCTCGACGTCGGCCACCACCTGCTGGTTGGCGGCGTGGTCGGTGACGTCCAGGACGGCGAAGCCCACCCCGAGGTCGGCGGCCACCGAGCGGTTGCGGTCGCTGTCCAGGTCGGCGAGCACGACCCGCACGTCGGCGTCGCGCAGGCGGGTGGCCAGGGCGCGGCCGAAGCCGCCGGTGCCCCCGGTGATCAGCGCGACGGAACCGGCCGGCGGGGTGGGCGACGGGGTGGGCGAGGTCATGCGGGGCATCGAAACACGTCGGTGACCCGCGCCACCCGGAGGGGTGATCGGTGGACACCCGGCTCCAGTCCCGGTCCCGGGGGCCCGATGCACCCGGAGTAGACGTGTCGTGCACGACCGAACGGAGACCACACCTCATGCGGCCAGGTCCGCTGCGCAGCCTGACGTTCGCCGTCCTCACCGCCCTGGCGGCACTCGTGGGCCGGCTGACCGTCGTCGAGAGCACCCCGGTCGCCCTGGTCTGGCCGGCCGCCGGGCTGGCGGCGCTGTGGATGCTGCTCCTGCACGGCCGCACCGGGGTGCGGTGGGACGCGCTGCTGCTGGGCGTCGTGCTCGCCGCTGTCGACCTGGCCACCGGGAGCAGCCCCGCCGTGGCGGTGGCGCTGGCCGCGGTGGACGTCGGGCAGGCACTGCTGGTGGCGCGGCTCTACCGGCGGTGGAGCCCGACGCCGTCGGGTCCGCTGCTGCTGCACATGCGCGACCTGACCGCCCTGCTGCTCGCCACCGGGGTGGCCACCACCGCCGGCGCGGTGGCCGGCGGCGCCGTGCTCTTCCTGGGGACCGGGACCGGGTCGGTGCTGGCCACCGTGGTCGGGCAGGCCCGCAGCGGGGCCGCCGTCCTCGTCGTCGTCGCCCTGGGCCTCCGGGCACGCCAGCTCCTGCTGGTCCGCCGGGACGCCGAGCAGGAGACGGCGGTGCTGCCGTTCCAGCGGCCCACCGGCCGACGCGCCGCCGAACTGGCGCTGGCCGTCGTCGCGTCGGTGCTCGGCAACGTGGCGGTCTTCGTGTGGCTGCCGGCCTACCCGGTGGCGTTCCCGCTGTTCGCGCTCACCGCCTGGGTGGCGCTGCGCTTCGACACCGGCCTCACGGCGCTGCGGACCGCCGCGGTGTCCCTGGTCGCCGTCGTGTTCACCCTCCAGGGCGACGGCCCGTTCGCCGCCGTGGACGACGTGCTGGTCCGCGCGGTCATCGTGCAGGCCTACATCGCACTCGGCGCTGCCCTCGGCCTGGCGCTGGCGCTGAACCGGGACGAGCGGCTGGTCCTGGAGACCCGGTTGCGCAGCGCCGCCGACCACGCGGAGGAACGGCACCGCCAGGTGCAGGTGCTGGCCACCGCCACCCGCGCCGTGCTCACCGCCGACGACCCCCGGAGGGCGGTGTGCGACGCGGTCCGCGAGGTGACCGGGGCCGACGGCGTCTACCTCATCGAGCCCGACGGCGCGGGCCACCTGGTGTCCACCGCCGTCGTGGGGCTGGACCTGCCGCCGCTGGCCTTCAGCACCGACCCGACCACCTCCATGACGTCGCGGTTGTTCAGCGCGGGTGCCGGGGCCTTCGTCCCGGACGCCCGACAGGAGCCCGGGGTCATCGCCGGCCTGGTCGAGCACCTCGGGATCGCGTCGGCGGCGTGGCAGCCGGCCGCCCTGGCCGACGACCGGGTCGTGGCGCTGATCGGCGTCATGTGGCGGACCCCGGTCCCCGAGCTGTGCGCCACCACGCTCGGCGTGCTGTCGGTGTTGGGTGGTGAGGCGGCCCGGGCCATCGAGCGCGGCGACCTGCTGGAGCAGCTGGCCCGCGCCGCGGACCGGGACCAGCTGACCGGGTTGGCCAACCGTCGCCGCTGGGACGAGCTCTCCGGCGTGGAGGTCTCCCGTGCCCGGCGCAGCGGCCTGCCGCTCACCCTCCTGCTCCTGGACCTCGACCACTTCAAGGTCTTCAACGACACGTACGGGCACGGCACCGGCGACGCGTTGCTGCGGGACTTCGGGTCGGCAGCGTCGGAGTGCCTGCGGGACGGCGACCTGATCGCCCGCTGGGGTGGCGAGGAGTTCGCCGTCGCGCTGCCCGCGTGCACCGCCGAGGGCGCCCGGCCGGTCGCCGAGCGCATCCTGGCCGCTGTCCCGCACGGGCAGACCGCCACGGTCGGGATCGCGCAGTGGGTGCCCGGGGAGTCCGTCGGGGACACCCTGGCCCGCGCCGACGCCGCGCTGTACTGCGGCAAGCGCGCCGGCCGCGACCGGGCCGTCCTGGCCGGTCAGTCGGCGCTCGTACCTGCCTGACCCGAGCGGACGGCGCGCAGGAACCGCTCGACCGCGGTGTCGTCGTCGACCACCGTGAAGCGCAGCGTCGCGTCCCCGGTCCACACCGAGAGCTCCCGGCGGGTGCCGGTGAGCCGCTTGGCCACCCGGACGTCGACCCCGGTCACCGTGTCCAGGGAGATGTCGGCCAACGTCGGCTGACCGAACAACCCGGCGTGGGCCAGGTACAACCGCCCGCCGGCAACCCCGAGGGCCTGGGCGCTGCCGGGCCCCGGCAACCGACCCTGGGTCACCCGCAGGACGGTCACGACGTCGTGACCGTCCTGGGTGAGCTGGCCAATGAGGAAGGCGGCCAGCGGGTCGGTGGGCACGTCAGCTCGCCCGCAGGAACCTGTCCAGCACCCGGATGCCGAACTGCAGGCTCTCGACCGGCACCCGCTCGTCGATGCCGTGGAAGAGGCTGGCGAAGTCCAGGTCTGCGGGCAGCCGGAGCGGGGAGAAGCCGAAGCAGCGCATCCCCAGGGTCTCGAAGCTCTTGGCGTCGGTGCCGCCGCTCATGGTGAACGGCACCGGGCGGGCGCCGTCGTCCTCGGCCTTGAGCGCGGCGACCATCTGCTCGACCAGCGGTCCGTCGAACGTCGTCTCCACCGCCTGGTCGTGGTGGATGTAGTCGCGGGTGACGCCCTCGCCGAGCAGGGCGTCGATCTGGGCCTCGAACGCCTCCTCCTGGCCGTAGAGGAAGCGGCCGTCGATCGTGGCGCTGGCGGTGCCGGGGATGACGTTGGCCTTGTAGCCGGCGTCGACCATCGTCGGGTTGACCGTGTTGCGCAGCGCCGCGCCGATCATCCGGCTGATCGAACCGAGCCGGCTCAGGGCCTCCTCGGGCTCGTCGGGGTCGATCTCGATGCCGTAGGCGTCGCTGACCTCCTCGATGAACTGCTTCATCGGCGGGGTGAGCACGGTGGGCAGCCGGGTGGAGCCGATCCGGGCGACGGCGGCCGAGAGCCGGGTGACGGCGTTGTCGTCGTGGACGAACGAACCGTGCCCGGGGCGGCCGGCGGCGGTGAGCCGCATCCAGGCCAGCCCCTTCTCGGCGGTCTGGATCAGGTAGAGCCGGAGGTCGTCGCGGACGGTGAGGCTGAACCCGCCGACCTCGCTGATCGCCTCGGAGACGTTCTCGAACAGGTCGGCGTGGTGGTCGACCATGTGGTGGGCGCCGTACTTGCCGCCGGCCTCCTCGTCGGCGACGAAGGCCAGCACGATGTCGCGCGGGGGCTTCACCCCGGTGCGGGCCCAGTCGCGGACGAGCGCGAGGGTCATCGCGTCCATGTCCTTCATGTCGACCGCGCCGCGGCCCCAGACGTAGCCGTCGCGCTGCTCACCGGAGAACGGGTCGACGCTCCACTCGCGCTTGTCGGCGGGGACGACGTCGAGGTGCCCGTGCACGAGCAGCCCGGGGCGGTCGCGGTCCTCCCCGGGGATGCGGGCGACCAGCGAGGCGCGGCCGGGCTCGGACTCGTGGATCACCGAGTCGATCCCCACCTCGTCGAGCTTCCCGGCGACCCACTCCGCGGCCTTCCGCTCCCCCACGCTGGTGGAGAGGTCGCCGGTGTTGGTGGTGTCGATCCGGATCAGGTCGCTCAGCAGGTCCGCGACCTCGGCCTGGGCGCGCTCCAACGGTGCAGGTGTCGTCTCGGCCATGCGCCCGATCGTGCCACCGCCGCCCGTCCGCCCGCTCGCCCCGCCACGCTCCAGGGGCGGTGCGGACGACGCCGGGGCCTCCCGTATGCTTCTCCACGGCCCGCGCCGCAGTGCGCAGGTCCACCTGTCCGGGTGGCGGAATGGCAGACGCGCTAGCTTGAGGTGCTAGTGCCCTTTATCGGGCGTGGGGGTTCAAGTCCCCCCTCGGACACCAGCTCGCCCCGGTAATCCTGCAGGTCAGGAGGCCGGGGCGTTTGCGTTGACGCCCCAATTCGTGGTCCGTGATACTCCGGTGATACTTCGGACCTCAGGTTGGGTCAGCGAGCAGCGCTGCGAACCGATCCGCGGCCTGCCGCCCCATGCCTGGATGCACGTGCTGGTAGACCCCGAGGGTGATCGTCGCGTTGGCGTGCCCGAGCCGCTCGGACACGACCTTGACGGGTTCACCGTCAGCCAGCAGCAGGGTCGCGTGGGTGTGCCGGAGGTCGTGCAGACGGATCCTGGGAAGCTTGTCCTCGCCGAAGGCGCGGCGGGCGCGGGTGACGTGACTGTTGAACCGCCGCGAGAAGCGCTCGGGGTGCCGATAGCCGCCGTCGAGACCACCCAGCACCAGGTCATTGGTCCGCACGAGCTGCGGTGAGATGTTCGAGCGCCGAGCTTTGTACACGCGCAGCTTCTGGACCGTCCCAGCGTCCAGGTCGACGACCCGCGACTGGCCGGTCTTGGTGGGTCCTTCTACGAGCTCCTCTCCCCTATCCTTCGTCCTGACCAACCCCACGCTGCGACGGACCGCCACGCGCATGGCGTCGAGGTCGACGTCCCTCCACCGGAGTGCGAGTGCTTCTCCGCGGCGCATCCCGGTGAAACCGAGCACCCGCCATGCCATCGCCGCCTCGGAGTCGAACGACTCGCTCCACGTCAGGAACCGCGCCAACTCGACGGCGGTCCACGCGAGCATTTCCGGTGGCCGGGCCTGCGAAGGTGTTGGCGGGCTGCAACGGTCCGTCGGGTTGACGGCGAGGTGCCCGTGCTTGACGGCGTCGCTGAGGGCGGAACGGAGAATGGTGAACACGTACCGGACCGTCCGCGCGGACAGGCCCCCCTTGTTGTCCGCCCGGCCGGATGATTCGAGCTTCCGCATCCAGGTGTCGATCGACATCGCGGTCAACCGGTCGAGCGAGGTGCGGCCGATGTGCCGGTCGATGTGCAGTCGGATGTTCTTCTGGTAGCTCGACTTCGTGGAGGGCGCCAGCCGCTGAGCGCCAATCCACTCGGCCAGGTAGGCGGTCAACGTCTCCTTCGACAGGTCGACCCACTCACCGGTCTCGACCTTTCGTACTTCGGTACGAAGAGCGTTGGCAGCCTCGCGGCGGGTGGTGAATCCTCGCTTTAGGACGACCTTCGTCGAGCCGTCCGGCCGAATGGCGTTGTACTTGATCAGGAACTTGGGGCCAGTCGACGTCTGGTACTCACTGATTCCACCTTCGCCAGCCTGCCGCCGTTTCGTCCTCGCCACCGGTCTCCGTCCTCGACCTTTCGTCGCCTCGCGCACCGTTGTCCGCGACAGGCCCATGCAAGGCCCGCGAGCTCTGCAGCAGGGCTGTAGACCAGAAGCTGTGGACAGCGGGGACCTTCCACAGGGAGAGGTAGCAGTTGGCGCGGGCGAGTGACATGAGACAGCGCGTCACCTAGCCCAGCGGCCGCGCGAGCGGGACAGCCGTCTGTCATGGGCGTGCCGCCGGTGGCACCTCCAAGAGCTATGAGTTCGGCCGCCTCGACGCCCGCGACCGGGGGGCCAGTACTGGACAGGATCCGTGAAATGAGGCGACTTGGATGAACCTGGATGACTTAGTGAAGAGCAAGGCCGCAGTCGTGACCGTCGCTGAGGTCGCGGAACTCCTCGGCGTAGACGTTCGAACGGTCACGCGCGCGACGAACAACGGTGACCTGCCCGCCCTCCGCGTCGGGCGACGCCTTCTGATTCCCAGGTTGCCACTGCTGGCTCACCTCGGGGTGCTGGATACCGGGCCGGCGGCCGCAGCCGGCGCGCTCGCCTCCTGATTCCCCACACAAGCATGGGTAAGGCGGTCCGGTAGCCCCCTAACCCCCAGCCAGCAGCGGGGGGTCCGTGGCGGTCCGGGAACGTCCCGTTTCCGCAGGTCAGACGACTTCGGCGTCCGAGGCCGTCCGTCGCTGGGCAGGCTCGTCCGGACCGCGTTGCTGTACCGGTTGCTGTACTCGTCCCTCTGCGGGAGTCGAGCGCCTAGCGGTCGTAGACCTCCCGGCGGTGTCCAGCCCGGACGACCGTCACGACCAGCGCGTCGTCGAGGACGTCGTAGATGACGCGGTAGTCCCCCACCCGGATGCGCCAGGCGGTCTGCTCCCCCACCAGCTTCGTGGCACCCGACGGCCGCGGCTCATCAGCCAAGTCGCCGATGGCAGCGATGAGCCGCACGCGCACCGGCCTGTCGAGCTTGCGCAATTGTCGGGCCGCCGCGGCAGTGAACTCGACGGAGTACGTCACCCAGCGAGCTCGTCACGCACCTCGGCCAACGACACCCGCTCCCCGTCGTCCTCGGCCTTGGCCGCCCGGTAGGCCGCCACGTCCTGAGCCATCTCCAGCGCTTCTAGGGCTTCCAGGTCGGCGACCCCGACCACCACAGCGGCCAGCTTCCCGTTGCGGGTCACCCCGATGCGCTCCCCGCCGTACATCGCGCGACCCAACACGTCGGACAGCTGACCGCGCAGCTCGCGAGTGGTGACCTCACCGGAGATGGTGTCCATGCTCGCATCATACGCCGGACATGCAACTGTGTACACAAATTCAGCCCAGGTGACGCCCACCCACCCGATCGACCGGTGCCATCCCGCTGTCGATCCACAACCAGCGACGTGCACAGTTGTGGTCCGTTGTTTCCGGAACGAGTTTCGGTCACCGTTCGCACACCTCGACCTGCGAGTTTGTGCGACTGCTCGAACGTCAGTCCAGCGGCTCACAAACGGGCGGTTGTGGAACGCAGTTGCGGCACCCGTTCTTGGTCACGCAGTGTCACGATGCCGAGAGCCGCTACGTCCAGGTCTGCGGACGCCGGCTGAGATGGTCAGCGGACGAGGCTCACGACGACTTGGCCGAGCACCAGGACCGCTACGGCGGAGACCAGCCAGGCGAACCAGCGCTTGAGTCGTGCTGTGTCCAGGCCGGCGCCCAGTCGTCCGGCGACGAGTGCGGCGATTACGGCGGCGGCGGTGAAGCCGACGGTGATGGGCACGTCGATGGGGGCCTCGCCGGCGTGGGCGGCGAACCCGGCGGCGCTGTTGACGGCCACGATGACCAGTGAGGTGCCGATCGCGGTGGTCATCGGGAGGCCGAGCACGATGACCAGCACGGGGATGATGAGGAACCCACCCCCGACGCCGAGCAGGCCGGTGAGGAACCCGACGACGAGACCACCGGCGATGGTGCGGGGCAGGCAGCGCCGCCAGTTGACGGTCCCGTGGTCGGTGGCGCACGCGGCCCCGGTAGCGGGCTTGTCCTGCAGCATCCGCACGCCTGCGGCGATCATCAGGGCCGCGAACAAGGTCAGGACGACGTCGTCGGGCAGCAGCCGGTTGACCGCCGCTCCGGCGAAGGCCGTCGCCGCCCCGGCTGCTCCGAACACGATGGCGATGCGCCACGCGATCTGGCGGGCGCGCAGTCGGGGCAGTAGGGCGACGACGGCGGTGATGCCGACGACCAGCAGCGACGTGGCTACGGCCTGGGGCAGCGGTTGTCCGACGACGTAGACCAGGGCGGGCACGGCCAGGATCGACCCGCCCCCGCCGAGGAGTCCGACGAGGGCGCCGATGACCAGGCCGAGGCCGATCGCTGCGGCGATCACCGGGTGGTGGCGGTGCGCAGCACCTGCAGCACGTCGTCGAGGTGCACCGGGGTCCCGCCGCGGTTGTAGGGCAGCGCGGACAGGGCGGCACCCATGGCGCAAGTGTCGGTGACCGCAGCCCCGGCCAGGCCGGCCCCGATGCCGCCGGCGAGGAAGCGGGCCCGGGGAAACCGGATCGAGGCCAGCACGCTGCCGGCGACGATGGTGCCGGCGACCAGGCGGACCTGACGCTCCAGAGCCCAGCGCTGCTTCCCCCGGCGAACGGTGTGGCCGTCGGCGGTGTGGGCGTTCGTGCCGCCCTCGAGCACGGCCAGCTGCTCAGCGCCGGCCGAGGCCAGCGCGTCGTGCGCGGTGCGGGCCCTCGATCCGGCCTGGCACACCAGCACGACCGGGCCCTCCAGGGCGTCGGCCAGGGTGTCGGCGTGGGCCTGCACCAGGGGCAGGGGCACGTTGACTGCGCCGGGGATGTGGGCGGTCTCGAACTCCGCCGGGGTGCGGACGTCGACCACGGTGGCCGTGGTGGCGGCGACCTCGGTAGGGGCGATCAGGGTGGGGCTGGTCATGGGGCGTTTGTCCTCTCGGCAGTGGGTGTGGATCAGGAGCGGCTGAGGAGTCGGCGCAGGCGCCCGGGCTCACGGGGCTCGGCGGCGTGGCCGGGGCAGCGCTGTCCGGTGGGCACCCCGCGCATGACCTGGTCGACGTGCTGGCCGCAACCGGCCCAGGTGGTCTTCCCGCAGGTGCGACACGTGGTCGCGCGGCACATCTCAGACCGCCACGGACTCGGTGTGCAGGCCCGCAGCGGCCGATCCGGTCTCGGGGTCGCCGTAGCCGCCGTCGACCAGCACCGGACGACGTCCGGCCCGGGCCAGCAGCGACGCGGCGATCGAGGCGCGGTAGCCCGAGCCGCAATAGACCCAGACCTCCCCGCCGGGGATCTCGCCCATCCGGTCACGCAGCTCGTGGATGGGCACATGCACCGATCCCCGGACCCCACCACTGGCCCGCTCGTCGTCCCGGCGGGCGTCGAGGACGACGGTGTCGGGGTGCTCGGCCAACTGGGCGGCCAGGCCGGCGAAGTCGCTGACCGGGTAGGACCCCAGGTCGGCATCAGCGGCGAGGTCCTCGGGCGTGCCCACAGCGGCACCGGCGATCCGGTCGACCCCGATGCGGACCAGCTCCCGGCGGGCGGTGGCGACCTGCTCCGCGCTGTCCCCGATCAGGGTCAGCGGGGCGTCCCAGTCGTAGAGCCAGCCCAGGTAGGTGAGGAAGTTGTCGCCCAGCTCGAAGTTCAGCGCCCCGGGCAGGTGCCCCGCGGCGAAGGCGGTGCGGGTGCGCAGGTCGACAACCCACTCCCCCGCCGCCAGCCGGCCGGCCAGCTCCTCGGCGTCGACCACCCGGGGGGTCGACAGATCCACCGGCGCGGGGCCAGCGGCATTGATCGGGCCCATGTGGGCGTAGTAGGCCGGGTAGGCACCCAGCCCGGCGATCAGCTCGTCGACGAAGGTCTGCTCGTCCTGGGTCAGCGCCGGGTTCACCGATCGCTGCTCCTCGATCGTGGACGACGTGCCGCTGGTCGGGGTCGCGGCGCAGAAGCTGCCGAACCCGTGACTGGGGAACACCGCGGTGCCTGCCGGCAGCTCGGCGGCCAGGCGCCGCACCGAGTGGAACTGGGCATGGGTGAGGGTGCCGGTGTGCTCGGCCCCCAGCAGGTCGGTGCGCCCGGTCGAGCCGTAGAGCATGGAACCGCCGGTGAAGACCGCCTGCACCTCACCATCGGCGCCGGACAGGGCGTAGGAGACGTGGTGGTGGGTGTGCCCGGGGGTGTGCACAACGGTGATCTGCAGGTCACCGGCCCTGTGCACGTCACCGTCGGCCGCAGGGACCCGCTCGTAGGCGACGTCGTCGCCAGCCGGGACGAGATAGGCCGCCCCAGTGACCCGGGCCAGCTCGAGGCCACCGGTCACGTAGTCGTTGTGCACGTGGGTCTCCAGCACGTGGGTGAGGGTCACCCCGCGTCGGGCGACCAGGTCCTGGACGCGGTCGATGTCGCGCTGGGGGTCGATGACGATGCCGGTGCCGGCCTCGCTGACCAGGTAGCTGCGGTCGCCCAGGCTGGTGGTCTCGATGACGTCGATCTGCACGGCTGTCTCCTTGCATACGGTACGGGGTAGGGGTATCTGACGGTTCTGCTGAGGAACTGTTGGCGACGAGCGGGAGGCGCCTCAGGCGGTGGGGAGGCCGGCGTCTCGCCAGGCGTTCATGCCGCCGGCCATGTTGCTCACGCGGAGACCGGCCGCAGCCAGGGCCTCGGCGGCCTGCTGGCTGCGCCGCCCGCTCTGGCACACGGTGATGACCGGGGCGGTCGGGTCGAGCTCGCCGACCCGGGCGGCCAGCTGTCCCAGCGGGATCGCGGTGCTGCCGGCGATCGCGCCGGTGGCGACCTCGTCGGGTTCACGGACGTCGACCACGGTGCTGCCGGTATCAGCAGCGACCTGGGCGGGGGTGAGCTGGGCGATCTGCACGGTGCCTCCTCGTTGTGGGGTGGTTCAGGCCAGGGACAGCAGCAGCTTCTCCAGCTGCGCCAGGTCGACCTCGCGCTCGTCGGGGGCCGAGTTGACCGAGCAGTACCGCATGCCGGTGCTGACGACGGCGAAGCTCGCCTTGTTCAGCGCCTTCGAAGCCGCCGCCAGCTGAGTCACCACGGCAGCGCAGTCGCGGCCGTCCTCGATCATCTTCACGATGCCGCCGATCTGGCCCTGGATGCGGTTCAGGCGCTTCACGACGTCGGCGAGCTCGCCCTGGGGGATGTTCACGCCTCAGACTGTAGATACCCCCGGGGGTACCTAGCAACCCAGCTCGTCGTGCAGTGGGTCACGACTGCACAGGACCACACACGACTTGCCACGGACCGTCCGAGAACGGAGTTTCGTGGTCACCCCGGAGCGTGCTGTCCGACGGTGGCTGTGTCCGGCCGCCGCCTCACCCGCAGCCTCGGTGATGTTGTTCGACGAGCCAGGGCGCCTCCTGGTGCGTGAGCACCGCACGGCCCGCGTGTCACCGTGGGTACCCGCTGGGGTATCCGGTCCGGTGGTGGAGGTGTCGTGCGGGCTCGCCTGCTGTGGACGCTGCTGCTGCTGGCCGCTGTGTTCTCTGTGCACGGCCTCGTGCCGTCGTCGACCGCGTTACAGCCTGCGCACCTACCCCTGAGCTCAACCGACTGTGCGTGTTGAGGGTTTGAGCCGAACCACCTGACACCCGTGCCCTGTCCGGGGCCCGGCGTCGCGTGTTCGACCTGCCCTCACCCTTCACGCCCAGGCCCTGTCCTGCACCACGAGCAGGCCGTGGAGATGGCCGACCTGGTCGCCGACCGCTCCACCGACCCTGACGTCCAGGACCTCGCAGCCCGCATCCTGGCTGCTCAGGAACCCGAGATCGACACCCTCAACGGGTGGCTGGAGGCCTGGGGCGCCGACCGCGCCGAGAGCGAGATGTCCGGCATGGACGCTTCGGCCATGGGCGGGATGATGAGCGAGGAGGACGTGTTCCCCCTCGAAGCGGCCAGCGGTGTGCAGTTCGACCGCATGTGGCTGCAGATGACGCTCGAGCACCACACCGGCGCACTGGGCATGGCCCAAACCGAGATCTCCGAGGGTGAAGACCCGCAGGCCATCGCGCTCGCCCAGGACAGCACGGCGTCTCAGGGTGCTGAGATCACCGAGATGGAACAGCTGCTGGAAGGCCTGTCCACTCAGTAGCTGACCCGGGCGGGGGCTGCGTCCAGCTCGGTGCAGCCCCCGTCACACCAGCCACCCATGGCACCGTGCTGCAGTCATCGCGGCCGCGTCCTCAGGGCCACAACTCCTGGCGCTTCGACATCCGCAGTCACGGAAGCGGCCATCCAGTGGACAGCCCGATGAGCGCCCACCGAGTTCTCAACGGCGCGTTCTCCCGGCGAAGCGCGAGAGGGGACTCGCGGTCAGCGTGCCGCCCTGAAGGCAGCTGCCAGGTTCGTCGGTGCTCGGCGAGCTGCTCGAGCACCGCCGAGCCCAGGTACAGCCGTCAGGCCAACCCGACGGGGGCCGTGGGGTCGGCGCACGGGTCCACGCTGCCGATCAGGATCGTCGGGAAGCCGCGGGAAGCACAATGGGCAGCCTGCTCGGGGGTGGTCACCTGCTGCAGGTGTGAGGAGGTTGCCTCGTCCCCGGCCTCGTGAGGGCTTCCCTGGTCCGCTGGAGAACCAGCTGCCAGTTGGGACAGCCGTCGAAGGAGGGGAAGGTGACGATCACAACAACACCGTCGTCGCAGTCGAGACAGAGTTCATCGCCTGGGTTCTGAGGGGGCTCCTCGATCGCGAGGTGATCCGGCAGGCACTGACACGGAATTGGTCTGGGCCGAGGGTGAACCAGGAGGCGGGATCTGTCGTGCACCTGAGAGTGACCGGCGGATCAGCCGCCGGACGAGCATGAGGAGACCCCGTGAAGATCCGCCCCTCCCGAACGACGGCTGTCGTCGCCTTGACCGTGTCGGCGCTGGCGGTTTCAGCGGTCAGTGGCCTGACCGCGGCGTCGGCAGACGGCAACGGCAACGGCAACGGTCCGCGTGAGGTGCGCCTGACCGTCGAGTCCCCGACCAACCGGGACAACGTGGGGGTCGCCGGGGCCGGCTGGATGGTCGACCTCGGATTGGACTACGACGGCGGTCTGGCCCAGGCCGGCTACACCGGCGCTCAGCTCACGGGCCCAGCCGGGCACAACAACATCCCGCCGTTCCCGGGCACCTTCTCCACGGGCAAGGACGATCGGCTGCCGGGCCTGGTCGTGCTCGTGTCCACGACCAATGGCACCCTCCCAGGCTTCTCCGGTCCCGGGACCAACCTGGCCAACCTGTTCAACCTGACCGGTGTGACCGACCGCGACACCGACGGCAGTGCCCAGATCCGGGACACCTGGATCGTGGGTGCCCCGATCGCCGGCCAGAACGTGGATGCGATCCTCACGGTCGCCGTGGTCGGGGACCTCAACGGCAACGGGATTCTCGATGACGCCCCCGGCGTCGTCCAGGACGCCGACGGGGATGGGGACGTCGACCGTCGGGACCTGGAGGCCATCGGCTTGGCTTCCAACGTCGAGCGCGTGCAGTTCCGGATCAACGGTGCTCCCGCCTGACTCCCCCTCAGGCCCTTCGGTGGTCCGGCCGCCCACTCCGGCGACCGGATCACCGAGACCGTGAGAGACCGTGACGTCCAGCGGGGTGCCGAACCCGAACGGCAGCTGATGAGCGCTCTCTACCGGGATCACGCTGCTGCGATCCACCGGTTCGTGATGCGCTACGTCGACGGCGATGAACAGCGAGCCGAGGACGTCGTGCAGGAGACCCTGCTGCGGGCTTGGCGGCACATGGACGCATTGACCGTGGGGCGCGGGGATCCTCGGCCCTACCTGCTCACTGTGGCTCGTAACGTGCTCACCGACCAGTGGCGTGCGGCCTCGCGCCGCCCGCGGCTGGTCGACGATGCCGAGTTCCTGGCAGCCGTCCCCTCAGCCGAGGACATCGATGCCGCCGTCGATGGGTGGCTGGTCGCGGCCGCGCTGACGAAGTTGACCCCTGAACACCGGGACGTCGTCCGCGCGCTGCACTACGAGGGGCGCACCGTGGCTGAGACCGCCCTGCTGTTCGGTGTTCCCGAGGGCACCGTCAAGTCCCGCAGCTACTACGCCGTCCGGGCTCTGCGCACGGTGTTCGAAGAGATGGGAGTCGTCCGGTGACCGACCGCCATGAGGAATTGCGGCTGCTGCTGGGGGCCTACGTTCTGGGTGGTCTCGGCACCGGCGACCGCCGCGATCTCGAGGACCACCTGAGCCGTTGCGAGACCTGCCGTGAAGAGCTGAGTCGATCCGCGCCCCTGCCCGGCCTCCTCCGCCGCCTTCCCGCAGGAAGCGCGCCGTGGGACGACGGTGCGCCCAGCACCCCGCCCGGTGAGGGACTGGAAGGGCTGCTCCCCCGGTTGCTCGACGGTGTCGGGCAGGACCGGCGGCGCCGCCGTCGCAGCAGCATGGTGCGTACGGGGGTCATCGCCGCGACGGTGGCTGCCCTGGCCGCGGTGGGGACCGCCGCCGTCCGGGAGACCCCGGCACCGGCCTCCATCGTGTCGTTGAGCGCAACAGGGCTCTCGGAGGCGGATGGCGATGTGTCACTGGTCGACATGCCCTGGGGCACTGCCCTCACCGTGAGGGTGTCTGGACTCCCCGACGGTGGGCCGTTCGTGCTGGAAGTGACCAGATCGGGAGGCGGAGTACCTGAGCAGGCGGCCACCTGGTCGGCCACCCCGGCCAGAGCAATCGAAGTCCGCGGCGCCTCATCGATTCCCTACACAGAGATCGACACGATCAGCGTGGTGGGCCCAGAGGGTCGAGTTCTCACCTCCCGCTGACGCCTCAGACCTAATTACCCCCGGGGGTATCTGACAACCCAGCTCATCGCGCACTGCGTCACGACTGCACAGGACCGAGAACAGCTCGATGCGGACCGTCCGAAACGGGCGGCAACTGATGGTCGTGACGCGGGTAGGGCGATCGTCTGCCTACCCTGGTGGGGTATCCGGTCTAGTGGTGGAGGTGTCATGCGGGCTCGCCTGCTGTGGACGCTGCTGCTGCTGGTCGCGGTGTTCACCATGCACGGCCTCAGTTGCGCTGCTGCTGACTCGGCCATGACCGGTGCGTCTACCCACACGTCGGCGGCCACCGCTCACTCGCCCACCGCGGCTGCCGGCTCCGTCGTGGGGCTGGTCGTCGCGGGTGCGGCGATGCCGGACGTGGATGCCGGTCACTCCACCGATCAGCCCGATGGGCACAGCTCCGCAGCGCATGCGCTGATGGTGTGCCTGGCGGTGCTGGCCGGCGGTGTCGGTGCCGTGCTGGCCGCCTTGGCCGCGTGGCTGGCCCACCGTCGACTCGGGACGATCTACACCCGCGCAGCTGGGCACGTGCGGGTCGTCGTCGACCGCGCTGCAGCCTGCGCACCAGCCCCTGAACTCAGTCGCCTGTGCGTGCTGAGGGTCTAGGCCGAACCACCTGACGCCGGTGCCCTTGTCGGGGCCCCACGTCGCGTGCTCGACCTGCCCTCATCCTCTCGCGCCCTGGCCACGCCCGGGCGTCGCACCCTTCAGGAGTTCCTGTGTTCAACGACCCCGCGTTCCTCCGCTCGACCCGTAGCGCGGCACTCGTCGGTGCCCTCATCGCCGGCTCGGTGGCCCTGTCGGCCTGCTCCGGTGGCACGAACACTGCTACGTCGGAGTCCTCGACGTCGGTCCCGGCCGACGCGCCGTTCAACGACGCCGACGTCGAGTTCGCCCAGATGATGATCCCGCACCACGAGCAGGCGGTGGAGATGGCCGACCTGGTCGCCGACCGCTCCACCGACCCCGACGTCCTGGACTTGGCCGCCCGCATCCAGGCCGCCCAGGGGCCGGAGATCGACACCCTCAACGGCTGGCTGGAGACCTGGGGCGCCGACAGCGCCGACAGCGCCGACAGCGAGATGTCCGGCATGGACCACTCGGCCATGGGCGGGATGATGACTGAGGAGGACATGTCCTCCCTCGAGGCCGCCAGCGGCGTGCAGTTCGACCGCATGTGGCTGCAGATGATGCTCGAGCACCACACCGGCGCCGTGGGCATGGCCCAGACCGAGATCGACAACGGCGAGGACCCCGAGGCGATCGCCTTGGCCCAGGACATCAAGTCCTCCCAGGGCGCCGAGATCACCGAGATGGAACAGCTCCTGGAGAGCCTGGCGACCCAGTAACACCCAGCCGGCGGGGAGGCGCAGGCGTTGCACCGGCGCCTCCCCGCCGGGCCCAGGTCGATCCCGGGCGCGTGCCGCCGCAACCACCGGGCCCAGTTGGCTCGACCTTCTCGACGTCATCCCTTGGCCACCGGTACCCCCCGGTGGTATGAAGGGCTTCTACTTGGGTACCCCCCGGGGGTATGGAGGCATCATGTCGCACAGCCAGCACCACCCACCGGCCACCCAGGCCGACCACACCTCCCCACAGCAGGCCGACGACCACCCGACTGCCGCGCCCGCCGGCGGGCGCGAGGACCACGGCGGGCACGGCGGGCACGTGGCGGTGTTCCGGCGGCTGTTCTGGTGGAACCTGCTGCTGGCGGTGCCGACGGTGGCCGCCTCGGGCATGTTCGCCTCGATCCTGGGCTACCCGTTGCCCGACGTCGCCGGCCTGTCGTGGGTGTCCCCGGTGCTGGGGACGGTCATCTACCTGTGGGGCGGTCGGCCGTTCCTCACCGGCGCCGTGGACGAGATCGGCTCCCGCAAGCCCGGGATGATGCTGCTGGTCGCGCTGGCGATCACGGTGGCGTTCGCGTCGTCGTGGGCCTCGACGCTGGGGCTGGTGCCCCACGGGCTGGACTTCTGGTGGGAGCTGGCCCTGCTGGTGGTCATCATGCTGCTGGGCCACTGGGTCGAGATGCGGTCCCTGGCCCAGACGTCCTCGGCGCTGGACTCCCTGGCAGCACTGCTGCCCGATGAGGCCCAACGCGTCCAGGACGGCCAGATCGTTCCCGTGGCACCGGCCGACCTGCAGGTCGGAGATGTCGTCGTCGTGCGGCCCGGTGGCCGGATCCCGGCAGACGGGCGGGTCACCGACGGCTCGGCCGCGGTGGACGAGTCGATGATCACCGGTGAGTCCCCGACCGTCACCCGCGGCGTCGGGGACCCGGTGGTCGCCGGCACCGTGGCCACCGACTCCGGCATCCGCGTCCAGGTGACCGCCACCGGGGAGGACACCACCCTGGCCGGGATCGGCAAGCTCGTCGCCGACGCCCAGGCCTCCGGGTCCCGGGCGCAGCGGCTGGCCGACACCGCGGCCGGCTGGCTGTTCTGGTTCGCCCTGGGCGCCGGGATCCTCACCGCCATCGTGTGGTCGACCATCGGCGCACCGGAGGACGCGGTCATCCGGACCATCACCGTGCTGGTCATCGCCTGCCCGCACGCCCTGGGACTGGCGATCCCGCTGGTCATCTCCATCGGCACCGAACGCGCCGCCCGCGCCGGGGTCCTGATCAAGGACCGGGTGCAGATGGAGGCCATGCGCACCGTGGACACCGTGCTGTTCGACAAGACCGGCACCCTCACCGTCGGCCGACCCACCCTCACCGACATCCGCACCGCCGACCACCCCACCGCCGACCCCGGCCAGATCTTCGACGCCGACCGCGTACTCGCGTTGGCCGCGGCCGCCGAGACCGACTCCGAGCACCCCCTGGCCCAAGCCATCGTCCGGGCCGCCGCCGATCGCGGCCTGACAAACCCCACCGCCGCGGACTTCACCTCCTCCCCCGCCATCGGCGTGCAAGCCACCGTGGAAGGCCGCGCCGTCGCCGTCGGCGGACCCGGCCTGCTCGCCCAGGCCGGCGCCGCCGAGCTCCCGGTCGCCGACCAATGGCGCAAGCAGGGGTCGATCATCTTGCACGTCCTGGCCGACGGGGTCGTGATCGGCGCCCTCGCCCTGGCCGACGAGATCCGACCCGAATCCCGGGCCGCGGTCGACCAGCTCCGCGACCGCGGCGCCCAGGTCGTCATGATCACCGGCGACGCCGAAGCCGTCGCCGGCACCGTGGCCGCTCAGCTGGGCATCGACCGGTACTTCGCCGGCGTCCGTCCCGAGGACAAGTCCGCCACCGTCGCCGACCTCCAGGCCGAAGGACGACGCGTCGCCATGGTCGGCGACGGCGTCAACGACGCCCCCGCCCTGGCCCAGGCAGACGTCGGCATCGCCATCGGCGCCGGCACCGACGTCGCGATCGCGTCCGCCGGCATCGTGCTGGCCTCAGCGGACCCCCGCTCGGTCGTCTCGGTGATCGACCTGTCGGCCGCGACCTACCGCAAGAGCGTGCAGAACCTGGCCTGGGGCGCCAGCTACAACCTGATCTCCGTGCCCCTGGCCGCCGGGGTCTTGGCCCCGATCGGATTCGTCATGCCCATGTCCATCGGCGCGCTGCTCATGTCCGCATCCACGATCGTCGTCGCCCTCAACGCCCAACTGCTGCGACGCCTCGACCTCCGACCCGGGCCCACAGGGCCAGACCACCACCGCCCAGATCCCGGCGCCTCCGCGGCGTCGACCCACCGGATCGAGGTCGAGGCGTGACCACTCCCCGACGCTCGGCTCGGATCGTTCCTCCGGTGGCGTTGCGCACTCGAGCTGTGGGCCCTGCCATCACACAAGCCGGCCGCCCGTCCTCTTCCGGGACGAGTTGCGCAGCGAGATCCGTCGATCCGTACACAGGGTCTTGTCGTCCGCACTGGATGCACTGCGACACGGGTTGCGGTGTGCGCTCCGGGAAGGTCAGTGGGGCGGGACGACGAGCACCGGGGTGACCCTGGTGTCCAGGAGTCGTCGACCAGGGCAGGCAATGGGCTGTCCCGGTCTCGGGGGTGGGTGCCCACGACGATCATGCAAGCGTGCCGATCGTGACGGGGCCGGCAACGCCGGATGCAAGGTGCGCCGCCCCCGGCGCACCGCCGTCCCGGCACCGGTGCGTCGGGGTCGAACACCAGCGCTGGGCACTGGTCGGGTGATCCGTGGTCGAGCGGTCCTCTCCCGTTGTCCGGGGGTCCATCAGGCCTGAAGCACGGTTCAGGCGTCGCGAGCTCGGCGGCGTTCCATCGCCGGGCTCAGCGGTGGTCCTGCCGACTGGCGTCTGTCACCCCGCCCGCGCCACTCTTCCTCCGCGGTTCGGGCGGGGGGACTCGTGCCGTCGCCGTGGCCACCAGGTCGCGGGCCGGGCCGGCGGGGGGTCGGTCGGTGGGCCCCACCCACACGGCCCGCAACCGCCGGCCCAGGTCCACCCCGGTGAGGCCGACTGCGACCAACCGGCCGTCGCGCAGGTCACCGGCCACCGCCAGTCGGGGCAGGACGGCCGGGCCGAGCCCGGCCCGGACGGACTCCCGGACGGCGGTCGCCGTGCTGAGCTCGAGCACCGGCGCCGGGCCCGGGGCGCCCAGGGCCTGCTCGAGAGCGGTGCGGGTGCCCGAGCCGACCTCCCGGGTGACCAGCGGGGTGCGGGCCAGCAGGGCGGCGCCCACCGGCCGTCGTCGACGGGCCCAGGGGTGGTCCGCAGCGACGACGAGCACCAGGTCGTCGGTGCCCACCACGACCTGCGAGAGGTCGGACAGGGGATCCGGTCCCTCGACGAGCCCCAGGTCCACGGCGCCGGCGCGCACCAGGTCGGCCACGGCGGCGCTGTTGGTGGCCGTCAACGTGATCTGCTCGACGCCCCCGTGCGCCCGCAGGGCAGCCAACCACCCCGGGACCAGGTGCTCGGCCACGGTCATGCTCGCCGCCAAACGCAACCGCGCCGATCCCCGGTGACGCAGTGCGGTCAGGCCGGCGTCCAGGTCGGTGGCTGCCTCCACCACGCGAGCCGCCCAGGCGGCGAAGGCGGTCCCCGCCTCGGTCAGCCGGGTGCCGCGGGCCCGCCGCTCCAGGACGGCGACGCCCACCTGCCGCTCGAGGGTGCGCAGCCGGGCCGAGGCGGCCTGCTGGCTGACACCGTGCCGGCGCCCGGCGGCACCGATGCTGCCGGTGGCCACCACGTCCAACAACAGCTCCAACGCCCCCAGCTCGGGCACGTGCGGACTCAGCGGCACGCCGTCAGCTCCGGCAGCCATGCTGCTGCGGCGTCCAGGGCGTGCTGCAACCGCTGGTCGGCCTCGGTCCGGGCGTGGGTGTTGCGCTGGGAGGGGTGCGGCACCGCCAGGGTCGCCACCGGGTGCACGGGTGGGTGCATCGTCAGGTACCGCATCCAGCCGGCCAGTGCCGCCGTCCCCAGCGGGACGACGACCCGCAACCGCGGGACCAGCTCGAGGACCTCGGCCAGAGCTGGACCGGCCTCCACCAGGTCGGCCGCCCGTGGGTTGCGCCAGGCCTCGGGGGTGCCCAGCGCCCACGGGACGACGTTCCACCGCAGGCAGTCCACGGCCCCCAGCGGGGACGCTTCCCGCGCGGCCCGCAGCACCCGCGCCGTGGGGTCCGGGTTGTCCTCGGAGGAGAACCCGCGCTCCCCCAGCGCCATCGTCGCCGGACCCGGGCTCTCCAGGAGCAGCAGCACCCGCGCACCGGTGCCCCCGCCGTCCGGGTCGAACCACGGCACCGCCCGACCTCGGCCCCGCCACCGCCGGACCAGCGCGTTCAGCGGCGCGACGTGCGGGGCGTCCACCCGGGCGAGCTTGAGCTCTCGCAGTGTCTCCTGCACCGGTGCGACGCTAGGCCCTGTCGCCGAGCCCCACAACCCGAACTTGTGCATGCACAACGACGTGGCGGCTACCGGCAGGGTCTGCACCGGCGCAGGATGGGCCCATGACCAGCACGGCGATCCAGCCCACCCCCCAACCGGGCCTGTTCGGCAGCGCCGACGACAGGCGACTGGCCGTGGCCACCATCGGCCCCAACTGGTTCGCCTCGGTCATGGGCACCTCCATCGTGGCCACCGCTGCAGCCACCCTGCCCGTCACCGTCCCGGGCCTGCAGGTCCTGGCACAGGTGGTGTGGGTGATGGCCGGGGTGCTGCTGCTGGCCGTCTCGGCCGCCACCCTCGCGCACTGGCATTACCACCCCGACACCGCCCGTGGGCACGCCGACAACCCGGTCATGGCGCACTTCTACGGCGCCCCACCGATGGGCCTGCTGGCCTTCGGCGTCGCCACCCACCTCGTCGGCGCCGACCTCATCGGCGCCACCGCAGCACTGTGGGTGTTCGCCGTCCTGTGGGTCGCCGGCACCGTCTACGGCCTGGTCACCGCCGTCGGCCTCCCGTACCTGGTCTTCACCCGCCACGACGTCGCAGAGGACGCCGCGTTCGGTGGGTGGCTGATGCCCGTCGTCCCGCCCATGGTGTCCGCGGCCACCGGCGCCCTGCTGGTCCCCGAACTGCCCGCCGGACAGCTGCGCACCACCCTGTTCACCCTGTGCTGGTCGATGTTCGGGCTCTCGCTGCTGGCCAGCCTCGTGGTGATCACCTTGGTGTGGGGCCGACTGGCCCGGCACAAGATCGGCGCCGCCGCCATGGTGCCCACGCTGTGGATCGTGCTCGGCCCGTTGGGCCAGTCGATCACCGCCGCGAACAACCTGGGCAGCCAGGCCCACCTCGCCGTCCCCGAGCCCTACGCCACCGCCTTCCAGGCCATGGGGCTGGTCTACGGGCTCCCGGTGTGGGGGTTCGCGCTGATGTGGGCCGGCATCGCCCTCGCCGTCACCGTCCGCACTGCCCGGGCGCACCTGCCCTTCACCCTCACCTGGTGGTCCTTCACCTTCCCCGTCGGCACCGTCGTCACCGGCACGTCCGGGCTCGCCCTGCACACCGGCGAGACCTTCCTGCAGGTCGCGGCCGTCATGCTCTTCGCCGCGCTGCTGGGGGCCTGGGCGACAGTCGCCCTGCGCACGGCGCGCGGGGTCCTCACCGGGGCCCTGCTGCGCTGACCGTCGACCCCCGGGACATGCCAGGCACCCGACTGGGCCGGACCCGGGCGTCGCCTGGCAGGACAGCCAGTTCCGGCCCACAGAATGGGCCTCGGACGCGCAGCGGAGCTCTATCCACGGTTCCCGCAGTCACATCCGACCAGCCCGCTCCTGACACCACTGCACCACGGACGATCCATGCACATCGGGGACGACGACCGTCGGAGCCGAGCACTGCATCGACCCCGCAGACCAGGGCCCTAGCGGTTTCGGACCTAGTTGTGACACGGAATCCGTCGATCCATATACGGGGGTTTGTGAGCCGCCTGCGACATCTGCCCCCAGCCGGGCGAGGCAGGCCCTTCGTCCCTCCGCGACACCCGCAGACACGCCGCAGTGGTGCCGGTGAGTGCGTCGCATCCACCGGCCCCTGGGGTGCGTCTAGCCGCCCACCTCATCCATGCCCTACTCTCTGCGTATGGATGCGGATAGCAGATCAAGGCGGCCTGTGTTGCCCGCCGACCAGGTGGACCTAGCCGTCGAGGTGTTCCGGATGCTCTCCGATGCCACCCGCATTCAGCTGCTGTGGGCACTCATCGACCGGGAGCTGTCGGTCAACGAACTCGCCGACCACGTGGGCAAGACCCCGGCCTCGGTGTCCCAGCACCTGGCCAAGCTGCGGATGACCCGTCTAGTGCACACCCGCCGGGAGGGCACGTCGGTGTTCTACAGGCTGGAGAACAACCACATCGCCCAGCTGGTCACCGACGCCGTCTACAACGCCGACCACGCCACCGCCTCGGTACCCGACCACCACCGGCCCGACGCCGACATCACCGCTCTACCGACCCGCAGCGACGAGGCCACGTCATGACCACACCCCCCGGCCAGCACACCCCCGACGCGGACGATCAGGACACCCCCGCGCACCAGACCACCGCCGCCACCCACAACGACCACACAAGAGTCGTGGACGACCATCCGCACCGAGACCACCCCCACGACGACCACAGGCACGACGACCACGGGCATGACCACCCCCACGGCGACCACGGTCACGACCACCCCACGGGGCTGAGGGGGTTCGTACTGGGGCTCTTCCGGCCACACAGCCACGACTCGGCCGACTCCATCGACTCCGCCCTGGAATCCAGCGCCGAGGGCATCCGCGCCCTGAAGATCAGCCTCATCGTGCTGCTAGTCACGGCGATGGCCCAAGCCGTCGTCGTGTGGTTCACCGGCTCGATCGCGCTGCTGGCCGACACCGTCCACAACTTCTCCGACGCCCTCACCGCCGTCCCGCTGTGGATCGCGTTCCTGCTCGGGCGCCGCGCCGCCTCCCGCCGCTACACCTACGGCTACGACCGCGCCGAGGACCTCGCCGGAGTCTTCATCGTGGCCATGATCGCCCTGTCGGCGGTGCTGGCCGGCTACGAATCGATCCGCCGCCTGCTCGACCCCCAGCCGATCACCCACGTCGGCGTCGTCATCGCCGCCGGCCTCATCGGCGCCGCGGGCAACGAACTCGTCGCCCTCTACCGCATCCGGGTCGGCCGCAAGATCGGGTCCGCAGCCCTGGTCGCTGACGGGTTGCACGCCCGCACCGACGGCCTCACCTCGCTCGCCGTCGTCGTCGGCGCCCTGGGGGTGCTCGCCGGTTTCCCGCTCGCCGACCCGCTGGTCGGCCTGGCCATCACCGTCGCGATCCTCTTCGTGCTCAAGAACGCCGCCCGCGACGTCTACCGGCGGCTCATGGACGCCGTGGAACCCGAGGTCCTCGACGCCGCCGAAGCCAGCATCCGCACCACCCCAGGCGTCCTGGACGTCGAACGACTCCGGGTGCGCTGGACCGGACACCGCCTCCGCGCCGAGACTGCCGTCACCGTCGACCCCGACCTCAGCGTCACCTCCGGCCACGACATCGCCGTCGACATCCACCACCGACTGCTCCACGACGTCCCCAAGCTCATCGACGCCACCGTGCACATCAGCCCAGCCACCGCCGACCACGACCCCCACGACGCACTCGCCCACCACGGCACCACCTAAGGCACCTGGCGACCACCGGGTTTCGGACCAAGTTGTAGGCCGGAATACGTAGATCCGTATACGGGGGTTTTGATATGCCCCGGCCAAGACCTAGCGATGGACACTCACCAGGGTGTCAGCCACTGTGGACCTACCGCGCGGGTTGACCCACCTCAATGGCCTAGGAGGTCGACGTGGACGTCGCACTTCAGTACTTGGATGGCTGCCCCCACTGGCAGGTTGCTGACGGCCGAGTGCTGGAGGCTTTGAGGTTGTCCGGTCGCGACGACACGGAGGTCGACCACCAGTTGGTCTCGACTCCCGAAGAAGCCGCGGCCGTCGGCTTCCGCGGCTCCCCCACGCTGCTCATCGATGGTGTCGACCCGTTCGCCGACCCAGACGCACCCGTCGGCCTGTCGTGCCGGGTCTACCGCACAGACACGGGACTGGCCGGCTCCCCCACTGTCGAACAGCTGCTGGCCGTGCTGACGTGACGCCATCAGCTCCCGACGGTCGACTGGAGACTGTCGGCTGCGGTTGCTGCGGCCGCGACCGACCTCGCAATGGTGTCCATTACCTGGGGGCGACGCCTGGCGTCGCTGTCTGCTGGCGTTGTGCTCTGTGGATGGGTTTCCGCACGGCGTTCCGCCGGGGGTGAGGCCCCCGGCCGCCTCCGCTCCTGCGGCACAGACGCCTCGGCCCGCTGCGCCCCGGTAAGCGCGCTGCTCGTTGACGCCACCGTCCACCTCAGCCCAGGCATTCCCCGAGCTCAACCCCACCACCTCCGCGTCTTTCACCGCAGCGGCACCGAAGGCGCCCGAGTTGGGTATCGGGACTTCGCGTCGGACTGGCACAGCCTCAATCGTGAACTGGGGCCTCGTGCGTCCGGTGGGATGCAGACTCCAGCTGAAAGGTGCAGTGCTCCATGTCGAAGTGCTGACCCAGGCAGCCCCCCAGCGCATCGAGCACCCGTCCGCCATGGCCGTTGGCGAGTGCGTCCTCGCTGACCACCACGTGAGCCGACAGCGCCTTGGAGCCCGAGGTGATGGTCCAGGCGTGGAGGTCGTGGACGTCGACCACTCCGTCGGTCTCGAGGATGTGCTGGCGTACCTGGGCCATGTCGACGTCGCGAGGGGCGTTCTCCAGCAGCACGTCCAGAGCGTCGCGCAGCAACGACCAGGCCCGCGGCAGGACGAGGGCCCCGACGACCAGCGATGCCACGACGTCGGCACCGGTCCACCCGGTGGTGATGATGAGGATCGCCGCGACGATGACGGCAATCGAGCCCAGCGCATCACCCAGGACCTCCAGGTAGGCCCCGCGCATGTTCAGCGACTTGTCCTGCCCGCCCTTGAGGATGAGCAGAGAGACCCCATTGGCAACCAACCCCAGCACAGCGGCGGCCAGCATCACTCCGGAGCGGATCTCCGGGGGGTCCCCGATGCGCTGGACGGCTTGCACCACGATGTACAGCCCAATGCCGAGCAGCAGCAAGCTGTTTCCCAGGGCTGCCAGCACCTCAACGCGCTGCCAGCCGTAGGTACGCCGAGCCGAGGCAGCTCGCTGGGCCAGGGTCACCGCGACCAACGCCAACACCACCCCCAGGCTGTCGGTGGCCATGTGGCCTGCGTCGGCGAGCAGGGCCAACGAGCCGGAGATCAGCGCGCCCACGACCTGAACGATCAGGACGGTGACGGTGATGGCCAGGACCGCAACCAGCCGTTTGCGGTAGCCGGCCGAGACCGTGGCCCCCGGTGCGGGTGCGTGGTTGTGGTCGTGGCCCATGACGCGGTCTCCTCTGACATGCGGGTGTGCGCATGTCAGCATGCCTTACCGTGCGCGGGGAAGGGAAGGGGTCCTCAGCTGCAGGGGCCGCCCATCTCGATTCCCCGGGCCCGCAGCCAGGGCATCGGGTTGGTCCGCCCCTGGTACATGCCCTGGCTGTGCACCTCGAAGTGCAGGTGCGGTCCGGTGGACTGGCCGCGGTTGCCGACCTCGGCGATGAGTTGTCCCGCGCTGACGCGTTGGCCGGTGGTGACGAAGAAGTCGTTGATGTGGCCGTAGACGGTCACGGTGCCGTCGTCGTGCTGGATGTAGACGGCCAGTCCGAAGCCTGTCGCCGGTCCGGCTCGCACGACCCGGCCGGCGACCGGGGCGTAGATGGGGGTTCCGATGGGTGCGGCGATGTCGAGCCCGTTGTGCATCTGCCCCCACCTCATCTCATAACAGGAGGTGAAGCGCCCGCTGGTCGGCGCCACGCCGCCACCTGCACTCGGGGGGCGCGGAGCCGTAGTGACGGGCCCGGGGCGAGGGGGGACCGCGGTGGCTGCAGCACCGCCGCCGACGCCTTGCCCGTTGCCGGCGCGTGCTTGGGCTGCCGTCTGGGCCAGTACCTGGGCAGCTGCCTCGGCTCGGTCTGCTTCCTCTTGCTGGGCGGCCTGCTGCTGCGCCTGCCAGGCGGCGTACCCGTCGCGCTGGCCCTGCAGTTCCAACAGCCGGATCTGGGCGTTTTGGAGTTGCTGTTGCAGGTCGGCCTGCTGGGTGGTCAGTCCGTCCAGGGCCGACTGCGCCAGCGCGAGTTCAGCGGTCGCGGTGTCAGCTGCCGCGGTTGCGGCGGCCTGCGCGTCGGCGCTGTCCTCGACCGCTGCATCGGCCAGTGACGTCGCATTGGCCTGTCGCAGCTGAGCGGTCTCCAGGTCCTCCAGCAGGCTGACCCGGTCAGCGGCCAGGTACTCCAGAGTGACGGCCTGCTGCAGCATCTGCGAGGGTCCTTCGGCGGCGAGCAGGGCGCTGATCCCGCCCAGGTCCCCGGCACGCATGTACGTCTCGGCACCAAGGTCCCCCACCGCCGTTCGCGCTGTCTGCGTGGCTAGCGTGGCCGCCTCCAGCTCCACCGCAGCCACGACCGCGGCCTCCTGGGCGCGGAGCAGGTCGGCCTCGGCGACGAGTTGGGCATCCGCGGCGGCGGCAGCGACGGCGTTGGTCTGCTCGAGTTGGGCCTGGGCGTCGGCGATGGTGGCAGCCAGACGTCCGACCTCGGCGGCCGCGGCGTCCTGCTCGTCCTGGGCGGCCGAGATCTCGGTGTCGCTGGGGTTGAGCGGTGCCGCCTGCGCCGGCCCGGCCGACCAGGTCAAGGCGATCACCAGCACGCCGACCGCCACGCCCACCCGAGGTCGCCGACGGCCCAGGCCGTGATCTTCACGGGGTGGGGGTGTTGCAGTGCTCACGATGCCCTGGCCTCCAGCGGATACGACAACTACCTGTCGTAGTACTAACGGCCGGCGTGGTGGCGTCCTTGAGTCCTCACCCCGAACGGGTCACCCGGGTCGGTCACCGGCTGGACCTCGGTCGGCACTGCTGGCCGCGCGACTGATGGTCAAGCGCAGCGACCCCCCAAGGTGATGCCACGCTGGGCGAGCCATGGAGCCGGATTGGTGCGGGTGGCATAGAGGCCACCCACATGGGTCTCGATGTGCAGGTGCGGGCCAGTGGATTGGCCCCGGTTACCGACCTCGGCGATGAGCTCCCCCGCCTCGACCACCTGACCGGCGGTGACGAAGAACTGGTTGATGTGTCCGTAGAGGGTGATGGTGCCGTCGGAGTGCTGGATGTAGACAGCGAGCCCGAACCCGTTGGCCGGTCCGGCGTTCAGGACGACGCCCCCCTCGGGGGCGTAGATGGGCGTGCCGATCGGGGCAGCGATGTCGATGCCGTTGTGGTTGGTGCCCCACCGCGCTCCATAACAGGACGTGACTTGGCCGGCCACCAGCTCACCGCCCGAGGCGGCCACCGCGGCCTGACCGGCGGCGACGACCGATTCGGGATCATCCACGCCCTGTTCGGTGAGGGCTGCGACCTGGGCAACCTGCAGCTGCTCTTGAAGGGCAGCGCGCTCCGCGGATGCTGCTGCGTAGCCCTGCTGAGCCTCAGCCAATCTGGCTGCGGCATCAGCATCGGCCTGCTGGGCTGCACCCAGCGCCTCCTGCTGGCGCAGGACGGCTTCCTGAGCGCTCGCATCGGCCGTCTCCTGCTGTCCCTGGACCTCCTCCAATGCGCTGATGTCTTCGGCGCGGTCATCAGCCAGCAGCGCCAGCGTGGTGGCGCGGGCCAGAAGGTCCTCGGGATCATCGGCCTCCAGCAGGAGCCCAGCCTGGGCGAGGTCACCCGAGCTCATGAACGCCGCCCTCCCTGCGGCGGCCACCTCGCTCTGCGCCTGGTCCGTCGCCGCCTGGGCGGTCTGGGCTGCTGCAGACGCCGCTGCGGCGGCGGCGGTCGCTGTGTCCAGCTCCAGGGCGGCCAGTCGGGTCAGCTCGACCGTCGATTCGGCCTCGACGGTGGCCTGGTCCAGCCGTTGCTGGGCTGCCTCAAGCAGGCTCTCCAGACGCGCCGCCTCCTGCGGGGCAGTCTCCTCACCGGGCACGCCGGCGGACGTTCCCGGGGACGGGGCTGCCGCGCTGTCCGTGGGCTCTGCCGGTGCCGCTGATGCGATGCCGGGACCTGCGGTCGCGGCGAGAGCCCAGAGCAGGGCCAGGACAGCCGGACGCCCCCGTGGTCTCAAGCTGCGGGCGCCCCGCGTGCTGCGGGCGCCGTGGAGGGGGCTGAGCTTCTGGGGAGGGTCGTGCAGGGTCGCCACAGTGCAGCGGGCTCCGTTCTTCCTTCCACCGACCGAGTTAGCTGACGGGTTCGGGCTGGAAGGAGCCCTACTGCGCGGTGGCAGATTCACCCCAGGAACACATGGGTCCCCGGCCCGCCGACTGACCCGCAGAGGTCAGGCGACGATTAGGCGGGTCTGCCCAAGGACCCAGGAAGGGCGCGTGGCCTGAGCAGACGCCATCAAGCTACTAGCTTGACTAGTAGAGGTCACGTTCCGGTCACGACCGCCTGTATCCCCCGGCGTCGTGTTGTCGCACAGGGTCGGGTCCTGATGGCTCAGCGTGGCGTAGCCGCCTGGTCAGGAGTCCGAGTTTTCTGCCTGCAGCACCGGACTCGGTGAGCGCGACGCTCGAGCCAGTGCCCAGACCGCGATCGCTCCGGCTGTCATCAGCCCCACCAGTAGGAACACCACGGCGGCATGTCGTTGGTCGGTGAGTGCAGAAGGGCGCCACGCCGGGTCGATCTCGGTCCACCAGCCCTCCGCCAGCGCGGTGGGCCAGGTCAGCAAAGCAACCGAGACGAGCACGTGGATGGTGGTCCAGCCCGCGATCCACCACCCCCGCAGCTTGCGGGGGATGTCGCTGTCGAACCAGGACCGCACGAGCACCATGCCCGCGGTGAAGGTCGCGATCACAGACACCACGTGGGCGGCGTGGGATCGCATGACGATCTCCAGCACGGGGCCGGTGTACCCCAGGTAGACAACGACCACGAAGAGGGCCAGGGCTGGTGCGGGCCGGCGCAGGACGAGGGCGGCGCGGCTGGAGGTGATGGCCTCCAGCCACTGGGCGGCCCCCCGGTTGTCATCCATCACTGGTTCCGTCGCGGGTGATCGACGGTCGAGGTGGTCGGTGAGCAGCTGACCCGGTGCTGCCCGGAGAACCAACGCTGGCCCGAGCAGGCCGAGCAGGAGGTACTGCAGGGCGTGGGCGGGTGCAGAGACCAGGGCGTAGCGAGCAAGCCCGCTGGTCGTTGCCACCAGGAGCACGGTGGCACCGCCCAGTAGGAGTGCAGTGCGCCAGGAAGGCCACGACTGCCCGGCCTGGGTCCTCCTGCGCACTGCCCACACGTACGCCACCACCGCGCCGGCGATCAGGACAGGGAACAGCGGATCGGGGTAGGGCTGCCACAGTTGGGTCCACCACTGTCCTGGGGTGGGGTTGGGTGGGAGAGGGAAACCCAGAGCGTCGAAGGCGCTCCCCTCCTCCTCCCCCGGATTTGGCGTGGTTTGCGGGGTAGGGGTGCGCGACAGGGACACCGCGACACCGATCGTCGCTGCGAAGACGAGCACTTCGCTGATCGCCAAGCGGCGGAAGGCACGGTGGTCTCCCCGGGCCAGGCTGGGGAGGGTCCGGCGCCGGTGGGCCCACCCCAGCCCGCCCAACGCCAGCAGCGCAGCTGTCTTGATCACGACCTGTCGGCCGTAGTCGGTGTCAACCAGATCAGCGACGCCGGTCAGCCGCGTCGCGGCTGTGAGCACACCACTGAGGGCGACGAGCAGCACGAGCAGCGGTGCAACCGCGCTGAACCGGGTCACTGCCACCTGCAAGGCGGCGATGGGCACCCGGCGGATGAGGATCAGGGAGAGCACCCCGCCGGCCCAGGCGAGCACCCCGAGTACATGCAGCGCCAGACCGGAGATCGCGGCCTGGTGACTGCCCGATCCGGCGGCGTGTCCGGTGAACACCGGGGGGAGGCTGGCGAGCAAAGCGATGAGGAGCAGCGCCGCGCTGCCTGCTGTGGTGAGCACCAGCCGGGACCCGATGACCAGGACGAGGGTCAAGACCGCTACTGCGGCTTGGGCCTGGCCTTGCGGGATGGTCGTGGTGAAGGAGAACAGGCCGCGTGCGCTCACCGACGCCAGGTCGGTGCCCAGAAAATCCGCCAGCTGCAGGGGTGCCACCAGGATCGAGCTGAGCAGCCACACGGCTGCCGGCCAGGTCGCCATCCGTG
This sequence comes from Geodermatophilus sp. Leaf369, assembly GCF_001424455.1. Lineage (NCBI taxonomy): Bacteria > Bacillati > Actinomycetota > Actinomycetes > Geodermatophilales > Geodermatophilaceae > Geodermatophilus > Geodermatophilus sp. Leaf369. Next base: position 5,606 of record NZ_LMQA01000005.1, on the reverse strand, counting down.
TCCAGCGGTAACCCGCGACACTCATCTGCCGGTGCCCGGGGGCCAGTAGCGCAGCGGCCATCAGGCACCCCGCTGTCGCTACCGCCGCCAGGTCGCCCACGACCCGGGTCACTGGGATGGCCCAGGTGACCGCGGCCGAGGTGGCCGGTATCCCGGGCAGCGCCTCGGCGACGAGGGAACCCGACGCCCACAACAGCGCCAGGGTCGTGCCGACCCCGATCATCAGAGCGCTGAGTGTGATGACCGGTCCCGCCGGCATCGGCCACCCCCGCTGCCGCCGCGTGGACACAGCGGGGGCGACCACCATGACGTCCCCTGAGGACATCTCTGCTGAATGGGCGTCCGCTGGTGCCGGCGCCGCCCCGGGGTCGGCAGGTTCTGCTCGTCCCGCCCGCGCGGGTTGCCTTTCGCCCGCCGCTGACCCGTGCGGTGCCTCGTCGGGGCCGGCGCTCACGCCTTGTGACTGAGCCGGCGGCGGCGCGCGAGGGTGAAGCTGATGATCAGCAGGATCGCCAGGATGGCCAGACCAATCATCGTGGCCACCGAGATGCCCCCTGAATCGCCTGTCTGGGCTGCTTCATCAACAGCCGGTGTGGCCGCGCTCGGCGTGGTCGGTGTCGATGCAGCCGGCGTCGAGTCCGCACTCGGGGGGGCCGTGCTTTCGGCGGGAGTGGGGTCGGCGGGGTCGGCGGTGACCGCCGCTGGGGTGAAGGTGAAGCCGTAGGTGCCTTGGATGGTGTGGCCGTCGGCGGACACGATCCGGTAGGAGACCCCGTAGGCACCGCCGCCACCCATCGAGACCGGCTGGGTCACGACATCGCCCTGCACGGTGGGTTCACCATCGGTCACGTCGGTGCCGCTGGGGTCCAGGACCGCGATCTGGGCGAACCCGGGCTGCACCCCGTCGGTGAAGGTGAGCTCCAAGGCGCCGGGGGCCTCCTCGACGGTGCCGTCGACCGCGGGGCTGGCGGACTCCAGGTCGCTGTGCGCCTGCGCGGAGGGCGCCCCGAGCAGAACAGCGAACAGCACCGATGCCACGACCACCGCTGCACGCAGCGACGTTCTTCTGGTGCCAGACCCCCATGCGCCCTGATCTGCCTGGAGGCTGCGGGGGCTCAGGGCTCGGGTGGTGTACTGCACGGTCACAGGGTGGCTCCTGGGCTGGTGGGCTGCGGGGTGCTCGGGGACCGCCTCGGCGATCCCCTCGTCTAGTCGCCAGCTGGCGACCTGTGGTTCCCCCGTGGTGTCAGGTCAGGTCGGGTCGGGGTCGTTGGCACCCTGTCGGGCGCCGGTGCCCTCGAGCAGTTCACTGGCGTAGGGCCCGTGCTTCTTGCCCGCGTGCGCCTCCTCCTGGAGCCGTCGCTGCAGGTGCGGGTAGTGCAGCTCGAACGCCGGCCGCTCGGAGCGGATGCGCGGGATCTCGATGAAGTTGTGCCGCGGCGGCGGGGAGGACGTCGCCCACTCCAGGGAGTTGCCGTGGCCCCACGGGTCATCGCGCAACGCGAGCTGCCCGTACTTCCAGGAGTGCACCACGTTGTAGAGGAACGGGATGGTCGAGGCACCCAGGATGAAAGACCCGACCGTGGAGATCGTGTTTAGCGTGGTGAAGTTGTCACTGGCCAGGTAGTCGGCATACCGGCGCGGCATCCCCTGTGAGCCCAGCCAGTGCTGGACCAGGAACGTGGCGTGGAACCCGATGAACGTCAGCCAGAAGTGCAGCTTGCCCAGCCGCTCGTCCATCATCCGGCCGCACATCTTGGGGAACCAGAAGTAGATGCCGGCGTAGGCGGCGAACACCACGGTGCCGAAGACGACGTAGTGGAAGTGCGCGACCACGAAGTAGGAGTCGTTGAGCTGCCAGTCCAGGGGCGGGGAGGCCAGCAGCACGCCGGTGAGCCCACCCAGGAGGAAGGTGACCAGGAAGCCGACGGAGAACAGCATCGGGGCCTCGAAGGTCAGCTGCCCCCGCCACATGGTGCCGATCCAGTTGAAGAACTTGATCCCGGTGGGCACCGCGATCAGGTAGGTCAAGAAGCTGAAGAACGGCAGCAGCACCGCGCCGGTGGCGAACATGTGGTGCGCCCACACGGTCAGCGACAGGGCGCCGATGGCGATGATCGCGAAGATCACCGCGCCGGTGGCGAACATGTGGTGCGCCCACACGGTCAGCGACAGGGCGCCGATGGCGATGATCGCGAAGATCATGCCCTTGTAGCCGAACAGCGGCTTGCGGCTGAACACCGGGATAATCTCGGAGATGATCCCGAAGAACGGCAACGCGATGATGTAGACCTCGGGATGGCCGAAGAACCAGAACAGGTGCTGCCACAGCATCGGCCCGCCGTTGGCGGCGGAGAAGATCAAAGCACCGAGATGCCGGTCGGCCAGCAGCGCGAACAGGGCTGCGGTGAGGATCGGGAAGGCCAGCAGGATGAGCACGCTGGTGATGAGGGAAGACCACACGAAGATGGGCATCCGGAACATGGTCATCCCCGGCGCCCGCAGGCAGACGATGGTGCTGATGAAGTTCACCGCACCCAGGATCGTGCCCAGCCCCGACACTGCCAGCCCCGCGATCCACAGGTCGGCGCCGGCGCCGGGTGAGTTGGTGGCATCAGAAAGCGGGCTGTAGGCGTACCACCCGAAATCTGCTGCCCCACCAGGGGTCAGGAACCCCGACATGGCGATCAACCCGCCGAAGAGGAACAGCCAGTAGGAGAAGGCGTTCAAGCGGGGGAACGCGACGTCGGGCGCACCGATCTGCAGCGGCAGGATCAAGTTCGCGAACGCGAAGAACAGCGGCGTCGCGAAGAACAGCAACATCACGGTGCCGTGCATGGTGAACAGCTGGTTGTACTGCTCGTTGGACAGGTACTGCAGCCCGGGCCGGGCCAGCTCACCGCGCATGAGCATGGCCATCAGGCCACCGACCATGAACCAGGTGAACGACGTGATCATGTACATCACGCCGATCTTCTTGTGGTCGGTCGTGCGCAGCAGATCCGCCAGTCGGGAGCCCTTGCCCTCCGGCATCGGGGGGCTGGGTCGACTGATGATCTGCACCGGCGCGATGGTCACGGCGACCTCTCTCCACAGCTCTAGCCGCACCGAGCGGAGCGGCCACGGGTCTCCCCGTCTGCTAGGCAGCATAGTAGATGTGTCAGGTGCCCGACCCGTGCCGTCAGGAACGGCGCGAGACCGAGGTCATCGCCCGCCACCGACCGACAGGGCAGGATGAGGACGTCGGCCCGGCCGCACACCCTGGTCACCGACGGCGCCGCCCCGGGGACCGACCGCTAGACCGACAACGATCTGCAGGGAGAGACGTGCGCCCGTTCGGAGACCTCGAGGCCGCGATCATGCAGGTGCTGTGGGACCGCGGGGAGCCGGCGACGGTCCGCGACGTCCTGGGTTCCCTGCAGACACCCAAGACCCTGGCCTACACGACGGTCATGACCGTGTTGGACAACCTGCACCGCAAGAACGAAGTGACCCGGGAGATGCACGGGCGGGCCTGGAGCTACCGCCCCCTGCGGTCTCGCGCCGAGCACTCAGCGGCCCTGCTGCAGGGTGTGCTGCAAGACGCCGGGGACCCCGGTGCCGTGCTGATGCACTTCGTCGCCGACCTCGACCCCGCGGTCGTCACGCAGCTGCAACAGGCTGTTCGGGCCGCCCAGACCGAGAAGGACACTCCGGCGTGACCGCCACCTGGATCCTGGGTGCAGCGGGTGTGGCTCTCCTGCTGCTGGGGCCTCGCCTGCGCCACGCGGGGTGGGTGGAGAGGTCCCCGAAGCTGGCGATCGGGCTGTGGCAGGCCTTGTGCCTGTCGGCAGTGGCCGTGCCGGTCCTGATGGGACTGACATTGTTGGTCCCGGCCACTGTCTGGGTCACCGACATCGCCGGGTGGGTGCACGCCTGCGCTCAGAGCATCCAGGACGCCTACGGCTTCCACGGCGATTCGTTGGAGCCAGCGATCGGGCTGCTGATCAGCGCCGCGACGGTGACGTGGACGGTGGGGTGGGTGACCGTGGAGGCCATCGGGGCGCACCGGGACCGGCGGCGGGTCCGAGACTCCCTGGCCCTGATCAGTGCCGCGGACCCCCGGCTGGGCGTGCACGTGGTGCAGGCCGCGGCCCCAGCCGCCTTCTGTGTGCCCGGCCGCTCGGCGCAGGTCGTCATCACCTCGGGGGCGCTGGAGGTTCTGACCCCCGCCGAGCTGGCCGGGGTGCTGGCCCACGAACGGGCGCACCTCAATGCCCGGCACCACATCGCCGTGGTGCTCTCCCAGTCCTTGCAGCGCGCCTTCCCGCGCGTGGGACTCTTCGCCACCGCCACCGCCCAGACTCGTCGGTTGATCGAGATGGCTGCCGATGACAGCGCCGTCCAGCGGGTCGACCGCCTCAGCGTCGCCTCAGCGATCGTCCGTCTGGCCTCGATGCAGGCTCCCGGCGCCGCATTCGCCATGGCCGGGGGAGCCGCCACCCACGCCACCACCGCCCGGGTGGGCCGGCTGCTCGCCCCAGCCCTGCCGCTGGAACGGGGGCGCCAGGGCATGGTGTTGGTCGGCGTCGTGGCCCTGGTCGGCGTTCCACTGCTGGTGACCGTGGCCCCGACCGTCGTGGCGGCACTCAATCACCTGTGCGCCGTGTCGTTCTGATCCCGACTGCCACCTACTGCCCCACCCGCTCCTACTAAGGCTGTTAGTCGCAGATGGTTGAGTGGGGGGCATGGCCACCACCAGCGGGACAGGACCACTGGGCGCCACCGTCGGGTTGCCCCTGACCCGCCGCGGGTTCCTGGCAGCGGTTGCCCTCGGTACCAGTGCCCCCCTGCTGGGGGCTTGCTCGGGAGGCGGTGATGAACCCGCCGGTTCCTCGGTCAGCGGCGGCAACGCCTCTTCCCCGGCCGCGGTGACCACCGCAGCCGACGGGACCCAGGAAGTGACCCTGGTCGTCAACGACGACTTCGTCTTCCTCCCAAAGGCCTTCACGGTCGCACCAGGACCCGTACGGCTCACCCTGTCCAGCGAAGCGACCCAGATGACCCACAACTTCCTCTTCAGCGCAGGCCAGGGACCCGCCGCCATCACCGAGGAGATCCCCATCCTCGGGCCAGGTGATGAGGCCACCATCGACTTCGACGTCACCGCCCCCGGTGACTACCCCTTCGAATGCTCCTTCCACCTGGCCCTCGGCCAGGTGGGGACCATGACCGTGACACCCGGCTGAGCCGCCAACGGCAGCAGCAGCAGCGACCGGTCACCCGGTCAGGACACCACCCGCAGGGACGCGGCCTCACTGGGCGGCACCAGGCTGGTCAGCTTCTGCCGGACGGTGCGCGGGCTGGTGCCGGCCTGGATCTCCGAGATGCCCTCGACGAGCAGGTTCATCTGGGCGGCCTGCAGGTCGCTGGTGCGGGTGATCTTGGCGGCCATCGGCAGCCAGAAGACGTTGGCCGACAGCACGCCCCACAGCGTCGCCACGAACGCGGCGGCAATCAGCTCCCCGAGCGTCTCGGGCTTGTTCAGGTTCTCCAGCACGTGGATGAGCCCGATGACGGTGCCGATGATGCCGATGGTCGGGGCGTAGCCGCCCATGGCGGTGAAG
>NZ_LMQA01000004.1:0-570048 GCF_001424455.1 Geodermatophilus sp. Leaf369 | reverse complement strand
GGCGTCGGCGGCCAGCACGGCGGCGGAGAGGTCCGCGGCGGTCTGGTCGTGCTGGGTGGGGCCACCGACGGAACCGGTGGAGGCACTCATCGGAGCCGTCGGGGAGACCGGGGCAGCCGGGGGGGAGGTGGGGGAGACCGGCGCGACGGGCGCGTCCACGGTCTGGGTCGCAGCCTGCACGGCAGCACCCACGGAGTGCTCGACCGACGTACCCGCAGCGTCGGTCAGCTCGGCCACGGCACCGGTGTGCGGCGTCGTGGTCGGAGCAGGAGTGACCGGGGCCGAGGCTTCGAGGGAGGCGTCGGGTGCTGCGACGACGGAGGTCGACGCGATGGAGGCAGGTGAGGTCAGGTCGACGACGGGGGTCAGCGGGTCCGTCATGGGAGCCAGGGGAGTGACGACCGGAGCGATCACGTCGGTCACCGGCGCGAGGGCGTCCGTGACCGGCGACAGGCTCTCCACCAGCGGGTCCACCACCGGGGCGACGACCTCGACGACGGGTGTCACCACGGGGGCGACGGCCTGCACGACGGGTGCTGCGACCTGGACGACCGGCGCCACCACGGGCGCGGCGACCTGCACGACCGGGGCCACGACGGGCACCACGACCTGGGCCACCGGGGCGGCGACTTGGGCGACGGGAGCAGCCACGGGCGCGGCGACCTGGGAGACGACCGGGGCGACCGGGGCGGTCACCGCCGTCACCACGTCGGCGACCGGAGCGGTCACGCTCGACAGCAGCGAGGGCTGCTCGGCCTGCGCCGACGCGGTCGCCTGACCAGCCAGCCACAAGCCGACACCCAGGCCGGCCACGGTCAGCGCACGTCCGGCGAACCGGGAGAGGCGGACCCCACGTCGGGACTCGGACATCGGGCACACCTCCACTCACGGTCATCGGACGACTACACCTAGTAGAACGAGACGATGCCGTCCGGGGCCCGGTGAAGCGCGTCGCCCGATGGGATGGAGGCCACCTCCTCGCGATCGGCACCGTCNCCGGCGAACCGGGAGAGGCGGACCCCACGTCGGGACTCGGACATCGGGCACACCTCCACTCACGGTCATCGGACGACTACACCTAGTAGAACGAGACGATGCCGTCCGGGGCCCGGTGAAGCGCGTCGCCCGATGGGATGGAGATGCGGGAACGGACGGTGACGATCCGTGAGCCCCCCGTCCGAGGGAGGGCGGGCAGACTCGGGCCATGGCTGATCTGCGCTTCTGGTTCGACCCGGTCTGTCCCTTCGCCTGGCTGACCAGCCGCTGGGTGGAGGAGGTGGCCCGGCAGCGGGAGTACGAGGTCGAGTGGCGCTTCATCTCCCTGCGGCTGCTCAACGCCCACGTCGACTACGACGCCCACTTCCCGCCGGAGTACGAGGCCGGCCACACCGCCGGTCTGCGGCTGCTGCGGGTGGCCGCCCGGGTCCGCGACGAACACGGGGACGACGCTGTCGGCCGGCTCTACACCGCACTCGGCCACGGCATCCACGACGCAGCCCCGGTCGAGGGCGGGACCCCCGGCCACGACCGACGCGGTACGACGGACTTCGTCGTCCCCGTGCTGGAGGGACTCGGCTGGGACGCAGTACTCGCCGACGCCCTCGAGGACGCCTCCCTCGACGCGCGCATCCAGGCCGAGACCGACGAGGCGCTCGACCTGACCGGCAAGGACGTCGGCACCCCGATCCTGCAGCTCCGCCCGCCCGAGGGGCTCGCCTTCTTCGGCCCGGTGATCAGCCGGCTGCCCGACCCCGAGGACGCCGTGGCGCTCTGGGACCACGTCATCGGGCTGGCGTCCTTCAGCGGCTTCACCGAGCTCAAGCGGAGCCTGCGCGAGCGGCCCCAGCTGCGCAGCTTCGGCGTGGAGCCCGGCGAGGTCGGCGCTACCGAGGACTGGCACGGCGGCAGCCGCCGGCAGAAGCGCTGAGCGCGATGATCGACCTGGTCCTGTCCGACGTCCGTCCCTGGGGAGCGGACCCGGTCGACGTGCTGGTCACCGACGGCCGGATCGAGGCCGTCGTCCCGGCCGGCAGCGGTGCACCGGCCCGCGAGCGACTCGACGGTGCCGGGCTGCTCGCCCTGCCCGGCTTCGTCAACGCACACGCCCACGTCGACAAGAGTTGGTGGGGACGACCCTGGGTCTCCTACGGCGGCGAGGCGACGACCCAGGGTCGGATCGCCCACGAGCGGGCCGAGCGCGATGCGCTGGGCATCCCGAGCGTGGACTCGACCGTCGCGGTGCTGCGCGAGTTGCTGCGGCACGGCACCACGGCCGTCCGCACCCACGTCGACGTCGACCTCGGTGTCGAGCTGCGCGGCATCGAGGTGGTCCGGGAGGCTGCGGCCGCGCTCGACGGGGCCGTCGAGGTGGAGCTCGTGGCCTTCCCCCAGGACGGCGTCGTGCGTCGTCCCGGGGTGCTGGAGTTCCTGGACCGGGCCGCTGCGGACGGCGTCGCCAGCATCGGCGGGCTCGACCCGGCGTCCATCGACCGTGACCCGGTCGCCCAGCTCGACGGTCTGGTCGACATCGCCGTCCGGCGCGGTGTGGGGCTGGACCTGCACGTGCACGACGGCGGCGAGCTCGGTGGCTTCACCTACGACCTGCTGCTCGACCGCGTCCGGCACGCCGGCCTGCAGGGGCGGGTCACGGTCTCGCACGGGTTCGCCCTCGGGGAGCTGCCGCCCGCCCGCCAGGAGCGGCTGCTGGACGAGCTCGCCGAGCTGGACGTCGCGTGGACGACGGTGGCGCCGGTCCGTTCGGCCCCGCTGCCCTGGGCGGGGATGCGGTCGCGCGGGGTCGGGCTCGGGTTGGGCACCGACGGCATCCGTGACCTCTGGTCCCCGTTCGGGGACGGCGACCTGCTGCGCGTGGCGTTGGACTTCGCCCGGCTGCACGGGCTGCGCACCGACGGCGACCTCACCGCCGCCGTCGAGCTCGCCACGTCGGGCGGTGCCCGGTTCGTGCACCGGGACGTCCACGACCTGGTCCCCGGTGCACGGGCCGACGTGGTGCTGCTGGACGCCGAGAACGTCCCCGACGCCCTGGTCCGAGCGCCTCGTCGGTCGCTGGTGCTGGCCGGCGGGCGGACGGTCGTGCGGGACGGCGAACTGGTGCTCTGAGCTGCGCTTTCGGGTTGTCGGACAATCGCCGCCGCGATAGACTTCGAACACCTGATCGAACGTCCTGGGGGGTGTCGTGAGCGAACTGCGTTCCGCTGTCGACGCCCTCGCGGCCGACGACCTGCACGGGTTGGTGGACGGCCAGCTGCTGGACCGGACGGCGGAGCTGGTTCAGTCGATCAACCGGCTGAGCGCGGAGCTGACCCGCACCGTGCGGCACGCCGACGTGGTCGGTGCTGCCGAGCACGACGGGCTCAGGACGATGCAGTCGCTGCTGCGCGGTCACCACCACTTCTCGAGCGGAGCAGCCGCTGCCGTGGTGCGGGCCGGCCGGGTGCTGGAGCACTTGCCACGCCTGGAGGCCGCGTTTGCCGAGGGTGCGGTCACCGCCGCCCAGGTCGGGGTGGTCGCCGACGCGCTGCGGCCGTGCGACATCGCGGCGGCCGCCGAGCAGGACGTCGACCTGGACGCGTTCGACGAGGCGTGGACCGAGGTCGCCCGGACGCTGCCGCACGCCAAGCTGGCCACCGCGGTGAACGCGTTCCGCAACGCGCTGGACCCCGACGGGCCCGAGCCCGACCCGACCGAGGAGCGCCGGTTCACCATGACCCGGCACGCCAACGGGTCAGGGTCGGGCCGATTCGACCTCGACGCCGTGGGGTTCGAGAAGGTGCAGGCGGTGATCGAGTCGATGGTGCAGGCCGATCGGCCCCTGGGGGACATGCGTAACCGCTCGCAGCAGCAGGCCGACGCCCTCGTGCAGTGGGCCGACAACACCCTGGCGTCCGGTGACCTGCCCTTCCTGCGCACGGTCAAGCCGCAGGTGGTGGTCACCATCGACGTCGGGGACCTGCTCGACTCGAGCACCGGTCACGACACGGCGACCACCGGGTTCGGGGCCACCATCTCCGCGGCCCGCGCCCGCTGGATCGCCTGCGACTCCGCAGTCACCCGCATCGTGATGGGCCCCGACGGTGTGCCGCTGGACGTGGGCCGCACGAAGCGGGTCGTGCCCCCGAAGATCCGCCAGGCCGTGGAGCAACGCGATGGGCACTGCGTGTTCGCCGGCTGTCACGCCCCCACCCACTGGTGCGACGTCCACCACCTGCTCGAGTGGCTCCGCGACGACGGCGACACCTCACTGGACAACTCGGCCCTGCTCTGCGAACGCCACCACACCAAGGTCCACCACGGGTTCCGCGTCGAACGCGACGACGGAGCGCCCCCGGGCAGGCGCTGGCGTACCTTCCGACCCGACGGCACCGACATCGTGGTGGACCGCGTCCCTGGCTGAGGCCTGCGTCAGGTCAGCCCAGCAGCTGCAGGTCCACCCGGTAGCCGGTGAGCTGCCGGTAGGTGCCCGATCTCAGGTCGGGTTCGGGCTCGTCCGTGGGGTCCGGGGCCATCTCGACGTCGGCCAGGTCCTCCGCGCCCGGGACGACGATGAACGTCCGCCCACCTCCGGCCGCGTGCCAGGTGCTGGAGTGGTCGTCGGGAACAGCGCCGTGGGTCTCCTCGAAGAGCTCCCGGACGAGCTGGATGCGTTCGACGCGCCCGCGGACCGGCGGCAGGTCGTCGGTCCAGTCGCCGCCGTGCCACGTCGCCGTGAAGCGCCCTCGGAGCCTGACGATGCCGGTGGGCAGCTCGCGGCCGCGGACGGTCCAGGCCACCTGCACCCCGTTGCCGTCCAGCACGCGCGCGGTCCGCTCGGGGCCGACGTCGCCGACCGGGGTCGCCGTCCAGAGCTGCTCCGGTGCCGCGGCGTCCTCGATGAAGAGCAGTCGCCAGGACACGACGTCCCCGGATTGGAGCGGCCCACCGCAGCAGGCCAGCTCCCACTCCGACACGTCCACCTGCAGCCGTGGATCGCTCACCGCAGGTAGGAGGCGCCGTTCACGTCGAGCACCGCGCCGCTGCACCACAGCGCGTCCGGCCCGGTCAGGAACTCCACCGCGGCTGCGACCTCCGGGGGCTCGCCCACCCGGTTGAACGGGCTCTGCGCGCGGATGCCGTCACCGACCGGACCGGCCAGCAGCTCGGTGGCCATGTCCGTGGCGACGAAGCCCGGGGCCACGGCGGAGACGCCGATGCCGTGGCGGCCCAGGGCCAGGGCCAGCGACTGGGTGAGGGAGTGCACCGCGGCCTTGGACGCCCCGTAGGCCATCGCCTGGGGCTCACCCCGGAACGCACCGCGCGAGCCGACCGTGACGATCCGGCCGCCGTCCGGGCCCTCGGGTCGGTCGAGCAGGTGCCGGACGACCTGCCAGCTGACGTTCGCCGTCCCGGTGAGGTTGACCGACAGCACCCGGTTCCAGGAGTACTGCCACTGCTCGTAGTCCGAGTCCTCGATGACCAGCGCGTCGTGGGCGGCGGCGTTGTTCACCAGCACGTCGACCCCGCCCATGCCCTCGACCGCCGCGGCCACCATCGACGCGACGTCGGCGGGCACGCCCAGGTCGCCGGAGACCAGCACGTGGCCGTCCCCGGGCAGCGAGTCCAGCACCGCCCGGGCCGCATCGGCGCTGCTGCCGTAGTGCACGGCCACCCGGTCACCGCGGGCGGCAAGCCGATGGGCGATGGCCGCGCCGATGCCGCGGGAGGCGCCGGTGACGAGGGAACGGGTGCGCGGGGAGGTCACCCGGGCACGGTAGCCACCGGCCGGGCCCCGTCGGGACCCGGCCGGAGGCTCCTGCTCAGCTGGCGTGCTCGGGACGGTGCGGGTGCCCCTCGACGGCGACGACGATGGCCTCCTGGGTGCTGCGGGCCACGATCATCTCCACCGGTTCGGTGTCGCTGGCGTTCTGCTCCCAGTGCACGATGCCCGGCGGGATGAACACGAAGTCGCCGGCCCGGGCCTCGCGGACGTCGTCGAGCTCCTCGCCCACCCACCAGCGCGTGACACCGCTGATCACGTAGATCGCGGTCTCGGACCGGCCGTGGTGGTGCACCCCGGTCTTCCCGCCGGGTTCGAGGACGGCGTAGCCCATCCACATGTCCGACGAGCCGGTCTGGTCGGCCGAGATCGCCGCGAACCGCTGCAGGCCCGGGGTCTGCGCGGTGCGGGTGTCGCGCTCCTCCGGCCCGATGACACGGACGTCGAGAGCCATCAGGCGATCCGCCGCAGCCGGTTGATGGTCAGGCCGTCGGCGTCCAGCAGCTCCTCTATCCGCCCGGCGAACTGCACCAGGTGCGGGGTGGCCAGGTGGGCGTCCAGCTGCTCGGCGCCCTCCCAGTTCTCGTAGAAGAAGAACGTCCCCGGCGCCTCGACCGACTCGTGCAGGTCGTAGTTGACGTAGCCGTCCTCCTGGCTGGTCGGCTCGATGAGGGCCTCCAGCGCGCTGCGCAGCGCGTCGGCCTTGCCGGGGGCCGCGGTCATGTACGCGATGACGGTGAGCAGGTCGCGGCGGTCGTCGGTGGGGGTGGGCATCACGGCTCCTGGGGTGCGGGGCGACGACGTCGTCGCCCGGGAGACCCACCGTGACGGTCCGACCAGTGGTGCACAACGGGTCGGGTGTCTCAGAACTGAGACGACGACGGGCGGCCCTCCCGGTGGGGGAGGACCGCCCGTCGAGGCGGAGCAGGTCAGGCGATGGAGCGGTCGGTGCCCACCGGTGCACCGTCGGCGACGTCGAGGGCGCCCTGCACGTCGTCGGTCTCGGCCTGCTCGAGCCCCCCGGTCTGGGAGACCTCGAAGTCCGGGCCGAGCTTCTCCAGCGCGAGCCGGCCGTACACCTGCTGCTGGGTGGCGACGCGCTGGGCGCGGCCCTTGCCCAGGAAGGAGACGATCCAGCTGAACGTGGTGACCACGCGGCTCTTGAACCCGACGATGTAGACCAGGTGCACCAGCAGCCACATCATCCAGGCCAGGAAGCCGGTGACCTTGAGCTTCCCGAGGTCGGCGACGGCGTGGTAGCGGCTGATCGTCGCCATCGAGCCCTTGTCGTGGTAGGTGAAGGCGTCCTTGCCGGCCTTGCCCGCCACCGTCGCCGCGATCTGGTCGGCGGCGAAGCGGCCGCCCTGGATGGCGACCTGGGCGACGCCGGGCAGCTTGTCCAGGCTGGCCATGTCGCCGACGACGAAGACCTCGGGGTGGCCCGGGATCGTGAGGTCCTTCTGCACCTCGACCCGGCCGGCGCGGTCGATGGTCACGTCGCTCTGCTGGGCGAGCAGTGCACCCAGCGGGGAGGCCTGCACACCGGCGGCCCAGATCTTGGTCGCCGCGACGACCCGGCGGGTGGTGCCGTCGGAGTCCTTGACGTCCAGGCCGTTGGCGTCCAGCCCGGTGACCATGGCGCCCAGCTGCACCTCCACGCCGATCTGGTTGAGCTGGCGGTGCGCGTTGCGCTGCAGCTTCTCGTGGAAGGGCGGCAGCACCTTGGGCGCGGCGTCCATCAGGATGACCCGGGCGGTCTTCGGGTCGATGTTGCGGAAGTTGCTCTTCAGGGTGCGGCGGGCCAGCTCGGCGATCTGCCCGGCCATCTCCACCCCGGTGGGGCCGGCGCCGACGACGACGAAGGTCAGCAGCCGGTCGATCTCGGCGGGGTCGGTGGCGACCTCGGCCATCTCGAAGGCGCCCAGGATGCGGCCGCGCAGCTCGAGGGCGTCGTCCACGCTCTTCATGCCGGGGGCGTACTGGGAGAACTGGCTGTTGCCGAAGTAGGACTGCCCGGCACCGGCGGCCACGATGAGGTGGTCGTAGGAGTGCGACGTCTCCCGGCCCAGCAGCCACGAGGTGACGGTCTTCTCGGCCAGGTCGATGTCGACGACCTCGCCGAGGATCACGGTGGCGTTGTCCTGCTTCTTCAGGATGTCCCGGGTCGGCGGGGCGATCTCGCCCTCGCTGATGATGCCGGTGGCCACCTGGTAGAGCAGCGGCTGGAAGAGGTGGTGGCCGGTCTTGGCCACCAGCGTCACGTCGACGTCGGCCTTGCGCAGCCGCTGGGCGGCGAACAGGCCGCCGAACCCGGACCCGATGATGACGACCTTGGGTCGGCGGCCGGTGGTCTGGTTCGTGGGCACAGCAGCAGCTCCGGATGTCGTCATGATGTCTCCATCGTCCCACGCCGAGGGGCCCTGGCGGGTCACCACCCGGCTCGCCCGGGCGAGCGACGTCGGACACAGCGTGACGTGGATGCCCGGAGGCCGCCACCCCCGCGCACGGCGGAGGGCCGCCGTCCCCGGGTGGGGACGACGGCCCTCGGCCGGACGGCGGGTCAGCGGGTGCGGCGACCCACGACGGCCTGGGTGAGCAGGCCGATCCCGATGCCGAGCATCCAGACGTCCTTGGACACCGGGAGCCCGTCCTGGGTGGGGGCGATCGACTTGCCCGGCTTGGTCATGCCCGGGGTGCGCAGGTACAGCCCGAGCAGGCCGCCGGAGAAGGCGGTCAGCGCGGCACCGGCGACGGCGGTCGGCACGAAGGGGGTCAGCAGCGCGGCGCCGATGACCATCTCGGCGGTCGACAGGCCCTTGGCGAAGGTGGCCGGGGCGACCTTCGACAGGAACGGGTAGGTGCCGGCGGCAAAGCCGTGCAGGCCGGCCGCGGTGTCGGCGTCGGCGTTCCGCTTGCCGAGCCCGGAGTTGAGGATGAACGCACCGGTCGCGACACGGGGTGCGATCTCGGCGGGGGTGATGGGCAGACGCATGGGGCCTCGTTCGGGGTCTGGTGCTGGGTGTGGGGAGTGCGGGTCAGTCTGACCGAGGTCAGCGGACGCCGCGGCGCGAGCGGGTGGCGGGCTGCTGTCCGGCGCGGGCGGCGAGCTCGGCGCGGGTGCGGGCCGGGCCCGACGAGCGGCCGGAGCCGCCGCCGCTGCCACCGGAGGAACGACCACCGGAGCGGGCACCACCGGAGGCGCCGCCACCGGCGGGGCTGCGGCGACGTCCGCCGTTGCCGCCACCGCCGCCGCCCTGGGGCTGCTCGACGACCGGGGCCGGCTCGACGTAGGGCGCGGCCGGGCCGGTCAGCGCCACGATCTCCCGGGCGCCGGGCTTGACCGCGGTGACCTCGGGGGTGATCCCGGCCTGGCGGGCCAGCAGCCGCACCTCACCGGCCTGGTCGGGGGTGGCGATGGTGACGACGGTGCCGCCGGCACCGGCGCGCGCCGTCCGGCCCGAGCGGTGCAGGTAGGCCTTGTGCTCGGCCGGCGGGTCGACGTGGACGACGATCGCGACGTCGTCGACGTGGATGCCGCGGGCGGCGATGTCGGTGGCGCACAGCACCCGGGTCGAGCCGTTGGTGAAGGCCTCGAGGTTGCGCTCGCGGGCGTTCTGGCTCAGGTTGCCGTGCAGGTCGACGGCGGGCACCCCGCCGGCGGTGAGCTGCTTGGCCAGCTTCTTGGCCTGGTGCTTGGTGCGGGTGAAGAGCACGACCCGGTCGTGGCCGGAGGCGAGCTCCTTGACGACCTGGCTCTTGTCCAGGGTGTCGACCCGGAACACGTGGTGGGTCATCGTGGAGACCGGGGCGACCGCGGGGTCGACCGAGTGCGTCTTCGGGTGGTCGAGGTAGCGCTTGACCAGGACGTCGACGCCGTTGTCCAGGGTGGCCGAGAACAGCATCCGCTGGCCGACCTTCGGGGTGCGGTCCATCAGGCGCTTGACGCCGGGCAGGAAGCCCAGGTCGGCCATGTGGTCGGCCTCGTCGAGGATCGTGACCTCGACGGCGGACAGGTCGCAGTGGCCCTGGCCGATGAGGTCCTCGAGGCGCCCGGGGCAGGCGATGAGCACGTCGATGCCGCCGGAGAGGGCCTGCACCTGCGGGTTCTGCCCGACGCCACCGAAGATCGTCGTCGTCTTCATGCCCAGCGCGCGGGCCAGCGGGTCGACCACGGCCGAGACCTGGTTGGCCAGCTCACGGGTCGGCACCAGGATCAGCGCGCGCGGCTTGCGCGGCTGGCGCTTGGTGCCCGAGCCCGCGAGGCGGGCGACCAGCGGGATGGAGAAGGCCAGCGTCTTGCCCGAGCCCGTGCGGCCGCGGCCGAGGACGTCCTTGCCGGCCAGGGTGTCGGGCAGCGTGGCGACCTGGATCGGGAAGGGCGAGGCGATCCCGCTGGCGGTCAGCACCTCGACCAGCGGGGCGGGGACGCCGAGCGCGGCGAAGGTGGTGTCGGTGGGCAGCACGGTCGCGTCGGCACCGGCGGGCACCGTCTCGACCCGGGGCTGGACGACGGGCTGCTGCGCGCGCGGGTTGGGGACCTCGGCGGCCACGGGGGCCACGGGGGCCTGGGCCTGGACGCTCTGGTCGGCACCGGTGCCGCGACCACGGCCACCACGACGACGGCGACCGGTGCCGGGAGCGCCGGCCACCTCGGGCTGGGCCGGCTCGTGCCGGGTGACCAGCGGCTGTGCCGGAGCCGACGAGCCGGAGCGGAAGGAGGGGGAGGGGCGACCGCCACCGGCACCGGCCGGGCTGGTGGCCCGACGGCGGGGGCGGTCGTTGGGGGTCTGGCTCGATGTCACAGGGGGTGTCCTCACCGTGAGGTGGCCACCGTCGATCGCCAGGGCGGGGCCCACAGGGAGGGGCCGCACCGTCCGGTCGGACGTCGGGTCGCCGGCGCGCCTCGGTGGCGCAGCCTCGCGCCGACGTCGAGTCCACCTGCTCTCGGATGAGCGGGGGGCGGCGTCGGTGATCACCACTCTCCCACGCCCGGCGCCCGGCACCGTCGGGACGCGGGGGAGTCGGTGCTCACACCCCCGGCGGCGGACCTGCACGTGGCGTACAACGGGACCCCGTGACCACCCAGGACGAGAAGCCCTCCCCGGCCCGGGTGGAGGACCCGCCCTACGAGCCGGACCCCCGCCGCTGGAAGGCCCTCTCGGTCACCCTCGTCGTCGGCTTCATGACCCTGCTCGACGTCAGCATCGTGTCGGTCGCGCTGCCCTCGATGCAGGACGCCCTGGGCACGACGGCGTCCGGGGTGCAGTGGGTGGTCTCGGGCTACGCGCTGACCTTCGGCCTCGTGCTCGTTCCCGCCGGCAGGTTGGGTGACGCGTTCGGCCGACGACGGATCTTCCTGGTCGCCCTGGTGGTGTTCGTGCTCTCCAGCGCCGCGGCCGGGGCCGCACCCAGCGTGCTGATGCTCGTCGTCGCCCGGCTCGTGCAGGGCGTGGCCGCCGGCTTCCTGGCCCCGCAGAACTCCGCGCTGATCCAGCAGCTGTTCCGCGGGCCCGAGCGCGGCAAGGCCTTCGGGCTCTTCGGCGCCACCGTGGGCGTCTCCACCGCGATCGGGCCGGTGGTCGGCGGTCTGCTCATCGGCCTGTTCGGCGAGGACCTCGGCTGGCGGGCGATCTTCTTCGTCAACGTGCCGATCGGCGTCGTCGCGTTCGTGCTGGCCACCCGGCTGCTGCCCAAGGGCCGGCCCTCGGGGACCAGCACCGACATCGACGTCGTCGGCGTGCTGCTGCTCGGGGTCGGCGCCACCCTCGTCCTGCTGCCCCTGGTGCAGGCCGAGTCCGGGGGCATCGCCCGGCTGTGGTGGCTGTTCGTCCTCGGCGCGGCGGCGCTGGCCGCCTTCGCCTGGTGGGAGCGCCGGGTGGTGGCCCGCGACCGGGAGCCGGTCTTCGACGTCCGGCTGCTGACCCAGACCCGCGGGTACGCCTCCGGGGTCGCCGTGGGCACCGTCTACTTCATCGGGTTCAGCGGCATCTGGCTGGTCTTCGCGCTGTTCTTCCAGACCGGGCTGGGCTGGACCCCGCTGGAGTCCGGGCTCGCCGTCGTCCCCTTCGCCATCGGGGCCGCGGTCTCCGCCGCCGTCGCCGGCCGGCTGGTCACCCGGTTCGGCCGGCTGCTGACCGTCATCGGGCTCAGCGTCGTGTCCACCGGGCTCGCCGCCACCGCCGTCGTCGTGTGGCTGGTGCCGACCGACATCCTGGGCTGGGTCGTCGTCCCCACCCTGCTGCTGGCCGGGCTGGGCGGTGGGTTCGTGATCAGCCCGAACATCACCCTCACCCTGCGCGAGGTGCCGGTGCGGATGGCCGGCGCCGCCGGCGGCGGGCTGCAGACCATGCAGCGCTTCGGCGCCGCGCTGGGCTCGGCGGTCCTGCCGGGGCTGTTCTACGTGGTGTTGTCCAGCTCCGGGCAGCAGTACCCGGTCGCGGCCGGTGTCGCGCTGGGGACGGCGGTCCTGGGCGCGGTCGCCGCGCTGGTCATCGCCGTCCTGGACTGGCGCAAGGACCGTCCCGGCGGGCCCCGGGACGTGGAGGACGCGGCGGCCGAGGAGCACGCGCACGCCCACCACGTGCACTGATCCTCAGCCGCTCGCACCCCGGTAGGTGCGGCGGTAGGCGAGCGGGGAGACCCCGATCGCGGCGTGCAGGTGCTGGCGCAGTGACGTCGCGCTGCCGAACCCGGCCTGCTCGGCGACCCGGTCGACGCTGACGTCGGTGGTCTCCAGCAGGTGCCGGGCCCGGTGCACCCGCTGCTGGGTGAGCCACCGCAGCGGGCTCTGGCCGGTCTCCTCCCGGAAGTGCCGGGTCAGGGTGCGCACGCTGGTGCCGGCGTGCCGGGCGAGGTCGTCGAGGGTGAGCGCGCGGTCGAGTCGGTGCAGGGCCCACTCCCGGGTCGCCGAGGTGCCCGAGCCGGTCTCGATGGGCACCGGGCGGTCGACGAACTGGGACTGCCCGCCGGTCCGCCAGGGCGCCACCACCCGGCGGCGGGCCACGTCGGCGGCCACCGCGTTGCCGTGGTCGCGGCGCACCACGTGCAGCAGCAGGTCGATGCCGGCGGCGTTCCCCGCGCTGGTCAGCACGTCGCCGTCGTCGACGAAGAGCACGTCGGGGTCCAGGCGCACCTGCGGGTGCAGCCGGGCGAAGCGCTCGGCGTGCATCCAGTGCGTGGTCGCCGTCCGGCCGTCCAGGAGCCCCGCGGCGGCGAGCACGAAGGCGCCGGTGCAGATCGACACCACCCGGGACCGGGACGCTGCCGCACGCAGCACGGCGACCAGGTCGGCGGGCACCTCGTCCGGGGTCGGCCACGGCCACCCGGAGACCCCGGGGACGACGACCGTGTCGGCCCCGTCCAGCAGGGCGGCGTCCCCGTCGGGCAGCAGCCGGTAGCCGGCAGAGGTGGTGATCGGGCCGCCGTCGGGCGTCGCGGTGCGCACCCGGTAGAGCGGCCGGCCCGTCTCGTCCTGGGCCCCGCCGAGGAAGGCGTGCGGGAGGCCCGTCTCGAAGGCGATCCCGGTGTCCAGGGCCAGGACGACGACCTCGTGCAGAGCCATGGCCGGATCCTTGCACGTGGTGGCCGTCCGGCCACTGTTCTCCGGCGGCGGGAGACGTCATGCTCAGCCCCGTGACCGCCGCACCGCGCACCCGCCGGATCCACCCCGCCTGGTGGGTCGCCGCGGTGACCTTCCTGGCGCTGGTCGGGGCGGCGGCGTTCCGGGCGGTGCCTGGTGTGCTCATCGAGCCGCTGCAGGAGGAGTTCGGCTGGTCGACGTCGACCATCTCCGCCGCGGTCGGGCTGAACATGGCGCTCTACGGGCTGACCGCACCCTTCGCCGCGGCCCTGATGGAGCGCTTCGGGACCCGGCGGGTCGTGGTCAGCGCGCTGCTCGTCGTCGCGGTCGGGTCCGGGCTGACCGTGTTCATGACCGCGCCGTGGCAGCTGGTGCTGTGCTGGGGGCTGCTCGTCGGTCTCGGCACGGGATCGATGGCCATGTCGCTGGTCGCCACCATCACCGGACGCTGGTTCGTCGCCCGCCGCGGCCTGGTCTCCGGCGTGCTGACCGCCGGCGGGGCGGCCGGGCAGCTGGTGTTCCTGCCCGTCGTCGCCCAGGTCTCGGCCGCGCACGGCTGGCGACCGGCGGCCCTGGGGACGACGGCTGCCGCCCTCGTGGTCATCCCGTTGGTCGCGTTCTTCCTGCGCGACCGGCCCAGCGACGTCGACGCGGTGCCCTACGGCGGCACGGCGGCCGACGAGCCGCCCCGGGCCACCGGCAACGCCGCCCGCACCGCGCTCGCCGGGCTCGCGCTGGCGTCGAGGACCCGGGTGTTCTGGCTGCTGGCCGCCGGGTTCGCGATCTGCGGGGCCACCACGAACGGGCTCGTGCAGCCGCACTTCATCCCGGCCGCGCACGACCACGGCATGCCGGTGACCACCGCGGCGTCACTGCTGGCCCTGGTCGGGCTGTTCGACATCGCCGGCACCATCGCCTCGGGCTGGCTGACCGACCGGGTCGAGCCGCGCCTGCTGCTGCTGGCCTACTACTCGCTGCGCGGGTTGTCGCTGTTCCTGCTGCCGCCGCTGTTCGGCTCGGACCTGCAGGCCTCGATGATCGCGTTCATCGTGTTCTACGGCCTGGACTGGGTGGCCACCGTGCCGCCCACCCTCGCCCTCTGCCGGCAGCACTTCGGCGCCCGCGCCCCGGTGGTGTTCGGCTGGGTGTTCGCCAGCCACCAGGTCGGGTCGGCGATCGCGGCGTACTCGGCCGGGGTGGTCCGCGACGTCACCGGCACCTACGACGCCGCCTGGTACGGCGCGGCGCTGCTCTGCCTGGTCGCGGCCGGGCTGTCCATCGCGATCCGTAAGGGCTCGGCGTCGGTCCCGCCGTCCGCCCCCGACCCGGAGCTGGCCGCTGCCGAGGACGCCGTCACCCGCGGCTGACCCGCCCGCCCCTGCCCCCGGCGTCGATCAGCTCCGACGACCACCGTGCGTCCTCCTCCACCGGCGTCGGTGGAGGAGGACGGAGTTTCGTCGTCCCAGCTGATCAACGCCGGGGCGGCGGAGGGGTCACCAGGGGATGGGGCCGTCGTCGTCGGAGTAGGTGCCGGTGGGGCCGCCGTCGGGGAGGGTGGCCAGGCGGATCGGGGTCTGGGCGCCCTGCGCCGGGGTGCGGGTGCCGCGGAAGCCGTTGAGGTCGGTGGCCACGAAGCCGGGGCAGCCCATGTTGACGAGGATCCCGGTGCCCGCCAGCTCCTTGGCGTACTGCACGGTGACCGCGTTGAGGTAGGTCTTGGACGGTGAGTAGGCCGCCGACAGCGGGCCGGTCGTACCGTCGTCGGCGCTCTGCCGGGTCAGCGACCCCACCCCGCTGGAGACGTTGACGATCCGTGGGGACGGCGAGCGGCGCAGCAGCGGCAGCACTGCGTTGGTCAGCCGGATCACGCCCCAGACGTTGACCTCCACGGCCGCACGGACGGCGTCCAGGTCCACCTCGCTGGGTGTCTGCACCCCGCCGCCGGTGACCCCGGCGTTGTTCACCAGCACGTCGAGGCCGCCACGCTCGGCCAGCAGGGCCGCGGCGGCGGCCACGCTCGCGTCGTCGGTCACGTCCAGCGGCACCCCGAACGCGTCCACCCCGGCCTCGCGCAGCCGGGCCACTGCGGCCTCGCGGCGCTCGTCGTCCCGGGCGCCGACGCCCACGGCCCAGCCGAGTCGGCCCAGCCCGGCGGCGATCTCGTACCCGATGCCCTTGTTCGCGCCGGTGACCAGCGCTGTCGTCGTCATGCGCCCAGGGTCGTCGCGCCCGGGGGCCCTGCGCCACCACCGATCGGGTGCGATCGATGCTCCGCGGGTATCGGTGGGCGTACGGTCATCGGGTGGAGACACGGGAGCTGCGCTACGTCGTGGCCGTGGCCGAGGAGCTGCACTTCGGGCGGGCGGCCCGGCGGCTCGGCATCGCCCAGCCGCCGCTGTCCCGGGCGATCAGCCAGGTGGAGCGCCGGTTGGGCACCCCGCTGTTCGAGCGCACCAGCCGCGTCGTCCGGCTGACCGCGGCCGGTGAGGTCCTGCTGCGCGAGGGGCGGGCCGCGCTGGCCGCGGTCGAGGCCGCCGAGCGGCGCACCCGTCGGGCTGCCCCGGACACCGGGCAGGCCGGCGTCGTGCTGGTGACCAAGGCGGGCGCGTCGGCCGAGCTGCTCGCCAAGCTGCTGGACGCGTACGCCGCCGAACCCGACACAGTGGCCGTCGACGTGCTGCTCTGCGGGATCGGCGAGCAGGAGCCGATGCTTCGCGACGGCCGCGCCGACGTCGCTCTGCTGCACCGGCCGTACGACTCCACCGCCGGGCTGGACGTCGAGGAGCTCGCCACCGAGGGGCAGCTCGCCGTGCTGCCGGCCGGCCACCCGCTCAGCGGCCGCACCGACGTCGTCCTGGCCGACCTGGACGACCTGCCCGGCCTCCCCGCGCCCCGTTGGCCGGGCCCCAGCGGCGTCTCGGCCGGGCCCGGCCCCGAGGTGCGCGACCACGCCCAGCTGCTCCAGCTCATCGCGCTGGGCCGCACGTTCGCGGTGCTGCCCGAGTCGGTCCGGCCACAGCTGCACGAGGGCCTCACCGCGGTGCCGGTGCTCGACGCGCCGCCGGTCACGACGGTGATCGCGTGGCCGCCGCACAGCCGGTCCCGCGCCGTGGCCGGCCTGGTGCGGACGGCGCTGCGGCTCTGATGCGACGGCCCCCCGCAGTCCTGGCCGTCGCAACCGGGATGTGCCTGCTCTCGGCCTGCTCGCCGATCGTGCAGGGCTCGCCGGCGATCGGGCTCGACGCCGGCGGGCGGCTGATCGGGGCGGTGCAGCCCTGCACGGTCGACGTGACCGTCGCGCACCTGCGGGCGGACGGGGCGGACGAGGACCTGGTGACCTGGGAGCGGTCCTCGGCCGAGGAGGGTCTGCAGGTGTGGCTGCTGGGCCCGGGGCGCTCGCTGGCCTGGTCCCGGTCCGGCGAGCTGCCCGACCTCGACCCCGCCACCACCTACGAGTTCTGGGTGTCCGCCGACGACGACCAGGAACGCACCGACCGGCTGAGCGTGACCGGCGCCGAGATCGCCGCGCTCACCGCCGGTCAGGTGCTGGTGCCCCCGGACTGGTCGGGCCAGGGCGCCGAGCCGCCGGCCGCCGTCCTGTCCCTGGGCGACCTCGCCGACCTCCCCTGCTGACCGGACCCGCCTCCCAGCGTGGATCAGGTGACCTGATCAAAGACTGGCCGCCCTCACCAACGTTGCTGAGGGAGGACAGTTCTTGATCAGGAGACCTGGTCCACGCTGCGGGCCGGGACGCGCGAGCCCAGGGCGGCGCGGACCAGGTCCGCGCCGCGTTCGGCGATCATGATCGTCGGGGCGTTGGTGTTGCCGCGGACCAGGGTCGGCATGACCGAGGCGTCGACGACGCGCAGGCCGTCGATGCCGTGCACCCGCAGCTCGGGGTCGACGACGGACTGGTCGTCGGTGCCCATCCGGGCCGAGGACACCGGGTGGTACAGCGACTCCAGGGTCTGGCGGACGGCGTCGCGCAGCCCCTCCCGGCTGGACACGGTGCCGCCGGGGGACCACTCCTCGGCGAGCACCCCGGCCAGCGGGCCGACCGAGGCGATCTCGCGGGCCTTCTGCACCCCGGTGACCAGCGCCTCGAGATCCCGGTCGTCGGTGAGGTACCCGGCGTCGATGGCCGGGGCCCAGGTGGGGTCGGCCGAGCGCAGCCGTACCGAGCCGCGGGAGTGCACGTCGACCAGCACGGCGCAGGCGGTGAACGCGTCGACGTCGGGGTCGACCCGGGCCTGCTGCCAGTACTTCACCGGCAGGAAGTGGAACTGCAGGTCGGGCTCGGCCAGCTCGGGGGACGAGCGG
This sequence comes from Geodermatophilus sp. Leaf369, assembly GCF_001424455.1. Classification (NCBI taxonomy): domain Bacteria; kingdom Bacillati; phylum Actinomycetota; class Actinomycetes; order Geodermatophilales; family Geodermatophilaceae; genus Geodermatophilus; species Geodermatophilus sp. Leaf369. Next base: position 552,376 of record NZ_LMQA01000004.1, on the reverse strand, counting down.
GTGTAGAGCCCGGCCTCGGCCAGGTTGGACGTCAGCGGCCCACGGCGGCGGGCGAACCACTGCGCGTAGCCGGCCGGGGACTCGCCGCGGAACAGCGAGCGGCCCTCCCGGACGTGCCAGATGGTCGGCACCAGCGGGTGGTCCTGCAGGCCCCTGCCGACGCCGGGCAGGTCGTGCGCCACCTCCACGCCCACGTCGCGCAGGTGGTCGGCCGGTCCGATGCCCGAGAGCATCAGCAGCTGCGGGGAGTTGATCGCACCGCCGGACAGCAGCACCTCCTCGGCGTGGACCGCGTGCCGCTGCCCGCCGGAGAGGTACTCGACGCCGGTGGCGCGCGACCCGTCCAGCAGCACCCGGGTGACCTGGGCGCCGGTCCGCACGGTCAGGTTGGGCCGGTGCAGCGCCGGCCGGAGGTAGGCGTCGGCGGTCGACCAGCGGCGGCCGCGCTTCTGGGTCAGCTGGTACAGCCCGGCGCCCTCCTGCCGGGCCCCGTTGAAGTCCGGGTTGCGCGGGTACCCGGCGGCCACCGCGGACTCCACGACCGCGCGCGACCACGGGTGCGGGGAGCGGGGGTCCTCCACCCGCAGCGGGCCGCCCACGCCGTGGAAGTCGTCGGCGCCGCGGCCGTTGTCCTCCATCCGGCGGAACAGCGGCAGCACCTGCTCGTAGGACCACGAGGGGTCGCCGGTGCGTGCGGCCCACGCGTCGTAGTCGGCGGCCGCGCCCCGGATGTAGATCATCGCGTTGATCGAGCTGGACCCGCCCAGCAGCTTGCCGCGCGGCCAGAACAGCGACCGGCCGGCAGCGGCGGGCTGCGGCTCGGTGGCGTAGTTCCAGTCCCGCCGGGTGCGGAAGGTCTTGTAGAGGGCGGCCGGGACCTGCACCTCGAGCACGTCGTCGGACCCGCCGGCCTCCAGCAGCAGCACCGACAGCGCCGGGTCCTCGCTCAGCCGGCCGGCCAGCGCGCAGCCGGCCGACCCGGCGCCGACCACGACGACGTCGAACGAGGAGGTCACCGGTGCCGTCCGTGCACCAGGCCCATGACCCGGGCGAGGGCGTCGGCGGCCTTCGCGGGTCGTCCGAAGCTCATCAGCGCCACCGGGAGCGGGAAGCGCTGGCGGGTGATCGCCTTGGCCCGGGTGAACTCGCGCAGCCCGTCCTCGCCGTGGATCCGGCCGAAGCCGCTCTCCCCGACCCCACCGAAGGGCAGCGCCGGCACCGAGGCGAACGTGATCACCGAGTTGACGCTGGTCATCCCGCTGCGCATCCGGCGGGCCAGGTCCATGCCGCGCTTCGCGGAGCCCGCGAACACCGAGCCGCCCAGCCCGAGCGACGTGCCGTTGGCCAGCTCCAGCGCCTGCTCGGCGTCGGCCACCCGGGTGATCGTGATCGTCGGGCCGAAGGTCTCCTCCTGCACCGCCGACGAGGTCTCGGGCACGTCCAGCAGCACGGTGGGGGCCACGTACCCGCCGTCCACGCTGCCGCCGACCACGGCCCGACCGCCGGTGGCGGCCGCGTCGTCCAGGTGCCGCTGCACGACCTCCGTCTGGGACGGCATGGTCATCGGGCCGTAGGAGGCACCGTCGTCCGAACCCGGGCGCAGCGCGGCGACCTGGTCGGTGACCGCGGCGACGAAGGAGTCGTAGACGGCGGCGGTGGCGTAGACCCGCTCGATCCCGATGCAGGTCTGCCCGGCGTTGCTCATCGCACCCCAGACGGCGGCGTCCGCCGCGGCGGCCACGTCGGCGTCGTCGTCGACGATCATCGCGTCCTTGCCGCCGCACTCCATCAGCACGGGGGTGAGGGTCTCGGCGCAGGTGGCCATGACCTTCCGGCCGGTGGCGGCCGAGCCGGTGAAGGCGATCTTGCCGACGCCGGCGCGGCAGAGCGCGGTGCCGGTCGGGCCGAGGCCGGTCACCACCTGCAGGGCGTCGGGGGCGTCGGGGACGGCGGCCGACCACGCCTCCGCGAGCCACGCGCCGATCGCCGGGGTGAACTCGCTGGGCTTGAACACGACGGCGTTGCCGGCGGCGAGGGCGTAGGCGATCGAGCCCATCGGGGTGAACACCGGGTAGTTCCACGGGCCGATGACGCCGACCACGCCGAGGGGCTGGTACTCCAGCACCGCCTGGTGGTTGGCTGCGAGCAGCCCGGGGTGGACCGACCGGGGTCCGAGGGTCTTCCGGGCGTGCGCGCCGGCCCAGGCCAGGTGGTCCACCGCCAGGGTGATCTCCAGGACGGCGTCGGCGTGCGGCTTGCCGTTCTCCCGGTGCACCAGGTCGGCGAGCTCGTGCATCCGGCGGGCGAGGTACCCCCGGTACGCGGCCAGCCGCTCCTTGCGCCCGTCGAACCCGAGCGCGGCCCACGCCGCGGCCGCCACCCGGGCGCGGGCGACGGCGGCGGTCACCGCGGCCTCGTCGGCGACCGGGAACTCGGCGACCAGGGTGCCGGAGGCGGGGTTCGTGGAGCGGAACGTCTCGGCAGCGCTGCCGACCGACGGTTCGACCAGGGTCATGCCGCGGGAGAGTACCCCGGTTGTTACCCGCCAGTAGGGCGGCGACGGACGCCCCCACGGTGCCCCCACGTGGGTGACGTTGCGGAACAAGTCCGTCCGCATGCGGCACGCTGCGGTCGCAGGCGACGACGGGGGTGGGCGCGATGCGGTGGCCGAGCGGGTGGGGACCGAGCCAGGTGGCTCAGGCGGTACGCCCGGGAACACCGCGCGCAGCGGCGCCGCCCACCGGTGGGGGTGCGCCGGACCCGCCACCGGCCGCACCCGTCGCCGTCCTCGTCCCGGGATGACGGGGCAGAGGGGTCACCCGGTCTTCGCGGACCTCTTGGCCGCCCGCTTGGCCTTGCGCGCCTGCTCGGCCTCGTAGCGCAGCTTGTCCTTGGCCCGCTTGCCCGCGTTCGCCTCGCGGGAGGCCGCCCGCTTGCGGGCCCGGGCCAGCTCGCGCTCCTCGAAGGTGGTGCTCCTCCCGGTGCTGCCCAGGAACGACACGACCAGCAGGATGCCGCCGAAGACCAGCACGGCGGTGCCCAGGATCGGGTCGAGGAGGTAGCCGCCGAGGACGGCCAGCGCCCAGACGCCGGCACCGGTCAGCACGCGCTTGCTCATGGGGCCGAGTATCCGCCCGGGACTGCGACGGGCGGCGGGGTGGGCGAGGATCGGCCGGTGACGACCTCGCTGCCCGACGGTCCGCCCTTCCGCGCCGACCACGTCGGGAGCCTGCTGCGACCGCCGTCCCTGCTCGAGGCCCGGGGCCGGTTCGCCGCCGGGGAGCTGGACGCCGACGGGCTGCGGGCCGTCGAGGACGAGGCGGTGGACGAGGTCGTCCGGATGCAGGCCGACGTCGGGCTGCAGACCGCCACGGACGGCGAGTTCCGCCGGGCGTCCTGGCACATGGACTTCATCTACGCGATCACCGGCATCTCGAAGGCCGACCAGGACCTCGCCGTCCACTTCACGAACGCCGACGGCACCCTCGACTTCACCCCGGCCGGGCTGCGGGTGGACGGTCCGCTCTCGATCGACGAGCCGGTGTTCGCCGACGACTTCGCGTTCCTGCAGGGATCGGTGCAGCCGGCGCAGACGGCGAAGCTGACGATCCCCTCGCCCTCGATGGTCCACTACCGGGGCGGCGCGGCGGCGATCGATCCCGCCGTCTACCCCGACGAGGACTCCTTCTGGGACGCCCTGTCCGGGGCCTACCGCCAGCAGGTCGCCGGGATCGCCGCCCAGGGGTGCCGCTACCTGCAGCTCGACGACACCTCGCTGGCCTACCTCAACGACCCGGCGCAGCGGGCCGAGCTCGCCGGGCAGGGCCGGGACGCCGAGCACCAGCACGAGCGGTACATCGCCCAGATCAACGCCGCGCTGACCGGTCGGCCCGAGGGCCTGACGGTCACCACCCACATGTGCCGGGGCAACTTCCGCTCCTCCTGGGTGGCCGAGGGCGGCTACGACTTCGTCGCCGAGGCGCTGTTCGGCGGCCTGGAGGTCGACGGGTTCTTCCTGGAGTTCGACGACGCCCGCTCCGGGGGGTTCGAGCCGCTGCGCTTCGTCCCGCCGGGCAAGCGGGTCGTGCTCGGACTGGTCACCACCAAGCGGCCTGAGCTGGAGCGCAAGGACGACCTCAAGCGCCGCATCGAGGAGGCCGCCCGGTACGTGCCGCTGGAGCAGTTGGCGCTGTCCCCGCAGTGCGGGTTCTCCTCGACCGTGGAGGGCAACGCGCTGACCCGGGACGAGCAGATCGCCAAGCTCGCCCTGGTCGTGGAGACGGCCGCGGAGGTGTGGGGCTGACCCGGTCCGGACCGGTCGTGCGGGCCTGGACACGGGGTGTCAGCGCGACCTAGCCTCTGCGCCAACGGTTGAGACCACAGCCGGCACTCCACGGGACCCGCACCCGAAGGCCGACACATGACCGTCCCCGCTCCCGCGCCGCCGATGCGCGTGCACGTCGAGACCTCGACGACCTCCTCGGTGCTGGTGGTCGTCTCCGGCGACGTCGACTCCTCCACCGCCCCCGGCCTGACCGGCGCGCTCACCGAGGCCCTGGTCCGCCCCGGTGTCGCCGAGGTCGTCGTCGACCTGCGGCGGGTGACCTTCCTGGACTCCGCCGGTCTCTGCGCCCTGGCCCGTGCGCACCGGGAGGCCCTGCGCTGCGGCCGGGTGGTGTTGCTGCGGGTCGGCGACACCCGGGCCGTCGTCCGGCCGCTGCAGATGACCGGTCTGTGGGACGTGCTGGCCCGCACCCCCGACTGACGCCGGGCGCGGTGCGCCACGATGCGCCGGTGACCGCCGACCTCCCCCCGTCCCTGCAGGACCTCGCCGCCCGGTTCGGGCACCTGCTCACCCCGCCGGCCCGCGAGGTCGGGCTGGACGCCGCGCGGGCCCGGTTCGCCGAGCTGCTGGCGCTCGGGACCGCCGGGGCCCCGGACGTCGCGACCGAGGAGCTCGACCTCGGGGGCGGCCTGACCGCGCTGTGCCAGCGGCCGACCGCACCGGGTGGGGCGACCGTGGTGTTCTGCCACGGCGGCGGCTGGACAGTGGGCACGGCGGGGGAGTACGCCGGGCTGACCGCGCGACTGGCACAGGCGCTGGACGCCGTCGTGGTCTCGGTGGAGTTCCGCCGCGCCCCTGAGCACCCGTTCCCGGCTGCCGTCGAGGACGCCGTCGCCGGGGTGCGCTGGGCGTTGGAGCACGCCGCCGAGCTCGGTGGTGACCCCGACCGGGTGGTCGTGGCCGGGGACAGCGGCGGCGGCAACCTCGCCGCGGTGGCCTGCCAGCAGCTGCGTGACGCCGGGGGACCGCAGCCGGCCGCCCAGCTGCTCCTCTACCCCTCCGTGGCCGCCGGGGTCGACTGGCCCTCGGTGGCCGCGCACGGGACCTCACCGTTCCTCTCCCTGGCCGACATGGGCTTCTACACCCGCGGCTACGTACCGCGTGGCACCCCGCTGACCGACCCGCGGATCAGCCCGCTGGAGGGCGGGCTGGCCGGCCTCCCGCCGGCCCTGGTGGTCACCGCCGAGCTCGATGCGCTGCGCGACTCCGGTGGCGCATACGCCGCCGGGCTCGCCGACGCCGGGGTGCCGGTGGCGCGCCTGGACCTGGCCGGGGTGCCGCACGGGTTCGCCCACCTGGTCGCCCTGGACGCCGGCTGCGCGGACGCCCTGGAGCGGGTGTCCACCGCCGCCCGGCGGCTCCCGCCCCTCCGGTGACAGGCCGTCGGTAACGGGCGGATAACGAAACACCCCTCCGGATGCCGAACGGCGCGTCGACCCTTCCGCTGGTTCACAGCTGCCACCTAGTGTCCGCCCTCACACCACGGACGTGAGGCAGACCACGTCGTCGGTGCGTGCGACCTCCATCGACGAAGGGCGGCACGTGCTCGCAGTCAGCAACCTCGAGGTCGTCTACGACGACGTCGTGCTGGTGCTCCGGGGGGTGAGCCTCGAGGTCCCGGAGGGACAGGTCGTGGGCCTCCTGGGCGCCAACGGCGCCGGCAAGACGACCCTGCTCCGGGCGCTGTCCGGCCTCCTGGACATCCACCACGGCGCGGTCACCCGCGGCCAGATCACCCTCGACGGCGAGCGCATCGACCACCTGGACCCCCAGCAGGTCGTGGCCCGCGGTGTCAGCCAGGTGCTCGAGGGCCGCCGCGTCTTCGGGGAGTTCTCCGTCGAGGAGAACCTCCGGGTGGGCGCCCACACCAAGCCCAAGGACCGCGCCGGCAACCTGGAGCGGGTCTACGGGCTGTTCCCCCGGCTGCTCGAGCGGCGCACCCAGGCCGCGGGCTACCTCTCCGGCGGCGAGCAGCAGATGCTGGCCATGGGCCGGGCGCTGATGAGCAACCCGCGCTACCTGCTCCTGGACGAGCCGAGCCTGGGCCTGGCCCCGCAGCTGGTGGCCAACATCCGCGACCTGATCACCACGATCAACGAGCAGGGGACGACGGTCCTGCTGGTCGAGCAGAACGCCTCGATGGCGCTGTCGATCTCCGAGCACGGCTACGTGCTGGAGAACGGCCGGGTCGTGATGGACAAGCCGGCCGCCGAGCTCCTCGACGACGACGACATCAAGGAGTTCTACCTCGGCCTGGGGGCCGAGGGCGCCGAACGCAGCTTCCGCGACGTGAAGCACTACCGACGTCGGAAGCGGTGGCTGTCATGACCCACGCGGTCAGCGAGAACGTGCTCGAGGTCAGCGACGTCACCCTGCGGTTCAAGGGCGTGACGGCGATCAACGGGGTGTCCTTCACCGTCGGGCAGCAGGAGCTGTTCGCGGTGATCGGCCCCAACGGCGCGGGCAAGACCTCGATCTTCAACGTCCTGTCCGGGGTGTACCGGCCCCAGGAGGGCTCGGTGCGGTTCCGCGGCGAGGAGGTGCTCGGTCAGCGCCCGCACGTGCTGGCCGGCAAGGGCCTGGCGCGCACGTTCCAGAACATCGAGCTCTTCGAGAACCTCACCGTGGTGGACAACCTGATGCTGGGCCGGGCCCACCAGGTGTCCTACGGCGTCTTCAGCGCCGCGGCGTGGTTCGGCCGTGCCCGCAGGAGCGAGATGCGCGACCGCGCCGCGGTCGAGGAGATCGTGGACTTCCTGGAGCTCGCCTCCTACCGCCGGATGCCGGTCGGGCTGCTGCCCTACGGGATCCAGAAGCGGGTCGAGCTCGGCCGTGCGCTGGCCATGGAGCCGACCCTGCTCCTGCTGGACGAGCCGGTCGCCGGGATGAACCTGGAGGAGACCGAGGACATGGCCCGGTTCATCCTCGACATCCGCGACGAGCTGGCCATCTCGATGGTCATGGTCGAGCACGACATGGGCCTGGTCATGGACCTGGCCGACCGGATCATGGTCGTGGACTTCGGCGTCCCGATCACCACCGGCACCCCGCGCGAGGTGCAGCGCGATCCCGACGTGATCAAGGCCTACCTCGGTGAGGACCACGACACCGGCGGACGCCGCAAGAAGACCGCCGACGAGTCGGCCGTGACCGAGGAGGTCTCGTGACCACCACCGTCGACACCACGACGACCGGCCGGACCGGGACGACGACGAGCATCGTCACCCGGGTCCGTGACCGCGCCCGGGAGACCCCGCGCGGGGTCGCCATGCGCAGCAAGCAGCTGGGCCTGTGGCGGGAGACCTCCTGGGCGGAGTACTGGGACGACGTGCAGGACGTCGCCCACGGGCTGATGGCCCTGGGTGTCGAGCGCGGCGACCGCGTCGCCATCCAGTCGGAGAACCGGCGCGAGTGGCTGTCGACCGACCTGGGCACGCTCGCCGCCGGCGCGGTCACGGTCGGGCTCTACCCCACCAACCCCGCGGCCGAGGTCGTGCACGTGCTCGCCGACTCCGGTGCGCGGGTGCTCGTCGCCGAGGACCAGGAGCAGCTGGACAAGGCCCTCGAGGTCGCCGACCGCACCCCGGACCTGCAGCACCTGGTCTACCTCGACCCGCGCGGCATCCGCGGCCGGTACACCGACCCGCGGCTGCTGCACTGGGAGGACTTCCTGGCGATGGGCCGGGAGCACCGGGCCGCGCACCCCGACGCCGTCGACGCCTCGCTGGCCGCCACCCGGCCCGAGGACCTGATGACGCTGATCTACACCTCGGGCACCACCGGGCTGCCCAAGGGCGCGATGCTCTCGGTGGCCAACGCCGAGGCCACGATCGCCTCCTTCACCGGGGACGGCGGCCTGCTCGACCCGCCCGCGGGTCCTGCCGACCTGGCGCTGAGCTACCTGCCGCTGTGCCACGTCGCCGAGCGGATCTTCACCACCTGGAACAACGCCGCCACCGGCATCCAGGTGAACTTCGCCGAGTCGATCGACACCGTCCCGGAGAACCTCCGGGAGATCCAGCCGACCTTCTTCTTCGCCGTCCCGCGGATCTGGGAGAAGCTGCTGGCCACCGTGCAGGTGCGGCAGGCCTCGGCCAGCCCGCTCAAGCGCAACGTCGGCAACGCCGGGCTCGCCCTGGCGCGACGGGTGGGGGAGACCCTGGCCCGCACCGGGGGGAAGCACACGGTCTCCAGCCGGGTGCAGCACGCGATCGCCTGGGTGCTCGTCGTCCGGGCCCTGCGCGACCGGCTGGGCCTGCGCCGGGTGCGCTGGGCCGGGTGCGGTGCCGCCCCCGTGGCCACCGACGTCCTCCAGTTCTTCATGGGCCTGGGCGTGCCGGTGCACGAGGTCTACGGGATGACCGAGAACACCGCCTCGGCCACCGCCAACCGCCCCGGCCGGATCCGGCTGGGCACGGTCGGCGAACCGCACGACGCGGTGGAGCTGCGCATCGACGAGACCACCGGGGAGGTGCTGACCCGCGGGCCGGCCACCTTCCTCGGCTACTGGAAGCGCCCGGACGCCACCGCCGAGGCCGTCGACGCCGACGGTTGGCTGCACACCGGCGACGTCGGGGTGCTCGAGGACGGGCGGCTGCGGATCACCGACCGGATGAAGGACATCCTGATCACCGCCGGGGGCAAGAACATCGCGCCCTCGGAGATCGAGAACGCCGTCAAGGTGAGCCCGATGATCAAGGAGGCCGTGGTCATCGGCGACCGCCGGCCCTACCTCGTGGCGCTGATCGGGATCGAGCCCGACACCGTCTCCGACTGGGCCCAGCGCAACAAGATCTCCTTCACCACCTACCGCGACCTGACCGAGAAGCCCGAGGTCGTCGCGTTGGTCCAGGCCCAGGTCGACGAGGTGAACGCGAACCTCGCGACCGTCGAGCAGATCAAGGACTTCCGGCTGCTGCCCAAGCTGCTCGACCACGAGGACGGCGAGCTCACCGCGACCCAGAAGGTCCGACGTTCCGCGCTCGCCGAGCGCTTCGGTCCCCTCGTCGAGGGGATGTACTCGAGAGGTTCCGCCCGATGAGGGACGTCCTGCTGACCACCATCCGCGGACTGGGCTTCGGCTCGATCTACGCGATGCTCGCCGTCAGCTTCGTGATCATCTACAAGTCGTCCAAGGTGATCAGCTTCGCCCAGCCGGCGCTGATGCTGGCGGGGGCGGTGCTGGTCAGCTACCTGGCCGGCCCGGTCGGCTTCTACCTCGCGGTGCCGCTGGCCGCGATCGGCATCGCCGCGCTCGGCCTCGGGCTGGAGCGGACCACCATCCGCCCGATGATCGGCCGGCCGGTCTTCGTCGTCGCGATCATCACGCTGGGCCTGGACATCGCGATCCGGGTCGTCGTGAACGTCTTCATCGGCCCCGACGTGCGCAACGTCGGTGACCCGTGGGGGCTGAACACCGTCGACGTCGCCGGGCTGCCGGTGCAGGAGCGCTACATCGCGATGGTCGTGGTGCTGGTCGTGGTGGTCGGGGCGCTGTTCGCCTTCTTCCGGTACAGCCGCTACGGGCTGGCCATGCGGGCGGCCTCGCTGGACCAGGAGACCGCACTGGTGCAGGGGGTCTCGGTCGGTGCGATGACCGCACTGGCCTGGGCGATGGCCGGTGGTCTCGCCGCGGTCGCCGGGGCCTTCGTGGGCGCCGGCGGCGGGGTGGACCAGTCCACCTGGGTCATCGCGCTCAAGGCGTTGCCGGCGATCATCATCGGCGGCCTGGACTCCATCGAGGGCGCCGTCGTGGGCGGCCTGCTCGTCGGGATCGTGGAGTCCTTCTTCGCCAGCTACCAGGGGGAGTACCTGCCCTGGCTCGGGCAGAACTTCTCGCTGGTCTCCCCGTACGTCCTGCTGCTGGTCGTCCTGCTGGTGAAGCCCTACGGGCTGTTCGGCACCCGAGAGGTGGAACGCGTGTGACCGCGCTCGAGAACCGTCCGGCGGAGCGTGCGACGCCCGCCCCGGCCAAGGGGCGGCGCCCCTGGGGCCGCCCGGCCATGTACACCGGTTACGGCCAGGACATGGCACTGCTCAACACCGGTGCCAAGAAGGCCGCACTGGCCGTCCTGCTGGTCGTGGCCCTGCTGCTGCCCTTCGTGCTGGAGGACGAGCTGCTGCGGCTGCTGGCCACCGGCGCGGTGCTCGCGATCGGGGCGATCGGGCTCAACCTGGTCACCGGGTACGCCGGGCAGGTCAGCCTCGGGCACGCCTTCTTCCTCGGCATCGGTGCCTACACCGCGGCCGTGGTCAGCGGGGAGACCGGCGACGAGGACCTCTACGGGTTCGGCATCACGTTCATCCCGGTGTGGCTGCTGGCCGGTGGCGCGATGGCGGCGCTGGTCGGGCTGGTCGTCGCACCGCTGGCCTCCCGGCTGCGGGGGCTCTACCTGGCGATCGTGACCCTGGGTCTGGTCTTCCTCGGTGAGCACGTGTTCCGCGAGTGGGACGCGGTCACCGGCGGTGTCGGCGTGGGCCGGCCGGCCGCGGACCCGGTGCTGTTCGGGGTGGACCTCTCCCGGTCCACCGACGCGTTCAGCGCCGACCAGCAGATGTACCTGCTGATGACGGCGCTGCTGGTGCTCTTCGCGCTGCTGGGCCGCAACATCGCCCGCTCGGCGATCGGCCGCAGCTTCGCCGCCGTCCGCGACCGGGACATCGCCGCGGAGGTGACCGGGGTCGACGTCCGCAAGGCCAAGCGGCTGGCGTTCGTGATCTCCGGCTTCTACGCCGGGTGCGCCGGGGCGCTGCTGTACTCGATCTCGGGCTACCTGGACCCCAGCTCGTTCGGCCTGCTGGTCAGCGTGCAGTTCGTGGCCATGGTGCTGATCGGCGGTGTCGCGACGATCTCCGGCTCGATCATGGGCGCCTTCTTCATCGCGATCCTGCCCCGGCTGACCCGCGAGCTGCCCGAGTACCTGCCCTTCCTCTCCTCCTCGGCCACCGAGTTCCCCAACGTCTTCCAGGTGGAGACGCTGCTCTACGGGTTGCTCATCGTGGCCTTCCTGATCTTCGAGCCCCGCGGCCTGTTCGGCGTGTGGGTCCGAGCCCGGAACTACTGGAAGTCCTGGCCCTTCAGCTACTGACGGCCACCCAGAACTCCCGCCCGTCGACGACGACGGGTGGGTCACCCGACCGGCACCGACGCCGGCACGAAGGGAGCACGACAGATGAGCAGCACCACCACACGCCGGCGGGTGGCGGCGGCCTCCCTGGCCGGCCTCGCGGTCTTCGCCGCGGGTTGCCGCGGCGGCAGCGAGGACCCTGCTGACGGCGGGGGCGGCGAGGGCGGCAGCATCGCCACCGACGTCGGCGTCACCAGCGACCCCTGCCCGGAGGCGGTGAACCCGGACAACGGGTGCATCTACCTCGGCACGCTCTCCGACCTCACCGTCGGCCCCTTCGCCGCTGCCGGCCCGACGATCGTCGCCGGCCAGGAGGCGTTCTGGAACCGGGTCAACGAGGACGGCGGCATCGGCGGCTACGACGTCAACGTCAGCGAGTACGTGCGGGACAACCAGTACAACCCGCAGGTCACCAACCAGGTCTACCAGGAGATCAAGCCCGACATCCTGGGCCTGGCGCAGACCCTCGGGTCGCCCCCCACCGCCTCGATCGTGGAGGACCTGGCCGCCGAGGACATCGTCGCGGCGCCGGCCGGCTGGACCTCCCTGTACCTCTTCCAGGACGTCATCCTGGAGTCCGGCCCGACCTACTGCGCCGAGGCCATGAACGGCGTGGACTACGCGGCCGAGACCTACTCCGCGGAGTCGGTGATGGCCGTGCACTACGCCGGTGACTACGGCGGGGACGCCGCCGCCGGAGCGTCGGTCGCCGCCGAGGCCAACGGCCTGGACTTCGCCAACGTGGAGACCACCGCTGGCACCGACAACCAGTCCGCCGCCGTGGCCGCCATCGTCGACCAGCAGCCCGACGTCGTCGTGGTCTCCACCGGCCCGGCCGACATGGCCACGATCGTCGGCCAGTCCGTCGCCGCCGGTTTCCAGGGCCGCTTCCTGGGCTCCTCGCCCACCTGGAACGTCGCCCTGCTGCAGAGCCCGGCCGCGCCGGCGCTGACCGCCAGCTACCAGCTGCTCGGGCCGTGGGGCCCCTGGGACACCGACAGCCCCGGCCACGAGGCCATGCGTGAGGCTGCCGGCGACACCACGCCCAACGAGTTCTTCCTGTCCGGCTGGGTCTGGTCCTACCCGATGAAGGCCGCCCTCGAGGCTGCTGCGGACTCCGGCGACCTGACCCGTGAGGGTCTGGCCACCGCGTCGGCCGCGCTCGAGTCGGTCGACTACGAGGGCATCCTCCCCGAGGGGTCGGGCAACTACGCCAACGGCGGGGACGCCGCTGCGGTCCGCACCACCCAGCTCTCCGACGTCAGCGCGGACGCCTCCACCGGCGTCACGGTGGCCGAGGCCGACCTGGAGGGCTCGACCGCCGAGGGCTACGAGTTCACCGAGCCCTGCTACGAGGCGATCGACCTCGGCTGATCCACCGGCACCCCCTGCTGCGGCCGGTCTCCCTCGGGAGGCCGGCCGCAGTGCTGTCAGCTGGAGGGGTCGCGGTCGGGGTAGCGGGCCCGGGCCAGGGCGTAGACGCCGAAGGCGGCGAAGCCCAGGGCGACCGCGGTGAGCAGCCACTGTCCGGTGGGGACCGAGCCGATGGCGTTGATCGCGCCGTCCAGCCCGGTCGCGGTGGACACGTCGGAGGTGACCGCGGCGAAGACCACCAGCCCGCCGGCGACGCCGAAGGCGACCCCCTTGGCCACGTAGCCGACCCGGCCCAGGCCCTCGATGGTCGGCTCGTAGCGATCGGGGGCGGCGTCGAGGTCGACGTCCTTCATGAAGCCGCCGGTGATCCCGCGCAGCACCAGGTACCCGCCCACGCCGATGACGACGAGGCCGACGGCGCCCACCAGCCAGTTGCCCAGCGGCACGCCCAGCACGTCGTCGGTGAGGTCCTGGGTGTTCTCCGCGGCGTCGTACTCGGCGCCGACGGCGAAGACCAGCGCGAGGACGGCGAAGAACCCGTACACCCCGGCCTTGGCCAGGCACTTCGCGCAGACGAAGGCGGCCTTCGCGCGGTGCTCGGGGTCCAGCAGCCCGGTCCACCACCGGAGCACCTCCCCGGCCTGCCAGACCGCCAGGCTCAGCAGGCCCAGGCCGAGCACCCAGAGCAGCACCAGCCCGCCGGGGCTCGAGCCCAGGGTGCGCAGCGCCCCGGCCTGGTCGGCGTCCGCGGCGTCGGGGTTGATCCGCCAGGCCACGGTGAACGCCAGCCAGCCGATGGTGAAGTGCATGAGGGCGTACGCGATCAGCCCGATCCGGGCCAGGCGCTCGAGCCACGGGTGGTCGGTGACCTCGCGGGCGTGCCGGACGGCCCGCAGGACCGTGCTGAGCACCCGGCGGAGCGGGGGAGCGGTGCCGGTCACGACCGCTGCGGGTACCGGGCGCGGAAGAAGCAGAAGACACCGAACGCGGCGATGCCCAGCGCCACCAGGGTCAGCAGCCCCTGCCCGAAGGGGGCCTCCAGCACGGTGTGCATCGCGCCGTCCAGGCCGGTGGACTGCGACGGGTCGACCGTGACCGCGGCGTAGCCGAGCAGCCCGCCGACCACGACGAACGCGATGCCCTTGGCGACGTAGCCGACCCGACCGAGCCGCTCGACCACGCGGACCTGCTGCGCGGGCGCGTCGGCGGTGTCGATCTCCTTCATGAAGGAGCCCTTCAGGCCCTTGACCACCTGGTAGACACCCACGCCGATGACGACGAGCGCACCGAGCCCGACCAGGTACCGCCCGCCGGGCAGCCCGAAGACCCCGGCGGTGGCCTGCTGCTGGTCCCCAGAGCTCGAGGACCCGCTGCCGGTGGCGAAGCGCAGCGCGCTGACGGCCAGGAAGCCGTAGACGACCACCTTGGCCACGCACTTCACGATGCCGACGACGGCCTTCTTCCTCGCGTCTCCCGCGCCGCCGAGCCGGCCGAGGAAGGGCAGCACGGAGGCGGCCTGCCAGAGCGCCAGGGCGATCAGTCCGAGGCCGAGCACCCACAGCAGCGGGGTGCCGAACGGCTCCTCGGCCAGGGTCTGCAGCGCGCCGGACTGGTCGGCCGACCCGCCCCCGCCGCCCCAGGCCAGCTGCAGGGCCAGCCAGGCGATGAGCAGGTGGACCAGGCCGTAGGCGAGCAGCCCGACCCGGGCCAGGTGCTGGAGGGCGTCGGAGTCACCGGCCTGCCGGGCCTTCTGCTGGGCGGTCATGGTGGCTCCTCCTCGTCGTTCCCCCGGTGCCGCTGGAGCGTGGCACACGGGCATCAGCCCCGCCGGGCCGTGGGACGCTGTGCCCTCGGGTTCCCGGTCGGGCGTCCGCTCCCCGGCAGGCCGGAGCACGCCCGTGCGCACGACCAGGTTCGTCTTCAGCTGCCACCGTGACGCCGGCGGGGCGCTGACGGCGGTGTGCGGCGGGGCCCACCAGGACTGGTCGCCGCGCGAGGTGGCCGACGTCGCGGCGGACATCGAGACCGGGGTGCACTACGCCGTCCCGTGGTCGCAGGGCCCGATCGCCGTCGAGGTCCGGGGTGACGGCGCAGGGCGCCGGTGGCTGCACAGCAGCGGCCGGCGCGACGGCGCCAACGAGCTCGACGCGCTGGCGACCTGCACCCGGCACGGGGACGTGCCCACCGCCGAGCAGGCCGTGCGCACCGCGGGGCGTCCCCGGCGCGGCTGAGTCCTGCTCAACCGCCCAGGACGCGGCGCAGGTCAGCGGGGGTGAGCGTCGCCGAGGGGCCGGCCGGGTCCAGCACCAGGCCGGGGCGGCCGTCGTCGAGCACCCGCTGCAGGAACACCCGGAGGGGTCGGACCGCGGACGCCGACCCGGGGAGGACCGCCTCGACCTCCAGGGACGAGGTGAACGCCAGCGCCGCGGCCCGCCCGTCGGGCAGCCGGGCCGTCAGCACCGGGGAGCCCTCGCGGGGGGCGGTGACGGCCTCCAGGAGCACCGCGTCGTCGTCGTCGAGCTGGTGGCCCAGCACGCGCAGCAGCAGCTCGTGGTCGCCGACCACCAGCGCCTCCTTGACCGGGGTGTTGCGTCGTCCGCGCAGCACCGCCGCCAGCTCGGCGGGCCCCAGGACCAGGCACGCCCCGGCCGGGTCGACGGCCAGGCCGGTGCCGGGTGCGCGGGTGACCAGGTCCAGCACACCGACCGCGGTGGGGGCCACGACCTCGGGTGCGGCCACCCCGGTGTGGGCGACCACCGCGGCCAGGTCGGTGTAGGCGAAGGCCACCGGGGAGCCGTCGGTGGCCTGCCCGCCGCTGATGGAGAACGGTGCACCGTCGTCGGGGTCGCGGACGGCGCGCGTGACGTCGGTGAGCAGCCGGCCCTGCAGCAGGGTGCGGACGGCGAGCACCCAGTGCTGCCGGTCCCGGGAGGCCTCGAAGGCGGCCAGGGCCTGCTGGGCGTGCCGGTTGCGGACGTCGGGCACGGGGGCGCTCTCGGGGTCGGGCATCGCGGTCGAGTCTGCCCCGGCCCGGCCGCGCCGTCGGATGGGGGACACTGGGGCGGTGACGACGTCTGCCCAGCGCCCCACCCCTGCCGCCACCCCCGCGGCGACGGACTCCCCGGCCCAGGCCCGCCGGTCCTGGCCGTGGCTGGTGGCCCAGGGCGGCCTCCTCGTCCTGCTCGGGCTGACCGCGGTCCTGTGGGCCGGCGGTGGCGCCCGGGTGCTGCTGGCCGGGGTCGGTGCGCTCGGCGTGGTCCGCGGGGTGACCGCGCTGCGGGCCGGTCGCGCCGGCCTGGTAGACCGGCAGGCCGCCGTCGTCGGCGCCGGTGCTGCCTGGGCCGGGCTGGTCGGCATCGGCCTGGCGCTGTTCCCGTCCCCGGTCGCCGGGTGGGCCTGCGTGGCCCTGCTCGTCCTCGCCCTCGGCGCCCTGGTGGCCCGGGCCGACGCCGCCCGCCGCACCCGTGCCCTGCTCGCCTCCGGGCTCGCCGTGGCCGCCCTCGCGGTCGGCACCGTGCTCGCCGGCCCCGCCTGGCTGACCGCGTCGGCCGTCGTCGCGGTGGGCGTGGCCGCCGCCGTGCTCGGTGTGCTCACCGGGCTGGCCGCCCTCGCGGTGCGCCGCGTCGCCGCGACCCCGGAGCCGGTCGCTCCGGCCGGGTGCGGCGGTTGCGCGTGCGGCGCCGGTGGCTGCGGGGGCCTGCAGCGCGGCTGACCCGCCGCCCGCACTCAGCCCAGCAGCCACACCACCGGCGAGTCGCCCCGGGCGCCGCCGGCCACCCAGCCGCCGGAGCCGTCGGCGACCAGCGAGGTCACCGCCACCCCGTTGCCGAGCACGAACGCCGAGCGCTGCTGCCCGTCGCCGACCACCACCCGTGCGGTGCCGGCGTCCTGCACCGCCACGGCGACCGCCTCCCCGGCCACGGCGAGGTCCACCGCCCGACCGGGGCCGAGGTCCACCGGCTCCCCGTCCGTCGTCTCCAGCCAGGCCCGCTCGTCGCGGGTGGTCGCAGCCAGCACCGTGTCGTCCCGCACGCCCAGGCTCGCGACCGCGCCGGCCAGCGGGTGGGTGCGCGGGACGGTCACCGCGCCGGGCACGGTCACGTCCAGCCAGGTCAGCGTGGTCGCACCGGCCCCGTCGACGGTGGCGACCACCAGCGCCGTCCTCGCCCCGGTGCGCAGCACGGCGAGGTCGGCAACCGTGACGGGCGGTCCGGTCGCGGTCGCCGGGAACGGCAGCGGGACGTCGGTGGCCACGACGTCCCCGCTGAGCACCGCGAGCGTCACCGGTCCGCCCGGGGCGGCCGGGCCGCTGACCGCAAAGCTGTCGCCCCCGTCCGTGCCCAGCTGGGGGCCGCCGCCGGCGGCGGCGAGCTCGGCGAGCACCCGGACCTGTCCGGTGTCCCGGTCCAGGCCCAGGACGGTGTCGGGCGCCCGGGTGGCGGCCAGGAGCGTGCCGCGGACCTCCAGCAGCTCGGTGGGCCGGCCGGCGACCGGGGCGGCCACCCCGGCGGCGAGCGGGTCGCGGTCCAGCACCACCAGCAGCAGGCCCGCGTCGTTCCCGGTCAGTGCGTGCACCTGCCCCTCGACCAGCGCCAGGTCCGCGACCGGCAGTGAACCGGGCAGCACCAGCAGCCGGGGGGCCCGCGGTGCGGCGTCGTCCCCGGCCGGACCGGTGCAGCCGACGAGCAGCAGTGCCGCCGCGAGGGCCAGGACCCGGCGCACGGTCAGGTCCGGCTCAGCCGAGGGTCCACAGCAGGCTCTCCCCGTCGCAGGTGCCGGCGACCAGGAAGCCGCCGTCGGGGTCGGCCGTCACGGCCAGCGCGTCGCCGGTGCCGCTGCACAGCTCCAGGGTGGTCGGGTCCGCGTCGCCGGGCGGGGTGAGCACCACGGTGGGCGATCCCCGGTCCAGCAGGGCGACGAGCACCCCGGACTCCCCGACGGCCAGACCCGCGGCGCGGCTCCCGGGGTCGGTGGTGAGCGGCCGGGACTCCTGTCCGCCGGTGGCCAGGTCGGGCTGCACGAGGGCCAGGCCCTGCGCCGGGTCGTCGAGCAGGGCGACCGGCGCGCCGTCGGCGTCGGTGGTGACGGCGACGAGCGGGGCGCGGTCGTCCCCGGGCTGGACGTCCATCGGGTCGCCGGCGGGCTCCAGGTCGGCGTCCAGCCCGACCAGCACCGACGCCGACCCCTCGGCGGCGTCCACGGTGAGGCCGAGGACGAGGCCGCCGTCGCCGGTGGACGCGAGGCCGGCCAGCTCCAGCGCGGTCGGGTCGGCGACGCCCGGGTCGACCTCGGCGGTGTCGAGGACCTCCCCGGTGCCCGGGTCCAGGGCGAGCACGGTGGCCCCGACCGCGTCGGTGTCCTCGACGAGGACGTAGAGCGTCGCGGCGTCCGTGCTGGCGGCCGCGAACAGCGGGACGCCGCGGGGGGCGGTCTCCCCGGGCTGCAGGGGGACGGGCTGGGCGGCCGGGCCGTTGCCGTTGGGCACCTGACCGTCGTCGAACGGGTAGAGGCCCAGCACCGGGTCGGGGCTGACCGGGTCGGCGGTGAGCGTCACGCCCACGGGCCCGTCGTCGGTGGTCACCAGGTCGCCGACGACGGTGCCGGTGACCGACGTCGTGCCGCCGGACGCCACCACGGTGGCCCCCGTCGAGGTCAGCACCAGCGTCACGGGCGACCCGTCGGGGTCCAGCACCACGCGGGCGCCGGTGACCGTGTCGGCGTCGACGGCCAGGTCGGTCTCCTCGGTGACCGTGAGGCCGGTCGGGGGGGCCGACGTGCTGGTGGTCGGCGCGGACGAGGAGGGGGTGCTCGTCGGGTCGGCGGTGTCCCGGTCGGCGAAGGAGGTGCAGCCGGCGCTCAGGCACAGGAGGCCGGCCAGGGGGATCAGTCGCGTGCGGGTCACCGGCTCATCCTCGCCGCTGTCGGGTCGTCGAGGTGTGACACCGGGGTGGATCGGTGCGGGATCGCAACCGTCGGTTCACCGATTCGTCATGACGTGTGCCTACCGTCGTGCACGTCACACCTCGACCACCCGCTGGGGGACCCCGTGCGCACTCTCGAACGCGGCGCCTGGACCTGCGCCAACTGCCCCACCACCAACGAGTCCCACCGCAAGCGCTGCACCGACTGCGGCACGACCCGGCACTGACGCCGGCTCAGCGGCGCAGCAGCGCGACCGCGGCCAGGACCAGCTGCACGGTGACCAGGGCCAGCCCGGCCACCACCGTCGACGAGGGACCGTGTGCCATCCCGTCGTGACCGCCACCGACCACCATCGGGGCGTGCACGGCCAGCATCCCGGCGTCCACCAGGGCGCTCAGCGCCCACACCTGCCCCGACGGCGCCCGCCACAGGTGCCAGGCGCACGGCAGACACGCCAGCGCCATCACCGCCATGGCGACGGCGGAGAGCTCCCCGCTCGCGGCGAGCAGCAGGTGCACCCCGGCCGAGCCGACCGCGAGCACCGCGGCGGTCCGGCCGAGGGCGACGGCCCGGGTGGACCCGGTCAGGGGCAGGGTCGCCGTCACCCCTTGCCCTGGCAGTGCGCGGACGTCGAGGCCGGGACCCCCAGCGCGGGGTTGGCGTCGAAGAACCCGACCGGCTTGAGCACGAACCCGGCGTAGTCGGTGGGCATGACCGGCCAGTCCTCCGGTCGCGGGAAGTGGGTCAGCCCGAACGTGTGCCACAGGACGACGTCGGCGTCCTCCAGCGGGGCGTCGCCCTCGATGAACGCCGGCAGGCCGGCGGCACCGGGGTGCTGGTTGACGAAGTCCCCGGCGGGATAACGCTCGGCCGGGTCGTACTCGGTCACCCACAGCGACTTCGTGGCGAACGTCGCCCGCTGGTGGATCGAGGAGCTGTCGTCGGCGAGCAGGACCGGGGCGTTCTCCGGGTGCAGCGCGTAGCCCACCGGCTGGCCCAGCCGGTTGGTCTTGTTCGGGTTGACCACGTGCCAGGTGCGGCCCTTCGTGGCGTCGGTGCTCCGGCCGCCCTCGGACTCCCGGGTGACCGGGGTGAGCGAGCGGGTGAAGGCGTTGCCGTAGGGGTTGGTGTCGCTCACCGGCACCCGGACGGCGTCCACCTCGTGCACGGTGTTGCCCGAGCCGTCGGCGGCGTCCACGGCCATGTCCAGCCGGGCGGAGAACAGGTGCTGGTGGAACGGGGCGCCCAGCCCGGGGGCGATCTCGGTGGCGTAGGGGTGCTCCTCGCCGCGGTAGGCCGAGGTGAAGACGACGCCGGTGGCCTTGGACTCCAGCTGGATCGTGCCGTCGGTGTAGAGGTACCAGTAGAAGCCGTAGTCGTAGTTGCCGATCGTGGTGAAGAAGCTGATCACCAGCCGGCGCGAGCGCCGCGTCTCGGCCATCCCGGTGAACATGTCGGTGTGCTTCCACCCGACGCCGTAGTCCTCCTCGTGCAGGCAGATGGCGTTGCGCATGACCCGGGGCGCGCCGGTCTCGTCGGCGATGGTGGCGTCGAAGTACTGGATGTCGCCCAGGCAGTCGCAGCCCAGCTCGAGGGAGTTGGTGTACCGGGCGAAGAGGTACTCGCCGGTGTCGAAGTAGTTCTGCCAGAACCGCACCGGTGAGGGGTCGGCGTAGGGCACGACCATCTCGGCGATCGATGCGCGGTGCACCACCGAGCGGCCGTCGATGGACAGCTGGTTGAGCGTCAGGCCCTCGCGCACGTCGAAGCCGACCCGGAACTCCCAGCCGGCCCAGCGGACGACGTCGTCCTCGACGGTGAACGAGCGGCCCTCGGGCTGGGTGATCTCGATCGGCTTCAGGTCGCGCGGGGTGCCCTCCAGCGACGCCCGCTCGGCGGGCACCGGCAGGTCGAAGTGGTCGTGCACCGCCGTGGTCACGCCGCGGGTGATGTCGACGTAGGCGACGACGCCGTCCACCGGGTGCGCCCACGGCAGGTCCTGCGGGTCGGCCTGGTGGAAGCCGAGCACCCGGACGACGCGGTGGCCGTGCTCCTCGGGGAAGTAGGACCCGGCCGACAGCGGCACCGCGCGCACGTCGGCGACGTCCAGCCCGCGCTTGGCCATCGCGGCCAGCCAGCCCTCGTCGGTGGCCAGGATCGGCTCGATGGCCTCGAACTCGGCGTCGGTGATCGGCACCTGGCCGTCGGCGACGCCGTCGATCTCGGTGTCCCGGACGACGGTGCCCGCGGTGACCGAGACGAGCACGTCGCGCCCGGAGCCGGTGGCCCGGTCCAGGAGCAGCAGGCGCAGCCGACGCTCGACCTGCGCGCCCGGGACGAACTCCAGCACGTCGCGCTTGTGCGGCTCCTCCAGCCCGACGTAGACGAACACGGTGCTCGGCTGCACCAGACCCGCCTCGGTGACGATGCCGCGGGCGGTGTCGATCTCCTCGGCCGACATCCGGGAGAGCGGGTGGGTGGCGGTGCTGGCGGTGGTGCGGTCCTCGGTGGTGGTCATGGTCGGTCTCCTCAGATCTGGGGGGCGTCGGGGCGGGTGGCGCGGACGAGGTCGCGGGCGGCGGACGGGCGGGCCTTGGCCAGGACGAACCCGCCGGCCAGGGCGACGAGCAGGAGCACCCCGGCGCCGACGCCGAGGGCGGTCGAGCCGCCCATCAGCAGCGGGAGGTTCTCCACCAGGAGCACGAGGATCGCGATGAGCCCGAGCACGCCGAGGGCGGGTGCGACGAGCGTCTGCCAGGGACGGCGGTCGACCCCGGTGCGGCGGAAGAAGACCAGGACGGCGATGCAGGCCAGCAGCATCAGCCCGACGATGCCGACGCTGGCGATGCCGGCCAGCCAGGTGAAGACCTCCAGCACGGGGTCGAGTCCCGCGATCGCGCTGGCCGCCATGAGCACCGCACCCACGACGCTGGTCACCAGCGAGGCCACGTGCGGCGAGGAGTGCCTGCCGTGGCTGCGCCCGAAGGACGCCGGGACGACGCCGGTGTTGCCCAGGGAGAAGAAGTAGCGGCTGAGCACGTTGTGGAAGCTCAGCACCGCGGCGAACAGGCTGGTGATGAACAGGACCTGCAGGACGTCGCCGGCCGCCGTCCCCAGGTACTCCTGGGCGGTGATGACGAGCATGTTGCCGGGGTCGGCGGCGGCCACCGCGACGACCCCGCTGTCGCCCCAGGCGCTGACCACGGCCCAGGCGCTCAGGGTGTAGAAGACGCCGATGATCGAAAGCGCTGCGTAGGTGGCGCGCGGGATGGTGCGGTCGGGGTCGCGTGCCTCGTCGCGGAAGATCGCGGTGGCCTCGAACCCGATGAACCCGGCGATGGCGAACATCAGCCCGAGGCCCGGCGCCCCGGAGAGCACCTCGGTGGGGTTCAGGAACGCCGTCGACAGACCCTCGTCCGTGCCGCCCCGGCCGACCACGGCGGCGTCCAGCACCAGCACGATCGCGACCTCGGCGACCAGCAGCACCCCGAGCACCTTGGACGACAGCTCGATGTGCCGGAAGCCCAGCAGCCCGGTGATGCCCAGGACGACGAAGGTCCACAGCCACCACGGCAACGACGGGCCGCCGTAGGACTCGACCAGCCCGCCGAGGGCGAAACCGATGTAGCCGTAGACCGCGCCCTGCACGGTCACATAGCTGACCAGCGCGACCAGCGCGCTGCCCAACCCCCAGCCGCGGCCCAGGCCCACGCCGATGTAGGAGTAGAAGGCCCCGGCGTTCGGCACGTGCCTGGTCATCGCGGTGAAGCCGACGGCGAAGAACGCCAGCACGATCGCCGACACCAGGTAGGTGGCGGGGAAGCCGGGGCCGTTGCCGGCGGCGATGCCGATGGGGACGGTGCCGGCGACGACGGTCAGGGGTGCCGCGGCGGCGACGACCATGAACACGATGGCACCGACCCCGAGCTTCCCGGAGAGCCGGTGCCCGTCGGGTGTCGCGGTGCTTCCGGGTGGTGCGGGGTCCGAGACGGTGGCCACGGGGGGCTCCTGGGGGTCGACGGCGGGTGTGGCTGCCGAGACTGGCCCGCCGGACCGTGATGCCGGTTACACGCCCGTCATCTGTGCGCAACATCCCCGTGACACCGAACGGGACACCGGGCATCCCCGATTCTCATTCGGGGACACGCTGGTGGACACCCGACCGGCTCCGCGGCTGACTACGCTGCGCCACCAGTCCGGCCTCGCCCGGCCCGCCCGTGCACCGCCCGAGGAGGACAGTGTCCCAGCGTGCCACGCTCGACGGACTGCCCGACCGGTCGCCCGTAGCGGGTCTGCGCCGCCGCGGGCTGAGCTTCGTCGAGGTCCTGGCCCAGTCGGTGAGCGCGCTCGCCCCGTCGGCGGCGGTCGTCGCGGTGCCCTCGATCGTCATGGTGCAGGCCGGGGCGGCCACGCTGCCGGTGCTGCTGGCCGGCACCGCCCTGGTGGTGCTCGTGGGCTGGTGCCTCACCCACGTCGCGCGCCGGATGGCCGCGGTCGGCGGGGTCTACAGCTACACCGCCAAGGGGCTAGGTCCGGCCGGGGCGCTGCTGGGCGGGTGGGGGCTGGTGGTCGGGTACGCCGCGGTCGCGATGTCGGCCCTGGTCGGGTCGGTGGCCTACCTGACGTCCTTCACCGGGCTCCGGCCGGCCGGGTGGGTGCTGGCGCTGCTCGCGGTGGCGATCGGTGCGCTGGCCACCCTCACCACGGTCCGTGGGATCCAGCTCTCGGCCCGGGTCGCGCTGGCGATCGAGGTGGTGTCGATCGCGGTCGTCGTCGTCGTCCTCGGCGTGCTGCTCGTCGCGCACTGGTCGGGGTCCGGCGGCACCGGCACCGGTGCCGCCGTGGTCGACGGACCGGTCAGCCCCGCAGGGGTCGCCACCGGGGTGGTCCTGGCGGTGGCGGCGTTCATGGGGTTCGAGAGCGCGGCGACGCTGGGCGTGGAGGCCCGCCGGCCGCTGGTCGCCGTCCCCCGGGCGGTGCTGTGGACCCCGGTGGCCGCCGGGGTCCTGTTCCTGGCCGCGGGGGCCGCCCAGGTGGTGCTCCTGCGGGCGGCGCCGGTGGAGGTGCTGACCAGCGACGTCCCGGTCGCCCAGCTGGCCGACGCCGAGGGTCTGGGCGCGCTGTCCCGGCTGCTGGACGCCGGCATCGCCGCGTCCTTCTTCGCCTGCGTCACCGGGTCGACCAACGCGCTGAGCCGGGTGCTGTTCTCCATGTCGCGCGAGGGGGTGCTGCCCGCCCCGCTGGGCCGCACCCACCGGCGGTTCGACACCCCCGCGGTCGCCCTGGCCCTGGTCCTGCCGGTGCTGGTCGGGGTCCCGGCGGTGGCCCTGGCGAGCGGGGCGCGGCCGCGGGACGTGCTGGCCGCCTCCCTGACGGTCAGCGCGCTGGGGTACGTGGTGGCCTACGCCCTCGCCGCCGCCGCGGTGCCGCTGTTCCTGCGCCGGATCGGTGAGCTCACCCGTCCGGTCCTGGTGGGGGCGGCGGTCGCCACGGCGTTGTCCACCGGGGTGCTGGTGCTCGCGGTGGCCGGGGCGTCGTGGGCCGGTGGCGGGCTGACGGTGGTGGTGTTCGTGCTGGCCTGGCTGCCGGGGCCGCTGCTCTGGGCGGCGCTGCGCCTGCGGGCCCCGCAGCGGCTGGCCCGGGTCGGCGTCTACGACCAGGCGACCGCGTCCTCCCTGCTCCCCGGCCAGGGGGTGCGCCGGTGACCGCGGTCGACCGTGGGGTCACCGGGCGGCAACCGCAGGCGGTGCGCTCGGCGCTGGCGGTGCTGGAGGAGGTGGCCCGGGCCGGCGCGGGGGTGACCGCCAAGGAGGTGGCCGAGGGCCTCGGGCTGCCCCCGGCCACCACCTACCGGTTGCTGAACCTCCTGGTGGGGGAGGAGTACCTGGTCCGCCTGCCCGACCTGCACGGCTTCGCCCTCGGCGCCAAGGTCGCCGGCCTGGCCGGGGTGATCGCGCCGGCCCGGGTGCCCACCGCGGCCCGCCGGGCGGTGGCCGACCTGCGCGGCCGGGTGCGCGCGGGGGTGCACCTGGTGCTGGTCGCCGGGCCGACGGTGCGCTGCGCCGACGTCGACCCCGACCTGCCGTTGGCCTCCCCTGCCCTGGTGGAGGGCCACCTGCACGCCAGCGCGGTGGGCCACCTCGTGCTCGCCGAGGCCGACGACTGGCGCGAGGCCGTGCACCACCCGGGGCGGCTGGAGGCGCTGACCGTCGCCACCCCCACCCGGCCGGCCGAGGTCGAGGCCTGCCTGGCGCAGGTGCGGGCGCACGGCTTCGCCGGTCAGGTCGGTCAGCTGCACGCCGGGGTGGGCTGTCTGGCCGTCCCGGTGCGGGGGGCCGGGGGACTGCTGGTCGCCGCCGTCGCGGTCACCTCGGCGCGCGGGGTGGTCCCGGTGGAGTACCTGGACGCCACCCGGGAGTGTGCCGCGGTGCTCGCGCCGTTGCTGGACTGAGTCGTACCCGGCAGGGTGCGGGCATGCGCGTGGTGGGGATCGTCGTCGCCGTCGTCCTGTTCGTGGTGGCGGCCCTGATGACCGTGGTCACGATCAGCCTGTTCGTCGACGGGAGCACCGGGTCGGGGGTGCTGGCCGCGGTCTTCCTCGCCATCACGCTGCTGGCCGCGGTGCTGCTCGTGAGGGCGTCGGCCGGGGCCGGGAAGCGCTCGGCGGGTGACCGCCGGCGGCGCACGGGACGACGGGACCAGGGGCTGTACTACGGCGACACGTCGGTGTCCTACGGCTACGTCGGTGGGGTGTGGGGCGGGGACGGCGGTGCGGACGGTCGGCACGACGGCGGGTCGAGCGGGCACGGCGGCCACGACTTCGGTGGCGGCGGGTCCTTCGCCTCCGACGGCGGGAGCAGCAGCGGGTCCGACGGTGGTGGTGGCGGCTCGGACGGCGGCGGGGGCGGCGGGGGCAGCGACTGACCCCTCAGCGGACGCACAGCCGCTGACTCCCGGCCACCTGGCGGCCACCGCCGGGTCACCTCCCGCTGACAGCGTCGCCCGTCGTGACCTCCCCCCGCCGCCGCTGCGGCGCCCTCCTCACCCTCACCGCCCTGGCCGCGGGCACGGCCGCGCTCACCGCGCCCACGGCCGGCGCCGCCCCCGGTGACCTGTTCACCCGCACGGCCACCTACCCGGTCTTCCAGAACTCCGGCCTCGGGCCGGACGCCGAGGCGGTCGCCGAGATCTCCGCGACCAGCCCCGACGGCCGCACCGTCGCCTACACCGACGCGGCCAACGGCTTCGTCGGGTTCCTCGACATCAGCGACCCGTCGGCCCCGGTCGGCCGGGGCGTGGTCGACGTCGGCGGCGAGCCCACCTCGGTGGTGTACCGCGGTGGCCTGGTGCTGGTCTGCGTGGACGACACCGACGGTGCGTTCGCCGCCCCCTCCGGCCGGCTCGTGGTCCTCGACGCGGCCACGCGCACCGTCGTCCGGGAGATCGACCTCGGCGGGCAGCCGGACTCGATCGCGCTGCGCGCCGACGGCGGTCTGGTCGCGATCGCGATGGAGAACCAGCGCGACGAGGACGTCGCCGACGGGGAGCTGCCGCAGCTCCCCGCCGGCACGCTGACCCTGCTCGACGTCACCGGCCCGGTGGCCGGCTGGACACCGGCGACGGTGGACCTGGTGGACGCCCTCACCGGCATCGGGGCCTACGGCGCCTCCGACCCCGAGCCGGAGTACGTCGCGTTCGCCCCCGACGGCACGCTGGCCCTGAGCCTGCAGGAGAACAACGCGGTCGCCGTCATCACCCCGGCCACCGACCTGGCGGCGAGCACCGTGCGGGCCTTCGACGCCGGCAGCGTCACCGTCAGCGGTGTCGACACCGAGGACGACGACTCGATCGACCCCACCGGCACCGTGGTCGACGCCCCCCGCGAGCCCGACGCGATCGCCTGGGTCGGCGACGGGCTGCTCGCCACCGCCAACGAGGGCGACCTGGTCGGCGGCACACGCGGTTGGACGGTGTTCGACACGGCGACCGGGGACGTCGTGCACGACTCGGGCAACGAGCTCGACCGGCTGGCGATCCAGCTCGGCCTCTACCCGGACAGCCGGTCGGACGCCAAGGGCGTCGAGCCCGAGGGGCTGTCCTTCGGCACCTACGGCGGCGTCCCGTACGCCTTCGTCGGCAGCGAGCGCGGGAACTTCGTCGCGGTGTACGACATGAGCGACCCGACCGAGCCCGCGTACCTGCAGACCCTGCCGACCACCAACGGCCCCGAGGGCCTGCTGCCGATCCCGTCCCGAGGGCTGTTCGTCGTCTCCAGCGAGACCGACGTGCCCGAGGACGACGTCCGGGCCTCGGTGCAGCTGTACTCCCTGGGCGCCGGGCCAGCGACGTTCCCGACGATCGCCTCGCTGCCCGGTGACCCGCCGGTCGCCTGGGGCGCGCTGTCCGGGCTGACCGCGGTGCCCGGCTCGCCCGGCCTGCTGAACGGGGTCAGCGACTCGGCCTACGCCCCGGCCACGATCACCACCATCGACACCACGACCACCCCGGCGACGGTCCGGGCCTCCCTCCCGGTCACCTCCGACACGCCGCTGGACCTGGAGGGCATCGCCGCCCGGGCCGACGGGGGGTGGTGGGTGGTCAGCGAGGGCAACGCCGACGACGAGCTGCCCAACCAGCTGGTCCGGCTCGACGCCGCGGGCGTCGTCGCCGAGCGGGTGGCGCTGCCGGCCGAGGTGCAGCTGGGCAACCGGGGCCTCGAGGGCGTGACGATCGTGCCCGGCGGCGGACCGGAGGTGCTCTGGGTCGCGCTGCAGACGACGGCGACCGGCGACCCGGAGGGTGTCAGCCGGCTGGGCCGCTACGACACCGCGACCGGCACCTGGAGCTGGGTCGGGTACCGGCAGGAGACCCCGCCGGCGGGCTCCGCCGAGGGCGTCTCGGAGGTGGTCGCGGTGGACGCCGACACCCTCGCGGTGGTCGAGCGGGACGACCGGCCCGGCGTGTTCGCCGCGGTCAAGCGGGTCTACACCGTGGAGCTGGCCGGCGTGACCCCAGCGGCGACCGGTGCCCCGCTGCCGATCGCGCCCAAGACGCTGGCGGTGGACCTGCTGCCGCTGCTGGCCGCGGGCAACGGGTGGGTGCAGGAGAAGGTCGAGGGCCTGGCGATCGGCGGGGACGGGCAGCTGTACGCCGTCACCGACAACGACGGGGTGTCCGACGCGACGGGGGAGACGGTGTTCCTGCGGCTGGGTGCGGCGGCCGAGGTCTTCCCGTCCGCGGCCCCTGCTCCCACACCCACGCCCACGCCCGCACCCGGCCCGGTCGCCGGCGGTCCCGCGGCCCCGCCGCAGCTGGCCGACACGGGTGCCTCCGTCGGTGGCCTGGGCGCCGTCGCGGCGCTGCTGCTGCTCGCCGGTGGTGGCGCCGTCGTCGCCGGTCGGCGCAGCCGGGCCTGAGCCCCGCCCCGGCGCTCTGACCCCGCTCTGGAGGGTCAGAGCGTCGGGTGGCTCAGTACGAGGTCGAGCCTCCAGCGCCCTCGGACGCCGGGACCTCCTCGCCGGCCGCGACCGGGCCGGGCGGGGTGCCGTCGCCGAACGGGGAGCCGCCGAGCTCCTCGCGGCCGTGCGCGGTGAGCCAGTTCGAGGTGTCCGGGCCGACCGGCACGATCTGCGTGGGGTTGATGTCGGCGTGCACGACGTAGTAGTGCCGCTTGATCTGCGGGAAGTCGGTGGTGTCGCCGAACCCGGGGGTCTGGAACAGGTCCCGGGCGTAGCCCCACAGCACCGGCATCTCGGCCAGCTTCTGCCGGTTGCACTTGAAGTGCCCGTGGTAGACGGCGTCGAAGCGGGCCAGCGTGGTGAACAGCCGGACGTCGGCCTCGGTGATCGTGTCGCCCATCAGGTAGCGACGGGTCTCCAGCCGCTCGCTCACCCAGTCCAGGGCGGTGAACAGCCGGTCGTAGGCGCTGGCGTAGGACTCCTGGGAGCCGGCGAACCCGCAGCGGTAGACGCCGTTGTTGATCTCGGTGAAGACCCGCTTCATGACGTCGTCCATCTCGTCCCGCAGGTGCTCGGGGTAGAGGTCGGGCGCGCCGTCGCGGTGGAACGCCGTCCACTCGGTGGAGAAGTCCAGCGTCATCTGGGCGAAGTCGTTGGTGACCACGGCCCTGGTCGGCAGGTCGACCATCGCCGGCACGGTGATGCCGCGCGGGTACTCCGGGTCGCGGGCGAAGAACGCCTCCTGGAGCCGCTCGTAGCCCAGCACCGGGTCGCGGCCGCCGGGGTCGAGGTCGAAGGTCCAGCTGTTCTTGTCGTGGGTGGGCCCGGTGATGCCCATCGAGAAGGCGGACTCCAGCCCGAGCAGCCGCCGCACGATGGTGGCGCGGTTGGCCCAGGGGCACGCCCGGGCGACGACGAGGCGGTAGCGGTCGGCCTCGACCGGCCAGCCCTGGGACCCGTCGGCCAGGATCCGGTCCTCGATGTAGTTGGTGTCCCGCTCGAAGGACTTGCCGGGCTCGACGTAACCGTTCTCGTTGCTCACCCGACGAGCGTGCGGGCTGCGCAGTGGGTGCGCAGCCCGAACGCCGCGGATCACTCGTCGGCGGGACGCTCCTGCACCAGCTCGGTGCTGACCTCCCAGAGGCGCTCGGCGTTCGCCGGGTCCAGCGCGTACTCCCGCACCCCGCTGCGGGCCTCGGCGTCGTCGGCCACCGTGGGGGACTCGTTGCCGTCCTCCAGGTAGTGCCCGCCGGTGGCGAACTCCGGGGCGAGGGCGGCGACCAGGGTGGTGGACGCGCCCTGCTGCGGGGTCTTGAAGGTCACCGTGCCCTCGCGCTGGGCCTTCTCCCACCCGTCCAGGACGTCCTGGGAGACGTGCCGCTGCAGGTTGGTCATGATCCCGCCGGGCATCAGCGCGTTGGCCACGATGCCGTCGTCGGCCCAGCGGCGGGTGGCCTCGACGGCCAGCAGCACGTTCGCGGTCTTGGACTGCCCGTACGCCGACCACGGGTCGTACTCGCGCTCGGCGAAGTGCAGGTCGTCGAAGACGACGGGGGAGCGCAGGTGTCCGGTGCTGGACACCGACACGATCCGGGCACCGTCCGGGGCGGCGGCGAGCGCGTCGTGCAGGCCCACGGTGAGCGCGAAGTGCCCGAGGTGGTTGGTCGCGAACTGGGTCTCCCAGGCGCGGTCGGTCAGCGTCAGCTGGGGGAGCGCCATCACCCCGGCGTTGTTGATCAGCAGGTCGAGCGGGCCGTCCCAGTCGGCGACGAAGGCCGCGACGGAGTCCAGGTCGACCAGGTCGAGGCGGGCGACGCGCAGCGTGGTGTTGCCCGTCGTCCCCACGACGTCCTGGGCGGCGCGGCCGCCGGCCTCGGTGTCGCGGACGGCGAGGGTGACCTCGGCGCCGGCCTTGGCCAGCGAGCGGACGGTCTCCAGGCCGATGCCCGACGCCCCGCCGGTGACGACGACACGGGTGCCGGTGAGGTCCAGGCCCTCGACGACGTCGTCGGCGGTGCTGGTGGCGGTGAAGCGGGTGGTGATCAGGGGCATGGTCACCACTGTGCCCCTCGTCGGCCGAGCGCGACGGCGTGGGTCAGCCGCAGGGAGCCCGACAGCCAGACCAGCACGTCGTGCAGCCGCAGCGGGGTCGCCCCGGTCGCGGCGGCGAGGTCGGCGAAGGGACCCGCGTTGACGCGCAGCTCCCGGTGGACGACGGCGTGCAGGTCGCTGTCGCCCTCCTCGAGGTGCGGCAGCAGCTGCAGCCGGGTGACCCGGTCGACGTGCGGCACCAGGGCGGGGTGCCGGTGGTGCAGCGCGGCGCTCACGTGGGGGAAGAGCTGCTCCTGCTGGACCGCGCGGAGGGCGGCGCCGACCGTGCCGGGTTCCCCCAGCACCGACACCTCGTCGTCCGGGAGGTCCCCGAACGCCCGTCCGGCGGCCCGGTCGACGGCGGCGTCGACGACCGGGCGCAGGCGGGTGAGCGCGTCCGCGGCGGCCGCCCAGCCGGCCGGGTCGAGCCGGCCGTGCAGACCCTCCGCGGCGAGCAGGTCGGCGTCGTCGGTGCCGGTGGGCAGCAGGTCGCAGCGGGCCCAGCCGAACGCCGGTACCTCCACCCACCGCCCACCGCGGTCACCGGGCGGGCGGAAGCGCAGCGGGCGCAGCCCGTGCTGGTACCCGCGGACGGCGGCGAGGGCGACGTCGGCCGGGAGCGGATCGGGCCCGGCGCTGGGCAGGACGAACGGCGGGGCCACCGGCCCATCATCACCGCCCGGCGTCGACCTCGGCGCGCTCGTCGACGATGAGGTCCTTGCTGCGCACCAGCCGGAGCAGGGTGACCACCAGCAGGCCGCCGGCCATGTTGGCCAGCACGGTGTACCAGAGCCAGGCCAGCCAGTCGGCGTAGCCGAACGGTGCCCCGGCGTGCAGGGCGGCGAAGACCAGCAGCGAGTCCAGCACCGAGTGGAACAGCTGCAGCCCGGCCAGCAGGAAGGCCCCGGCGACGGCGGCGACGATCTTGGCGCCGTCGGAGTCCGTGCCGTGCTGCATCCGGGTCATCAGCGTCAGCACGCTGCCGGCCAGGACGCCCAGGCACACCGACTGCAGGGTCAGCGGGGCGTCCACGAAGTGCACCGCGGACTCGATCGCGGTGGCCCGCAGGTCGGGCAGCGCCTGCACGACCAGCCAGGTGATGATCCAGCCGCCCACCAGGTTGGCCGCGAACGTGCCGCCCCAGAACAGCAGCAGCTGGCGCAGGCTGGCCCGCTTGGCGACCACCGCGGTGACCGGGACCAGGAAGCCCTCGGTGAACAGCTCGCTGCGGGCCAGGAGCAGGGCGATGAAGCCGATGCCGAAGGCGATGCCGGCCAGCAGGTGGCTGTCGGTCTCGGCCAGCACGGCCAGGTAGGCCAGCACGCCGACCCCGACCTCCAGGCCGCCGGCCAGTCCGGTGGTGAGCACCTCGCGCCAGCTGCGGTGCAGGCGCTGGGCGCCCTCGCTGACGATCCGTTCGAAGGCCTCGCCGACCTCGTCCTCGACGGGTGCGTCCCCGTCGCCGAGCTCCGTACGGGTGTCGCTCATGGGGCTCCTCGGGGTCGCCCGAGTGTGCGCGCCCGCGGCCCCGGGCGCCGACCGGAGCGGCGGCAGGACTGCCCGCCGCCGCCCGCGGGTCAGGAGCCGGTGCGGTCCTGCACGTCGAAGTGCACCATCGTCGCCCCGCCGGTGGCGAAGGTCCCGACGTCGGCCCCCGCGGCGGTGCCGGCCTCCGAGGACATCCCGGCGGCCATCGCCTCGGCGGACTCGAAGTCCAGCTCGGCGACCAGGTAGGCCGGCGACGGGGTGCCGTCCATGGTCTCGGCGTGCCCGATGGTGAAGCGCTGCAGGCCCGGGATGGCCTGGGCCAGGCCGGCGTGCACGTCGCGGTAGTGCGCGTCGAAGGCGGCGGGGTCGGTGGGC
Source organism: Geodermatophilus sp. Leaf369 (assembly GCF_001424455.1). Taxonomy (NCBI): domain Bacteria; kingdom Bacillati; phylum Actinomycetota; class Actinomycetes; order Geodermatophilales; family Geodermatophilaceae; genus Geodermatophilus; species Geodermatophilus sp. Leaf369. The sequence goes on along the minus strand of NZ_LMQA01000004.1, from coordinate 520,196 downwards.
TGGCCGTAGGTCACGACGAGGCGGTGGGTCACGGGGTACCTCCGGGGTTCTGCGTCCGGGCGGCGGTGCCCGGGCGTCGGGCTCATCCCACCACTGGGCGGACGACGGTGCGAGGTGCCAGGGTGCGGGCGTGAACGGAGCCCGGGCAGTCATCCGCACGCTCGTCGACGCCGGGGTGGAGGTCTGCTTCGCCAACCCCGGCACCTCGGAGATGCACTTCGTGGCCGCGCTGGACGACGTGCCGCAGATGCGCGCCGTCCTCACGCTGTTCGAGGGCGTGGCCACCGGTGCTGCCGACGGCTACGCCCGGATGGCCGGGAAGCCCGCGGCGACCCTGCTGCACCTGGGCCCGGGGCTGGGCAACGGCTGGGCCAACCTGCACAACGCCCGTCGCGGCCGGGCCCCGCTGGTGAACGTGGTGGGCGACCACGCGCTGACCCACAAGCGGCTCGACGCCCCGCTGGAGTCCGACCTCGACGCCCTCGCCGGCGCGGTCGGCTGGTGGCGCCGGTCGCTGACCACCGCCCACGTGGGGGACGACGTCGCCGACGCGGTCGCCGCCGCCCGCCGTGGCCAGGTCGCCACCCTGGTGCTGCCCGCCGACGTCTCCTGGTCCGAGGGCGGTGCCGTCGGCGTGGCCGCACCCGACCGGCCGGCCCGCACGGTCGGCGTCCCCGACCTGCCGCTGGGCCCGGACACCGTGCTCTTCCTGGGTGGGGACGCACTGGACGCCGAGGCACTGCTCGCCGCGGCCCGGGTCGCGGCCGGCACCGGCGCCCGCTTGATGGCGGAGACCTTCCCGGCCCGGATGGCCCGCGGCGCCGGTCTGCCCGACGTGCCGAAGCTGCCCTACCCACCGGGCCCGGCGCTCGCGGCACTGGCCGACGTGGCGCACCTGGTGCTGGTCGGGGCGCCGGCGCCGGTGGCGTTCTTCGCCTACCCCGACACCCCGGGCTCCTTCGTGCCGGAGGGCTGCACCGTGCACGTGCTGGCCGAGCCGGGGGAGTCCTCCCTCGCCGCGCTCACCGAGCTGGCCGACCGGGTCGGGGCCGATCCGGTGCTGGCGTCGGCGTCGGTGCCGACGGTCCCGGACCGGGCGCTGGACCCGCAGGTGCTCGCCGCCGTCGTCGGGGCCGTGCTGCCCGAGCGGACCATCGTCGTCGACGAGTCACTGACCAGCGGGTTCGGTCTCTTCCCGGCCACCGCGGGCGCACCCCGGCACGACGTGCTGTCATTGACCGGCGGGGCGATCGGCGACGGTCTGCCGATGGCCGTCGGTGCCGCGGTTGCCTGCCCCGACCGGCCGGTGCTGGCCGTCCAGGCCGACGGCTCGGCGATGTACACCCTGCAGGCGCTGTGGACGATGGCCCGCGAACAGCTCGACGTCACCGTGCTGGTCTGCGACAACGGGGCCTACGCCATCCTGGCCGGCGAGCTGGAGAGCGTCGGGGCGACCGCCGGCGGGGAGCGGGCCGGGCGGCTGCTCGACCTGGGCTCCCCGGCCCTGGACTTCGTGTCCCTGGCCGCCGGGATGGGCGTGCCCGGGGTGCGGGTGACCACCGGCCCCGAGCTGGCCGAGGCGCTGCGGCACGCGTTCGCCGAGCCGGGCCCGCACCTGGTCGACGCCGTCCTGCGCCGGCCCTAGGGTCCGGGGCACGTCGCAACGACGCGGCGTGCTGGAGGTGCTCCGTGGTCGACCCGCTCGCGCACGTCCCAGGTGACCGGGGGTGGCCGCTGGTCGGCCACACGCTGTCCTTCGTCCGGGACGCCACCGGCTTCACCGAGCGCAACCGGCTGCGGCACGGCGACGTCTTCCGGACCCGGGTGCTGGGCCGCGAGGGCGTCACCTTCCTGACCCCGCAGGCCACCCGGGAGATCTACCTCGACCCCGGCAAGGTGCTCTCCAGCGAGGGCGGTTGGTCGAACACCATCGGCGAGCTCTTCCGCAACGGGCTCATGCTGCGCGACTTCGACGACCACCACCGGCACCGCCGGGTGATGCAGCAGGCCTTCAGCCGGGCCGCGTTGACCGGCTACGTCGACGCCATCCACGACGTCACCGACCGGCACCTGCGCGCCCTCCCGGACGGCGAGGTCGACGTCTACCTGTTCATGAAGCGGCTGACCCTGGACATCGCCGCCGAGGTGTTCGTCGGGGTGTCGCTGGGGGAGCAGTCCGAGCGGGTCAACCGGGCGTTCCAGGCCGCCGTCGCCGCGGCGGTCACCCCGCTGCGGGTGCCGCTGCCGGGCACCCCGTACCGGCGCGGGCTGCAGGGCCGGGCCGAGCTGACCCGGGTGTTCGGCGAGCTGGTGGCCACCCGGCGCCGGGAGGAGCCCCGCGGCGACCTGCTCTCCCGGCTGGCCCACGCCACCGACGACGGCGCGCTGCTGCCGGTCGACGACGTCGTGGACCACGTGGTGTTCCTGATGCTCGCCGCGCACGACACCACCACCTCGACGCTGGCGGTGCTGCTCTGGCAGCTGGCCCTGCACCCGGTCGAGCAGGACCGGGTCGCCGAGGAGGTCCGCGCCCTGGACGGCGCCCCGGTCACCCCCGCCGATCACGGCCGGTTGGTGCACACCTCGCGGGCGATGTCGGAGGCGCTGCGGCTGAGCCCGCCGGTGCCGTTCTCCCCGCGCCGCGCGTTGGCCGACGTCGAGAACGACGGGGTGGCGGTGCCCGCGGGCACCGGGGTCAGCGTCTCCAGCCTCGCGCTGCACCGGCACCCCGACTGGTGGAGCGACCCGTCGGCCTTCGACCCCGACCGCTTCGCCCCCGGACGGGAGGAGCACAAGCAGCACAGCCACCTCTTCGTGCCCTTCGGCGGCGGCGCGCACCTGTGCATCGGCAACCACGTCGCCGAGGTGATGGTGAAGGCGATCGTCGCCCGGCTGCTGGCCACCCGGCGGGTGTCGGCCGACCCGGCCGCGCGCGTCGTCATCTCGCCGATCCCGATCCCCAAGCCGAAGGGGCCGATGCTGCTCACGGTGCGGTGAGCGGCAGCGTGGTTCCATCGGCGACATGCCGTCGACACTGACGCTCGCCCCCGCGCCCACCTCCGAGGCCGCCGAACGGGTCCGCCTGGAGGTGCGCGAGTTCCTGGCCAAGGAGCTCGCCGCCGGCTCCTTCGAGACCCACGTGGACACCTGGCTGTCCGGGGTCGACCCGGACTTCTCCCGCAAGCTGGGGGAGCAGGGCTGGCTGGGGATGACCTGGCCCAAGGAGTACGGCGGCCACGAGCGCACCGCGATGGAGCGCTACGCCGTCACCGAGGAGCTGCTGGCCGCCGGTGCCCCGGTCGCCGCGCACTGGATCGCCGACCGGCAGTCCGGGCCCAACCTGCTGCGGTACGGCACCGAGGCCCAGCGCCGGGAGATCCTGCCGAAGATCGCCGCCGGTGAGTGCTTCTTCGTCATCGGCATGAGCGAGCCCGACTCCGGCTCCGACCTGGCGTCCATCCGGACCAAGGCCGAGCGCAACGCCGACGGCGACTGGGTGGTCAACGGCGCCAAGGTGTGGACGTCGAACGCCCACCACAGCCACTACGCCATCACCCTCGTCCGCACCGCGCCCGCCGACTCGGCCAACCGGCACGCCGGCATGAGCCAGCTGCTGGTCGACCTCTCCACCCCGGGCATCACGATCAACCCGATCCGCATCCTGGACGGCGGCCACCACTTCAACGAGGTCGTCTTCGAGGACGTCGTCATCCCCGGCGACATGCTGCTGGGGGAGGAGGGCGCCGGCTGGCACCAGGTGACCGCCGAGCTCGCCTTCGAGCGCAGCGGGCCCGAGCGCTTCCTCTCCACCTTCCCGCTGTTCGCCGAGTTCGCCCGCCGGGCGTCGTCCCCGGCCGAGCTCGCGACGGTGGGCCGGCTCTCGGCCCGGCTGCTGTCCCTGCGTCAGCTGTCGCTGCGGATCGCCGCCGCGCTGGACCGCGGCGAGCTGCCCGACATCCCCGCCGCCCTGGTCAAGGACGTCGGGACGACGTTCGAGGGCGACGTCGCCGAGGAGATCCGGAAGGTGGTCGACGTGCCCGCGTCGCTGGACTCACCCGACCCGCTCGGGAGGGCGTTGGCCGAGGCCCAGCTGCACTCCCCGGGCTACACGCTGCGCGGGGGCACGAACGAGATCCTCCGCGGGATCGTGGCGCGCGGGCTGGGTCTGCGATGAGCTCCGACCAGGACCTGGTGGTCCAGACCGTCCGGGAGATCCTCACCGGCCACGAGCCCACCCAGCTGACCCCCGACCGTCGCTGGGACGCCGACCTCTGGTCCGACCTGGCCGAGGCCGGGTTGACCGGGGTCGGTCTGCCCGAGGAGGCCGGCGGCTCCGGCGGTGAGCTGGCCGACGCGGTCGCCGTCGTCGCCACCCTGGCCGCAGGCGCCGGGGCGGTGCCGGTCGCCGAGCAGCTGCTGGTCGCTGGCCCCGCCGTGCTGGCCGCAGGTCTGGACCTGCCCGACCCGTCGCAGCCGCTGACGATCGCCGTCTCCGGGGCCGTGCAGGTGGACGGTTCCGGCCTGCTCACGGGCACCGCCACGGACGTCGCCTGGGCCGGGGTCGCGCACTGGCTCGCCGTGGTCGCCGCCGGTCCGGACGGCGACGTCCTCGCGTTGGTCGACGTCTTCGGGCTCGACGCCACGGATGCGGCGAACCTGGCCGGGGAGCCCCGGGGTTCCTACGTCTTCGACGGGGTGCAGGCGCAGGTCGGGCCGCTCGCCGACGACGTCCGCGCCCGGTACGCCCTGGCCCGGGCGGTGCAGCTGTCCGCGGCCGCGGAGACCGTGCTGGCCTGGACAGTGCAGTACGCGGGGGAGCGGGTGCAGTTCGGTCGCCCGTTGGCCAAGTTCCAGGGCATCCAGATGCAGCTGGCCGAGATGGCCGGCGAGGTGACAGCGGTGTCGGCGCTGGTGGACGCCGCCGTTCAGCGCCTGGACCGGGGCGAGCCCCTCGAGCTCGCAGCCGCCGCGGCCAAGGTGCGCGCGGGGGCCGCCGTCGAGGTGGTCGCCCGGCAGGCCCACCAGGTGCACGGCGCCATCGGGTTCACCGAGGAGCACCGGCTGCACCACCTCACCAAGCGGATGTGGTCGTGGCGCGACGAGGCCGGCAACGAGCTCACCTGGGCCCGCGTCCTCGGCGCCGCCGTCGCCGGCGACGACCCCTGGGCCGCCCTCACCTCCGCCGTCTGACCCGGCACCGCACGAGAAGCGCCCCTCTCGTCAGGACTCCTGACGAGAAGGGCGCTTCTCGTCGTGGGGGAGCTCGCGCGAGGGGACAACCCGGTACTCGACGATCACCGAACGCAGGGCCTGCGCTTCGTCACTTGTGGCCTGTTTGGGTTTCGGATACGTGACGTTACGGTTCGGCAGCCGTCGGTGAGCGACGGCTCAGCCACGGGGAGAACCGAGAATGACGCAGCCGCCGTTCCACCAGCCGTCCGGACAGCCGGACCCGGGACGTCCGTACGGGCCGGTTCCGACCGGGGACTTCCCCACGGCGGCCTACGGGCAGAACGGTGTCCCGTGGCAGCAGGCGCCGCCCCCGCAGTTCCCGCCCCCGGGGCAGTACACGGGTCCCGGGCAGCCTCCCGCTGCACCGCAGGTGCCGGGTGCCAAGCCGTGGTTCAAGCGCAAGCGGGTCGTGATCCCTGCCGTGGTCCTGGGCCTGGGCATCATCGGTTCGGCGGTGAACGGACCGACCGAGACCAGTCCGTCCTCGGCGGCCTCCGCAGCGACGTCCTCGTCGTCCTCGGCGCCGATCTCCTCGGTGGTCCCGCCGCCGCCGGTCACCGATGTCGTCGAGGCCGCTCCGGCACCGGTGACCACCACGGTCGCGCCTGCGCCCACGACCACGGTCGCTCCCGCGCCGGCCCCGGCACCGGTGCCGGACGTGTCCGTGAGCCAGTCCAACGCACTCCGCGCGGCGAACAGCTACCTGGACTTCACCAACTTCTCCCGCACGGGCCTGATCGGCCAGCTCGAGTACGAGGGGTACTCGACCGCCGACGCCACCTGGGCGGCCGACACCGTCACGGTCGACTGGAACGCCCAGGCGGCCGGGTCGGCGGAGAGCTACCTGGAGTTCACCTCGTTCTCCCGGTCCGGGCTGATCGACCAGCTGGTCTATGAGGGCTACACCCCGGAGCAGGCCGCCTTCGGGGCCGACTCGGTCGGCCTCTGACCACCCCGCACGAGAGGCGCCCTTCCCGTCAGCCGAGCTGATGAGAAGGGCGTTCTCGTCGTCAGCGGGCGGCTTCCAGGGCTGCCTGGAGGGCGTCGAGGGACATGGCGAGCAGGGCGGGGCGGGACGACGCCGGGCAACCGCGGTCGGCCCAGGCCAGACACGCGGACTCCAGGAAGCCCAGGTAGCCGCGCAGGGCCAGGCCGGCCGGGCCGGTGGGGTCCACGGACAGGACGTCGGCGAGCCGGTCCACGTAGCCGGTCAGCGCCTGGGCCCGGAGCCGGTCGGCGGCCGGGACGCCCTCTCCGCGCAGCGGGGCCGACCAGCCGACCGGGGCCGCGGCGACGACGTCCAGGTAGACCTCGATCGAGCGGGCGACCCGGGACATCGGGGGAGTGCCGGCCGGCAGGGCGGCGTCGGCGGCCTCGTGCTCGGCCTGCAGCCGGGCCAGGGCTGCCTCGACGACGGCGGTGTACAGCTCGGCCTTCGTGCCGAAGTAGCGCAGCACGAGCGCCTCGGAGACGCCCACCCGCTCGGCGATGGCGGTGACCGCGACGTCCGGGTACGGGCGGACGCCGAACAGCACTGCGGCGACGGCGAGGATCTCGGCCCGGCGGACGGCGGGGTCCTGCCGGGTCCGGGGTCGGCGGTCGGTCCTGGGCACGGGGCGTAGCCTACTGAGTCGAACTCACTGAAGGCGATCGAGGAGGCACGGGTGCCCGACTGGGTGCAGGACGCGATCTGGTGGCAGGTGCACCCGCTGGGGTTCGTCGGCGCCGAACGGGACGCACAGCAGACCACCACGCACCGGCTGTCCCGGATCGTCGGCTGGCTCGACCACGCCGTCGCGCTCGGATCCAACGGGCTGGCACTGGGCCCGGTCTTCGCCGCGGAGACGCACGGCTACGACACCACCGACCACCTGCGCATCGACGGTCGGCTCGGCGACGAGCAGGACCTCCGCGACCTGGTCGACGCCGCGCACGAGAAGGGCGTCCGGGTGCTGCTGGACGGCGTGTTCAACCACGTCGGCCGCAGCCACGCCGCCTTCACCGACCCGACGAGGCAGCACTGGATCCGCCGCGGTCCCGACGGCGAGCCCGAGGTGTTCGAGGGCCACGAGCAGCTCGTCGCCCTCGACCACGCCCAGCCCGACGTCGTGCAGTTCGTCGTCGACGTGATGTGCCACTGGCTCGAGCGCGGCATCGACGGGTGGCGGTTGGACGCGGCCTACGCCGTCCCACCGGAGTTCTGGGCGCAGGTGCTGCCCGCCGTCCGGGAGCGGTTCCCCGAGGTCTACGTGGTCGGTGAGGTCATCCACGGCGACTACGCAGGCATCGTCGAGGCGTCGACGATGGACGCGGTCACCCAGTACGAGCTGTGGCAGGGCCTCTGGCACGGCATCGCCGAGGGCAACCTGTTCGAGCTCGACCACGCCCTGCAGCGCCACGACGGGTTCCTCGACGCCTTCGTGCCGTGGACGTTCGTGGGCAACCACGACGTCACCCGCATCGTCGACCAGGTCGGTGAGCAGCACCTGCCGCACGCGCTGGTGGTCTGGACGACCGTCGGCGGCACCCCCGCCGTGTGGTCCGGCGACGAGTTCGGCTGGCACGGGATCAAGGAGGACCGGGTCGGCGGCGACGACGCGATCCGCCCCGAGTTCCCCGCCGACCCGCTGTCCGTCGAGGGCGGCGCGGTGTTCGCGCTGCACCAGGAGCTGATCGGGCTGCGCCGTCGGCACCGCTGGCTGCACCACGCCCGGACGACGACCGAGCACCTGACCAACCTGCAGCTTGTCTACCGCACCGAGGCCGACGGCGAGGCCCTGCTGGTCGCGCTGAACCTGGCCGACGAGCCCGCCCCCGTCCCGGCCGCCGGTGAGGTGCTCGCCGGACGGATCGACGGCGGCACGCTGCCCGCGCACGGCTGGGCGGTGCTGGCTCCCCGCTGAGCCCACAGGGGGCGGGTGCAGGATGCAACGAGGTGGCGACGGCGCCACCGGGAACGGGAGCGACGTGGTCTTCGACGACAGCGGCATCGAGCGCGGTGCCGACGGCATCGCCCGCTACACCGGGCTGGAGCAGAACCTGGTGCGCGGGTTCGCCCGTACCGTGGCGGCCCATCCCGACCGGACCGCCGTGGTCGAGCTCGACGGCCCGACCGCCACCTACCGGGAGCTGTGGGACGGCGCCGCCCGGGTCGCCGGGGGCCTGCGCGCGCAGGGTGTGCAGCCCGGTGACCGGGTGGCGATCGCCCACCCCAACGGGCTGACCTGGATGCTCGGGTTCTGGGGCGCCCAGCTGGCCGGGGCCGTCGTCGTCCCGCTGAACACCCGGCTGGCACCGGCCGAGCGCGCGTTCATCGAGACCGACTCCGGCGCCGTCGTCACGATCGGCGAGCTGCCCTACGGCGAGCCGGTGCAGGCGCACGACGGGGAGCCCGGGGACCTGGCCGCGCTGTTCTACACCTCGGGCACCACCGGGCGGCCCAAGGGCGCGATGCTCACCCAGGAGTGCTTCCTGTCCTCGGCGGAGAACGTGCAGCGCTGCCGCGAGCTCGACCCGGACGTCGTCAACGTCTCGCTGATCTCGGTGCCGCTCTTCCACGTCACCGGCTGCTGCTCGCAGATGGTCACCCAGGTGCTGATGGCCGGCACGACCGTGCTGATGCCGCGCTTCCGGCCCGAGACCTTCCTGGCCGCGGTCGCCGAGCACCGGGTCACCCTGCTCACCAGCGTGCCCACGATCTACGAGCTGGTGCTCCGGCACCCCGACGTGGCCACCACCGACCTGTCCAGCGTGCGCGCGCTGTACTACGGCGGCGCCCCGATGGCCCCCGAGCTCGTGCACCGGCTCCGGACGACGCTCTCCGGCGTCCGGCTGGGCAACGGGTTCGGGCTCTCGGAGACCAGCGCGCTCGCGACCTTCCTGCCCGACGCCTGGACCGACGCGCACGCCGACTCGGTGGGCTTCCCGGCGCCGGTGGTCGACGTCGCCGTCGACCGGCCCGACCCGGACACCGGTGTGGGCGAGCTGCTGGTGCGCGGCCAGAACGTCGCGGTCGGCTACTGGGGCGACCCGGCCCGGACGGCGCAGACCTTCGTCGACGGCTGGCTGCACACCGGTGACCTGGCCTCGATCGACGCCGAGGGCCTGGTCCGGATCGTCGACCGGGCCAAGGACATGATCAACCGCGGTGGGGAGAACGTGTACTCCGTCGAGGTGGAGAACGCCCTCGCCGAACACCCCGACGTGCTGGAGGTCGCCGTCGTCGGCGTCCCGGACCCGGTGATGGGGGAGAAGGTCGGCGCGGTGGTCCTGGCCCGCCCGGGGACGACGCTGCACGCCCCCGAGCTCGCCGCGTTCGCCCGGGAGCGGCTGGCCGACTTCAAGGTGCCCCAGTTCCTGCGGGTGCTCGACGGCCCGCTGCCCCGCAACGCCGGCGGCAAGGTGCTCAAGGGCCCGCTGCGGACGGCGACCGACTGGATACCCGTCCCGCGCTGAGGTGCTCGCCCGGCCGGACCGCTGAGGGTCCGGCCGGGGCGGGGGGTCAGCCGGTCGGGCGGACCTTGGCCCAGCGCAGGAACGCCGCGGCCTCCTGCGGGCTCTCCAGACCGACCAGCGAGCGGAGCAGGTCGTTGCTCCACACCGCGACGCGGCCGGCGGTGAAGGAGGACTTGTCGACCGGGGGCAGGTCGAGGCCGAAGACGTCCTTGGCGATCTCCTTCTTGCCGTCGGCGGCGGCGCTGTAGCGCAGCAGCGGCAGGAAGCGCTCGGGCTCGACGACGGCCAGGACCTTGGTCAGCATCGGCTCCTTGAAGGAGGGGAAGCCCAGGCCCTTCTTGCCCTCGACGAGCTGGGTGAGCCGGTCCTCCACGCGCAGGCTCTCCGGCCCGTACAGCAGGTGGTCGATCGAGGCGCGGACGCCGTCGGCGGCCTTGTCGTCCCCGGCGGTCTTCCAGGCGCGGGTGAACCCGGAGGTGTTGCCCGGGTTGGCCAGCGTGGTGGACGTGGCGAAGTGCAGCAGCGCCTCGGGGCTGGCCGAGGAGAGATTCTCCTTCTGGAACAGCTCGCGGTAGCGGCTGGCGAAGCCCTCGACGTCGGGGTCGGCGTCGGGCTTCTGGGCGATGTACTCCGCCTCGAGGGCGGTGATCCGCTCCCGGACGTCGGGCCGGACGTCGGCTGCCGAGGGGAACTCACCCTGCAGCGTGTCGACGGAACGCACGTGCGGACGGGCCGGGTCGCGGCGGGCTTCGCCGCGCAGCCACTCGTGGCCGCAGTCGGCGCAGTGGATCAGCAGACGGCTGTCGGGCTGGGGGGTGCCGGTGATGTCCTCGGAGGAGCATTCCGGGCAGGCGATCAGGGCCAAGGAGAGAGCCTTCACGGTCGTTCGAACACGAATGGCTCGGTGTGCACCCGAGTTTAGTGCCCCCTCGGCGATGAGTCCCGCCCCGTGACCCGGTCACCCCCTCCGACACCCCGCCGTCCCACCCCCGAGGAGCACCCGTGCCGCTGCAGGACCTGGACGCGATCACCCTGTTCACCGAGGACCTGGCCGCCTCGCGCGCCTTCTACGCCGCCGTCTTCGACCGCCCCGTGGTGCACGAGGACGACGTCTCGACCGCCTTCGACCTCGGCAACGTGATCGTCAACCTGCTGCAGGCGGGCGAGGCCCCCGAGCTGGTGGCGCCGGGCGAGGTGGCGCCGCCGTCCGGGCACCGGTTCCTGCTCACCGTCGGCGTCGAGGACGTCGACGCCGTCTGCGTGACCCTCGCCGAGCTGGGCGTCGCCCTGACCAACGGCCCGCAGGACCGCCCCTGGGGCATCCGGACGGCGACCTTCGCCGACCCGTCCGGCCACCTCTGGGAGATCGCCGCCCCGCTCAGCCGCCGCTGACGAGCGAGGCGAAGACGACGACGTTGTCCAGGTAGTCGCCGGTGTCCTCGTCGAAGGAGCCGCCGCAGGTGATCAGGCGCAGCCCGGCGTGGTCGATGTCGCCGTAGACCGCGTCGGAGGGGAACTCGTCCTTGGGATGCTCCTCGACGGCGTCGACGACGAAGACCGCCCGGGTGCCGTCGGCGCGGTCCACGACGACCTCGTCACCGGGCAGCAGCTCACGCAGGCCGTAGAACGCGCCGGGCTCACCGGACCAGTCGACGTGCCCGGCCAGCACGGAGGGCCCGAGCTCGCCCGGGGTCGGGCTGCCGTCGAACCAGCCGACCGGGTAGGCGCCGCCGGGCACCTCCATCGACCCGTCCCGCTCCAGGCCCAGGTCGATGACCGACGAGGTCACCCCGAGCGCCGGGATCTGCACCCGGGTGGGCGTGCTGGGGGTCAGCTGCAGGGCGATCGGCGCAGCCGTCTCGACGACCGGCGCCGGGACGACGGGAGCAGGCGCCTGGGCCACCGGGGCCGGGGCGGCGACGACGGCGACCGGCTGGTCGAGCCGCGCCGGCGCCGGGTCTCCCGACGAGGGCAGGACGACGACGGCGGCCACCCCGGCGGCGGCGAGCAGCGCCGAGGCGCCGGCCCAGGCACGGGAGCTGCTGGTCCGCCGTCGTCCGTACCGGGTGACGTGGGGGGCTTCGACCTCCACCGGGACCAGGGGTGGGGGGTACAGCCCGACGATGCGCACGGGAGAGACCGGCCGGACCTCGATCGGGTCCGGCCGGTCGCTCGCGGGTGCGCGGTGCCGCACGAGGAGGTGCGGGGTGCTCAGGCGGTGGCGCGGGAAGTGCGCTTGGACGCGAACGCGGCGCCACCGGCACCGGCGAAGGCCAGGCCACCGAGGACGTAGGGCAGCGCGGAGGCGTCCGACGACGACCCGTCACCGGCGGCGACACCACCGGAGGGGCGGTTGGCGACCTGGGCCACGATGACGGTCTGACCCTCGTTCGAGGTCGCGCTTCCGGCGGCGTAGGTGTAGTTCTCGCAGGCCAGACCGTCGTTGTCGCGGTCCAGCCCGTTCGGGTCGGTCGGGTTCGCGACCAGGTTGGCCTGGGCCTCGGCCTGGGTGGCGAAGTCGTCGCAGTTGAGGTCGGCCGCGGACGCGGTGCCGGTGAAGCCGATGGAGATGGTGGCGGCGGCGAGGACGCCGGCGGCGAGGGTGCGAGTGCGCATGTGGGTTGCTCCCCGTGAGGTGGTGGACGTTCTCCATCACCCTGACCGCTGGGTCTCGGAACGGCCCGCGTGCCGCGCGCCTGTTTCCGACACCTGCGGGTCCGCTGTTCGGCACATGTCGTTCAGGTCACACACAGGGTCACGACAGCCGGGGGAGGACCGCCACGCAGCGCTACCGGGCGCGGACCAGCAGGGGCTGGGAGACCTCGCCGAGTGCGCCGCGTGCGTCGGCGAGGACGCCGGTGCACAGGCCCAGGCCGGTGGCGGAGATCGAGGTGCGGCAGGACAGGTGCACCCACTCGCCCTCGGCCTCGCGGACGAGGTGGGCGGTCATCCCCGGCGGGATGGACAGCCACGAGTCGATGGGCAGCTCGGCCGAGATGCCGTTGGCGGCGTCGGCGGCGATGAGCACCCGGTCGGTGCCGGTCAGGTCCTGCCCGTCGATCAAGGGGATGCGCACCCGGGTCCACACGTCGGCGGCACCCGGCTCGGTGGCCGACCCTGCGGTGTACCGCCAGTCCAGCGCCCGCCCGTAGCCCCAGTCGGTGAGCTGCGGCAGCACCTGGGACCCCTCGGACGGCACCGGCGGGGGTGGGGTCAGCGACGTGACCACGGGCGGGGTGGGGCCGGGGGCCAGCGACCACACCCGGGCGACGGCCACGGTCCGGCCCTCCACGGTCATCACCGCCTCGGTGAGGTCGATCCGCCGGCCGGGCCGAACCGGGGAGACCTCCACGGAGAGCTCCCGCCGGGGGATGGCGCCGAGGAAGTCCACCGACACCCGGGCGATCTGCTGGCCGCCGTTCGCCGCACCGGCGAGGTGGGCGAGCAGCGCCGAGGGCGGGCCGCCGTGCTGGGCCTCGCCGTCCCACGGGCTCTCGGTGGCCACCGTCGGGGCGAACCGGTTCTCGCCCAGCGGGAGGTAGAAGGCGTCCATGCCCGGCATCCTCACCCACGCCGGGCCAGGATGGTCCGGTGCGTCGCCCCAGCCCCCAGCCGATGGGCCTGCGCGGGCGGCTGGTGTGCGCCGTCGTCGGTCTGGTGCTCCTCGGTGCCGGCGGGTGGCTCACCCTGGCCGAGCCCGCCGAGCGGCTGTCCGACGTGCTCGTCCGCGGTCTGTTCCTGAGCTGGGGGCTGGCCGGGCTGCTGTTCCCGCTCGCGGACCGGCGCACGCACGACCGGTGGTGGAGGGCCAGCGCGGTCCTGGTGACGGCGCCGCTGGTGGTCGGGTTGTTCGTCATCGGTCCGCTCGGCGTGCTGGCCCCCGAGCTGGTGGCCGACCCGGACGGGGGCACGAAGTGGCCGCGCACGCCCGACCGGGCCGTGACGACCGGCTGGGTGTTCGTCGTCCTCGAGCTGGTGGTGGTGGCGTCCCTCGTCGGTGACCGCGGGAGGGACCGCCGGGTGCCGCGGGACCGCTAGACCGCAGCCACGACCCGCTGCGGGTGCGGCACCGGCCGGCCGAACAGCCAGCCCTGCCCACGGTCGATCCCCAGCGAGGCCAGCCGGGCGCACTGCGCGTCGGTCTCCACGCCCTCGGCGAGCACGGTGATGCCCAGGGCGTCGGCGAGCGCGACCACCCCGGCGAGCAGGCCGTGCGAGGCGTCCAGGCCGGTGACCGAGCGGTCGAGCTTGAGCACCGACACCGGGTAGCGCTGCAGGTAGGCCAGCGAGGTGTAGCCGGTACCGAAGTCGTCCAGGTGCACGCCGACGCCGGCGTCGGCGAGCACCCGCAGCGGTCCGACCCCGGCCTCGGCGGGCAGCTGGTCGTGTTCGGTGATCTCCACGTGCAGCCGGTCCGGGGCGAGGCCGGTGGCGTCCAGGGCGGTCTGCACCCGGCGGGCGAGGTCGGGGTCGACCATCGACGAGCGGCCCAGGTTGACGCTGACCGTCCAGTCCGACCCGGCGGCGGCCCACCCGGCGGCCGCGGCACAGGCCCGCTGCAGCACCCAGCTGTCCAGCGCCGCGCCCTGGCCCTGGGACTCCGCGAGGGGCAGGAACGCGTCGGGGCCCAGCACTCCGAGGGTGGGGTGCGCCCAGCGGAGCAGCGCCTCGTGGCCGAGGACCGTGCGGTCGGGCAGTGCGACCAGCGGCTGGAAGTGCAGGACCAGCTCCCCGGCGGCGGGGTCGCCGCGCACCAAGGCGCGGAGGTCCTCGGCCAGGGCCAGCTGCCCGAGGACGGCGGTGCGCTGCAGCGGGGCGAAGCGCGTCGTCGTCCCCCGAGCGGTGTCCTTGCTGGTGTAGAGGGCGACGTCGGCGTCGGCGAGGGCGTGGGTGAGCTCGCTGTCGGTGCGCACGTCGACCCACCCCGAGCTCGCCCGGACCGTGAACGCCTGGTCGCGCAACCCGTTGTCCAGCACGAAGGACTGCAGGAACGCCCGCTCGAGCAGGTCCTCGGGCAGGGGCGCCCCGGGTGCGAGGAGCAGTACGAACTCGTCGCCGCCGGAGCGGGCGACCGTCCCGTGGCCGGCGACGGCCTCGGCGAGCCGGCGGCCGACGGCGACCAGCAGCCGGTCACCGGTCTCGTGACCGAACGTGTCGTTGACGTGCTTGAAGTCGTCGACGTCGAGCACGGCGAGCCGTCCGACGACCGCGCCCGCCGCGACGGGGGTCAGCACGAGGGCGTCGAAGGCGTCCTGCAGCCCGCGGCGGTTGGCCAGCCCGGTGAGCGGGTCGTGCCGGGCGCGCTGCTCGCTGGTGTGCAGCGCCTGGGCGCCGCGGGCGAGGGCGACGCCAGCCAGGAACGCGCCGCTGACCAGGTAGACCCAGGTGGGCAGCCGGCCCGCGGGGTCGAAGCTGGCCAGCACGCACGGCACCACGACCAGCGGCACCAGCCCGAGCACCCGGCCGGACTCCGGCCGCATCCGCGGCACCCGGCTGGTGGCGTACGCCGTCCGCATGCTGGGGTGCACCGCAGCGGCCACGAAGACCGTCGAGGCGAACGCCCACAGGCTGTTCAGCGGGTGCGGCAGCAGCACGAGGTGCGTGCCGGTGTTGGCCACGACCGCGTCGTAGACGCAGGCGATGACCCCGGCGAGCACGAAGAGCTTGGTGCTGGGGCCGAGCTCCGCGCGGGAGGCCAGGAAGCGCAGCAGCAGGCAGGCCAGGACGACGTCGACCGGTGACCACCAGGCACTGGGCGGGGCGTCCACGGCGGTCGCGGCCCGCACCGCCTGCGCTGCGGCCAGGCCCATCACGGTGATCACCGCGACCAGGTCGGCCCGTCGTCCCCAGGTCTCCCGGCGGCTGACCGGTCGTGGGGAGCGGGGGGACCGGCGGTGCACGTCGAACATCAGCCCGACCACCACGAGGGCGAGCACGGTGCCGGCGAGCTGGGTGTCCAGGGCGAGCTGGACCGAGGTGGCGGCGAAGGAGACCGTCCAGGTGCCGAGCATGAGGCTCATCAGCAGCCAGGGCACCCGCCGGGCGGGTCGGTGCAGCGCGATCCCGACCAGCGGCGCGACCGTGGCCAGCCCGCAGGCGGTGAGCATCGCGGCCGGTCGGGCCGGGGTGTACAGCGACACCGCCGTGGCGGCGAGGGAGGCCCCGGCCAGGGCGACCGGGAGCAGTGCCCGCGCGCGGTGGGTGCGGGGGGCGGTCACCCTGAGGTCCTCGGCAGCCGGGACGTCGTCCTGCACCCCGCACGGCCGGGACCACCCGGTCGGGTGGTCAGCCGGTGCCGCGGATCTCCTGCCCGCGGCGCTCGATCTCCCGGCGCAGCTCCCGACGGGCCAGCGCGGCGGCGCGCCGGCGGTGCTGGTCGTCGGTGGCCGGCACGAGCGGGGGGACCTCGACGGGCTTCCGGTCCCCGTCGAGGGCGACCATCGTGAAGTAACAGCTGTTGGTGTGCCGCACCTGCCCGGCGCGCAGGTCCTCGGTGGTGACCCGGATGCCGATCTCCATCGACGTCCGGCCGGTGTAGTTGACGCTGGCCTGGAAGGTGACCAGCTCGCCGACCGCGATGGGCTCGCGGAAGACGACCTGGTCGACGCTGAGGGTGACCGCGTAGTTCCGGCTGTACCGGCTGGCGCAGGTGTAGGCCACCTGGTCCAGCAGCTTGAGCAGCTGCCCGCCGTGCACGTTGCCGGAGAAGTTGCTCATGTCCGGGGTCATCAGCACGGTCATGGACAGCCGGTGGAGCTCCTCGTCGCCGGTCATGGGGTGTGATCCTGGCATCCCCTCCGCCCGGATCGCCGTGTCGTCGGATAGACAGTGCTCATGACCGACGTGACGACCGCGACGCAGGCCGGCTGGCTCTCCCGCGAGGAGATGGACGCCGCACGCGAGCGGCTGCCGATCCTCTACGTCGACGCGGTGCCGGTGCGGGTGGACGACCACGGCGTGGTCACCGGCGTCGGCCTGCTGCTGCGCGCGGGTGAGGACGGGCAGATCAAGCGGGCCCTGGTGTCGGGCCGGGTGCTCTACCACGAGCGGGTGCGGACGGCGCTGATCCGGCACCTGGAGAAGGACCTCGGCCCCCTCGCGCTGCCGCGGGTGCCCCCGGCGCCGCAGCCGTTCACCATCGCCGAGTACTTCCCGACCCCCGGCGTCACCCCGTTCCACGACCCGCGCCAGCACGCGGTGTCCCTGGCCTACGTGGTGCCGGTCGAGGGCGACTGCTCCCCGCAGCAGGACGCCCTGGAGCTCACCTGGTTCTCCCCGGAGGAGGTCCGCGAGCCCACCGTGATGTCCGAGCTGGCCAACGGGCAGAGCGTGCTGCTGCAGCAGGCGCTGGCCCACCTGGGCGTGTGAGCGAGCTCCTCGCACCGGCCCTCGCCCAGGCCCGGCTGGGCCGGGACGAGGGCGGGGTGCCGATCGGCGCGGCCCTGGTGGTGGACGGCGAGGTGCTCGCCGTCGGCCGCAACCGGCGCGTGCAGCTGGGCAGCGCGATCCGACACGGGGAGACCGACTGCCTGGAGACCGCCGGTCGGCTCCCGGCCTCGGTCTACGCCCGCGCCACGATGGTCACCACGCTCTCCCCGTGCGACATGTGCACCGGCGCGGTGCTGCTCTACGGCATCCCGCGGGTGGTGATCGGGGAGAACCGCACGTTCCTGGGCGGAGAGGACCTGCTCCGCTCGCGCGGGGTGGACGTCGTGGTGCTCGACGACGCCGAGTGCATCGAGCTGATGACCGACTTCATCGCCCGGGAGCCCGCGCTGTGGAACGAGGACATCGGCGTCTAGCGGCCCTCCCACCAGGCGAGCACCCGCAGCGCCCGCAGGGTGTTCCACCGGCTGGGCGCACCGACGGGCTCCAGCTCGAACGGCACCCGCCCGGGGTGGGCGTGGCCCACCAGCCAGCGGCCGTCGTCCCCCTGCTGGGCCGCGACCGCTTCCACGGCCTCCCGGCAGTGCTCGTCGAGGAAGGTGCCGGCGTCGCGCAGGTGGTCCAGAGCCCGCAGGACGTCGAAGTACCAGCGCGGCGGGAACGCCAGGGTGGTGAAGTCCGGGTCGATGAGCTCGCCGGTCGAGGCCTTGCGGAGCAGCCGGCGCTGCAGCAGGTAGTCCTGGCCGCGCAGCCGTGCCTCCCTCGCTCCCGCGTCACCGGTGCGACGCTCGAACTCCAGCAGCCCCTCGAGGACGGCGATCGTGGTGTGGAAGGACGACCGGGTCGAGCCGGTCTCCACCGCGCAGTTCCACCCGCCGTCGGCCAGCTGCTCGGCCACGAGCCGGGCGGCGATCCCGGCGACGTCCTGGTCGAAGTACGCGCCCACGGCGAGGGTCATGCCGTTGATGCAGGGCTCGACCTCGCCGTCGAAGAACCGCTGGCCGTCGTGCTCCCAGCGGCAGTTCTCGGCCACCCCGGCCAGGGCCTCCCGCGCGGCCTCCGGGGGCAGCCCGAAGCGGCGGAGCAGCTCCAGGACGTGCGCGGTCGACGTCCACGGCTGGCCGGGTTCGGTCGCCGCGGTGGCGTCGTCGGGGAAGTAGGCGCCGCCGGCCCACTGGCCGTCGTCCCCCTGCAGGGCGAGCAGCCGGGCGCCCCAGCCCTCGGTCGCGACGCGGGCGCGCTCGGCGTCGACCACGTCGGCGGGGGAGCGGAGCAGGTCGCGGTGCACCTGCCAGCGGATGGCCGGGTCGCCGTCCAGCAGCCAGTCCCGGACCTCGGGGGTCAGCTCGGTCGCCATGCCCGTGGACCGTAGGACGGTCGCCGCCCGGGCGCCACGCCTCAGCCCAGGTCGGCGCAGCCGGTCTCGTCGGGCAGCAGCGGCCGGAAGGTGACGGTCCAGGTCTGCCCCTCGCTGGTCCAGGGGGTGAGGGTGTCGGCGGCCTGCGCGGCGGCGGTGACCTCGCTGCCGGCGACGACGCAGCCGATCCCCGGGCCGACCGGGTCACCGGGCAGCGCCGGGCCGGGCCACGCCACCGGGTCGCGGGTGAGCGTGGCGTCCTCGGGCGGGAGGTACGGCTCGGCGATCGCGGCGACGGCGGTGGGCTCGTAGGCCGTGGTCGGGTCCTGCGAGCTGGTCAGCTCGTCGAGCAGCTCGGAGAGCGCGACGCGGGCGTCCTGCTGCTCGGGGGTGACACCGGGGCCCGAGGTCCCCTCCCGGAGCGCGTACACCTCGCGGGTGAAGGTCTCCTCGGCGGTGGCCAGGGTGAACACCGTGGTCGGGGCATCGGCGATGCCGGGGGAGCCCAGGTCGGCGGTGTCGGCCACCCCGGCGTCCATCGCGGCCTCGGCGATCCGCTGCACCTGCGCCTCGTCGAGCTGGCCCACCTGGACGTTGGGCCACGCCGGGCCGGGGTAGATCGCGGTCACCGGGCCCTCGGTGAAGACCCGGCCGTCGCGGTACACCGCGACCAGCGGCAGCCGGCTCACCGTCGTCGTCGGGGTGACGTAGCCGCCGGTGTAGGCGATCCGCAGCACCAGGTCGTCGGCGCCGACGGGCAGCTGCACCCGGGGAGCCGGGCTGCCGCTGCTCTGCTCGGCGCAGGCGGTGAGCACGAGCCCCGCTCCGAGGACGGCGGCGAGCAGGCGGGTGCGCATGCGGTGAGGACGACCCGGGCGCGTCGGTGGTTCCGGCGTTGCTGGAGCAACGACAAGGTCGTGATCGGAGCGTGATCGAGCTGGATGTTCGTTGTTCGTTGCTCAAGCAGCGATAAGATGGTGCCGATCCTCCCCGTGGGCCGTCTGGCCCGCTATCGCTGCTCTACCGACGACAGGAGCCCTCGTGTCCGTTCCCCGTCGTCGTCAGCGGCTGACCACCGGCGGTCTGGCCGAGGCCGGCGAGCTGGTCCGGGACCGGAGGCTGCAGCTCGGCCTCACCCAGCTCGACCTGGCCGACCTCTCCGGGGTCGGGGTCTCCTCCGTCCGCGGGCTCGAAGCCGGCCGGGAGACGGTCACCCTCGTGGTGGCGCTCGCCGTCCTGGAGGCCCTCGGGCTGGGGCTCGGCGTCGGACCCCGCCCGGCACTGCGGTCGGCCCGCGAGGTCCTGCTGCTCGACCCGACGGTGGCGCCCCGGTGAGCGACCCCCGTGAGGTCGAGGTGGCCGACGTCCTGCAGGGCGACCGGCTCGCCGGGCAGCTCCGCCGGGACGGCGACGACGTCGTCTTCACCTACGACCCCGCGCACCTCGCCGACCCCGAGGCCCGCCCCGTGGCCTCCTCCCTGCCGCTGACCGAGGTACCCGTCCGCTCCGGAGCCGGGTCGGTCCCGCCCTTCTTCGCCGGTCTGCTGCCCGAGGGCGCCCGCCTGCAGGCACTGACCAGCGGCGCGCGGACGTCGGCCGACGACCACCTCACCCTGTTGCTCCTGGTCGGCGCCGACGCGATCGGCGACGTCCGGGTGCTGCCGCACGGCACCACCCCGGTCGAGCCCGACCCCCTGCTGGACACCGCCGCCCCCGACGTGGACTTCACCGCCCTGTTCGCCCGGGCCACCTCCACCGACCCGGCTGCCCTGGACCGGGTGGCGCTGCCCGGGGTGCAGGTCAAGGTGTCGGCCGCGGTCATGTCGACGCCGCTGGGGACGACGGCCGGGCCGGCCATCCTCAAGCTGGACCCGCCCGGCTGGCCGCAGCTGGTCGCCAACGAGCACTTCTTCCTCTCCCTGGCCGACGCCTGCGGGCTGCCCGTCCCGTCGCACCGTCTGCTCACCGACGCGGCCGGGCGCTCCGGGCTGCTCGTGGGGCGGTTCGACCGGGTCGTCGTCCCCGGAGCCCCGGTGCGGCGGCTGCCGCAGGAGGACGCCTGCCAGGTGCTCGGCCGCTACCCGGCGGCGAAGTACCGGATCACCCTGCAGGAGGCTGCGCTGGCCCTGGCCGACGCCGTCGAGCAGGCCGGCGGTTCCCGGCCCCTGGCGCTGCGCCGGGTGCTGGAGACCGCCGCGGTCAGCTACCTCATCGGCAACGGGGACCTGCACGGGAAGAACCTGTCGGTGCGGGCCGCACCCGACGGGCTGTGGGAGGTGACCCCGGCCTACGACCTGCTCTGCACCCAGCCCTACACCGGCTGGACCGACCCGATGGCCGTCCCGCTGTACGGCCGCGCCAACCGGCTCGGCCGCCGGTGGTGGCTGGACGCCGCCCAGCGCTTGGGTCTCCCCGAGCGCGTGGTGCACCGGTCGCTCGACCGGATCGTCACCGCTGTCGAGCCGTGGATCGACCGGGTCGGGGAGATCGGCTTCGACGACGCCGCGACGGCCAGGCTGGCCGACCTGCTGCGCACCCGCCGCGCGGAGCTCGCCGGCTGACCACGAGCGTCAACGAGCGGGCATCGGGGGCAGCTCGAACTCGTCCGCCGGCGGGGAGAAGCGGCCGGCCAGGGCGCCGAGGCGCTGGGCGGGGCGGCTGGCGACGGCGCGCAGCACGGTCCACAGCACCCGGCGGGCGGCGAGGGACTGCGGGTTGGCCAGGCCCGGGGTGCCCGGCGGGAGCGACTGGCCCTTGTCCACGAACGGCCGCATCGTCGCCTCGTAGTCGGCCAGTGCGGCGCGGTGGTCCTCGGTCGCGGCGAGCGAGGCGGCGAGGACGTAGGCGCCGGTGAGCGCGAGCGTCGTGCCGATGCCGCTGACCGGGGTCGCGCACCAGGCGGCGTCGCCGAGCAGGGTGACCCGGCCCGCCGTCCAGCTGGGCAGGTGCATCTGGCCGAGGTCCTCGAAGTAGAACGGTGCACCGTCGTCCAGAGCGGCCAGGATGCGCGGCGCGGCCCACCCGGCGTCCTCGAAGGCGCGGCGCAGCACGGTGACCTGGCCGTCGCGGTCGAGCTCGTCCAGGCCGCGGACATCGGTCATCAGGTTTACCGAGGCGCGGATGCTGCCCACGTCGTCCGGGCGCAGGTTGACCCCGCGGCCCTTGCCGGCGACGTACCAGCGCCACCAGTCGGTGTCGTCGTCCTGGCGCGGGATCGTCAGGTAGGCGATGACCATGCCGAGGTGGTCCTTGCGGGCGTCGGGGAAGACCAGGCGCCGGGTGCGGGAGTTGACGCCCTCGGCGAGGACGACGAGGTCGAAGCGCTGCTCGCGGCCCGAGGCAAAGACGACGTCCACCCCGTCGGCGTCCTGCTCCAGGCTCGCGATCTGGTCGCCGAAGAGGTAGGTGACGTCGTCCTTCGTGTGCTCGTACAGCAGCTCGCTGAGCCGGCCGCGGAGGATCTCGAGCTCGGCGGTGGGCCCGCTGGTGTCGTCGGTGCCGGCGGGGAAGGCGGCGACGTCGCGGCCCTGGTCGTCGACGAACGCGGTGCCCTGCTCGCCGGTGGTGGCGGCCAGCGCGGCGTCCTCCAGGCCCATCCGGCGCAGCACCTCGCGGGCGGCGCCGCGGACGTCGACGTTCTGGCCCTCCTCGCGCAGGGCGTCGGTGCGCTCGACGACGGTGACGTCGAAGCCGGCGCGGGCGAGCCAGAAGGCGGCGGTGGGTCCGGCGACGCTGGCGCCGGAGACGAGGATGCTGCGGGTGGTCATGCACCCAGTAGACACGTTCGCTAGATTGTCTAGCAAATGGACGACGACGTGACCTCTGCCGCGCTGCCCGGGTTGACCGAGGTGACCCTGGGCGTGCGCGACCTGACGCACGCGTTCCGGGAGCTGACCGCCCGGATCGCCCGCCGGCTGGACATGCCGGTCACCGATGTCACGGCGGTCGGACTGGTGGACATGCTGGGCCCGATGACGGTGGGGGCGTTGGCCTCGCGCCTGGACATCCGGACGGCGTCGGCGACCGTGCTGGTCGACCGGCTGGTCGCCGCCGGCCGGGTGGAGCGCCGTCGGCACCCCACCGACCGGCGCAGCACGCTGGTGCACCTGACCCCGGCCGGGCGCGCCGAGAGCTGGGGGCTGTGGGAGCCGGCGATCCGAGCGATGGACGCGGTCGCCGCGGACCTGCCCGCCGAGCACCGCGGCGTCGTGGCCGACTACCTGCGGCGGATCGCCGAGGCGGTGCAGGAGCACCCCTGACGGGGCGGTGTCGAGAACGCGATGACGGTTCCGTCCCAGGGGTGGAGGCGGCCAGGATGGGCCGCACGCGACCGAGAGGACACCTCATGGCCAAGTACCTGCTGCTCAAGCACTACCGCGGCGCACCGGCTCCCAGCAACGACGTCCCGATGGGGGAGTGGACGCCGGAAGAGGTCACCGCGCACATCCAGTACATGAACGACTTCGCCGCCCGGCTGCAGGAGAACGGCGAGTTCGTCGACGCGCAGGCGCTGGCCCAGGAGGGCACCTGGGTGCGGTTCGACGGGGAGGGCAAGCCGCCGGTGACCGACGGGCCGTTCGCCGAGACGAAGGACCTGATCGCCGGCTGGATGGCGATCGACGTCGACTCCTACGACCGCGCGCTGGAGCTGGCCGCGGAGCTGTCGGCGGCGCCCGGTGCCGGGGGGAAGCCGATCCAAGAGTGGCTCGAGCTGCGGCCGTTCATGTCCGAGGCGCCCACCGTCACCGAGTGACCCCGGACCTGCGGGCGCTGGTGCCGCAGGTGCTCGGCGTCCTCGTCCGCCGTGGGCTGGACTTCGCGACGGCCGAGGACGCCGTGCAGGACGCACTGGTCGAGGCGCTGCGCACCTGGCCCGACGACCCGCCGCGGGACCCGCGCGCGTGGTTGGTCACCGTTGCCTGGCGCCGGTTCCTGGACGCCCAGCGCTCGGAGACCGCGCGCCGGCGCCGAGAGGAGGCGGTGGACGTCGAGCCGGGCGAGGTCCCCGGTACCGACGACTCGCTGTGGCTCTACTTCCTCTGCGCACACCCGTCGCTGTCGTCGTCCTCGGCGGTGGCGCTGACCCTGCGCGCGGTCGGCGGGCTGACGACGAGGCAGATCGCATCGGCGTTCCTCGTGCCCGAGGCCACGATGGCGCAGCGGATTAGCCGGGCCAAGCGGACCATCGCCGGCGCCCGCCTGGACACCCCGGGCGACGTCGGCACGGTGCTGCGGGTGCTGTACCTGGTGTTCACCGAGGGCCACTCCGGGGACGTCGACCTGGCCGCCGAAGCGGTGCGGCTGACCCGGCAGCTGCATGCGGCGATCGACCACCCCGAGGTGGCCGGGCTGCTGGCGCTGATGCTGCTGCACGCGGCCCGGCGTCCGGCCCGGTTCGCCGCCGACGGGTCGCTGGTGCCGCTGGCCGCGCAGGACCGGTCGCTGTGGGACACCGTCCTCATCACCGAGGGGGTCGCGGTGCTGCAGTGGGCGCTCTCCCGGGACCGGCTGGGGGAGTACCAGGCGCAGGCCGCGATCGCGGCGTTGCACGCCGACGCCCCCTCGACCGCTGAGACCGACTGGGTGCAGGTGGTCGAGTGGTACGACGAGCTGGTCGCGCTGACCGACAACCCGGTCGCCCGGCTCAATCGGGCGGTCGCCGTCGGCGAGGCCGACGGACCGCGGGCCGGGCTGGCGGCGCTCGCGCCGCTGGACCCCGCCCTGCCGCGCTACGCCGCGGTGGCCGCGCACCTGCACGAGGCGGACGGCGACCGCGCCCGGGCAGCGGAGCTGTACGCCGAGGCGGCCCGGGTGTCGACGAACACCGCCGAGCGCGACCACCTGGCGCGGCAGGCGGCCCGGCTGCGCATCTGAGAACAACGCCCGCCCTTGTTCGCACTTAGCGCGGTAAGTGCGAACAAGACGACCGCGTCACCCCACCCGCTGCTCGGCCAGGAACCCACCCACCAGCGGTAGGAACTCCTCCGGCCGCTCGACGCCGAGCGCGTGCGAGGAGCCCGGGCCGGTGAAGAACTCCAGCCGGGCGCCCGGGATGGCGGCGGCGACCTGGCGGCCGTGCCAGGGCGGGGTCAGGAGGTCCTGCTCGCCGGCGATCACCAGGGTCGGGGCGGTGATGGAACCGAGCCGGTCCAGGGTGTCGTGGCCGAGGTCGGCGTCCCACTGCTCGGCGGTGGCCGCGATCTGCTCGGGCGTGCTGGGGAACAGCGGCAGCAGCTGCTCGATGAGCCCGCCGAACTCGGGGCTGTCCAGCAGCTGGGGGGAGAACGCGACCCCGAGGACGCCGAGACCGCCGGCCAGGTCGCCGTGCCGCCAGGGGTAGGCGAGGCCGGTCATCATCGCCCGCTGGAACCCGTCGGTGCGGGCCCAGGTGCAGTAGAGGACCAGCGAGGAGACCCGCTCGGGGACGGCGAGGGCCAGCTCCTGGGCGATCGCGCTGCCCAGGGAGTAGCCGAGCACGTGGGCCCGCTCGATGCCCAGGGCGTCGAGCAGCCCGCGGGCGTCGGCGGCGAGGGAGGCGACGGTCATCTCGCCGTCCCCACGGCTGGTGCCGCCCATGCCGCGCAGGTCGTAGGTGATCACCCGGTGCGTGGCGGCCCAGACCTCGGCCATCTCGGTCCAGAAGCCCAGCGACTGGCTCGTGCCGTTGATCACCAGCAGCGGCTCGCCCTCGCCGTACTCCTGGACGGCCACCGAGATGTCGCCGACCTGGACGGTGCGCTGCTCGGTCACGGGGTCTCCTCGGGTGTGACGGGTGGGTGGCCTGGATCACACCACACGCCGACGACGCGCGGGTGGGGGGTGGACAAGCCGGTTCCGAAAGTGCAGCGTGAGACCTGGATCACAACCGGGCCTGGCGGCGGGGCAGGGCCACAGCCGAGGGGGAACCGCACGTGACGACCATCGAGCAGAGCACGGCCACCGAGCACGTCGACGTCCTGGTGGTGGGGGCGGGGATCTCCGGCATCGGGGCCGCGTACCACCTGCAGGAGCGCTTCCCCGATCGCAGCTTCCGGGTGCTCGACGCGCTGCCGGACAAGGGCGGCACGTGGTGGACGCACCGCTACCCCGGAGCCCGCTCCGACAGCGACCTGTTCACCTTCGGCTACCGCTTCAAGCCCTGGCGCGGGCCCTCGATCGCGACGGCAGCAGAGATCCTCGCCTACCTCGACGAGGTGGTGGAGGAGAACAAGCTGGGCTCGAAGATCAGCTACGAGCACCGGGTGACCGCGGCGCAGTGGTCGTCGTCCGAGGCGCGGTGGACCGTCGACGTCACCGATGTCGCGAGCGGTGTCGAGAGCCGGCTGACCACGGACTTCTTGTGGATGTGCCCGGGCTACTACAAGCACGACCAGGGCTACACGCCGCAGTGGCCCGGGATCGAGGACTACCAGGGCCAGGTGGTGCACCCGCAGACGTGGCCCGAGGACCTCGACCACACCGGCAAGCAGGTGGTCGTCATCGGCTCCGGGGCGACGGCGGCGACCCTCATCCCGGCGATCGCGAAGACCGCCAAGCACGTGACGATGCTGCAGCGCTCGCCCACGTTCTTCTACGCCCGGCCGAAGACCCACGAGCTGGCGACGACGCTGCGCGGGCTTGACACCCCCGAGGAATGGACCCACGAGATCCTCCGGCGGGCCTACATCACCGAGATGAACGAGCTGACCCGGATGTCGTTCGAGGAGCCCGAGGAGCTGCGGACGTTCCTCATCGGGTCGATGCGCCCGCTGCTGCCCGAGGGGATGGACATCGACAAGCACTTCAACCCGGCCTACCGGCCGTGGCAGCAGCGCATCGCCGTGCTGCCCGACGGCGACATGTTCGACGCGCTGAAGGACGGCAGCGCCTCGGTGGTCACCGACACCATCGAGACCTTCACCCGCGACGGCATCAAGCTCAGCAGCGGGGAGACGCTGGAGGCCGACATCGTGGTCACCGCGACCGGCTTCGACCTGTCGGTGTTCGGCAACATCGCCTTCGCCGTCGACGGGACGCCCGTCGACTTCGCCGACACCGTCACCTGGCGCGGGATGATGTTCAGCGGCATCCCGAACCTGGTCTACGTGTTCGGCTACTTCCGGCACAGCTGGACGCTGCGGGCCGACATGATCAGCGACGTCGTCTGCCGGCTGTTCGGCGAGATGAGCACGCACGGTGCGAGCACCGTCGTCCCCGAGCTACGGCCTGAGGACGGCGACATGACCCTCGGCCCGTGGGTGGACCCGGCCAACTTCAACCCGGGCTACCTGGCGCGGTCGATGCAGCTGATGCCCAAGCAGGGCGACCACGAGCCGTGGCTGGGCCTGCAGGAGCACGCGGTGGAGAAGGACGACCTGCCCGGCGCCGACCTGGACGACGGGTCGCTGGTCTACCGCTGACGGGGCCGGGGGTGTCCCCGCGGGGACACCCCGTGGCCTCCGCTGCCCGGGGAGCGGTGCCGCTCAGGACTGCCCGTCGACCTCGCTGTCGTCCGCGCGAGCTCTACCGTCCGGGTGGAGACGCCGCTGGTCGAGCCGGTCGGCCCAGGCGAACAGCAGCACCCCGACGATCATCGCCAGCAGCGTCGATCCGAAGACGTAGAAGACCAGGCCCCCGTTGAGCCGGTCACGCGCGACGAGCCACAACACCGCGAGGACGACCACCCAGACCAGCGGGCTGGCCATGCCGAGCACGCCGAGGCCGCCGAGCACCCGGACGGGGAGGGGGCGGGGCTGCTGCGGTGTGGTCACGCAGGGAGCCTAGGAGGAGTCGCGTCGGCGGCCCGGGTTGACTGACGCGGTGGACGCCGTCGTCAGAGCTCTGCACGCACAGCCCGTACCGGTCACGGAGGCGCCGACCGCCGTGCCGGCCGTCCCCGGCCTCTACGCCTGGTGGGGCCGGTTCGGTGCGCTGCCCGGCGTCTCCGGACCCAAGCACCCGAGTGCCCCGGTGCAGCTGCTCTACGTCGGCATCGCGCCGAGCGGGTCGACCTCGCAGGCGACGCTGCGCTCGCGGGTGGTGGGCAACCACGTCCGCGGGACAACGGGCTCCTCAACGCTGCGCCGCTCGCTGGCAGCGCTGCTCAGCGAGCAGCAGGGCTGGCACAGCCGCTGGACGTCGCGGCCGGTGCTGGTCAACAGGGACGAGCTGGCGCTGTCGGAGTGGATGGCCCAGACGCTGCAGCTGACCTGGGCCGAGCACCCGGAGCCGTGGACGGTGGAGGCCACCGTCATCGCCGAGCTGGAGCCGCCGCTCAACCTGGCCGACAACACCGCCCACCCGCTGCACGGTTATGTGAGCGACGCACGCCGGCGTTGGCGTGAGGCCGCAAAGGCCGCCGGTCGCTGACGACCCGTCAGTCGATGAACCCCAGCGGCTCGGTGACCGGGATGCCGGCGAGGGCCTGCAGGGTCAGCAGGACGACGAGGACGGCGAACCCCACCGAGGCGATCGCGACGACCCGGTAGCGAGCGCCCGGTGCCTGCAGCGCGGGGACCCGGCGGGACAGCAGCTCCAGACCCAGGGCGAGCAGCGGCAGCACCTGCAGGGCGTGCATGCCGACGAAGTGCGGCACCCGCAGGTCCCCGCCCACGGTCGACCAGCCGAGGAACGGCAGGCCCGGCCCACCGTCGGCGACCCCGACGGCGTGCGCGCCGGCCACCCCGGCGAAGTCGTCGAGCTGGGCGCTGGTCGGCGAGGTCATGAAGAAGGCCACCGCCATGCCGGCCAGCCCGATGACCAGTCCGGCCCGGATGGCCAGCTGTCGGGCGGGGTCAGCGTCCGGCAGTCGCCAGAGCAGGGCCGCGACGACGAGGGTGACCAGCCAGACGGCGGCGATCGCCGTCCCCATGGCTGCCCAGAGGGCGGTCGCGGTGGGGGAGGAGACGTTGAAGTGGCTGGTCGTGCCGGCCGCGACGGCACCGGTGATGACCAGCATCTCCACGACCATGGCGACGACGACGACCCACGCGCCGAGCCGGCCCAGCCGCTGGCGGCGCTGGGGCAGCAGGCTGAGCAGCCAGGCCAGGGTGAGGGCGTAGACGGCGATGGAGACCGAGAACTTCAGCGGCTTGAACCAGCCGTTCGTGCCGGTGATCTGCACCGGGTCGACGGTGGCGAGCCCGGCAATGACGACGGCGGTGGCCGCCATGAGCGCGGCCAGGCCGAGCAGCGGCCGGTTGAGGGTCCGAACGGCGGGACGGTCGAGGACGGCGGTCATGTGGGGCTCCCGGGGGTGGGTGCGAACCGGCGGACGGACTCGTTCTCCTGCGCCATGCGGCGGAGTCCGGCGAACAGGGCGTCCCCGAGCACGGTGCCGACGACGACGGTCTGCGCCGCCACCGCCGGCCCCTGGTCGAGGATCTTGGTGACGGCGTCGAGGTCGGCCTCGGCCACCAACTCGGCGGCGCGGAGGTAGTTCGGCAGGGTGGCGGCGAGGTCGTCGCGACCCAGGGCGCGGTACCGGTCGAGGACGGCGGCTGCCGCAGGCAGGCCGGGGTTTGCGTCGTGGACCTGCCAGCCCAGCGCGTCCGCCGCTTCCTGGACCTGTCGCAACGACTCGTCGGACGGCGGTGTGGCGGGCCGGGGGAGCGAGGCCTGCGCGATGCCCAGGGTGTTACCGAACGGGTGGCCGGGGTCATCGGCGGCGGCCAGGACGTCCTTGACCGCCGCGACGCTGAGCCCACCGACCTCGATGAGGCTGCGGACCAGGTGCAGGCGGGTGAGGTGGTCCTCGGTGTACTCGGTCTGGTTGTAGCCGGTGCGCTCGCCGGCGGGGAGCAGGCCCTCGCTGACGTACCACTTGATCGAGGTGGCGCTCACCCCGCTCGCGCACGCCAGCTCTGCGATCCGCATGGTCGACAGCATGGCTGTCGATAGTGCTGCTGTCAACTGTGGATCCGCATATGCAGTTGCACCTGCGTAGCCCGCAGACCGACCACATCGACCGGTACCAGATCCACCACCCGTCGCTGGACACCGAGATTGAGGAGCCCCTCGACGTGCTGACCGACATGCAGCGGGCGAGGAAGATCCGCTGCCTCGGCTCGTCCACCTTCCTGCCGTCGCGGGTCGTGCAGGCGCAGTGGGTGGCGTCGGTGCGGCAATCCGACAGCTTCTTCACCGAGCAGCCGCCCTACGCGATGCTGGTGCGCGGGATCGAGCGCCAGCTGCTGCCGGGGGCCTAGGAGTACGGCATGGGCCTTTAGGTGTGGAGCCCACTGGCCGGTCGCTGGCTATCGGGCAGGTGGCGCAGGTGGCGCAAGGGCGTCAAACGCCCCCGAGACGCACCGCGCGTCGGCGATGGGTGGCCGGATGGCGTCGCGCTACGACCCATCGGACCCAGTCAACCAGCGCAAGCTGGATGTCGCAGCTGGCGGTCGCGTTCATCATCCGGCCCCCGCAAGTGACTTTGTCGATCATCGGGCCGCGGACGATGGAGCAGCTGACGAGCCAGCTGCCGGCGGTGAACGTCGTCCTGACCGACAACGTCCTGGACGCAATCGACGCAATCCTGCCGCCTGGGACCAAGATCCGCGCCGACGATGCCGGCTACGCACCGCCGGCGCTCACGGAGTCGGCCTTGCGTCGGCACCGACCACGACCCCGAACACCCGATTCGACGAGTGAGGAGGCGGTCGATGGCGACCGTGGATCTGCTGGCCACGCTCGACACCAAGGGCCAGAAGTACAGCTGGCCGGGCGCGCAGCTGCAGGCCGCCGGCTGCGAGGTCGTCGCGGTCGACGTCGGCAGCTCCAGCGACGACGCGGCGGCCGACATCCCGTCGTCCGAGGTCTCCTCCCGGTCGGGTGTGGACGTCGGCCCGCTGCTGGCAGCCCGTGACCGCGGCGCGGTGATGGACACGATGGGGAAGGGCGCGGCAGCCGTCGTCCGGGATCTCCTCAAGCAGGGCAGGCGGCCCGCCGTCTCGCCGTCGGTGGGTCCGGTGGTTCTCCGATCGCGGCTCCGGCGACGCAGGGGCAAGACCATCAGCGAGCGAGTAATTCGCTTGGGGCCTCAGGCTTGACTATTAGAGGCACGCATGGCTCGATACTCCGAGAATGGAGCTATGGCTGAGCTTCCTTCAGGCTGGCGACAGAAACAGCCCTAGCTGACGCCTTGTCCAAGGTGCTCGCAGGCGGGGTGTTGCGCTCGTCGGATGACTGCCCGACGTCCCGGCATCGCGCCCGTCGCCGGGCTGTCGCCCTGGATCAGGACGAACTCACCGGTCGCCCGGTGGGGAGGCTATGGTGCATGCGCCTCAATCCGAAGCTGCGACGGGGGATCCAATGGCTTTCCAGACACCTGTGACGGTTCAAGAGGTGCTCGCTGGCATCCATGAGAAGCGTTACCTGCTACCGGCGATCCAGAGGGAGTTCGTCTGGGGTCCGGATCAGATTCGCCGACTGATGGACAGCTTGATGAGGGGCTACCCTATCGGGTCGTTCCTCTTCTGGGAGGTCGAATCGAATACGGCGTCTCATTACGCGTTCTACGACTTCCTCACGGACTACCACGAGAAGAGCCACCCCTATGCCACCAAGGCGACTGTGCCGACCGGTCAGTCCACGGTGGCGATCCTCGACGGGCAGCAGCGTCTCACTGCTCTGAACATCGCGGTCTACGGGAGTCATGCAGAAAAGAAGAAGTACGCCTGGTGGAACAGTTCCGACGCTTTCCCAAAGAAGAGGCTGTACCTCAACCTGCTGGACGACGCAGATCACGAAGAGCTGTCGTTGCGGTACGACCTCCGTTTCCTGACGGATTCCGAAGCGGAGCCGAAGGCGGGCGAACCGTCCAAGTGGTTTCGAATCGGTGACATCCTCCAGCTCGAGAATGCCGGCCCGGCCCTGATGGACGCGTTGACCAGTCGTGGTTTGGACTTGAACAGCACAGGTTCGTACAAGCGGCTGTACAGCCTCTACGACGCGGTGCGCGTGAACAAGCCGATCAATTATTTTCTTGAAGGATCACAGGATGCCGACAAGGTGCTCGACATCTTCGTTCGGGTTAACAGTGGCGGCACAACATTGTCGTACTCCGACCTGCTCCTCTCCATGGCGACCAATCAGTGGCAGCACCGCGATGCGCGCGAGGAAGTGCGTGCCTTGGTCCAGGAGTTGAACACCGGCGGCTCGCGGGAATTCGGGTTTTCGAAGGACGTTGTTCTCAAGACTGCGTTGATGGTTGCGGGTGTCAATCTGCAGTTCCGCGTAACCAACTTCACCCAGGAGAACATGAAGAAGGTCGAGGACGCCTGGGATCTGACGCGACAGTCCTTGCTGCGAGCAGCCACACTCCTCAGCCGGTTCGGCTTCTCGAGCAGGAGCTTGACGGCGGACAGTGTGGTGATACCCATCGCATACTTCCTGGCGTCGAAGGGGCTCGACGATTCTTACCTCGACTCGACGGCTCGGGCGCAGGACCGGTTGGCGCTGCAAAAGTGGGTCAACCGGTCGGTCATGAAGCGCGGGATCTGGGGTTCCGGGCTGGACACCACCCTTGCCCGGATTCGTCAGGCCATCGACGATTCGGCCGGCGCCGATTTCCCCGTCGCTCCGATCCAGACGGTCATGGCTTCGATAGGGAAGTCCCTGGAGTTCGACCCGACCGAGATCGACGAATTGCTGGAGCTGAAGTACGGCGGGCAGCGGACCTTCCCAGTTCTGGCGATGCTCTACCCCGGTCTTGATCTCAGCAAGATCTTCCACGAAGATCACGTCTTCCCGAGGTCGCGTTTCACCAAGAAGCGCCTGACGGACGCCGGCGTGGCGCCTCATGAAGTACCGACCTTCATGGACTGCGTCGATCGGCTGCCCAACCTCCAACTCCTGCAGGGGACGGTCAACATCGAGAAGCAGGCCGAGCTCCCCGCTGAGTGGCTAGTTCATGCCTTTGCGTCACCGAACCATGTCGACACCTACGTCCAACAGAACGATCTCGACTCTCTCCCGAATTCGATCGTTGGCTTCATGGACTTCTACGAGAAGAGAAAGTCACTGCTCCGACAGCGGTTGCAACAGCGGCTTGGCGTCTCACCATCGTCGGTGACTTCGAGTTCCTGACGCTTTGGCGCTCGCCGAAGGGCTGAACTCGTGCCGCGTCGGGTCAACGCGTCACGAGGGCAGTCAAGCGGCCTTGAACATCGCGTAGCGCTCTAGTAGTCGGTCCGTATCTGGCCGTTCTCGCCTGGCCGCCGGCACCTTCATCAGAGGTTTGTTGTGGTGTTCCTGCAGCCCATGCTTCAACATCGGACCGTCCTGTTCGTCCAGCACTCGCGGGTGGACTTCCACCGTGTAGTCCGGCCGGATACCTAGGATGTTGCGGTCGAAGGCCGCGTGGTGGAGCTTGCAGAGCGCCAGCCCATTCGTGATGACGGCGTCGCCGCGCGGTTGCGAGTCCGGGATGATGTGCGCGGCGTCCAGGAGCTCACGGTGGTTGAGCGAACAGACAGCGCACCGTGTCTCGTACGCCAGCATGACCTGACTTGCGAAGAGCGGTTGGTGCAGCCGACGTCGCGTCATCGTGACGAGGTACTGCCGCAACGCCGCCTCGATCTTGCTCCCCGGCTGGACCTGCCGCTGCTCCTCGGTGAGCGCCAGGACGAATTGCGCTTGCTCTGGTTCCTCGGCGATCAGATACACAGGGAAGATGGCCTGGAAGATGCCAGGGCGGATCCCGCAGAACCACAGCAGGGGCGCCTGCTGGTGCATTGCCCCGCGAAGACCGGCGTTCTCTGCGGCGCCGCCCTCATCCCGTCGCAGCTTGTAGCGGTGTAGCCCGTCAGGGCCTTCCGAGTCGTCGTAGGGTCGCCAGGCTGCACCTTCCGGTGCTGCGGTCAGGATGCTCAGTGCCGCCGACCACCCGCGCGGCTTGCGAATCCCTCGCCCGGCGTCGACCAAGGGAAAGCGGCTGCCGTCGACCTGGAAGTCGTCCCTCAGTTGGACACGGCTGACCGGCACCGTCCCGTCGAGAGTCACCTTGCTCAGCCAGTCCAGTGCTGCTGCTCTGATGTGCTCCTCGCGAACTCCGTCAACCACCAGCTGAGCCTGCCTGCGAGCTGGCTCACCCACAACCACGTCGCTCTCGGGGCGTGTCGTACCGCCGTCCGCAAGCGAGCTTGCGTGTCGCCCATGCGGCGCGCGGCCGTATGTTTGGTCTGCCATGCTCGAGCTCGTGCATGACAGACCGATCCTGGGGCTCTTCGCAGGGATCGGGGGTCTTGAGCTCGGGCTCCGGCAGGCTGGCTTACGAGGTCCCACCGAGTTGTACGAGCGATGGGGCCCAGCGCGCGCGGTCCTGTCGCACCAGTTGCCTGAGGCGGAGCTGAGTCGGGACGTCACGGAGCTCAGCGGCTTCGACGACGCCGCGATCGTCACGGCGGGCTTCCCATGCACCGACCTCTCCCAAGCAGGGCGAACCACTGGGCTGGACGGCGAGGCCTCAGGGTTGATCCGCCGCATCCTCCAGCTGTTGGCGCAGTCCAGCCCCGAGTGGGTCCTCATCGAGAATGTCCCGAACATGCTCCGTCTGGGCCGAGGAAGCGCCATCCAGGAGATCACGGCGAGTCTCGAGGCAGCCGGTTACGCCTGGGCCTACCGGACGATCGACTCTCGCTCGTTCGGATTGCCACAGCGCCGCAAACGGGTCTACCTGCTGGCCTCAGCAGTTCAGGACCCGGCAGCGGTTCTCTTCAGAGAGGACGATCCCTCGGAGGAACCAGACGGGGCCGCCCGCGGGGCGTGGCGAGACAGCGCCTACGGCTTCTATTCGACCGAGGGCAACCGCGGTGTCGGTTGGGCTGTTGACGCTGTACCGACGCTCAAAGGTTCGACGACGGTCAGCATCGCCAGTCCTCCCGCCGTCTGGGTTCCTGGAAATGGCTCCGGGCGACGGATCGTGCGGCCTTCGATCGAGGCAGCGGAGGTGCTTCAAGGATTTCCGGCTGGCTGGACCGAGTCAGCGCCTCCGCGGGACCGTTGGAAGCTGGTCGGCAACGCAGTGAGCGTCCCTGTGGCTGCGTGGATCGGTGAGGGCTTGCTGAGCTCAGGCAAGACCGAGGCGGCGATCGACGGATATAATAAGTCTCCTCACATGCCGGGTTCCTCGTGGCCCCGAGCAGCGGCGCATGTGGACGGCAAGACCTGGGACGTAGCCGTGTCCGAGTGGCCACGCTCTCCCGCCGGTGACAACCGGCACCTGGTGACCGTGCTCGATCGCTACGGCAGCGAGCCGCTGTCCTATCGAGCGACGAGGGGCTTTCGAGACCGTCTGAAGCGGAGCAATCTCAGGCACACGGCCGAGTTCATGGCTGCGCTCGACGAGCACGTGATGCTTGCGGCGCCTTGACATCGTCCGAGCTGGGCGTACCGCCGTGCACGACGGCGAGGGCGCTTGCTGCGACGTCCGGAGGCGGCTCGTGCTCCCAGAACCGCAATACCGTCCAACCCAGGTCATGGAGCTGAGCAGTGACGTCGGCGTCGCGGGCTCGGTTGGCGGCGATTTTCTCCGCCCACCAAGCAGCGTTGGCCTTGGGGGACGTCCCGTGCAACGGACAGCCGTGCCAGAAGCAGCCATCGATGTAGACGGCGACCCGCGCCCGGGTGAAAGCGATGTCGATCGTTCGTCTGCGCTGACCCGGAACCGGCCAGGCCACCCGGTAACGGAGCCCGGCCGCGTGTAGCAGGCGGCGGACGGCCATCTCCGGTCCGTTGTCGCGCTTCCGGACGGCGCTCATCCGTCGCGACATCTCGGAGCTGGACGACCCGGGGTGCGGGCCGGGCTGGGGAGTCCTTGCCGGCACGCATACCAGCCTCGCACGCCGACGCACCCGAACCGCGATGTCCCCAGTTGACTCAGTCAGGCGGTGTAGTCCACCAGGTAGTCGCACTCACGCAGACGGTCGAGGTGGGACTTGACCGACTTCGCCACGGCGGCGTCTCGTAGGAGGACGCCACATTCCAGATTCGTCTCGGCAGCCGCCGCGGAGAAGTTCGCGCTCGTCACCAGCGCCGCCAGACCGTCGACCATCACCAGCTTGGCATGCTGGACAGCCCACTTGCCGTCGTCGGGTTCGCGCAACGTCCAGATGCGAGCTCCGCCGAGCTTCGCGGCGAGCGCCGCAGCGATCTGCCCCTGCTGTTTGCGGTCGACGACGACGGTGACTTTCACGCCCCGCTCCAGCGCCTGGCGCAACGCCGTCAAGTACGCCGACCCCATACCCGCCGAATAGGTCGCGGCGTAGACGTACGTCTGTGCCTCGTTGATCAGTGAAGACACGGCGAGCGTTGTGTGCCCCTCGCTGCTGGGAAGACTTGGTGACGTCCAGACGAGCTGCGGTCGCACCGCCTGAGCCACGCCCCCGAGCGCCTCGAGGACGACGGACACGGCGCCGACATCACCGCCGAGATCCGTGAGGACCGCCTCAAGGAGCTCGTGAGCCCGGGCCCGCCGCGACGGGTGGACACCGCGGATGGCTTGGTGCAGCAGCCCGTGACCGAGCGCCAGATTCGCCTTGAGCTTCCGAGCCTCCTCTTTCGTCACGAACGCCCCGAGCTCGGCCGCCGCCGTCACCACGCTCCGGCCGGCAGCAGGACGGAGAACAGCCCGGGCGTCGCGACGCTGTCGTCGGCCACGAGGTCCAGGACCATCCGCCGGTCGAGGAAGCGGTTGGTGCGCTCGCAACTCGTCTCGCTGACGAAGAGGCAGAAGTGGCAGGCCGCGCCGTGGAGGAAGTCTTCCTTGCCACGGGGCGCTCGGTGGGAGCAGATGGGGTCCGACGAGCACCGGGTGCCTCGGCGAAGAGCTTCGAGCACCACTCCCCGGAGCTTCGCCGGTTTGGCCAGCTCCACCAGGCCGCCGAGCGTTCCCTCGCTGTCCGAGGACGTGGTGCTGATCAGGAGGCCGGCCGCTGCTGGGACGTCGCCGTTCTCGGGCCAGGCAAAGATCCGCTCGGTGAGGCTGGCCGAGCCGTATCCGCTGGACATCGCCATCTCCCGGATGAGCAGGTGCGACAGCGTGTGGATCGCCCAGTAGCGCGGGGAGGGGAAACGCCCGTCGGGATCGATCTCTGCGGCGGTCTTGCTCGTCCGCCGCAGGAAGTTGAGGCGATGTGCCTCGCGATAGCGCTGCCACACCGGACGGACGAGCACGTCGGCTTCCCAAGCGGCGACGCGCTCCTCGTCGAACTGCAGGAAGACGCCCTCGCCACGATCCTCGGTTGCCGGGACCCATGTTGGAGTACCCGTGCGGGTCAGAGGTGCGACGCGATCTGATGCGTCGTCGATGCGGTCGAAGGCATCGATCCGGGTGAAACCGATGAAGGCATTCACCTTCTTGAGCCGTTCGACCGCTACAACACCCGTCACCATCGGCTCCAGCTCTTCGGCGACCTTGCGTGACTCTGCCTTGAAGTCGGAGGAACCGCTGTACTTCGTGAATTTCGACCGGTCGCTCAGCACGGTCCATTCGGGTGCCAGCAGGGTCCGAGGATCACGACGGGCAGCTGCCTGATCGGCTTGGTCCTCTTCGGTCGCCTGACTGGTCGCGATTTGGAAGGCATCCCACAGGACGGCGTTGTCGACGTCCTCAAGACCGCCGAGGCCGTTGACGCCAGCGAGGAGCTTCAGGGAGTCCATGGCCTCCGGGCCGTGGATGGCAGCCAGGACCGGCTTCGGCAGAGACTTGATGGCCGGAGCCAGCTCGGACGCCGATGCTTGATCCTCCCGAGGCAGGGAGAGGGCGCTCACGGTGTTCGAGAACCATTGGTTGGCGGCGCCGAGGAGCATGAGGCGGCCCTGCTCCTGGCACTTGAAGAACGCGTCGAGGTGAGGGTGTCGTCCACGACAGCGAGGCAGCTTGGTGTCAGCGCCGCGGGCGGTCGCCTCCAGCATGCCGCGCTTCCGCTTGCACGCTTGGCAGGTCATCCGGACGTCCGGACCCAGGTTGCTCTTCCACTCCTGCATCCGCAGGCGCGGCCGGGCAGCGGCGGGGCACTTCTCACCGCGGTGCACCCAGGCGACATAGGGGAACTCGTCGAGGTGACCCTTCTGGCAGGCGATGAGGTAGCGGGCCGGGACGGCCGTGCGGTCGCGGGGCTTGCGCTTGGTCGCGCCCTCCTCGGACCATCCGGTGCACTTCATGTGTACGAACTCCGCCTTGTCCGGCCGGAACGGGTTGGTGTTCCGGTACTCGAAGCTGACGCCGTCCGACACCTGCCCGAGCAGACCGCAGCCTGTGCACCGGAGCCACTGCGGAAAGATCCGGCCGGGGATGCCGAGGTCCGTCGCCGAGTCCTGCTGGCCGATCTCGGCCGAAGCCCATGGCGGCTTCCGGAGCTCCTGCACGCTCTTCTCGAGATGTGCCTGGACGACCTGCAGCAGTCGGGGCTCGACGATCGTCTCCGGCGGCGTGGGGCGTCGCCGATAGATGCGTTCCCAGTCGTCCAGCCCGTGCGGCATGACCGACAAGTGCGGTAGGTCGACCGTCGAGCCGATGCCTTGCGTGTAGAGCAGCGCGGACGGTCGGACGGCGCCGACCTTGGCTCGGTTCTTCGGCTTGTTGTCTTCGACGTCCGCGATCGGGTCGAGCTCCTGCTCGACGCTCGCCACTACCGGCTCGGGAGATGCCCCGGAGAGGTCGGTGACCTCAGTCGCGTCGTCCGACACGGTGGTCATGCGTCCTTCCCTGTGGGCGGGGTGAAGTCCCATCGTGGCGCATCGACGGGCTCCTTGGCGGCGAGCCGGTCTGGGCTTGGGCTGACGAGCAGGTTGATCTCCGGCTGTACCTCGCGCATGGAGTTCGCGACGACGAACACCTTCTCCGCGGCAGTCGTAGTCCGGACCTCAGGACTGATGAGCAGGGGGCGGGTCAGCTGGTTCTTGTCGGTCGACCGCTCGTATACCAGCCCACCTGACTCCTCCTTGGCCCGGCCGAACCAGCGGTCCTTCCGCTGGATCAGCTTGGCTCGGACGCGCTCGTCGAAGTCGGGCTCGAGGTACGCCCGCGAGGCTCGCTCGGTCAGGCGCTCGATGACCTTGTCCAGACGCTGGCTCTCGTCGAGGACCCGGCCGGCGCCCAACTCCGGAGACAGGGAGTCGGGCCGGCCGACGTCCAGCACCCGCGCTGCACTGACGAGTACGCCCATGAGCCCGCGCTCCAGGGCAGCCTCCGAGAACGGCGTCACGCTGAGCGCTTCCACCTGGGCGTAGAACGTTTCGTGGTAGTGCCGGAACTGTTCGAAGTGAGCCATGTCGCGTGGCCTCGCCCAGTTGGCGAGCGACACGACCAGACCGGGCTTCGAGGCATCGCGTCCCACGCGGGACGACGCCTGGATGTACTCGGCGGTGTTCTTCGGCTGGCCCACCACCAGCATGAGGCCCAGGCGCGGAACGTCGACGCCTACCTGCAGCATCGACGTGGCGAGCACGAAGTCGTATGGCCGCTGGCCGTACCCGCCCTTGACCTTCCCCTCCTGCATCGCGTTGCCGAACGCGGCCTTGCCGGCCGTGCTCCAGCGCCCCGGGTCGAACTCAAGGGCCAGCCCATCCAGCGTTGCGCCGATCTCGGACGCGGAGATCCGAGATGTCAGCTCGCCGATGGCAAGGCGCGAGAAGTCCGTCGTCCGGCGCGGGAACGGCTCCGTCTTGCCCGACACACGCGTGGTGACGTCATCGTCGAGGTACCGACGCATGCCGGCCAGCTCACGGGTCGCGCTGAAGTAGGCGACCGAGGTCATGTACGGGTCTGCTGCCTT
This sequence comes from Geodermatophilus sp. Leaf369, assembly GCF_001424455.1. Classification (NCBI taxonomy): domain Bacteria; kingdom Bacillati; phylum Actinomycetota; class Actinomycetes; order Geodermatophilales; family Geodermatophilaceae; genus Geodermatophilus; species Geodermatophilus sp. Leaf369. The sequence continues at coordinate 481,013 of NZ_LMQA01000004.1, read as the reverse complement.
GCCGTGCTCGTCGAGCAGCTTCTGCCCGGCGAGCAGAAGGACCTCTGCGATGCGGATCTCGGCGAGCGTGAGCCGGATGCCGTGCGCGGCGACACCCAGATACTTCCGTCCGGGCTGGTCCTCGGTCACCGCCAGCTCCTGGGAGAAGTACGTGTGCCGGACGTCGAGGACCTGGGGCGGGAAGACGTCGACGCCGCGCCCGTACAAGTTGCGGACCTGCTCATCGGCCTTCCGCACCGTCGCCGTGGAGGCGACGATCAGCGGTAGAACCGCCTGGCCGCCCTGAGACCACGAGCAGAGCACGTCGACGACGTTCTCGAAGACACCGACCGCCGTCCCCAGGGCTCCAGTGATCAGGTGCAGCTCATCCTGGATGATCAGGTCCGGAGGCCGCAGGCGCGGCACCGGCCGGACTTCCACGGCTGGGTAGGCGACGCCGCCCTTCGTGACCGCGTTGTGCTTCTGGCCCTTGCAAGAGTCGCCGCGGGCGTCGGGGTGGCGGTAGCCGTGCCGCTCGCAGTGCTCGGCGACGTAGCCGAAGAGGCTCGCGGCTTCCCCCTCACGCGCCAGCCGTGCGAACTTGTCGACGGTGGCAAGCAAGAACGTGGGCGGATGGCGGTAGATCTCTTCGTCGACGGTGAGGATGGGCAGCCCCTCGTCCTCCGGTCCCCGCGCGGAGAACGGGCACTCCTCCGCGTCGTCACCGCAGTAGACGTGAATCCGCTGCGTCGTAGCTACCGCCTCGACGTCGCTCTTCGGATCGATCGGCGTCCCGCACCAGGGGCAACGCTTGATCTGCAGCACGGTGAGGCCGTGGGCCCTGCCGTCCTCGGACTTGGCCAGCTGCACCTGTGCCTGTGCCTCGGCGAAACGCTTTGGACTGACGCTGCTACCGACCCACAAGCCGATCCGAAAGGGCTCGCTGCCCCAGGTTGCCTCGTCTTCCTGGCGAATCAGCTCGGTAGCGCAGACCAGTGCTGCGGCGCGCTGGAACTGCTGGGAGGTCAGGAGACGAAGGGTGTATCGCATGAGCACGGCGACGCCGTCACCGCCGTCGAGTTCTCCGTCCTTGCCTTGGAGGGTGCCCTGCAGTCGCCGTATCGCGAACGTGAACGCGGCCAGGCCGAGATAGGCCTCCGTCTTTCCGCCACCGGTAGGAAAGAAGAGAAGCTCGACACGGGCGTCGTGGCCGCTGCGATGGGGATCGGACGGGTTCACGAGCGCCGGCAGCTGCATGAGGATGAAGGCCAGCTGGAACGGTCGCCATGACGCGGCCTTGTCACCGTCGGCTTCCACCTCGGCCAGGGCTTCGTCCACGGTGACGCCGGCATTGGCGGCCCTCTTGGCGGCGACCTGAGAACGGATGCGCTGACGGCGCATCGCGCGGTTCATGAACCGGAACGCCTTGAGGGTGTCCGGGTCGCCCTCCAGGAGCGCGAGGCCGGCCTCTAGTCTCGATGCAGCGATGCGCGCGTCGCCGATCGCCTCGGACGCCGTCTCCTTGAGGTGGTCGGGGAGGGAACCAGCCGTCTTCGCCTGGTCCTCGTCCAGCCACGTGACGTACCCGGAGACCATCGGCTCAAGTGCCCGGCGGATGTCGCCGGCCCCGATATCGGCCAGGACGCGCATCGCGGTCACGGTCTGACCTGCAGCGCCCGCGACTGTCTGAGGGACGTCGGCCGTCGGCAGCCACGTGGTCAAAACCTTGGTGGCCCGTCGTTGGTCGCCCGCTTCCTCCCAATTCACTGAGCAAGTGCGGCCGACCGCGTACTCAAGCCTGTGCTTGTACTGCAGGTCAAGACGTCGTCGCTCCGGGTCGTCCTCCCGGTAGCCCGGCTCGCAAATATCGCGGCTCGGCAGGAAGCAGGCCGAGCCCTCCCGAGCCTTCACGCTCAGCTCCGTTTGGAAGAGCCAGTCGCCAGGCGGCGCATCGTCACCAGTGACACGGTCGTTGCTCAAGGCCAGCTCTACGATCAAGCGATCGCCGAGAGGAAAAACCTCGACTCTTAGGCTGACGTCCTGCTTCAGCTGGACAACCTCGGTACGGCGAGCCTTCGTGCCCGCCAGATCGATCTCCTCCGCCACCTGGACGGGTTCCCGCCGGAACCAAGTCCGATTGCGCCCGGTCTCCTCGTTCACGCGCTGGAAACTCCCGTACCGGCCCCACGCGGCCGTCACGACCAGCGAGCCAGCATCGGACGCGACCTGGAAGCGCAGGCCCATGGACGAGGGGTGGGTCAGAGCACCCTTCGGTCCGGAGTCCTCTTCGTCATCGGAATCCGCGGTCGCAATCTCCTCGTCGGTCGGCACGGGAACGCCGTGTTGACCGGCGTGCTCCGGGTCGGCCTCGCTGATCGCCTGCACCGGAGCGCCATCGACGCCCTGGCTCTCCGCTCCATCGGCGTCGAACGGCAGGCGGTCGAGCCCGGGGTCAATGGTCACGGGTGCTATTCCCCCAATGGCGTACATGGCCCGTGGGCTGGCCGGGATCTCTTCTTCGGCCCCGCCCCGGGGGCCGAGCAGCTCTTGGCGGATGCTCCTGAGGAGCTCCTGTCGAACAACCACCGAAGGCCCAGCCTCGCTCATCGAATCCTTCTGTCTCGATCGAGCCGGCGGCTGGATCCTGCGCGTTGGTGATTTTCCTCTATCAACCGGTTGAGCAGCTCCGCCTTGACGTCGGGGGAGCATTCCAGGCGAGACTCTTTGTGTCGTGGATAGAAGGAGACAGAGGTGTCAAGGTCCCCCCATCCATAGGAGTCGAGCATCACCCGATCGAGATCAAGGTGGGCTGCCCGTAACTCGACAATATCGGCATCGCAGCATTCTGGGTTGTGAAAAAGATTGTAGGTTGCAGTCAGGCCCACGTCTCTGCTCGTCATCACGTGCTCCCTGGCTTCCGCGATAGCCCGCCCAGTCCGTGCCAGCTCGTCGTTCGGCATTGGTCTCGGGAAAGTTTGGAAGATGTCGGTCAGCGAATAGTTCAATCCAACGCCCCGTGTGGATCCGAACCGCTCGGCCCAAATGCTGTGAACGCCAGACGAGAGTATGGCTATGCTTGCAAAGCTGCAATCGACGAACACGCCCACCTTATGGCTGAAGAGTTGTGCGGCCGGGACTCGCGTCGGAGTCAAGTACTTGCTCACGAGACTTATCGCCAGCACGTCAGTTCGTCCCGAAAGTGCGGCAGATAGTGCCACGGCTCGGCGCTCGTAGATCCACCAGAAGTGCTGGAGCTTCGGCTTGTTGGTGAGTCCTTGGCGGTAGGCCCGCAGGTTTCTTTCAAGGTGCTTCAGCGGTTCTTTGTAGTGAGATGCTCTTGCGAGATCCCAATCGTGAAAGTTCACGGCGAACCGCGAGGCCGCTAAGTTCGGTGAATCGTTGAGGTCGTCTCCCGTCAGATAAGGTAGCAAGACCTCCCGGTTCGTAGGCTCCGCCACAATCATGCGTCTCGCCTCGCTAGGGTCCATGAGAAACCCGATCCCGTTTAGATTAGCTCCCATGAATGCCAGGCCCTTGTTTTCCAGTAGCTTCACCGGATCGCTCAGGGTGCGACCGGCGGGCTCCAATGCGGCGTCGATTCGATGCACGTGGCGACCGTCGCACTGAGCGAGCAAACTCTGTGGATCAGAGGGACCCATAGCGAGCCACAGTTTTGCGATTCGCACTTTAGCGCTGCGGGTGGGCCAGCGTGTGCTTTTTGTTGACCTGTAGATCCACGCCAGACCCTCTGCTAGTAGAGGAGTTAAGCCAACATCTCGACTGTCCCCTTGAGCGATCGAGTCAGTGGCGATCAGTCCAAGGGTCGCGTTCGCGGCCGCTAGGCCTGTGGCCCGTCGGAGGAAGTAGACGGATAGGTCGGCGACGCCGTCGCGCCCTTCGCTGAGTATGTTGAGATACCAGCGGCGGAGCTCTGGACCATGGGCTGTGGAAATATCACGACCGTACATGAATGGAGGATTGCCAACGATGGCATCGAAACCGCCGTGCTCAAGGAGGACGTCGGGGACTTCAATGATCCAGTGGAGCGGTGTCCAGCGTCGGTAGTCGGTGGGAACCGTCGGGGTAAGTCCCTGATCGATAATGCGTTCAAGGTCCGCTGGGTCGCCGCGGGTGTCGTCTGCGGGAAGCGCCGTGATCAACGCACCCTCAAGGCCTTTGTACGCGTCGTCGAGCGGAGCGCCGGGTTTGCCGCCGAGGCGGAGTGCGGTGGCAACAATGCCGTCGGCGATGAGCCGGAGCTTCGCTGTTAACTGCTGGGACTGCCGGAGTAGCTGGTGCTTACCGTTTCGGGTGCGCTGCGGGTCTCGGTCGTCAACGGCGGTGGCCAGCTGCCGACGGATGCGGACGACCTCATGAAGCACAGTTTCGGCGTCGACGTAGGCGGTGAGCTGCTCGAACATCATGGGCTTTGGGTCGACACGCCGATGCCTGAGCTGGTCGATAGAGGTCAGGCCGAGCAGTGAGTTACCGTGAAAGATCTTGTCATCGACGAATGAGAATGGCTTGGTCGGGTCGAGGGAGACCAGCCAGAGGGACAGCTTGCACATCTCGACGGCCATGCCGTTGATGTCGGCGCCGTAGAGGCAGTGCGCGATGACCTCGCGGATGGCACGCGTCCGAAGATTGCCGTCGACGTGGTCGGCGTCGACGATGCCTTCGGCCGTCCACGCCTCGACGAGGCGGTCCGCTAGGTAGCGGGCGGCGGCGACGAGGAATGCGCCCGAGCCAGCCGCGATGTCCGCGATCTTGAGGTCGAGGATCGCCGAGCTGGACTTCAGCCGCCAGGCGTCTTCGTCCTTGGTCTGAAGCGGCCCGGGTTCATAGACCAATGGTTGCAGGGCGTGGAGGACGACCTCCTCGGCCAACGACCGCGGGGTGTAGTGGGCGCCGGCGTTCTTGCGCGATGGGGTCTCGGAGACCACCAGGCCGCCGCGCGGGACGACGTAGGGAAGTTCGCGCAGGTCGCGGCGGATGTAATTGGACCAGTCAACGAGGGCGGTCAGCAGGTCGTGGTCATCCCCGGCGACCGGCTTGAGCAGCCGGTTCATCTCGGCCTCATCGACTTCGGCATCGTAGAGTTTGGCGAGCTTGGCCGCAGAGACCAGCTTGGCCGCGGGTTGCGTTTGCTTGACCCACTCGGTGAGCCGGGCGGCGAAGTCCGTCCCGCCGGTCGACTGGTCGTAGATGTTGGCCACGGTGTCCAGGTCGATCTCGGGCTCTTCGCCCTCCTTGCCGACCAGTCCGAGGACCACGTCGGCATCGACCTCACGGCACGTGTAGCCGAGCAACCCTTCGTAGATGTAGCCGATCTGCTCGACGTCGACGTCGCGGAAGGAGATTCGAAGCGCCTGGCCACCGACCTTGGCCACCTGCACCGACTCGAGGACGTGCAGCACAGTGCGGTCCGACACCCGGAGACGGAGGCCGCCATCGGGGCGCTCGGCCGCCAACCACGGGAACCGCTGGGGGTCGAACAGCGATCCGCCGTAGGCCGGCATACGGACCTCGTCGAAATTGGCACCGCTGTAGAGGGCGCTGCTGACTGCGAGGAGTCGGTGCCAGACGTCGGAGGAGTGATCGAGGTTCTCCTCACCCTCTCGCCTGGCCCGAGCTTGCAGATCGTCGAGCAGGTCGCTGATTCCGTAGGCGGCCCGGTACAGCTCCGCGGTCGGAAGCATCCCGCGCTCCTCGGCGAAGAGCAGGAAGACCACCCGCATCATCACCGTGACTGCGGCCTGGTAGATCTCGTCCGGGTCCTCGCACAGCGGGTCGACCGACCCCTTGGCTCGCGCGGCGAGTCTGGCCTCGGAGAAGGACTGGACGAGCAGCTCAACAGATTTGCGGACCTGGACGCCGAGCGCCTCAGTGATCTCCTCGGCCTCAAGCACGCTCCGCTCGAACAGGCGCGGCAGCCGGCGCTCTGGGTTTTTGTGGCGCAGCGAAGAGGCGTTGACCACGGTCAGGAAGGCATCGCGCAGCTGCGGCTCTTCGCGCCAGGTCAGCCCATCCACCACACCGGATCCGGTGGTGGTGCCCTCACCGGTCCACACGAGCGCCCACCAGCGGCCGTCGGTCACTACGCCGATCGCGACGTGCGCCTTGCGCAGCAGCGCGGCCATCCGGTCGATCTCGCTCGCCGACCAGCCGTCCAAGCCCGCGGCATGAAGACTCTCCGTCGAGGGTACGACGCGGAGCAGGCACACCAGCTCGTCGTCACGGCCACCGAGCCCACCGTCGGGACGCACCGTGATCGTCTCGCCGGGGGACCGGACGACCAGATCACCCGAGAGGCCCGCTGCCGCGACCCGATGGGGTCCCCACAGCGCGAGATCGTCGAGGACCACGTCGATCCAGGAAGCAACGGCACGGCCGTATTCCTCGACCGAACCGGACCGGGAGCGGTCGAACGCCGTCTCCCAGGCGGCGTGGTTCTCCTTGAACGCGACCAGTCGGTCGTCGACGTCGCTGAGCCGGTCCATCCCGTCCGGCCACATGTCCTTGAGGACAGGCAGCGACAAAAACGGGCCATCCGTCTCCACCTGCGCCAGCCAATCCTGGTGCAGCCGAGACACGCTCGGCGGCCGACGCCTCATCGGACCGACACCCCCTTTTCCGCGTCGGCGGGGCTGATGGCGAAGAGAATGGCGGCGGGAAAGGGCCACGGCTTGACGTCCTCGTAGCGGGTCTCGACGGCCCGCCTCTCGCGTCTGCGCTCCTCGTCCAGCTCGTCGAGCCGCGCCCGCATCTGCCTCAAATCCCGCTCCGACTGGTGCTGCTCCACGTCGAACAACATGGCTTCCGCGTCCTCCTGCAGGTTCTCCGCCTCGGCGATGGACTCGCGCAGCGTCTGGCCGAACCGGGTGAATATGGCGTCGACGCGGGCGAGGTCCTCGCCGCGTCGCTTCGCCAGCCGGGCTTCGACGTCCTGCGTCCGCTTCTCGACCCGGGTCCGGATGGCCTCCTCGACACGGGCTCGCAGACCTGCGTCGTCGTCCCAGGCTGTCGCGAGTTCCTTCCGCACGTCGTCCGGCGCTTCGGTCAGCTCGTCGCCGTCCAGAGCTCGGGCCAGCAGGTCTTCAGCCTTCTCGACCCCGACCTGCTGCCGGCGGGTCAGTCGCGTACCGGCCAGGAAAACCTCCTCGTGCAGCCGGATGCCGCCGCGGCCGACGAGGACCAACCGGACCACCGCGGCGGCAAACGACTCGTTTAGCCCCGGGACCACGACGGCGCTGACTCGGCCCAGGTCGGACTCCCCGCCCCACAAGGCCGATCGCAGCAGGCGCGTGGATCGTTGGAGCAGCGGGTGGCCGAGGTGAGCGTGGACGACGTCGGTGGTGCCGCGGGCGACGTCCTCGTCGAAGGTGATGGGACGCAACCGGTCTGGCTCCAGCCGGCTGGCAAGGCCTCGCGTCACCGGTTCCCACGAGCGCGCAAGGTCGGGGAGCTCGAAGACTGCGTTGTCGCCCCCCTCTGCGTGGGCGTGGATCAAGGCCGGTTGCATGTCGAGCTCAAGCGCCGTCTCGACCACTCGACAAAGGTTCATCGGCCGGAGATGCAGGCTCTCGCGGTCCTCCTGCAGCTGCGTCTCAAGGGCGGTCAGCTCGGCGTTGACCTGCCGCTGACCGAGGAGCATCTCGTTGATCGCTCGGTCGCCCTGGGGGACGTCCTTCTCCGAGCGGCTGGCCACGACGGAGCCGGCGAGCTTCCGCTGGATGTCCGGGGCGATGATCTCGTTCGCGGAACCCAGGTCAAGCTCCACCCGGGCGATCTTCGCCGCCACAAGCGCAAGGAAGTGGACGTCGGACGCCAGGCCGGATCGACCGCCGACCGGCTGGAAGTGTCGGATGTCGGGCTGGTGGTCCTGGCCGTAGCGGTCGACCCGACCAATGCGCTGCTCCAGCCGGTTGGGGTTGAACGGGATGTCGTAGTTGAAGAGTCGGTGGCAGTGCGCCTGGAGGTCGATGCCCTCGCCGGCGGCGTCAGTGGCGAGCAGGACGCGCACCTTGGTCTTGCGGGGTGGCTCGTTGAACTCGGCGCGGGTGATCTCTCGCTGCTCGGGGTCGGAAGATCCGTCGATGATCGCGATCCGTTCGGCGTCGTAGCCGTGCTGCAGGAGGTTGTCCCGGATCCACGTCAGCGTGTCCACGTACTCGGTGAAGACGACGATGCGCTCGTCCAACCAGTGCTCACCCGCGAGCAGGATGCCGTCCAGGTGCCGGACCAGCGCGGCGAGCCGGGAGTCGACGGTGCCGTCGAAGTCGTGGCCCCAGTGGCTCAGCCAGCGGAGGTCCTCGACGTCCTCATCCGTGAGGGGCGGGAGCTTGCGCCGGGTGCTGGCGAGGGTGAGCAGCTCCGTCTGACCGGACCTGCCCTCTTCGAGGTCGTCGGCGTCAACGCCCAGGACGTCGTCGTAGTCGCCGGTCAAGTCCGCGTCGACGCCTCGCAACCGCGTCTGCAGGTAGACGTCGACGGTCTTGGCGAAGGCGACGGGAGAGGAGAAGAAGCGCTTCTTCAGCAGCAGTGTCGCCAAGTCGCGCGCCTGCTTGACCGCGCCGTCGCCCGTAACCACCGCCTTGTCACGCCGATGGGTGAAGGCAAGGAGTCGCTCGTACGCCTGCTCCTCGGAAGTGGTCGGCTTGAACGGGAGGGCAGTGACCTGCCGCTCCTTGAATCCCTTGGCTTCCTTCAAGTCGCGCTTCAAGCGCCGGACCGCCACCTCGCGGAGCGCCGAGCGGTCGATGTGGGAGCCGCGGACGAAGCGCTGCGGGTCGATCATCTCCAGCAACGCGGTGAACGACTCGACGTAGCCGTTGTGTGGGGTGGCGCTGAGGAAGAGGCGGTGCTCGCTTTTCTCGGCGAGCTCGCGGACCGCGTGCGTGCGCTGCGAGTCGACGGCGTAACCGCGGCGGGTGATGTTGAGCTTGTCGACGCGCTGCGGGCTTGAGGGCGCTACGTGGTGGGCCTCGTCCACGACGAGGATGTCGTAGGCGAACCGGCGGGCGCCTTCGCGCTTCGCCGTTTGGGCGTACACGTCGCGCAGGAGGCGCTGGGCGCGCTGGCCAGGGAGCCAGGACATCGAGACGATGATCCGCGGGAAGAGTACGAACGGATTGGCGTGCAGCCCGTGGCTGCGCCGGACCTCGCGCATAGTCCCGGAGTTGATGATCGTGAAGTCGAGTCCGAACTTTTCGATCATCTCGTCCTGCCACTTCAGGGCAAGGCCGGCGGGGCAGACGATGATCGCTGTGCGGGCGCGGTGACGCAGGAACAGCTCCTGGACGACGAGGCCAGCCTCGATGGTCTTGCCGAGGCCGACGTCGTCGGCGAGGAGCAAGTTGGCCCGGGTCTCACGCAGTGCTCGGCGTAGTGGTTCGAGCTGGTAGGCCTCGACGTTCGCGCCGCTACGGAAAGGCGCCTGGACGACTTGCGAGTCGGCCGAGGTGATGGCGCCCCAGCGGAGCGCGTCGATAAAGGCCGCGAGCCGGCTGGGGTCGTCGAAGCGTTCCGGATCGAGCGTCATCGGCAGACCCAGTTCCGGCCTCAGCGAGCGACCCTGCTCAAGCTCCCAGACGACCTGGAGCTCCTCGCCGAGTCGGTCTTCGTCGAGGGACTGGAGGGTGACGGCATGTTGGAGGCCGCTCGTTGCGTCGTCGGCGCCGCTGCGGGGAAGTCCCTGAACGCGGACGTCGGTGACAGCCCACGTGGCGCCTGACCATGGCAATCTGGCCCGGCTCCGGTACCGAGCGCAAGTCAAGTGCGTTGGCGGCCATGGTTCGGCTGTTCACATCCCCCGTGATGGTCACCTTTGGACACTAGCCGGTAACGGGGCGTATCCAGACGTGTGACCGAAAGAAGCGGACCCGGCTCTAGCGCTGGTGCATCAGGGCGGGCTGGTGGTCGAGCAATCGCCGTCAGCGCATGAAGCCGCCGCTAGCGAAGAGCCCTCGGCGGTCCAAGAACGTGTTGTAGGCCCGGCAAGAGGTTTCCCCTAGATGAAGGCAGGCGCTGCAGGCCCCAGCGCCGCGTGCGCAGCCGGGGTCCAGTGGGCAACGGGTTTCGGCTGTGGAGACGGTGTTCAGCAGCTGGTCGAGGCTGGTCTCGAAGACCGATTGCAAGCCCCCGAGGACGAAGTCTCCTCGTGGTGCCGCGTAGAGGAAGAAGCCGAGGTGGCTTGGCACCAGGTACTCGTTGAGTGCGTCCCGGTCGATGCCGGCGAAGACGGCGGTCTGGCGGATCATGCGGTGGGCGTAGCTGTGAACCAAGGTGAGGACCTCGGATCCGACGGTGGGAGTGGCGGGGGTGTCGCCGGGGCCGGGAATGTCACTGGCGGCAGTGATCGCGGCGCGCGCCTGCCGTGCGTCCTGTTCGGGAGACCAGCCCGGCAGCTGGTGGCCGCGGGCCAGGAGCCAGCCGGCTACGCGGAGCGGGTCGAGTCGGACGAGTAGGGCTTCGGTCTCGGCGAGGTCGCCCAGGAGCCGGTAGCCCTCGCGCTTGGGGTGCCGGAAAGGCACCAGGCGGCAGAGCTTGGGATCGCTCTCGCCCCGTGTGTAGCCGTACATGACATTGAGAACCGGAAAGCTCTCCACCAGATCGACCCCTGCGAGCCCAGCCCGACGTACTGCTGCCGGATAGTCGTTGGCGAACCGGTCGGCCAGCACGCTGCCGGGGGGCGCCATGAGGCCGGAGATCGAAACGCGGGCTTCACCCAGTGCGAGGGCGATGTCGACGGCTTCCTGCTCGACGGCCTCCCGCCGGTCGGCGGGCGCGGTGTCCAGCGCAGTGGGGCTGCTTGCCTGGGCAAGTTGTCCCAGCCCAGCGGCCTGTTCGACGAGCAGGTCGACCATGGCGGGATCCATGCGGTTGCCGAGTAGCTGGGCACGGAGTTCGGCAGCGGAAGGCAGCCCCGTGACGGTGGTTGGACTGTGGGCCTCCATGCCACCCAGCACCCAGTCCAAGGCCTTCGCTGCCCCGCCGGCGCCGGCAAGGGCCTGCATGCGCTCGGGTCGAGCCGGGTTGACCATGACCATCCCGCGTGGCGTGTAGGCGGTGCGGGCCTTGTGGACGTTCCAGTGCAGCCCGCCCTGCCGACAACCCTGGCACTGCTGGAAGCCCAGCCCCTTCTGCAGTTGCAGGTGACACCGAGGGCAGACGAACCGCAGGTCGGAGGTCCGGGTGCTGGTGGTACCCACCAGCTCCACCTCGTCGTGGGTGGGACAGCGGGGGATGCGGGGCTCGCCCACCGCCCCGCACTCGTGGAACCCGAGGAAGTGCAGCTGACCCCAGCGGGAGTTGCCGCACACGCAGGCGCGGGTGGCGTCCTTGCCCACTCGCTTGCAGCGCGGGCACAACCAGACCCGGGGGTATCGCTCGACCGCCACACCGCGGCTGGGGTCGAGCTCGACCACTTCCAGGCGTTGTTGACGGCGGAGGTCGGCGGCGAAACCGTTGTCGTTGTTGTTCTGCTCCCACGGGTGGATCTCCCGGAGCAGTCGACGACGCACGCTGGCGTCGTCGATGCTGAGCGCCGCTGCGCCCGACCAGTCGATGACGCGGTAGATGCCGCCACGTAGGTCGGCGGTCTGCTGGGGCAGGAAAGTGCGCAGCACCTGGCTGGCACTGCGAGTTCCAAGGTCGCTCACGCTGCTTGTCCTCCTATCGCGCATCACCGGCGGGGACGGTGGTGCAGCGGGTGTCCGGCGGGTGGTCCCGCCGCTTGGACTTTTGGGCTGCCAGGGGCTGGATCAGTCGTGGATGGGCACGCTGACCTCGACGTCACGCAGGCTGGTCATGGGGGACGAGGCGCCCAGCTCGTTCGGCCAGGTGCGGCTGCCGGCTGGGTCGTTGAGGTTGGTGAACCAGTTGTCCAGCCATCGGCCGATCTCCTCCCGCAGCGTGTCGTCCACTGGGCCGTCGAAACCGAGGAGCGCGGCGATGGCCGCCGTCTGGTCCGCTGCGCCGATGCCGGCGTCATCGAAGTAGCGGCGCACGGCGCTGATGGTGGTGAGGCGTCCGCGTGAGGCCGGTTCCATGAGGGCCAGTCGGCGGGCCTCCACGATCCCCGGCATCGTCAGCCGCAGCACTCGTCGGCTGCGGCGGGTGATGGGGACTGCTTCCACGAAACGGTCTCCATGGGTCACGTACTGGCCGAACTGTCGGAAGATGGCCGCGTCCCGTTCTCGGCCGATCTTGTGAAGGACGTAGACGAGCCCCGGGAAGGTGCGTCCCACACGGGCTGTGGTCTGGATGAACTCTGCGGTGGACAGCGGCAGCCCGAGCATGACCATCACGTTGAGACGGGCGACGTCGACGCCGTGGCTGAGCATGCTGCTGGCTGCGACGATGTGGATGCGATCGTCGAAGTCGGCCTCGGGGTTCTCGAGGCGCTCCAAGATGGCGCGGACTTCGTCGAAGTCGGTGCCACCGGTCAGCTGTACCGCCTGAAGTCCCTGACTGCTGGTGTTGCTGGTAAGGCTGCGGGTGGCGGCCTCGACGTCGTACAAGGTGCTGCCGTAGATGACGTCGGTGCCGTAGTAGGACAGCAGGCGATCTGCGTGCTTGGGGTCCACGCCAGCTTCGGCGCAGACCGTCCCCGGGTCTTGAGCGAGCCGGCGAATGGCGATCTGCAGGACGTCCAGCGTCCGGTCGCTTACGTGGTCCAGGGTGACACCGCGCGGTGCGACGGCTACGAAGCGACGCAGAGGCATCGGCCCGGGGCGGGTCCAGAAGGACCCTCCGGCCACCGGTCCTTGTGTGGGGAAGACCCGCCCGCTGCGGCGGTAGAGGACGTCGACCTGGTGGTCATGGCCGGTCAAGGTGGCGCTGCTGGCCACGATCTTGGCTCGGCGGCTGCCGAGCTCGTCCTGCAGGTGGTCGAGCAGGCTCTCGTAGTGGCTGTCGACGGCGCCGAGGCTGTCACGGAGGAGGTGAAGTTCGTCCTGCAGTCGCAGGGTCGGTGCGTACCGGTCGGCCGGCATGGGCAACGGGCGCGTCCCGGCGCTGCAGTCGGGGACCAGGCAGCCGGTGGGTGTGGCCGAGCGGGGGGTGTAGGTGTAGCCGTGCATCGCCTCGGTGCACAGCGCGATGGGTGGCCCCACCAGGCCCCGCATCGCGGCCTGCATGCCGACGCTGGCTGCTTTGTCCAAGGTTCCGAGGACGACCGTCGGCAGATAGCGGTACAGCTCGCTGTCGACGACGTACACCGGGAGGGCGGGCTCCGGCCAGGGGCAGTCGGGATTTGCGCACTGGTGGGTGAGCCGCCACATGAGACGGTCGAAGTGCATGCCGACTTCGTTGCCTCGGCAGAACGGGCAGCGCATGAGGACCTGGAACCGGTCGGGCATCCCGGGGCTGTCCGGATCTAGGTCCGCTGTCTCGGGCCTAGCGGTCTTGACGATCCTGTTCGGGGTGCTGCTGGAACCGACCAGGAAGCCCAGGCTGATCGGGGCTCCCTTGATGCGTTCGCGGCGTCGCACCAGCTCGGCACCGGCTAGCGCGTCGGCGAAACGCTGCGTCTGCTGCAGGGACAGCAGCCGCAGCGGGAAGCGTGACCAGGCGGTCACACCACTGGTCTTGCCGGTCATGCGGTCATGCAGCGCCGCGGTGACCAGCAGGCCGAGGTAGGTCTCGGTCTTGCCACCGCCGGTGGCGAACCAGACCGTGTCGACGATGTCGGCTTCTTCTTCGTCGACGAGGAAGGCGAGCGCACCGAGCAGGAACCCGACCTGGAAGGGGCGCCAGCTGTCGTACTTGCCGGCCGCGCTGTGGGCGATGGCGTCGTTCATCAATTGGAAGGCTCGGCGCACGGTGGTATCGCTGATGAGCAGCTGTAGGCCGCGCTGCAGCCGTCCGATCTCCCGTCCAGCCGTGAGGCGGGCTTCCGCCGCCTCGTCGCGCATCGGCTGGTCCCACTCAGGGTGCTCGTCTAGCAACGGGCCCCACCGGTCAGAGTGGTAGTCGCCCAGGGCCTGGACGAGAGCCTCAAGCGGAGGCAGCGGGTCTCGCGACAGTGTCGCGAAGGTGAGGTCGGGTTCGGGTCGGTCGCTCGTCCAGTACTCCGGTCGGCGGGTGGTGACCTCGACGGTGTCAGTGGTGCGGAAGCCCCCTCCGGGCAGCAAGGCGACACCGACGTTGACCCCGTAGGCGGGCACGTCCCGGTCGTAACGGAAGCTGTCGGGCAGGGCCTCAAGTTCGAACGGGACGGTCGACAGGCCGGTGATCTGCATGGCTGTTTCGTAGAGGTGGGTGTCCTCCAGCTGCGCGTGCTGGGCGGGGCTGCTGTTGACCAGCTGCACCACCAGCTCAGGTGCTCCGTTCCAGCTCTCGATGTCCACTCGGACCTCTGCGTTCAGACCCGTTGCCCCCACGCGTGCGAATGCCGCACCGAGCGCGTTGCCACCGAAGGGGGAAGGCGGGAGGGCTGGATCGATGTTGACGCTCACTGGAACGTCGATGCCCGGAGACCGCACCCAGGGGCGATTCGGATTCGAAGAGGTCTTCGGGTCCTCGTAGGTCCACGCCCGCGCCTGGATCCGGACCTCGAAGTGCCACGGTGCCGCACCCGTGGGGCGTACACGAAGGCCGATGGCGCAGGGCTCGAGGCGCTCGGCCCGCTGCCCCAGACCGCTGCTCATCACCTCTTGCTCGGTGGCGAGGCGGCCCATCCAGAACGTCGACGCCGGCGCAACGCCGAGTCGGTCCATGCCGTCCCCGCGGCCGGCGACGGTGACCTGTCGGTCGAGCCAAGCAGTGAAGTGCGTGGCCGCCTCGCTGAACATTTGTTGATCAGACATCGTGTCAGTTTCCCACTTTCCCTGGTTGCTTCTTCGGTCCGCGTCGCTTTGGTGGGGCTGCCTCACGCGGTTCCAGTGGGGATACGAGCACGTCGTCAACTGCATGGTCGATGAGGTACTCGAACAGGCAGTCGACATGAGAATCTGACTGCAGCGTCTCCACGGCCTTGACCTGAAGTTGGCGAACGCGCTCGCGGGTCACTAGAAGGAGCTCTCCGATCGCGTCGAGCGTCAGGACATCGCACCCACCGAGCCCGTAACGCCACGTGAGCACTTGAACCTCGCGCGGCGTCAGCACCTTGGCGAGCACGCGCGCCAGGTCGTGCTCCAGCTGCTGGGCCAGCACGACCGCGGCGGGATCGAGACATGAGATGTCAAAGGAGTCGCCGGACAAGAGGTCTAGCAGAGGCGTGTCCTCTTCGTCGCCAACCAGGACGTCGTAGCTGAGGACTGGCTCGGACCAGGTCAGGATGGCTGCCACACGTCCGACCTCCAGCCCCAGGTCGCCGGCCAGTTCGCCGAGCGTCACCGGGCGTTCCAGTTGGCTCTCAAGGCGAGCTTTCACTGCCCGGACCTTCTTCGCCTGGTCGTACATGTGCACCGGCAGGCGAATCGCCCGGCCGCGATCACCGGCCCCCCTATCGATTGCCTGGCGTATCCACCACGTCGCGTAAGTGGAGAACTTATAGCCTAACTCAGGGTCGTACTTGTCCGCCGCGCGCATCAGACCGGTGTTGCCATCCTGGATACGGTCGGACAGCTCAATTCCGCTGCGCGAGTATCGGGGCAATTTTGCGATGCTGACGACGAGCCGGAGATTGGCGCTCACGAGGTTCCGGTGTGCTCGGCGTCCGGCCTCGATGACCGACACGTAGCGGGTTCGTGCCCCAGACCGGATCGCTGAGGCATCATCAGCGGCTAGGGCTCGGAGCGCCTCCTGCCCGGCGCGGATGGTGCGGCCCAGGCGCACCTCTTGCTCTGCCGTCAGCAGGCGGATGCGGGAGGCCGCAGCCAGGTACGCGCCCAATTGATCATGCTCGACCGAGGCGATCTGGCGCCGGACGAGACCACCGTCGAGGTCGCCGGAGCCGTCGTAAGCGAGTTCGGGGCGTTCTTCGTTCAGTTCGACGCCAGCTGCGGCCAGCGCAAGCAGTACGTCCTCCACCGCGCCGCTGGACAACCCGCGTCGCTGGGCCAGCGTCGTCACATCCACCAGGGTCAGCGAGCCGGAACGGTTGTAATCGTCCAAGAGGTCGGCTCCGACGCGGGCGACCACGATGTCACCAGCCGTGATGACTGCAGAACGATGCGCCGGTCCGACGGAGAAGGGATCCTCATCGTTCCAGTCGTCCTCATCGCCATTGGGCCCGGCCGAGGTGCCCTCGCCGACTTCTGAACGAATGGGGACGACCGGATGTCCGTTCGATCTAGTCGACAGCTCGCCGACCGCGTCATCTCTAGGCGCGTGATCCCACCGCGACGGGGGACGCGTAGGGCGCCTCTCGACGGTCGGCCACGACCTTGCTTGCTTGAGCCAACGCTTCCCCGGGCCGGGCATCGCTCCGCTCGCGCCGGCACCCGATGACCCAAGCAAGTCGCCGAGCGCTGCGCTGTCCAACCCGTGGCGTTGCAGCAGCGCGTGCACTTCAGCAGCCGTCGGGCGACGACCGGTTTTCTGTGCCAGGTCTCGGAGGTCGGCCTGGAGGGCAATCAGAGCGGTTGCATCACCGACTGTTGGACCGCCAGGCCTCCGAGAGGGCTCCTCCATCGACCTGTTCAACCTTTACGGCCGGCGTGGAGCAGGTGCACGCTTCGCCCGGCCCCATGGCCGACGAGTGACGGCCACCTACCGAATGTTCTCGACGGTGCCGTGGACGGGCAGTCGATCCTCATTGCACCCACGCGACCCCCGACCCCGAGTAGTTCAGAGACCACATCGTCACTGATTGGGGACGCATCGTTGCATGCGCGGACGCCTGTGTGAGGGATTTGTGTCGACGAGCTCTGTGCTGCTCCGGCGACGTATTGGCGGCCTCGGGCGCTTTGCACCTTCTCAGCGAGGGCGGTGCGAACGCGGGCGCGGACAAGGCCCGTAGCCATCGCCTGCTTGAGGCCATGGACTGGCCCTGGCGGTTCGATGCTGACGGCAGTGACTTGCGGAGGACCGCCTCATCAGCCGGCCAGTTCCTGAGGGGCTAGCGAGACCTGTGGGGCGCCGGTGACGCCGGATGTCGCCGCGCACTGGTCGTCCCACCTTTGGGCGGCCGGCTGTTCCGCCGGACCCCTAGGTTGAGGCAGATGGCTTCACGTCGGACGTGGGCCTGTCGGCTTGGGGGAAGCAGAACATGAAGGCTGAATGCAGTACGGCCGTACCGGTGTGGACTGTCGCGACGGAGGACGTGGCCGTTCCGAACGTCCTGGTGGAAGAGGGGATGACGCCCGCGCGCCTTGCGGAGCTGCGCACGGTCTTGGCAACGCTTGCGGCTTCACCGATCACGATGCTAGAGGCGCACCCGATGCCGAACGCACGCAACCGGGATGACGGCCTCTCGCTACACGCAGCCAGTCCGCTTGCGAAGCAATTGGCGGAGCTCGTGTCTCAGGCGGTGAAGTCGGCGCCGACCGACAGCGTCGCTGCCAGTGGCGAGGTCCTCTACCGGATGGTTGTTCCAGCGAGCGTGGCCGCACAGGTCGGCAGCGGACTAGTTCGCAACATGCCTTCCAAGGGCGCAGCCCTGGGTGTCCACAGCGCACTCGTCAACTCGACGGGGATCGTGGGGCAGGCCACCTTCGTGCCAGTGGCGAGCAAGGCGGCAGTTGCGGGCGCGGCAACGGGCTCCGCGGCCACAGCCGGCGTCGCGGCTGCCGGTGCTGGCGCGCTGACGGTGGCCGCGCCGCTCGTGCTCATGGCGATCGCAGTCAGCGTGAGCGCCCACGCCGATCGCCAGCGTCAGGCAGCGATCGAGCGGATCACCGACTTGTTGGAGCAATTGCACGAACAGAAGCTCGACGACGAGCGCAGCGAGCTTGGCGGCTGCGGCGACGCCATCGAGAAGGCGACTTCGGTCCTCCTCGATCAGGGGCGCATCGGTCCGTCCCTTGGACTCGACTCGGCCGTGCATGCCATCAGTAAGTCGACCGAGCGGGCCCGCACCCGGCTCACCAGGTGGCAAGCGGCGCTCGCCGCGCTGCCCAAGGGGCCCGTCGAGATCGGCGCGCTCTCGAAGGCATTCCCGGGCCTAGACGAGGAGGGCGGCGCTTTCCGCGCGCACTTGGAGTTGGCGCGGTTGGCCATCGCGCTCAAGCGTCGGGTGCTTGTACTGCAAGCCGTCGATCATGCGCAGCGAGAAGGTGGTAATCACCCGTTCGAGGCGTTCATTCGCACTCTGCAGGACGACGAGCGTCGCGTTGACCAACTGGAGCGAGGGATCTCCTCGGTCCTCCACCAGTTGTCGACTCTCGAACTCAAGCCGTCGAGCGGTTTCAGTAACCTTATGTGGACCCAAGGAGCTGTCGACGGACTGCTCAGGGTTGCCTACCGTCTCCGCGCGCTTGGCGATGGACTTGACGAAGGTGCGCACGCGCCGGACGTGGTGATCGAGATCGAACGACATCGAGATGGATCCTTGGTTGTCTTTCCGGCCATCGCGGCGTGACCGCACCGCAGGGCAGCAGGTTCTCCGCGTTGATGGGATTCCCGTGGTCAGCGCGCGCGTTCGATTGCCGCAGTGAAGCAGTCATTCCGCCGGCGTAGGTGCGGCCATCGGTCAGCGATCGCGGCGGGCGCCTCGCAGCGGTGAGCGCCTCGATCCGCCGCAGCCACGCCCGCAGTACGAGCCCGGTCCGCGACTGCCCCGCGAAGCAGTGCACCAGCACCGGCCTGCCCTCGGCCCGCAGCGCGGCCATGTCGTCCAGGACGTCGGCGAGGACGGCGTCCAGCTCGCTGTTGGCGCCGTCGTCGGTCAGGTAGGCGAACCGCTGGACGGCGTGGCCGAACGGCTCGCCGGTTCGGCACAGCGACACGACGGCGAAGTCCCGTGAGCTGTTGCGCGCACCGTCGAGGTCGCTGGCCCACACGCCGTCCGCGACCTCCCGGGGCTCGATCCCGCGCGTCTGCGGCGCCTCGTACCGCGCCGTCGAGCCGCCGGTGAGCCCGGCGGTCAGGGCGTGCAGGTCCGCCACGTCCCACCGGTGGTCGCCGTGCCCTGGCACCCGGCCGTGCACGACCGACGTCCAGCGCATCGGGATGCCGGCGATGCCGAAGACCGCGCCCGCCAGACCGCCGGCGACGGCGGCCACCGTGTCGGTGTCCCCGCCCAGGTCGATCACCCGGCGCATCACCTGCGCGAACGACGTCGCCCCGCGCAACGCCCAGACCGCCTGGCCGAGCGTCGGCCACACGGCACCGTTGCTCTCGGTGGCGTCGGACGGCGTCCAGTCCGCGGACAGCACGGTCGCCCAGCGGTCGCGGTGTTCGGGGGCCACCGCGGCCAGGGCGTCGTCGACGGCGGCCAGCGGGTCCCGGCCGTCCAGGGCTACCCGGACGAGCTCGTGGAAGACCGCGCAGCCCTCGCCGGCTGACGGGTCGCCGTGGGTGAGCGCGGAGATCCGTCGCGCGGCGTCCATCGTCGCCGTCCGCCCTTGGGGTGCGAAGAACACGGCCGCGGGCGTCGTCCGCATGAGCGAGCCGTTGCCGGCGGCGTGCCCGGACCGGGCGAAGTGCTCGCTCGCGGCGACGTCCCACGGCCGGCCGGAACCCAGGACGGCGCGGGTCTGGGTGCCGATGTCCGGCGGGGGAGCGTCGGCCCAGCGGCGGAACCTGTCGAAAAGGTCTGCCTCGTCGAGGCCGCCGCGCTCGACCAACGACTGCGCGACGAGCAGGGCCATCTGGGTGTCGTCGGTGAACTCGCCCGGCTCCCAGCCCAGCGAGCCGCCTCCGCACATCTCGGTGGCCGACCCGCGGGCGTCGTCCGGGTAGCGGGCCGAGAAGCGCCCGGGCGGGCCGAACTCGAACGGGGCGCCGAGGGCGTCCCCGACGGCCGAACCGATGACGGCGCCGGCGGCGCGGTGCGAGCGGGGCATGGTCATGACGCCTCCAGGACGGGGTGGGTGAGGTCGATCGCGGTCAGGTGCACGGTGCGGTCATGCCAGCGGACGTCGTCCACCCGCACGCGACCACCCCCGCCGTACCGACGGCCCGCGCCGGCGCCTCGGACGGCGGTCAGGTCGGTGCCCTGCACCCGCTCGGCAAAGACGCGGGCGAGGGCCGCGGTGGTCCGCACCGCCGGGCGGCCGAGCGCGTCGAGTGCGGCCGCCTCCAGGAGCGGCGTCCAGTGCTCGGCCAGCGCGCGGCGGGAGCCGAACAGCTCGAGGGACACCGGTCGGCCGGCGATCCCCAGGAGGACGCCGCTCTGCCCAGCCAGCGGCGCCAGACCTGCGGTGAGCCGCTCGGCCTCGGGGCGGGTGCGGTCCAGCCGGTCGAGCAGCGAGTCGGTGGGGGAGGGGCCGGCGACCGCGGTGTAACCGGACACTCGGCGCCAGACCCGAGCCTGGGCGTCCGGGTGCTCGAGGTCGGGCTGCAGCGCGACCGGAGCCCGGCGCGCCTGGCGGCGGTGCACCTCGCCGCCACCCCACCGGCCGTGCTCGACGCAGAGCACGGGCAGCACCGTCGGCGTGGCCGGTGCCAGCACCGTGGACGCGGTGAGGGTCCGGTTCTGCCAGCCGCCCTCGAGCAGTTCGCCGGCCAGGAGGAGGACGGGCCTCTCGGTGCGGTTGGTGACGACGAGCTGGTCGACGGACGGCGAACCGGCGCGCTCCACCACGTCGACCTGGGCCGCGGCACCGGTGAGCAGGCCGGTGACGGGCGCGGCGTCCGTCCAGACCGGGAAGACGGTGAGGGCACCGCGGTGGGTGCCCTGCCCCACGTGCAGTCGGATGCGGGTCATGCTGACCACCCCGTTCTAGTTAGCGCAAGTTCGCTGTAACAAGAGATAGACGGGTCCTGCGTTAATGTCAAGCTGTGCACCTGGACTCAGCCGGCAAGGCCCTCACCGACTACGCGCGACCGTCCCTCGCGGTTGACACGGCCGTGCTGACGATCCCGCCGGACTCGCCGACCCTCGACGTGCTGGTGGTGCGTTCGGACGACGGGACCTGGCGGCTGCCGGGGACCTTCCTGCACGAGGGGGAGCGGCTCGCTGACGCCGTCCAGCGCTCGCTGCGGGTGAAGGTGGGTCTCCGCGGACGCGACCCCGAGCAGCTGCGGGTGTTCGACGATCCGGCGCGGGACAGCCGCGGCTGGGTGCTCAGCGTCGCGCACGTCGACGTCGTCCCGTGGGCCGAACTGGCCCCGGTGCTCGAGCGCCGTTCGGACGACGTCACCCACCGGCCGTGCGACGACGTTCGCGGCTTGGCGTTCGACCACGACGCGATCGTCACGCTCGCCGCCGAGCACGTCCGCGCCGGCTATCGGGCCGGGCCCGACCCAGCCGGCCTGGTCGAGGAGCCGTTCACCCTGCGGGAGCTGCGCCTGGTGCACGAGGCCGTGCTCGGGCGGCTGCCCCGCTCGGCGGACACGTTCCGGCGGGCGATGCTCCCGTCCCTGGACGAGGTGTCGGGGGAGGTGCGGGAGGGGACCGTCGGCAAGCCGGCGCAGCTCTACCGGCGCCGTCCGGCCGGCTGAGCGACGGGGTGGGTCACGCCGTCGGACGCGACCCACCCCGCGGCAGTCACTCCAGGTCGACGTCGCCCAGGTCCTGGCGGCTGACGCGCGAGAGCGTGCCGAGCTTCCTCAGCTCGCGGAACGGGTCGCGGTGGGACCGGCCGAGGCGGCGGTCCTTGTGGGGCCGGCAGACCCGGCAGCCCTTCCACTGCTTGTGCGGGGAGTGAGCCATGGGGGCTCCTTGTCCGTGACTACACCCGCCACGGAGGGCGGGGTAGTCCGCTCCGCTCCACGGGCCGAACCTAGCGCGTCGGAGCCGGGAGGAGCGATGGCCGCGGGTTTTGTCGGACCCCCGTGCCACAGTCCGCATCCGGTCGTCACGGGGGCGACCAGCACGGGGGTGTGGGTTGGTCGAGTACGGAGTGGTGCGGGGGCAGGTGTGCCCGGAGTGCGGCGTCGAGGACGCGGTGCGCGTGGTGCACGGCATGCCGACGGCGGAGTTGGCGCTGGCCGCCGAGCGTGGCCTGGTCGCGTTGGCCGGGTGCATCGTGTTCGAGGACCAGGCGGCGTTCGTCTGCCGTGGGTGCTCGCACGAGTGGGGGTCCCACGACGACCCCACGACCGACGAGCGGGAGCTCGCCGACCTGCTCGGGGTCGGGGTCGAGGACGTCGTCCGCGCGGTGGGCGCCGGGTGGCGGCGGGTGAGTCTGGACGACGCCGGGGTGGACTGGTTCGTCAGCGGTGAGCCGGCGCAGGTGGCCCTCGGCGTGGGGCTCGGGACGTTGACCCTGGCGCCGGTCGCCGCCGCCGGGGACGTCGAGGTCGCGTGGGACCAGGGGCGGTCCTTCAGCCGGGACGATCTGCTCTGCTCCCCGGGGTGGCTCGCCGCAGCGGCCGACGAGTTCGCACGGGCTCGGCGGCGCAGCTTCCGCTGGTGCCCCACCTGCCGCCGTCCGCACGCCCCGGAGGACTTCTCGGGCTACCGCGGAGTCTGCAACGACTGCGCCGGGCGGCACCACGGGATCGACCGGTGAGCAGCGTACGTCGCCGGTGGACCGACCGGTTGCCCACCGAGGCCGAGATGAACTCCCCGGACTGGCACCCGGCCGAGGAGATGCCGCAGGGGCCCATCCCCACCGGCGTGGAGTTCCGGGCCATGCGCGCGGTCCTGGGGCTGAGTCTCCCGGAGCTTGCCCAGAGGACGCGCCTGCGCGTCCACCGGCTGGCGGCCATCGAGAACCGAGCGGCCCCGCACGCCGACATCGACGAGCAGGTCCTGCACGTGGTGCTCATGAAGTCCGGCGTCCGCTGGCACCCCGACCTGGCCCGGCAACTGCAGGTCGCTGCGGCGGACACCGGTCTGCAGGACCTCGAGCAGCTGCTCGACCACACCGGCAGCAGCCACCTCGCCGACCTCGACGAGATGGCGGGCACGGACGTGCACCTGCGGGCGGGTCCCGACCACGTCTGGCTGGGCGGCCCCGGCGTCGACGTCGTCATGACCTTCCCGTTCGACATCGAGGATTTCTGGGACGTCGTGGAGGACATCGCCGCCGGCCCGGCACCCTCGCTGCCACCGCCAGGCGTCCCCGTCCCCGACCCCGATGACGATGACGAGGACGACGACGGGGTCTCCCTCCCCGAGCTCGAGAGGGTGATCGAGGCGCAGGTCGGGCTCCCGGTGGGCCCGCTGGTGGACGTGCTCGGCGGCGGATGGCGCCGCGGCGCCGACGTGCTGGAGGCCGAGGGAGGGTTGCTCTCTCGGACCTGGTTCGTCAGTGGTGAGCCCGCGCAGCTCCTGCTGGGGGTCGACCAGTCCTCCTTCGCGCTCGCCCGCCCCGAGGGCCGCTGGGAGGACCACCGGCCGGTGCTGCACCCGGTCGACCAGCACGTCCTCGACCTGACCGACCTGCTGGTCCGCCCCGCGGAGGTCGCCGCCGTCGCGGCCGCGCTGGTGGGGGCCAGCCGCGCCGCCGTCCGCTGGTGCGTGCTGTGCCGCCGGCAGCGCTCGGCATGGCACATGGACGGCGACGAGTGCCACGACTGCATGAGCGAGCACCGCGGGACGGTGTTCTGAGGTGCCGACGGCCACCGAGGTGTCAGCTGCGCTCTTCGTCCAGGACGCCGCCGTCCCCCCGGCCTGGATCGCCGACGGGGACTCCGTGCGCTGGCACCAGCCCGGGCTGATGAGCGCGTGGCTCGACGGCGAGGGCCGGTGGGCGGTGGAACGACGACTGGGCACGCCGATGGAGGGCGACCTGCTCACCTGGTGGATGGCTCCGGCCGACCACGAACGGGAGGGTGCCGCCCTGGACACCCTGGCCGGGCAGGCCCGACGGCTGCTCGACCCGCGGCTGCTGTCCCTGCTCCGCATCCGGTTGTGGCCGCTGCTCGACCTCGGGCGCGAACGGTCCCCGCGTCTCGTCGACTGGGTCGCCCGGCACGTCCTCGTCGTCCCGGTGCCGCTGGTGGGCAGCGATCTCGCGGCTCTGAACCTGGCGGTCCAGCCGCCCTGTCCGGCGCTGTTCCGCGTCGTCGGCGCCGCCACGCCGGTCCAGCATCGGTTGCTCGACGTCCGTCAGGAAGCACGGGAGAAGGCCGCGGCGCAGCGGGCCGTGCTGCGAGCCAGGCTCGACGCGGGCCGGGCCCTTGCCGCCGCGCGGCGGGCCGCCATGTCGACGACCGAGGGTGGCTCGCCTGACATGCTGCCCGCGCGGGTGCCGGTGTCGACGCCCGCGGACACGGGGGAGCGGACATGACAGCGCGGATGGTCCCGGCGGACGCGGCGTTCGCCTCGGACGCGGAGCGGTTGTTCGTCACGGCGCTGTGCGACCAGCTGCCCGACGTCGCGGTGCTCATCTGCAACCAGCGGTTCACCGACCGCGGCGCCGACCGCGAGGCCGACGTCATCGTCGCCTGGCCCGGACACGGGGTCGCCGTCCTCGAGGTGAAGGGCGGCAGCGTCTCGCTGCGTGACGGGCAGTGGTGGCAGACCGGCGGCAAGAGCAAGGCCATCCACCCGGTCGAACAGGCCCTGAAGTGCAAGTACGCCCTTCGGGACTTCCTGTGGGCCGCGCCGCGGTGGTCGCGGGGCAACCCGCGGCTGGTGCACATGGTCGCCCTGCCGACGACGACGCTGCCCGAGGGCTTCGCCGCACCCGATGCGCCGCGCTGGGCGCTGATCGACCGGAGCGAGTTGCCGGTCGCGGCCGGCCGGATCGCCTCGGCCCTGCGGCAGGCGGACAACCAGCCCGACGCCCCGACCAAGGACGACGTCGACCTGCTCGTGGACTGCTTGGTCGGCACCCTGATCCCACAGGCCGACCTGGTCGCCCAGCTCGGGGAGCGGGAGGCCACCGTCGAGCTGCTGACCCGTGAGCAGGCCAAGCTGCTGGACTTCTGCGAGTCCCACGACCGGGTCGAGATCCGCGGTGGCGCGGGGTCGGGCAAGACCTGGCTGGCGGTGGAGAAGGCCCGACGGCTGACCGCCGCGGGTCAGCGGGTCGCGCTGCTCTGCTACTCCCGCGGCCTGGCCGAGTTCCTCCGCCGCCGCGTGGCCCTGCTGCCGCCCAAGCAGCAACCGGCCTACGTGGGGGAGTTCCACGCGCTCGGCATCCGGTGGGGCGTCGAACGGGGCACCGACGACGACAGTCCCTACTGGGAGGAGCGGCTGCCGCAGCAGATGGTCCAGCTGGCCTCCGCGCTGCCGTCCGAGGAGCGCTTCGACGCGATTGTCGTCGACGAGGCCCAGGACTTCGACCAGTCCTGGTGGCCGGCGGTGCTCGCCTCGCTGCGCGACCCCGACGGCGGCTGCCTCTACGTGTTCGCCGACGAGGGCCAGCGCGTCTTCGCCCGGCAGGGCCGCCCCACCGTCGAGCTCGGCACCTACGACCTCAACGAGAACCTGCGGAACACCAAGCAGATCGGCGGCACGTTCTCCAGCCTGGCGCCGGCGCAGATGAGGCTGCTGGGCGGGACCGGTGCGCCCGTCCGCTTCGTGCCGTGCGCGACCGACGACGCCGTCGACGCCGCAGACGGCGTTGCCGAGGAGCTGCTCGACGAGGGCTGGCCCCCGGAGGCGCTGGCGCTGCTGACGACCTACCGCCGACACCCGGTCCAGGCCGAGCGCCAGGCCGCCGGGCAGGACGCCTACTGGGCCTCCTACTGGGACGACGAGGACCTCTTCTACGGCCACGTGCTCGGGTTCAAGGGCCTGGAGCGGCCGGCGGTCGTGCTGGCGGTCAACGGGTTCCGCGATGAGGCGCGGGCCCGGGAGATGCTCTACGTCGGGCTGTCCCGGGCCCGGGACCTGCTGGTGGTCTGCGGGGACCTCGACCTGATCCAGCGCGTCGGCGGGGACGCCGTCGCGCACCGACTACGCGGGTCGGATGCGACCCGCGCACTGATCGCGAGGGTGCGTCCATGACCTCGTCCGACCCCGGGGCGCTGGCAGCAGCCGACGTCCTCGTCTCCTCGGACCGACCCTGGCAGAGCGAGCTCCGGCTCCGGCAGGCCCGGTGGCGCGAACACCTCGGCCTGCCAGCCGGTGACCACCAGGGCCGGCCGTTGGGATCGCTGCTGCCGGCCGGGGACACGACGAGCAACTTCCTCACCCGAACAGTCGCCGCAGCGGTCGAGCGGGCGCGGACCCGGCCGGGTGCCCTGATCAGCGCACCCCGTGTCTACGAGAACATGCTGTCGTCGCAGCCGTTGGCGTTCAACCTGTTCGCCGAGCTGGCCGCC
The DNA here is from genome assembly GCF_001424455.1 of Geodermatophilus sp. Leaf369. Taxonomy (NCBI): domain Bacteria; kingdom Bacillati; phylum Actinomycetota; class Actinomycetes; order Geodermatophilales; family Geodermatophilaceae; genus Geodermatophilus; species Geodermatophilus sp. Leaf369. The sequence goes on along the minus strand of NZ_LMQA01000004.1, from coordinate 454,820 downwards.
GACCTGGACCTGGCGACGTCGGTGTGCCGCCTGCTGTGGCCGGACCTCGTGCGCACCGTGACGACGATCGAGTTTGAGTGGTCCCCGGGTCGAGGGGACGACCGGTTCCTGGGGAACCGCTCGGCGTTCGACGTCGCCATTCGGGCCGTCGACGCCGCCGGGCGACCGACGTGCGTGGGCATCGAGGTGAAGTACCACGAAGACCTGACCCAGGATCCCGGTCCACCCCGGTCGGACCGGTACGGCGAGGTCGCCCGAGAGTCCGGGGTCTTCACCGACCCCGAGGCACCCGCACTGCGTGCCCTGCCGCTGCGCCAGCTGTGGCTGGACCACCTGCTGGCCCTGTCCATGGTCGGCGACGCCCCGGACCGTGTGGCCGCGACGAGGTTCGTCGTCCTGGCACCCGCCACCAACCCGGCGGTCGTCTCGGCCGACGTGCGCTACCGCGAGCTCCTGTCGGACGCACTCACCTACGAGCGGAGGACCCTGGAGGAGGTGGGTGCTGTCATCGCCGGAACGACCCCGGGACGGTGGATCCGGGACTTCCACCAGCGCTACCTCACTCCGCCGACCTGAGCCCCTCACCGGCTGGACGTCGGCCGTCGGCGATCGCGCCCAGCAGCACCTGAGCCGAGAGCCCCGTGTCCGGCAGCGCCACCAGCAGGCGGGCGCTCCCGGTCGGCTCGGGCACAGCGGCGAGCTCACGCACGGCAACCGCGTTCACCGTCGTCTGCTCGGCCGCAGCGATCGCCTCCAACGCCGCGACGACGTGCTCCGGGACGTTCGTCAGGTGCAGGGTCGCCATCCCGACATTCTCCGGGCCCACGACCGACTCGGCAGGCACGCGTCACGCAGCTGGCCAGGACCGACGGGGCATCACGACCACCACCGTGTGCCCGTTCCCCACGTGCAGGCTGCAGTCCAGCCCGTCCCGATGGCGCAGCACCGACTCCAGCGCGGACACCCACGCGTCGTCGCCGGGGGACAGCCCGGCCGGGCCGCGACGTTCCAGGCACATGGCCAGGTGCAGCTCGGTGCGGTCGGCGCCTTCGGACTCGGCCACGACGTCGTGCAGCTGGACCAGGTTGCCGATGGCCAGTCGGTCGGGCTCGGCGTCGAGGTCCTCGACCGGGACGCACAGCGGGACCATCGTGCCGTCGGCTCGCAGCCACGTCAGGAAGAGCGAGCGACGGACGGGCTGGCCGCCCAGGGTGAGCAGTCCCTTCCAGCGCTCGGTCAGCTCGGCGTCGGTGGTCACGGGGACGGTGGGCAGCGGCGGTGTCGTCATGCCCGGCAGCCTCGCGCGAACGGCGGCCACCGCGATGATCTTGTCCACAGGGTGCGTTTCTGTCGGACCCCCGTCCTAGGCTGAGAAACAGGTCCAGAGCGGACAGCGCACAGCCTCCCGGCTTGCTGTCCCGGCAACCTCGCTCCGCACAAGGTGCCTCCGGGAGAAGACCGGGTCGACCGCGTCCGCGGTCGGCAAGGGTGGGGCGCCCGACGGCGCCCCCGGGCGAGAGGGCTCCCATGCCTGATGACACCCACCGCGGCGACCGCTTCGAGCCGCCGTACACAGCCGTCCCGCGGCACCTGCCGTCGTTCGCCGACTGCGCACGGCAGGCCCCCGGTCACCGTCCGCACCACATCCAGGTCCGGTTGTCTGCTGAGGCGCAGACCCGCGAAATCGTCGTCGTGATGGACGTCGACCGGGAATCCGCGGTCGTGGCGGCGGGCGACCAACTGCTCCGCGTCCGCACCCACGACGCCCCGCGGGTGGCTGCCCTCGTCCGCCGGCACGGGCCGGTCGCGCACCTGGACCGGCGGCACCACCTGCTGCTGCTCGACCTGCCCGACGAAGGCCACCGGGCCGCGTTCTCCGTGCGGCTCCCGGGTGAGGGAGCCAGCCCCTGCTCTCCCGCCGACGGGTGAGACCGCCTCAACAACCACCGGCCACGAGCCGATGCGAGCGGAACCACCCCGACAGGAGCCGACCCCGTGGACCGCACCGCCGACGACCGCACCTCAGACGACCCCGTCTCGCCCCGCCTGCTGCTCTTCGGCGTGCTCACGCCGCTGCTGGTCGGCGGCTTCGTGCCCGCGCTGGCCGGGATCGCGACGGTCTGGCTGTTCTGCGGGCTCGCGGCACTGGTGGTCACGTCGATGGGCGTCGCCGTCCGCCGGGGTGACCCGGGGGAGGACGGCGACGAGGAGTCCGTGGTCGGGGGTCACTGGTGGCGGCTGGTCGACGAGGACCCCAACACCGCGGCGGCCCGGGCAGGCAGCTGGGGCTGACCGGGAGTAGACCGGAGCACGTGCACCGCATCGCGCTCCTCGACGACCACCAGTCCGCCGCCGCCCGCTTCGCCGACTGGTCGACGCTGCCAGTCGAGGCAGAGGTGGTCGCGTTCGCCGACCACGTCGCTGATCCCGACGCCCTCGTGGCGAGGCTCCGCGGCTTCGACGTCGTCGTCGCCATGCGTGAGCGCACCGCCTTCCCCCGCGAGGTGCTCGAGCGGCTCACCGACCTCCGCCTGCTGGTCACCACCGGCGCGGCCAACGCCGCCATCGACCTCGACGCGGCGAGAGATCTCGGCGTCGCGGTGACCGGCACCGGCGCGCACGGGCCGGCCACTGCCGAGATGACCTGGGCGCTGATCCTCGCCGTCGCCCGCAACGTCCCGGTCGAGGACGCCTCGATGCGGGCCGGCGGCTGGCAGCACACCGTCGGCCGCGACCTCGCCGGCGCCACCCTCGGCGTCATCGGGCTGGGCAACCTCGGCTCGGCGGTCGCCCGGGTCGGGCAGGCCTTCGGCATGAACGTCGTCGCGTGGAGCCAGAACCTCACCGACGATCGCGCCGCCGAGGTCGGCGTCCGCCGGGTCGAGCGGGACGAGCTGCTGCGCACGGCGGACGTCGTCTCGATCCACCTCAAGCTCTCCGACCGCACCCGTGGGCTCCTCGGTGCACCCGAGCTGGCGCTGATGAAGCCGACCGCGATCCTGGTCAACACCAGCCGCGGGCCGATCGTCGACGAGGCCGCCCTCGTCGCGGCACTCCGGGACGGGTCGATCCACGGCGCCGGTCTCGACGTCTACGACACCGAGCCGCTGCCGGTGGACTCCCCGCTGCGCGAGCTGCGCCGCGCCGTCCTCACCCCGCACCTGGGCTACGTCACCGAGCGCACCTACGAGGTCTTCTGGCGCGACGCCGTCGCCGACGTCGCGGCCTGGCTGTCGGGCGCGCCCGTGCGGGTGCTGTAGCGACAGTCGTCACCCTGCCGGGGGAACCGCGCTGACATCCCCGGCGCGGAACCGGATCGGTGCTGAAATGGGTCGGTGAAGCTGCTCCGCACGCCCGAGGTCGCCACGCCCCGGGCGATGGCGGGCACCATCGCCGTCTTCTACGTCGTCGGCGGGCTGGCCGGACTGCTCATCACCTGGGGCGCGGACACCCGCGGCGCCCAGGAGGTCGCACTCCTGACGCTGTCCGCCACGGCCTTCGCCTGCGCGGTCGTCGTCCACCGGTGGGCGCGGGGCTGGCCGCGCTGGGCCTTCCACGTCGCGATCAGCTCCGCGGTGGTCCTGATCGCCGTCGCCGTCGTGCTGGCGCCGGACGCGGCCAGTGCGCTGGTGGTCGCCGCGTTGATGTCGTTCGTGGTCGTGGTCGGCTACCTGTTCTTCAGCCTCGTCGTCGGCACCGCCTACCTGGTGGGCGCCCTGGTGGCCGCGACACTCTCCCTCCACGTGCAGGGCGACGTCGCCCTGCCCACCGCGTTGGCCCTCCAGGCGGTGGTCGTCGCGCTGGGCACGGTCACCCGCAGCCTGGTGCTGCGCGCCTCGGGGGCCAGTCGTGACCCACTCACCGACCTGAGGAACCGCCGCGGCTTCGACCAGGCGATGCAGGAACTGCTGACGAACGCGGGGGGCGACGTCCGGATGTCGGCCGCGCTGCTGGACCTGGACGGGTTCAAGGCGGTCAACGACACCCAGGGCCACGAGGCCGGGGACCAGGTGCTCCGCCAGGTCGCCGAGGCGTGGAGCGCAGCACTGCCGGCGGGAGCGGTGCTGGCCCGGCACGGCGGCGACGAGTTCGCGCTGCTGCTCCCGGGCCTGGCCGGCACCGAGGCCCTCGCCCTGGTGCGCGGCGTCTGCGCCCGGCACCCCGACCTGCGGCTCTCGGTGGGGGTGGCCCAGCACGTGCCGGGGGAGAGCGCGGCCCAGCTGATGCGTCGCGCCGACCAGGCGCTCTACGCGGCCAAGGCGGCCGGGCGCGGCCGCTGCGAGCTGGAGGGCGGCGACGTCCCCCAGCTGGTGAGCGATCTGGCCGCCGCCGTCCGCGCCGGGGACGTGCACGTGTACTTCCAGCCCATCCAGCAGCTGGCCACCGACTCTGTCCTGGGCGTCGAGGCCCTGGCCCGGTGGAACCGGCCCGGGGTGGGCCCGGTGCCGCCGGAGGAGTTCATCGCCCTCGCCGAGCGGCACCACCTCATCGGCGCGCTCGGCGAGCACGTGCTGCGCAGCGCCACCGGGCAGCTCGCCGACCTGTACGCCCGCACCGGCCGGCGGCTGCGCCTGGGCGTCAACGTCTCCGGCCTGGAGCTGTGTGACCCCGGCTACCCCGAGCGCGTGCGCGCGATCCTCGCCGAGACCGGGTGGCCGGCGGCCGAGACCGTGCTCGAGGTGACCGAGAGCCTGCTGGACGCCGAGTCCACCGAGGCCGTCTGCGCGCTGGACACCCTGCGCGCCCAGGGCATCGTCGTCGCGATCGACGACTTCGGCACCGGCTACTCCTCGCTGAGTCGCCTGGACACCCTCCCGGCCGACGTCCTGAAGGTCGACTCCTCCTTCATCGCCACCATCACCACCTCACCGCGCCGGGCCCAGCTGCTGCGCAGCATCGTCGGGCTGGCCACCGGGCTGGGTCTGGACGTCGTCGCCGAGGGCGTGGAGAGCGCCGAGCAGGCAGCGCTGCTGGACACCCTGGGCTGCACCTACGGCCAGGGCTGGCTGTACGGCCCGCCGGCGCCGCTGGCCGAGGTGGTCGCCGGCCTCGGCTGGTCCGACGACGCGCAGGTCAGCGCCCCGCAACCCTGACCGGGAACGACAGGTGGGTGACCCGGTCACCCTGCACGTACACCGTCGGGTCACCCAGCAGCACCGTGTCCAGCGGGACGTCGCCGAAGTACCGGCGTCCCGACCCGAGGACGACGGGCACCAGGTCCATGTCGACCCGGTCCAGCAGGCCCGCGGCCAGCGCCTGACCGGCGACCGTCCCGGCGGCCAGGCCGACGACGGCGTCCCCGGCGAGCTCCTGGGCCGTCGCGACTGCGTCCCCCAGGGTGGTCATGAACGTCGTCGACGGGCCGGCCCACTGCCAGTCGCGCGGCGGCTCGTGGGTCAGGACGACGACCGGGACACCCAGCGGGTGCACGCCGTGCCAGCCGTCGGTCAGGTCGAACAGCCGACGCCCGACGACGAGTGCGCCCAGCGACGCCCGCCACGCCGTCCAGTGGTCGGCGCTCGCCCGGCTCAGCCGGAACGGCGGCAAGTCCCCGGCGTTGGGCACCTCCACGTCCCCGCTGCCGTACCAGTCGAACAGGTGCTCGGGGGTGTCGTCATCGTGGGCGATGAAGCCGTCCACGGACACCGATGCCGACGTCGTCACGATTCCCATGCGAGGAGGACCGGGCCGCGGCCCGGGACTCATCGCCCGGTGAGCTTCTCCAGCCTCGCCCGCAGCGCCGGCGCTCGGTGCGCGTTGCCGTGCAGCTCCACGTACCGCTCCCCGAACGCCGACAGCAGCGCGTCGTCCAGCCGGCGGACCGCACCCGGCGGGTACCGGTAGCCCATCTTCTCGGCGATCGCGGCGTCGTCCGCCGTCCGCAGCACGTCGCCCAGCTCCACCAGCGAGGTCACGCCCAGCTCGAGGAGCAGGCCGGAGATCCAGTCGTAGTGGTCCGGGCGGGACCAGTCGGCGTCGGCGTACTGGCCGGCCAGGAACGCGGCGAGCTCGCGGGGGGCGATGCGCGGGTCGTCGGGGTCCTCGTCCTCGGTGGCCTCGATCGCCGGGGCCCGCAGCCGCTCGCGGATCGCGGTGAACTCCTGGTCGGCGAGTTCCAGCAGGCCCGCGGCCAGGGTGAACCGCCGGTCGAACTCCGAGGCGTGCTCGGCGGGCACCGTGCCCTTGTAACGGATGTCGTGCTCGAACTCGGCCCACGCGTGCTGCAGCACGGTGCGCACCTGGACCTGCACCCGGCGGTCGCGCAGCGCCGGCCACTCGTCGGCGCGGGCGGGGTCGACGGCGATCTGCAGGTGCCGGCTGGCGTAGCCGAACCGACCCTCGCGCGCGGTCTGCGAGGCCAGGTCGCGGTCGTCGAGCACCACCACCTGCTCGGCGAGCAGCTCGGCCACCACGACGACGTCGCTCTGCACGTAGGTGATCACCCGGACGCCGATCACGTCGCCGATCTCGGTGGCCGGGTCGGCGTACAGCCGGACGCCGTCCATCTCCCGCGTCGCCTTCTCCGCGTAGGAGGCGATCGTCTTTGCCCGCCCGGTCACCGACAGGTAGTTGATCCCGGCCTCGTTCAGCAGACCGCTGACCAGGGCCAACGCCGACTCCGCAGCGGTGACGGTCTCCGGGTAGGTGTCGGCGTAGGCCTGGATGGCGCGCGGCACCGGGTCCAGGTCGGGCGGGGGCGTGGCCTTCAGCGGCAGCAGGTCCGAGGGCAGGGTGGGGGTCACGATCGCGCCCGACGTCGCGTCGCCGTAGGTGGTCACGTCGTCCGGACGGCGGACGGCGATCCACCCCACGTAGGCGCAGACGACCGCGTCGACCTGGTCCTCGACCACCCGCAGCTGAGACTTCTTCGTCGCCGCGACCACCTGGTCGCGCAGGTCGGCGAACAGCGAGCCCAGCTGCAGCTCCGACACCGCGGCCAGGTGGTCCATGAGCACCAGCAGCTCGGCCTGCAGCTGGGGGAACTCCCGGCCCGGCTTGTTCTTGTACTTGAGCGTCTTGCCCAGCCGGAACAGCGAGACGGTGGCGGCGTGCGGGTAGACCTCGATGCCGCGCCTTTCCCGGCCCGAGCGGGGGTTCAGGTCCAGTCCGAGCCGACGGGCCAGCCGACCGCCGCGGGTGTCGCCGTCGGTGAACTCGGGCTTGCCCTGGTTGGTCGGGTGCGCCCCGGCCTGGAACTTCGCGAAGTCGGCGTTGAGCTCCTTCTCGGCGTCCCGGTTGCCGGTCGCGTTGGTGACCAGCAGCGGCGCGTCGATGGCCACGATGCAGGGCCCGGCGACGAACGGGGCGAGCGCGGCCTCGATCTGCTCGTCGGTGCGGACGGCGGAGACGTGCACCAGCCGCCCGTCGTCGTCGAGCACCGCGAGCCCGGTGGGCGACTTGAACCCCCAGGCGAGGTCGATCCCGATGTGCTGCACGGGGGACAGCCTGCCTTGTCGGCGGTCAGGCTCCGGTCAGCACGACCCGGTTGCCGTCCGGGTCGGTCAGCTGCAGCAGCCGGGACGCCGTCGCCTGCTGCGGACCGTCGTGGTCGACCCCGGCCGCGGTCAGCGCCGCGACCACCGCGTCCAGGTCGTCGGTGGCCAGCGTGACGCCGGACCGCCCGGCCCGGTCGGCCTCGAGGAACACCTGGACGCCGCCGTCGGGCAGGTGCCACTCCAGCAGGCCGTCCATCGGGCGGGCGTCGGGGGCGCGGTCGAACAGGGTGGCGTACCAGCGCTCGGCGCGGTCCAGGTCGGAGACGGCGAGGCTGGCCAGGGCGTTCGTGACGGTCATCGGGCTCTCCTGTCGGTGGGAGTGTCCTGGTGAGGACCCCGTGGTCGGGCGCGACTCATCGGTCCCGCGTGTCGGGAGCCGGCGGCGCGGGCCCCGGCCCGCAGGATCGACGGGTGCGTCGACCAGGGGGACTGTTCGGCGCCGTCGCCGTCCTGGCCCTCGCCACCGGCTGCACCCCCGAGGTCACCGCCGAGAGCGCGGCCCCGACGTCCGAGGCCACCGTGTCCGCGACCGTCGTCCCCGCGGTCGAGCCCGGGAGTGCGCTCGCGGCGCTCGCCGCGCTCCCCGTCCAGGGCCGTGCGCCCCAGACCGGCTACGACCGCGACCAGTTCGGCGCCGGCTGGGTCGACACCGACCGCAACGGCTGCGACACCCGCAACGACGTGCTGGCCCGCGACCTGGTCGACGAGCAGTTCAAGCCCGGCACCCGGGACTGCGTCGTCGTCACCGGCACGCTGGCCGACCCCTACTCCGGGACGACGATCACCTTCACCCGCGGCCAGGGCACCAGCGAGCTCGTCCAGATCGACCACGTCGTCGCGCTCTCGAACAGCTGGCAGACCGGCGCGCAGGGCTGGGACGCCGACACCCGCGCCCGGTTCGCCAACGACCCGCTCAACCTGCTCGCCGTGGACGGCCCGCTCAACCAGCAGAAGGGCGCCGGGGACACCGCCACCTGGCTGCCGCCCAACCGTGGGTTCCGCTGCGAGTACGTGGCCCGGCAGGTGGCGGTGAAGTCGACCTACGGCCTGTGGACGACGCAGGCCGAGCACGACGCGATGGCCACGGTCCTCTCGACCTGCCCGGACCAGCCGCTGCCCACCGGTGCCCAGCCCGAGCCTGAGCCTGAGCCTGAGCCCGAGTCCGCACCCGAGGCCCCGGCCACCGAGGGCTTCGCCAGCTGTGCCGACGCCCGCGCGGCCGGCGCCGCCCCGGTGCGGATCGGCGACCCCGGCTACCGCGAGGGCCTCGACGGCGACGGGGACGGCGTCGCCTGCGAGTGACGATGGTTCCCGTGCACCGTCAGGGACACTCGACGCAGCAACGGGGACGGGAGCAGCAGTGACCGAGCACGACAGCACGCAGCCGCTGCGTGTCTCGGCGTCCGGGCGCGTGCCGCAGTGGGTGCTCGACGAGGCCGAGGGCCGGGTCCCGATGGGGGTCACCGGCCGCGACTGGTTCGCAGACGAGCCCCTCCCACCCGCGCCGAGGAACCGCCGCCGCGGCCGGACGGTGCTCGCGCTGCTGGTGCTCGTCGCCGTCGTCACCGGGGTGGTGCTCTACGACCGGTCGACGGTCACGGCCCCGCCGACCGTCACCCCCGAGGCCGTCACCGAGCAGCCGGCGGCCCCCAGCGACTTCCCGACCGCCGGCGTCGGCGCCTCGGACGAGCCGCTCGGCGTCCCGCCCGAGGCGCCCGACAGCGACTCCTTCGCCTTCGTCACCCTGCAGGCCGACGACACCACCCCGGTCGCCTACGACCCCTGCCGGCCGGTCGACGTGGTGGTCAACCTGGACGGCGCCCCGGTCGGCGCGGAGGCGATGGTGCAGGACGCGCTGGTGCGGATGCAGGACACCACCGGGCTGCAGTTCCGCTTCGAGGGCGTCACCGACGAGCTGCCCAGCGATGCCCGCCCGGTCTTCCAGCCCGACCGGTACGGCGACCGCTGGGCGCCGGTGCTGGTCGGCTGGCGCACCCCCGAGCAGCTGCCGGCGCTGGCCGGGGATGTCGCCGGCCTGGGCGGCAGCGCCTGGGCGGCGCCGGCCGACGGCACCCGGGTCTACGTCAGCGGCAACGTCACCCTCGACGGCCCCGAGTTCGCCTCGCTCGTCGAGACCGACCGGGGCGCGGCGATCGCCCGCTCGATCCTGCTGCACGAGCTGGGCCACGTCGTCGGCCTGCAGCACGTCTGGGACACCGAGCAGCTCATGTACGCCACCACCCGGGGCGGCCTGCTCGACTTCGCCGACGGCGACCTCGCCGGCCTCGCCCGCCTGGGCGCAGGGGAGTGCGTGCCCCAGCTCTGACGCCCCCTGGGCGTTGATCATGGGGTCCTCGCCGGTGGACACGCGGTCGGTCGGCGCGTCCCTGGCAACAACCCCATGATCACCAACAGAGGCGGAGGTGGGCTCGATCGCCGGGCTGACGGTGTAAGGCCGTTTGGTAGAACTCCTGGTGAGCTCCGCACCGGAGCGCGATCCAGGGAGAGGACCCCGGCATGGCCAAGGACAAGAAGGACAAGAGCAAGGCCGGCAAGAAGGCGGGCAAGAAGGTCGACAAGGCCACCGACAAGCTCAAGGCGAAGGCCAAGCAGCTCAAGGTGAAGGCCAAGGGCAAAAAGGCCAAGGCGAAGGCCAAGAAGAAGTAGTGGCCGTCGCGGCCCCGCCCCGTGCGGGGCCGCACACCGCTCAGTCGGTCGGCATCCCCAGCGCCAGCCGCACCCGGCTGCGCACGCTCGTGAGCCGGGCCAGCTCCTGCTCGTCCAGCTCGTCGTCGGCCAGCAGCGCCGCGCGGGTCATCCCGATCGCCGTCCAGCGGTGCGCCTGGGGCAGGTCCCCGGCCAGCTCGTAGACCTCCGCCGCCATCGCGCAGTCCCCGACGCCGGGGCTGCTGCGGCGCAGCTCGTCCGCGGCGCCCGCCGCCTCCTCGGTCCGCCCGGCGGCCAGCAGCACCGCGACCATCGGCACCCGGACGTCGGGGTACGTCACCCCGTCGGCGGCCAGCACCCGCCGGAACACCGCCAGCGCGCCGTCGGTGTCCCCGGCGAGGTCGTGCTGCCAGCCCGCCGCCGAGAGCAGCTCGGCCGTCGTCGGCTCGTCGTCGGGGTGCACCTCCTCGGCCCAGGCCAGCAGCTTCTCGGCCAGCACCCGGTGCTCGTCGGGGGAGCGGTGCCCCTCGAGCTCTTCGACGTCCTCGTGGGTCAGGGGTGCGCGCACGACGCCGACCCTAGGCGTGACGTCGCCCGCTTCCCGCCCGGCGTCTACGAGACCGACACACCGGCGTGACACCGTGTCGGCGTGTCTGCCCGAACCCCGAAGCCCGCCGACGTCCCCGTGGCCCCGCCACCGGGCCCGCAGGACGCCGTCGCGCCGCGCAGCGCCGAGCACGCCCGGCTGGCCGAGTCCGCCGACATGAACGCGCCCTGGCGGCACTGGGGCCCCTACCTCGCCGGCCGCCAGTGGGGCACCGTCCGCGAGGACTACTCCGCGGACGGCGACGCCTGGGCCGGGTTCCCCTTCGACCACGCCGTGGCCCGCGCCTACCGCTGGGGCGAGGACGGGCTGGGCGGGTTCTGCGACCGCTACGGGTTCCTCAACTTCTCCGTCGCGCTGTGGAACGGCAAGGACCCGATCCTCAAGGAGCGGCTGTTCGGGCTGACCAACGACGAGGGCAACCACGGCGAGGACGCCAAGGAGCACTGGTGGGCCGTCGACGGCACCCCCACGCACTCCTGGGTGCAGTGGCTCTACCGCTACCCGCAGGCCGAGTACCCCTACGCGAAGCTCCGCGAGGAGAACCGCAAGCGCTCGCGCATGGAGCGCGAGTACGAGCTCTCCGACACCGGCGTGCTCGACGAGGACCGGTTCTTCGACGTCCAGGTCAGCTACGCCAAGGCCTCACCGGACGACGTCTGCATCACCGTCAGCGCCACCAACCACGGACCCGACGCCGCCCCGCTGCACCTGCTGCCGCAGGTCTGGTTCCGCAACACCTGGTCCTGGGGCGGGGACAAGCGCCAGGGCCACCTCACCCAGCTGCTCGCCCCCACGCTGACGGCGTCCGGGCTGGAGGCCGTCGAGGCCGAGCACGGCTTCCTCGGCCGCTACGTGCTCGCCGCCGAGGGCGACCCGCAGGTGCTGTGCTGCGACAACGAGACCGACTCCGTCCGGCTGTTCGGCGACCGCCGCAATGCCTCGAAGTACCCCAAGGACGGGATCAACCGCCGGGTCGTCCACGGCGACAAGTCCGCGATCAACCCCGCCGACTCCGGCACGAAGGCCGCGTTCTGGTACCAGTGGGACGCCGTCCAGCCGGGTGAGACCGTCACCGTCAAGCTCCGGCTGACCCAGGCCGAGCCGGTCGACGGGATGTTCGGGCCGGAGTTCGACCAGGTCTTCACCCAGCGCAAGGCCGAGGCCGACGACTTCTACGACACCGTCATCCACCCCGGCCTGTCCGCCGACGACCGGCACGTGGCCCGCCGCGCCTACGCCGGCCTGCTGTGGACCAAGCAGCTGTACCGCTTCGACGTCAGCCAGTGGCTCGACGGCGACCCCGACGTCCCCGCCCCGGCCGACCGGGCGGAGAAGGGACGACGCAACACCACCTGGCGGCACGTCGCCCTCGCCGACGTCATCTCCATGCCCGACGAGTGGGAGTACCCCTGGTTCGCCGCCTGGGACACCGCCTTCCACACCATCCCGCTGGCCCACGTCGACCCCGACTTCGCCAAGGAACAGCTCGTGCTGATGTGCCGCGAGTGGGCGATGCACCCCAACGGCCAGCTGCCGGCCTACGAGTGGGCCTTCGGCGACGTCAACCCGCCGGTGCACGCCTGGGCTGCCTGGCACGTCTACCGGATCGACGGCTATCGCGACCGCGAGTTCCTCATCCGGGTGTTCACCAAGCTGCTGCTGAACTTCTCCTGGTGGGTCAACCGCAAGGACGCCGACGGGTCCAACGTCTTCGAGGGCGGCTTCCTCGGGATGGACAACATCGCGCTGTTCGACCGCTCCGCGCCGCTGCCCCCGGGCTACCGGCTGGAGCAGTCCGACGCGACGAGCTGGATGGCGTTCTACTGCCAGCAGATGTTCAAGATCGCCCTGGAGCTCTCCCGGTACGACAAGGCCTGGGACGGCACCGCCACCAAGTTCCTCGAGCACTTCCTGTCCATCGCCGAGGCGATGAACGCCTTCGGCTCGCACGAGGTGTCGCTGTGGGACGAGGAGGACGGCTTCTTCTACGACGTCCTCGTCGCCCCCGACGGCACCCCGCAGCCGATGCGGGTGCGCTCGATGGTCGGCCTGCTGCCCATCCTCGGCGTGACCGACGTGCCGCACTGGATCACCCAGGAGGTCCCCGACGTCACCGAACGGCTGCGCTGGCTGCAGCGTCGTCGTCCCGAGCTGGTGACGCCGTTGCGCAGCCGGTCGGCCCCCGAGGGCCGCAAGATGCTGCTCTCGCTGGTGGACAAGGACCGGCTCGAGCGCATCCTCACCCGGATGTTCGACACCGAGGAGTTCCTCTCCCCGTTCGGCATCCGCTCGCTGTCCAAGTCCACCGGTGAGGTGATCGCCAAGGTCGGCGGCCGGGACGCCCGCATCGAGTACGAGCCGGGGGAGTCGCGCACCGCGCTGTTCGGCGGCAACTCCAACTGGCGCGGGCCGGTGTGGTTCCCGGTGAACGTGCTGCTGGCGGACAAGCTGCGCACCCTGGGCCGGCACTACGGCGACTCCTTCACCATCGAGCTGCCCACCGGCTCGGGGAACCACTGCACCCTGGTCGACGCCGCGGACCTCATCGACAACGGGTTGACCGCGCTGTTCCGCCCCGTCGACGGCAAGCGCCCGGCCGACGGCGACCGGATCGAGTCCTCGGACTCCCCGCTGTGGTCGGTGCACCCCACCTTCAGCGAGTTCTTCGACGGCGACACCGGTGAGGGCCTGGGCGCCACCCACCAGACCGGCTGGACGGCGCTCGTCGCGCACCTGCTCAACCCCCGCCTGCCCCCCGACCCCCGCTGGTCCTGACCGAGGCGGCTCAGGCGGTGCGGTAGAGCTCGAGGAGGCGCTGGGCCTCGGCGCCGGCGGCGCGGGCGCCGGCGGTGGTCCAGCGGCGGGTGTCGACCAGGGTGGGCTCGGCGGCGAGCACCCGGCGGACCTCGGCGGTGAAGACCCGGTTGAGGTGGGTGGCCACGTTGACCTTCACGATCCCGGCCGCGACGGCGGCGACGAGCCCGGCGTCGGACACCCCGGACGAGCCGTGCAGCACCAGCGGCACCGGGACGGCGGCGGCCAGCCGGGCGACGAGCTCGACGTCCAGGCGGGCGTCCCGGTCGGTCATCGCGTGCGAGGAGCCCACGGCGACGGCGAGCAGGTCCACCCCGGTCGCGGCGACGAACGCGGCCGCCTCGGCGGGGTCGGTGCGCGCTGTGGGGTGGTGGGCGCCGTCCTTGCCGCCGACCTCGCCGAGCTCGGCCTCCACGTCGACCCCCGCCGACCGGCACGCACGGACGACCCCGGCGGTGGCGGCCAGGTTCTGCTCGTAGGGCAGCCGCGAGCCGTCGTACATCACCGAGCTGAACCCCAGGTCGACCGCGGCCGAGACCAGGTCGACGTCCTCGGCGTGGTCCAGGTGCACCGCGACCGGCACGTCCGAGCCGCGGGCCAGCGCCAGCACCCCGGCGGCGTAGGCGGTGAGCCCACCGTGGTGGGCGACCGCGTTCTCCGACAGCTGCAGGACGACGCCGACGCCGGCCTCGCGGGCGGCGGACTCGTAGGCCCGGGCCTGCTCGAGGTGGACGACGTTGAACGCGCCGAGCCCCCGCCCGCGACGACGTGCGTCGCGGGCGAGGGCGGCGGTGGAGACCTGGGGCACGGAGGTCAGACCCTCAGGCCCTGGTCCTGGACGACGGCCCCGTCGGTGACCGCCTCCCCGCGCTTCTCGTCGCTGTAGACCATCAATGTGGAGCCCAGGAGGGCCAGCACGATGCCGATCGCGGCGGTCGGCGAGGGCAGCGTCTGGTAGATCACCAGCGACAGCAGGATGGTCAGCACCGGGGCCAGCGCGTTGGTCGTCGGCGCCACGATCGAGGCCTTGCCGCGGGACAGCGCCATCACCAGGAACAGCGCGCCGACGGCGTTGAGCAGCTGGGTGCCGGCGGCCAGGGTCGGGGCCTGCCACGGGGCGCCGGAGGGCAGCCCGCCCATCATCACGATCGCGACGGGCACCAGGACCAGGCCGCTGATGGTCATCCAGCCGAAGGTGGTGCCGTCGTTGACCCCGACGGTGGCGGCCTTGCGCATGAAGTAGGCCTGCACACCCCAGGCGGCGCAGACGCCGACGGCCATGAGCAGCCAGGCGCCCCGGCCCTCGGTGCCGTCACCGGAGCTGATGCTGAACATGACGACGGCGACCAGGGCCAGCCCGACGCCGATCATCGGCAGCCGGCTCAGCCGCTCGCGCAGCAGGACGACGGCCATGAGCACGGTGATCGCCGGGGACAGCGCGATGACCGGGAAGATGATGTAGGCCGGGCCGAGGGTGAGGGCCTTGAACAGCAGCAGCTGGCCGCCGGCGCCGGTGAGCCCCACGAGCAGGCCGTACCTCATCGCGACCGGCCGCTTGTCCCAGGTGCTGCCGCGCAGGGCGAAGAACGCCGGGATGAGCATGGTGAACGCCCAGATGACGTAGACCATCTCGTCGGGGTAGCCGTAGGTGGCAGTGGGCAGGCTGGAGAACGCCCCCCACACCCCCCAGGACAGCACGAGCAGTCCGGCGTAGGTGATCCAGCTCCGGTTGGTCCCGGTGCGGGCAGTGGTGGTCGACATCGGTGTCTCCTCAGGCAACTGCGGGGGTGGGGTGGGCGGACAGCCGGGCGACGGCGTCCTGGTCGACCGGGTGTCCGGCCAGCCGGGCGGCGTGCAGGGCCGCGCCGAGATCGGGGGCGAGCAGGGGGCGGCGCAGGTCGACCGGGTCGCCCAGGTCGTGCAGCCGGCGGGAGAACGCGGCCAGCAGCGGCTCGGCGTTCAGCGCGCCGCCGGAGTAGGAGACCGGCATCGGCTCCCCGGCCGGCCAGCCCAGCCGGAAGCGGGTGGCCGACACCAGCAGCGCCAGCTCGGCACCGGCCCGCTCGACGATCGCCGCGCACACCCGGTCACCGGCCTCGGCGGCGGCCACGACCGGGCGGCACAGCGCGGCGATCCGGCCGCGGTCGCCGTGCCACCGGTTGAGGACGACGTCGACGAGGTCGAGGTCGGCCGACAGCTCCAGGTGCTCGCGCAGCACGCTGAGCAACGGGCCGGCCTCCTCGCGGCCGTCGGCCATCCGGGAGAAGGCGGCCAGGCCCTCACGGGCGATCCAGTAGGCCGAGCCCTCGTCGCCGAACAGCTCGCCCCACCCGCCGACCCGCGCGCCCTGGCCGGCCCGTTCGCCGTAGGTCATCGAGCCGGTCCCGCTGATCACGTTGACCCCGTCGACGGCACCCAGCGACCCGGCCCAGCCGGCGACCATGTCGTTGTCGCAGCGGTACCGGTCGTGGCCGAGCACGCGGGAGGGGACGGCGTCCAGCAGCGGCACGTCGCCGCTGGCCTCGCCGTAGCCGGGCATCCCGAAGAAGGCGTACGCGACGTCGGCGGGGGTGCCGCCGGCGTCGGCGCAGACCTCGCGCACGGCCGGGGTGAGCACCTCGGCGACCAGCTCGATGCCGGAGGCGAAGTAGTAGATGGAGGGTGCGGTCCGGCGAGCCAGCACCCGGCCGGTGCCGTCCACCAGGCACAGCGCGGTCTTGGTCCCGCCGCCGTCGACGCCGAGGTACACGAGGGGTCCTCTCCGGCGACGTCGTCGTCGCCCGGGGTGAGTAGGGGTGGTGCGGGTCAGTCGGCGAGCGGGTGGACGGTCACGCCCTGCACGACGCGGTTGACCTCGCCGTCGGGGAAGGGGTTGTCCGGCGTCCGGCCGATCGCCAGCGAGCTGGCCAGGCCCATCAGCTGGGGGACCGGGGCGGCGGCGACGGCCAGGACGACGTCTCCGAGCCCGGCCAGCCCGGGGACGGCGATGCGCGGCCCGTCGCCCAGTGCGGGGTCGGCCTGGGCGTCGCCGTCGACCACGTAGACCTGCCCGGCGCCGAGCTGGGCACGCAGCTCGCGCACCAGGTCCAGGTCGTAGGCGCGGGTGTAGCGGTCGGTGGACAGGTAGACCACGACCACGGTGGCGTCGTCCAGCACCGCCTTCGGGCCGTGCCGGAACGCCAGCGGGCTGTCCGCGGTGACCGTGATGGCACCGGTGGTGAGCTCCAGCAGCTTCAGCGCGGACTCCTCGGCCAGGCCCTTGAGCGAGCCGCTGCCGAGGTAGACCACCGACCGGGGCCTGGTCGCGGCGAGGGCGTCCACGACCGGTCCGGCCTCGGCGACCACCGCCCGCCCGGCGGCCACGAGGCGGTCGACGCCGTCGCCGGGCAGTTCACCGCCCAGGGCCAGCGCCGTCCCCAGCACCATGCAGGTGAAGCTGGAGGTCATCGCGAACCCGCGGTCGTTGGACGCGGCGGGCATCTGCAGCACCAGCGAGCGGGGGGCGCCGGTGTGGTCGCGGGCCAGCCGGCCGTCGGCGTTGCAGGTGACCACGAGGTGGTGCACCTCGGTGAGGCACTGCTCGGCCAGCCGGGTGGCGGCCACGGACTCCGGGCTGTCCCCGGAGCGGGCGAAGGACACCAGCAGGGTGGGGACGTCGACCGGGAAGGACTCCCGCGGCGCGGAGACCAGGTCGGTGGTGGGCACCGCCTCGACCACCCGGCCCAGCTGACGGGACAGCGCCGGGGCGAGCACCTGACCGGCGAAGGCCGACGTGCCGGCCCCGGTGAGCACGACCCGCAGCCGGGGCTGGGCCAGCAGCGGGGTCAGGAAGGCGTCGACGTCGGCCCGGCGGCCGGCCACGATCTCGGCCACGTCGCGCCACAGGTCGGGCTGCTGGGCGATCTCCCGGGAGGTGGCGCCGGCGCCGGCCAGCTCGAGGTCGGGCAGGGTGTCGAGCACGGTGGTCATCGGGTCTCCCGGGTGGCGGTGGAGGGGGCGGTGCCGCAGGCGGTGGCGTAGCCGCGCAGCACGTCGCGGACGGCGTCGACGACGAGGGCGAGCGGGTCGGCGTCCAGGACGCCGGCACGGACGCGGGCGTGCTGCACGGGCAGGTGCGCCGACAGCAGCGGCAGCGGGACGTCGTGGCGGCGCAGGTTGGCCAGCAGTGCGTCGGCGGCGGCCTCGACGCGGGGGTCGGGCCAGTAGTAGCGGGCCCGGTCGCTGTAGGAGTACCGGCGGGCCAGCTGCTGGGCGGCGGCGTCCCCGTCGTAGTAGCCGCGCCAGTGGTCGGGCTGGTCGAGCATCACCTGCTCGAGCACCTCGGGCAGCCGGGCCTGCTCGTCGGCCGGGACGAGCTCGCGCTCGACCTCGGACAGGGCGAACAGGGCCTCGCGCATGGCGAAGGTCAGCCACGGCCCGACCTTGAGCACCGCCCAGTGGTCGGCGACGAGCTCGGTGAGCGCCTCGACCGTCTGGTAGTCGGTGGAGTGGGCCTCGAAGACCATCCCGGGCTCGTCGACGAGCACCTCGCGCAGGGCGGCGGTGCGGTCGCTGCGGTAGTCCACGACCTGCAGGGCGTCGAACTCGACCCCGGGCTGGACGACCAGCCCCATCACCTGGGGCCAGACGTCGGCCAGTCCGCGGGCGTCGAAGGCGGCCCGGTGGGCGGCCAGGGTCGCGCGGGCGGCGTCGGCGTCGGTGGGCACCAGGTCGTGCAGGGCGTGGTCGGCGCCGCCGGGCACCGGCACCTCGGTGCCGATGACGTAGCGCAGCGCGCCGGTGGCGCCGACCTCGGCAGCCGTCGCCTCGGCCACGGCCAGCAGGTCGGCGGCCCGCTCGGACACCAGCTCGTCGGTCAGCGGGGTCGGGTCGCCGGCGCAGGGGTAAGAGCAGTCCAGGTGGATCTTGGTGAACCCGGCACGCACGTAGGCGGCGACCAGGTCGCGGGCCTGCGCCATCGCCTCGGCGGCCGGCAGCGAGCGCCACCGGTTGGTGCCCAGGTGGTCCCCGCCCAGCAGCACCCGCTCGCGGGGCAGGCCGCACCGGTCGGCGAGGGAGTGCACGGCGTCGCGGAAGTCGGCCGGGCGCATGCCGGTGTAGCCGCCGTGCTGGTCGACCTGGTTCGAGGTCGCCTCGACCAGGACGACGGTGTCGTCGTCCGCGGCCTGGCGCAGCGCGGCCTCCAGCACCCACGGGTGCGAGGAGCACACCGAGGTGATGCCCCGGGCGGTGCCGTCGTGCTGGGCGGCCACCAGGTCGTCGAGGACGGCGGCCGTCGGGCGGGTGGTGGTCTGTGTCACGGCAGCGACGCTAGGTCGAGTCCACTGGACCGTTGACGGTCTTACTGGTATGAAACTGGTATGCCGCGTGGGAGCCTGCTCGCCGAGGGTCAGTCGCTGCCGGCCTGGACGGCCGACCGGTTGTGGTCCGACGTCGTCGCCGGGCGGGCCAGGTCAGGCGATCGGCTGCCCAGCGAGCGGGCGTTGGCCGAGCGCTACGGGGTCAGCCGGGTGACCGTGCGCAGTGCGCTGGGCGACCTCGCCGGGCGTGGTCTGGTGTCGGTCTCCCCGGCCCGTGGGTGGACCGTCGAGGTCGACACCGGACCGGTGGCCGACGACGTCGGGCACACCGTGCAGGGGTTCGCCGACTACGCGGCCGAGCGGGGTCTGGCCGCCCGCAGCGCCGTGCTCGCCCAGGGCACCCGGGCCGCCACGGTGGTCGAGGCCGAGCGGTTGCAGGTCGCGCCGGGCTCCCGGCTCTTCGCCATGCGCCGGCTGCGGTTCCTGGACGACGTCGTCGTCGCCCTGGAGGTCAACCGGCTCCCGCTCGCGCTGTGCCCGGCGCTGGCCACCACCGACTTCCACCACGCGTCGCTGTACGCCACGCTGCGCCGCAACGACCCGCCCCAGCTGCCCCGGGTGGCCGACTACTCGGTGGAGGCCCGGTACGCCGACGCCGAGGAACGCGCCCTGCTCGAGATCGAGGGCGAGGTGCCGATGCTGGTCGCCGACCAGCTCACCTACAACCAGCAGGGCCGCGCCCTGGAGTGGACCACCCAGGTCTTCCGCGGCGACCGCTACCGCTTCCGCGCCTCCATCACCGACTGACCCCTCAGCGAAGGGGTCGGACCAGGATCCTCGACCCCCGCCGTTCATGGCTGTGCAAGAAGCGCCGTTCTCGTCAGCCGGGCTGACGAGAAGGGCGCGCGTCGTGGGGCTCGGTGCCAGACACAGCGCGTAGGGCCCGGAACGTGCGTTCCCCCAGGCGGGTGGTCCGAGGGTCACGTGGGACCGGGCAGAGCCGGATCCGGGCGCGTCGCAGCCACCATCTCCGCAACGACGCCCGCTGTCGCACATGATGCGCGGGTTCCGCCGGTCCTCGGCGGCCGGCGAAGGAGAGACCACGTGGCGCTGTCGCGTCCCCGAACCACCCGCGTCCTGCGCGGTTCCACCCTGGGCCTCGGCCTGATCGTCGTCGCCGGGGCGACGGTTTCCCCGGCCCTGGCGATGGGCGACGGCACGCTCGACATCGACGCGAAGGCGGGCCTCACCGCGGCGACCGGGGCAGGAGCCGCGCCGCTGAACGACGCTCCCGCGCAGCGGGCGGTCACCGGCGCCCTGACGGCGGACTTCGGCCTCGGGAAGGAGCTGGACGTGCAGGTCCTGCCGACCGGCCCGGTGCCGGAGGACCTCGACCTGTCCGGCGCCGAGTTCCTCGCCACGCAGACCGATGCCTCCCCGGGCGTGACGCCCGCGACCGGCACCTGCGTCACCGACCAGTTCGGCAGCTGCTCCTTCACCTACGAGGACGGCCCGGAGATCCCGCAGTCCGCCCGGTTCCCGGGTACGGACGACGCACTCCCCGCGGGCCTCTACTCCCTGGTCCAGGTCTCGTCCACGCCGGGCCTGGACCCGATCGGTGGCTCGGCGAGCTTCGAGATCTGCAGCCCCGGCCTCGGGTGCTTCGACGGCGCCGACGCCGACGTCGAGAACGCCTCGCTGTTCCGCACCTCGATCACCACGGTGGTGACCGACCAGGTGAGCGGCGCTCCGCTGGCCGGCGCCTCCTACGAGCTGACCGGTCCCGACTACCCGCACCAGGACGCAGTGACGCCCGACGTGACGCCCCCGGCCCCGCTGCCCACCACGCCGACCACCGAGTCGACGACCGCGCCCTCGACGACGACCACGGAGTCGACGGCCACGGAGTCGACGACCACGGAGTCGACGACGGCGCCCACGACGACCGAGGCGCCGGTCACGACGGCCCCCACCACGACCGAGGCGCCCGTCACGACGACGGAGAGCACCACGACGTCCTCCACCAGCACCGAGGACGTGTCGACGATCGAGGCGCCACTGCCCTTCGCCGGCTCCGGGTCGATCCTGCGGGCCTTCGGGGACACCGTCTCCTTCGGCACGCAGGTCAGCGATGCCGCGGGCAGCCTCACCTTCGACGGCTTCTTCCTGCCCGGGACCGGCTACACGCTGACCCCGGTCACCGGGGTCGACGGGTACCGCGCCGACACCGTCTTCGCCTTCGCCGTGGAGACCACGTCGGCCCAGGCCGCGGCCGGCGAGGCGTTCCCGGTGAGCCGCGCGCTGGTGCCGACCGCTGCCGCGCCGAGCACGTCGGCGGCGCCGACCACGTCGGCCGCCCCCGTCGTCCCCGGTGGTGTGCCACGCCCCGGTACCGGCAACGCGGCCCTGGCCACCACCGGCTCCCCGGTGGAGACCATGACGCTGCTCGGGCTGGGCATGCTCGCCCTGGGTGGTGCCGCCACGGCGACCGGGACCGTCCTGCGGCGCCGTGCCCGACAGCACTCCTGAACCCCGGTTGTGGTGGGCCCGGTTCCGCTCTTCGGAGGAACCGGGCACGGAGGTCCTGACCGCCGTCGTCTCCGACGCCTTCCCGGCGGGCAGCGTGGTCGACCAGCCCGATGCCGGCCGACCACCGGGGTGGATGGTCTCCGCGACGGTCCGGTCCGGGTGCGTGCGCGGTCTGGACCTCGCCCGGCCCGGACTCCCGCTGCTCTGGTTCGTGGAGGTCGCGGAACCCGCCCAGCCCGAGCCCGCCGCCACCCTCATCGCCTTCAGCGACCCGCGTTTCCCCGGTGGTTCGGTCCTCGACCCCGAGGAGGCGCAGCACGCAGGAGTGGACGGTGACGCCCAGGTGGGCGCACTGCGCTGGTGGACGGCGACCGGGGTGGTGCACCAGCTCTACGTCGCCCCGCAGCACCGACGGCGCGGCATCGGCGCGGCCCTCGGCGTCGGCGCCTTCGCGCTGCAGGCCGTCCGCGGCGGGCCGGACCTGCACGGCAACGGCCGGCGTACCGAGATGGGGGAGGCCTGGCGGGAGCGTCTGCACCCCGCCGTTCGGCACTACTTCGCGCCCTGGACCGAGCGCGCCGCCCCCATGACACCGGGTACCTGACCAGCCCGTCCGACCCAGGGACCACACCAAGCGCCCTTCTCGTCAGACCTCCTGACGAGAAGGGCGCTCCTCGTCAACGGAGGGGGTCGGTGACGCCGTCGGTGCAGGCCAGGCCGGCGACGTCCCAGCCGGCCCGGGTGGCGCCGGCGGTGTAGGCAGCCTCGTAGAAGGCCAGGACGGCGGCGCGGGGGTCGGGTGCGGTCCGGGCGACGTCGTAGGGCAGGACGGCGAGGTGGCTGCCGCCGCGGGCCAGCCAGGACGCGCCCTCCGGCAGCGGCTCGGTCTCCAGGCCGGCGGGCTCGGGCGCGGTGTAGGAGTAGAAGGCCGGGTCGGGGTAGGAGGCGTCGCCGAACCAGAAGCCCGAGCTGACGACCTCGCGGGAGTAGGCCTCCCGGGTGACCGGGTCGGCGGCCGGCAGGTCGACCACCCGGTCGGAGAAGCGGGTGACCGCGATGTCGAAGGTGTGCCAGAAGTGGTGCACCGGGCTGGTCTTGCCGCTGAACCCGCCGGCGAACTCCTCCAGCACCAGGTTGACCTGGCTGAGCACCTGGAAGTACCGGGTGACGGCGGCGGCGTCCCAGCTCGCGTGCTCGGTGTCGGCGGAGAAGGGCCGGTCGGCGTCGGGCAGGTCGAAGGGGTGCGCGTCGGCGATGTCGACGTCGATGCCCAGCTCGGTTAGCGCGGCGACCAGACCCGCGTGCACGTCGGCGACCGAGCGGCCCAGCAGGGAGGAGGAGACCCGTCGTCCCTCGGTCGTGCTGACGTCCAGCCGGTGGTCGAGCAGGTCCAGGTCGACGGTGAACGTCGGGTCCAGGCCCATCGGGCGGGTGGTGATCCCGCGGCCGGAGAGGTGGAAGGGCACGTTCCACCAGTGGTTGCGGCGCGGGCTGGCCAGCAGCCGCACGCGGCCGACGACCTGGGCGACGCGGTGCACGGTGGCCAGCGTGTCCGACCAGCCGGCGTAGGGGATCGGGGGGAACAGCTCCATGCGGCCCCACCCTGGCCTAACCGGCCGAGACCCGGAAGACGGGTCGGGCGATCTCGGTCCGCCAGGCGGCGGTGTCCGGGGTGTCCCGTGGGCCCACCAGGTGGGTCTCGCGCACCGGGCCGTCGACGGCGAGCGCGTGCTCGGCCACCCAGCGGCCCAGTTCGCCGTAGGTGACGTCGATGGTGTCGTGGTCACCGACGTGCGTGCGGACGGCGAGGTCGGCCGCCGGCACCTCCCGGGGCCGCACCCGACCGGTCGTCGGCGCGCGGTCGGCGGGCACGTGCACCACGAGCTGCCCGCGTCCGACGGTGAACAGCGCGTCGTCCACCAGCACGCCGGGAGGTCCGGCGGGTGCGGGGACGGCGGCGTCCAACTCCGCCATCGCCCCGGCGTAGAAGACCAGCACGTCGGCCAGGTCGACGTCGGCGGCGACCGCGGCCACCGTCGTCGCCGGCACCGAGCGCAGCTCCACCTCCACCGGGCCCGGGTCCAGCAGGCGCTGCAGCGAGGCGACCGCGGCCGTCGTCCGGGCGAGCTGGGCCTGCAGCCGGTCCAGGTGCTCGGCCACCCGGGCGGCCCGCACGGCCGGGTCGGGTGAGGTGAGCACGGCCCGGACGTCGTCCAGCGGCAGGTCCAGTGCGCGCAGCTGGTGGATGACCTGCGCGGTGGGGACCTGCTCGGGGGCATAGGAGCGGTAGCCCGTCACGGGGTCGACGCGGGCGGGCTCGAGCAGGCCCGCGTCGTGGTAGCGGCGCAGCGTCCGGATGCTCAGGTGGGTCACGCCCGCGAACTCCCCGATGCCCATCACACCGCCGACTCTGCACCCTCTCCCCGGGGGAGACTCCAGTGTGTTGACCCGGTCGTCGGGGGAGGCCGCACGGTGGCCGTATGACCGAACTCCCCACCCCCGTCACCCGCTACCTCGACCAGCCCGCGATCGACCAGTTCACCGACGACGCCGTGGTCACCGACGAGGGACGCACCCACGTCGGCCGGGACGCCGTCGCCGCCTGGCTGGCCCGCTCGGCCTCGGAGTGGACGTTCACCACCACGTTCACCGGCGCCACCCGGGACGACGACGACCACGTGACCGTCACCCAGCACCTGGAGGGCGACTTCCCCGGCGGCGTGGTCGACCTGGCCTACCGCTTCACGCTGCGCGGCGAGCTGATCGCGGGGCTCCACATCGCCCCGTGATCACCTCGATAGTGCAGTTCCGGGCGTCCGCGACGGCGCGTCGCACCGTGTCGACGACCGCACCCGCACTCTCGTCGACGGGGGCCGGGGTCAGCGGGTGTAGCGGCCGGCGTCCAGGTCCTCGACGATCGTGGAGTGGGTCGGCGTCCAGCCGAGCAGCTCCTGCGTCCGGGCCGAGGACGTCGGGCTGTCCAGGGACAGCAGACCGCCGAGGAACCCGAACCGGGCGTCGGCGTCCGCCGCCGGGATCGAGGTGACCGGCAGCCCGGTGGCGCGCCCGATGGCCTCGGCGATGTCGCGGACGGGCACGCCCTCCTCGGCGACCGCGTGCAGCACCGAGCCGGCCGGCGCCTGCTCCAGGGCCAGCCGGAACAGCCGGGCGGCGTCGGCCCGGTGCACCGCGGGCCAGCGCGCGGCGCCGTCCTCCACGTAGGCCGAGCTGCCGCTCTGCCGGGCGGCGGTGACCAGGGCGGGTAGGAACCCGTTGTCCCCCTCCGCGTGCACCGACGGGGAGAGCCGCACGACCACCGAGCGCACCCCGCGGTCGGCGGCCTCCAGGGTCAGCTGGGCGGTGTGGTGCCGGGCCAGCACGCCCTGCGGGTCGCCCTCGACGACCCGACCGTCCTCCTCGGTGGCCAGGCGCCCCGGGGTCAGCCCGAGCACCCCGGAGGCGATGACCAGCGGGCGGTCCGACCCGGCCAGTGCGTCGATGAACACCTGGACCGCCGCACGGTCGGCGTCCGCGGCCGCGGCGCCCTGCCCGCTGAACGTCAGGTCGTGCTTGAACGCCAGGTGGACGACGGCGTCGGCCTGCTCGGCGCCGGACCGCAGCACGTCGAGGTCGTCCAGCGACCCGGTCAGCACGGCGGCGCCGGCTGCGGTGAGGGCCTGGGCGGAGGCCTCGGAGCGGGCCAGGCCGGTGACCCGGTGGCCGGCGGCGAGGAGCTCGGGGACGACGGCGGAGCCGATCCAGCCGGACGCGCCGGTGACGAGGACGTGCATGGGAGGTACCTCCGGACGAGGGATGACAGTGACTGACATGGACGCTAGCACCAGATGTCAGTCACTGTCATCGGTAGCCTCGCCCCCATGGGTCGCTGGGCACCGGACGCGCGCGGGCGGCTCATGCAGGCCGCGATGGAGCTCTACGTCGAGCACGGCTACGACCGGACGACGACGGCCGACATCGCCGAGCGGGCCGGGTTGACCGAGCGGACCTACTTCCGTCACTTCGCCGACAAGCGCGAGGTGCTCTTCGACAGCACCGGCGAGCTCGAGGCCCTGGTGGTCGCCGCGGTGGTCGCCGCACCCGCGGACGAGGCGCCGTTGCCGGCGGTCGCCGCCGGGCTGCACGCCGGGGGGCTGCTGCTGGACTCCTTCGGCGCGGACGCCCGCCGGCGCGCCGCCGTCGTCACCTCCCACCCCGAGCTGCGCGAGCGCGAGCTGCAGAAGATGGCGGCGCTGGCCCGTGCCGTCGCCGGGGCGCTGGGGGAGCGCGGTGTCGCCGAACCGGCTGCCACGCTGGCCGCCGAGACCGGCGTGACGGTCTTCCGGCTGGCCTTCGACCGGTGGGCGGGCGACCCGGCCGGCCCCGACCTGCCCCGGGTCATCACCGAGCTTCTCGCCCAGCTGCGCGCCGTCGCCACCGACTGACCCCCGGATCCCAGAAACCGCGGTTTCCGGGATCCGGGCCCGGGCTGACGAGAAGGGCGTCTGTCGTCAGCGGGGTGGGGCTCGTGGGGCGGGTGGGATCGGTTCCAGGGGCGTTCGGGGGCTGAGGCGCAGGTCAGCGATCCGGATGGCCGACGCAACCAAGACGTTACAAACGTAACGAGCAGCAGCCTCTTGGCTGTCCTTGTAATGAACGCTACGGTCCCCTCACCCGAACGAGCGATGGCCGAGGTGATCCCTCCGCAGCTCGTCCGGAGGGCCCGGCGCACCCCCCAGCACGTCTCTCGGCACACCTCCCACCCACCCGCGTCGCGGGCAGATCGACGAGGACAGTCATGACACGCAGAACCCGAACCAGGTCCGCCGCGATCGCCGTCGTCGCGGCCGTCGCGCTCACCGCCTGCGGGGGCGGGAGCGACAGCTCCAGCGCCGGCGGCGGCAGCTCCGAGCCGGTCATGGGGGGTGACCTGACCATCGCCCGTGCCGCGGACGCCATCTCGATGGACAAGACGACGACGTTCGACAACAACTCGATCTACGTGATGCAGCAGATGATGCAGCCGCTGTTCACCGTCAGCGAGGACGGCTCGACCGTCGAGCCGCTGCTGGCCACCGGCTACGAGGTCAGCGAGGACCAGCTGACCTACACGATCACGCTGCGCGACGACGTCACCTTCTCCAACGGCGACCCGCTGACCGCCGAGGACGTGAAGTTCTCCCTCGACGAGAACACCGCCACCGGCGCCGACGGCTGGGGCTTCGTCAACGCCGCCATCGACACCGTCGAGGCCGTGGACGACCAGACCGTCTCGATCACCGTGAAGTACCCCTGGGCCCCGCTGATCGCCGACCTGTCGATCTTCGCCAACGCGATCATCCCGGCCGACTACGACGGCCAGACCGCCGAGCAGTTCTACGAGGCCCCGGTCGGCACCGGCCCCTTCGTCTGGGACGAGTGGCAGCGCGGGCAGTACCTGACGCTCACCGCCAACGACTCCTACTGGGGCGAGAACGGCCCCTACCTGGACAGCGTGACCTGGACCGTCGTCCCCGACGCCAACACCCGCAAGCTGCAGCTGCAGGGCGGCCAGATCGACATCGACGACACCCCGGACTGGTCCAGCTTCGAGTCGCTGTCCACCACCCCGGGCGTCACCGCGACCGCCTTCCCGTCCACCCGGATGGACTACATCGCCTTCAACCAGCAGGTGGAGCCCTTCCAGGACGTCCACGTGCGCCGGGCGATCGCCTTCGCCATCGACCGCGAGTCGATGGTCGACGCCGTCCTGTACGGCAACGGCGAGCCGGCCAACTCCCTGCTGAGCCCGGGCACCCCGTACTACGACGAGAGCGTCGAGGGCCCGACCTTCGACCTGGACGCAGCCCGCGACGAGATGGCGCAGTCCAGCGTCCCGGACGGCTTCTCCACCAGCCTGCTCATCGCCTCCGGTGACCCCAACCAGGCCTCGGTCGCCCAGATCATGCAGTCCCAGCTCGCCGAGCTCGGGATCGACATGGAGATCCGCCAGCTCGAGCCGACCGCCAACAAGCAGGCCCGGCTGGCCTCGGACTTCGACATGACGATCTCCGCCTGGACCATGGACATCCCGGACCCCGACCAGTGGACCTCCTTCGCGGTGGACCCCGAGGGCGGCTCGCACTCCGCCTTCACCTACTGGGACGACCCGGCCGTGATCGAGCTCAACCAGCAGGCGCAGCGCGAGATCGACGAGGGCACCCGCCAGGACCTGTACACCCAGATCCAGGAGCAGGCCGGCGAGAGCGCCTTCCTCGCCTACCTCTACTACTCGCCCTACGCCTACGCGATGACCGACGCCGTCCAGGGCTTCCAGGTCACGCCGCTGGGCAACTACCCGCTCGCCGAGGTCTACAAGACCGAGTGAGTCCCTGCCCCGGGGGCGGCCTGCGCGCCGCCCCCGGGGCACCCCCCGGCCTCACCGAGGAGGTGGGCACGTGTTCGACCGGCTCCGGTTCGTCCCGATCAGGCTGCTGCAGTCCATCCCGGTGGTGTTCGGGGTGACGATCGTCGTCTTCTTCATGGTCCACCTGCTCCCGGGCAACCCCGCCCTGGTGCTGCTGGGCCAGTCCGCCACCCCCGAGCGGGTCGCGGCGCTCAACGAGCAGCTCGGGCTCAACGAGCCGCTGTTCGACCAGTACCTGCGCTTCCTGGGCAACCTGGTCCAGCTCGACCTCGGCCAGAGCATCACCTACCAGCGCCCGGTGACCGAGCTGGTCGCCGACGCCGTCCCCATCACGCTGTCGCTGCTGGCCTACGCGCTGGTGCTCTCGCTGGTGATCAGCATCCCGCTGGCCGCCGTCGCCGCCAGCGCCCCCGGCCGGGTCCGGGACGCCGCCGTCCGGGCGTTCACCCTGCTCGGGCAGGGCATGCCGCAGTTCTGGGTCGGCATCATGCTCATCCTGCTGCTGGGCGTGAAGGCCCAGGCCTTCCCGGTCGGCGGGTACGGCAAGACCCCCGGCGAGCACCTCTACTACCTGTTCCTGCCGGCGCTGACGCTGGCGATCGCCATGTCGCCGACGACCATCCGCAGCCTGCGGGCCTCCACCATCGCGGTGCTGGGCTCGGACCACGTGGGGACGGCGCGGAGCAAGGGCGCCGCCGGCGTCCCGCTGTTCCGCCAGCACGTGCTGCGCAACGCGGCCATCCCGACCGTGTCGATCATCGGGGTCAACCTGGGCTACCTCGTCGGTGGCTCCCTGGTGATCGAGAAGGTCTTCGCCGTCCCGGGCCTGGGCTCGCTGATGGTGAACGCGATCTTCGCCCGCGACTTCCCGACCATCCAGGCCGTCGCGCTGGTGGTCGCGCTGTTCGTCGTCGTCGTCGGCATCCTCACCGACGTCGTCTACACCGCCATCGACCCCCGCGTGGACCTCGCCTCCAAGGAGCGCGCATGACGACGACACCCGCCCCGCCGGCGGTGGACGCGGTCGAGGCCGAGGCCACGGCCGAGGTCACCCCGGCCGACGCCGGCCGCCCGGTCCGCTCCCGCAAGCTCAAGCCCTGGTACCGCAACGGCACCCTCGTGGTGGGCCTGGTCATCACCGGCCTGCTGGTGCTGACGGCGGTCTTCGCGCCGCTGCTGGCGCCCTACGACCCGGTCAAGCAGAACCTGCAGGACGCCCTGCAGGACCCGAGCTCCGCGCACTGGCTGGGCACCGACAAGTACGGCCGCGACGTGCTGTCCCGGCTGATCTGGGGCGCCCGGGTCGACCTGCGCATCGGCTTCCTCGCCGTCCTCATCCCGTTCGTCGTCGGCACCGTGGTCGGGGCGCTCGCCGGCTACTTCGGCGGCTGGTTCGACACCGTCGTCATGCGCGTGGTCGACGTGTTCTTCGCCTTCCCGTTCTACGTGCTGGTCATCGTGCTGGTGTTCGTCCTGGGCGCGGGGGAGAGCAGCATCTACCTGGCGATCGCCGCGGTCTCCTGGGTCGCCTACGCCAAGATCATGCGCGGGGAGCTGCTGGTCGCGAAGAAGCAGGACTACGTCATCGCGGCGCGGCTGGGCGGGATGAGCCACGGCCGGATCCTGCTCAAGCACATCGCCCCCAACGTGATGAGCCAGGCGCTGATCTACGCGATGAGCGACATCGTCATGGACATCATGGCCATCGTCACGCTGGGCTACCTGGGCCTGGGCATCGCCCCGCCGACCGCCGAGTGGGGCTCGATGATCCTCGACGGCCAGGAGTTCATCACCACCCAGTGGCTGCAGGCGACCATCCCCGGCCTGGCCGTCGTGGTCACCAGCCTGGGCCTCTCGCTGCTCGGCGACGGCCTCTCCGACCACCTCTCCCCGGAGCGCCGGAAGTGACCGTCATCGAGACCGACCAGCAGCGCGTGACCCTCGACCCGTCGGTCCCGCTGCTGAGCGTGCAGGACCTGTCGATCGGCACCCGGTCGGCCGCGATCGTCGAGGGCGTCTCCTTCGACGTCGCCGCCGGCGAGCGGTCGGGCATCGTCGGGGAGTCCGGGTCGGGCAAGTCGCTGACCCTGCGGGCGATCGCCGGGCTGCTGCCGCGCGGGGTCGCGGTGCAGGGCGGCCGGATCGAGTACGGCGGCAGCGACCTGCTCACCATGTCCGCCCGCCGGCGCCGCGCGCTGATGGGCCCGGAGATCGCAATGGTCTTCCAGGAGCCGATGACCGCGCTCAACCCGGTCATGCGGGTCGGCGACCAGATCGCCGAGGGCCCCCGCCGGCACCTCGGGCTGGGCAAGAAGGAGGCCGCCGACCTCGCGGTGCAGATGATGGCCCGCACCGGCATCCCCGACCCCGCCCGCCGGGCCCGCGCCTACCCGCACGAGCTCTCCGGGGGTCTCCGCCAGCGGATCATGATCGCGATGGCGGTCTCCTGCGGGCCGCGGCTGCTGCTCTGCGACGAGCCCACCACCGCCCTGGACGTCACCGTGCAGCTGCAGGTGCTCAAGCTGCTGGAGAAGCTCTGCACCGACACCGGGACGGCGCTGGTGTTCGTCACCCACGACCTCGCGGTGGTCAACCAGACCTGCTCCGACGTCGACGTCATGTACGCCGGGCACATCGTGGAGGCCGGTCCGGTCGCCGAGGTGTTCGCCGCCCCCAAGCACCCCTACACCCGGGGTCTGCTGGAGAGCGCGCCGGACTTCGACCGGCCCGACCGCGAACTGGTGCCCATCCCGGGCTTCCCGCCCAACGTCGCCGACCGCGGCCCGGGTTGTCCCTTCGCCCCGCGCTGCGGCTACGTCACCGACCACTGCCGGACGGCGATGCCCCCGCTGGCCACCGTCGCCCCGGGTCGGCTGGCCGCCTGCTTCGAGACCGACCGGCTGGGGGACGTGCTGTGACCACCACGGAGAAGGCGCCCGCGCTGCAGGTCGAGGGCCTGACCAAGAGCTACAGCCTCGGGACGTCGTGGCTGTCCAAGGTGCTGCGCCGTGGGTCCAGCACCCTCACCGCGCTGGACGGCGTGGACCTGGAGCTGCGCCGCGGGGAGGTGCTGGCGCTGGTCGGGGAGTCCGGGTCGGGCAAGTCGACGCTGGCCAAGATCCTGGTCGGCAGCACCGGACCCACCTCGGGCACCGTGCAGCACGACGGCGTCGTGGCCGGCAAGCGCGACCGGGAGTCCTCCCGGCGGGTGCAGATGGTCTTCCAGGACCCCTACTCCTCGCTCAACCCCCGGCTCACCGTCGGCGCCGTGCTCGCCGAGCTGCTGCGGCTGCACGACGTCGTCCCGCGGTCGGAGGTGCGCGCGGAGAGCATCCGGCTGCTCGGCCTGGTCGGCATGGAGGCCGACGTGCTCGACGCCTACCCCAGCCAGTTCTCCGGCGGGCAGCGGCAGCGGCTGGCGATCGCCCGGGCGCTGGCGGTGCGGCCCGACGTGCTCATCGCCGACGAGCCGGTGTCCGCCCTCGACGTCTCGGTGCAGGCCACCATCCTCGAGCTGTTCGCCCGGCTGCGTGCCGAGCTCGGCCTCTCGGTGCTGTTCATCGCGCACAACCTGGCCGTCGTCCAGCACCTGGCCGACCGGGTCGCGGTCATGTACCTGGGCCGGATCGTCGAGGTGGCCCCCACCGCGGAGCTGTTCAGCTCGCCCCGGCACCCCTACACCCGGGCGCTGATCGACTCCATCCCGCGGATGACCGCCGGCAGCGTGAACGACGAGTTCGAGCTGGACGGCGAACCGCCCTCGCCCTACGACGTCCCCAGCGGGTGCCGGTTCCACCCCCGCTGCCCCCTGGCCGACGACGGCTGCCGGGCCACCGACCCGGCCCTGCTGACCATCGGCCCCGCCCGGCTGTCCGCCTGCCTCAAGGCCGACGAGCTGGCCACCATCCCGCTACCCGACACGACTGCAACGGAGCTGCCGCGATGAAGACCTGGATCTCCTTCGACATGGAGGGCGTGGCCGGCATCGTCGACTGGGACCAGTGCCGTCCCAGCGGCGGGGCCCGCTACGAGCTCGGCTGCCAGCTGATGCTCGCCGAGGTCAACGCCGCCATCGAGGGCGCGATCGCCGGGGGTGCGACCGAGGTCGTGCTCAACGACAGCCACGGCACGATGGCCAACCTCGACCCGCGCGCGGTGGCCGGCAACGCCCGCTACATCGGTGGCCGGCACAAGCCGCGCTACATGATGCAGGGGCTGGACGAGACCTTCGACGCCGTCTTCTTCGTCGGGTACCACGGCTCCATCTCCGGGGCACCCTCCACGCTGAGCCACACCTACAACCCCGAGGTCTTCGCCGCCGCCCGGGTCAACGGCCGGCTGGTCGGGGAGAGCGGGATCAACGCCCTCGTGGCCGAGCACTACGGCGTGCCGATCGCGTTCGTCTCCGGCGACGCCGTCACCTGGGAGGAGACCGCGCCCTACGCCGAGGGCGGGGTCAACGTGGTCACCAAGACCTCGCTCACCCGGTTCTCCGCCGACGCGCTGCACCCCGACGAGTCCTGCCGGCTGATCCGGGCCGGTGCCGAGGAGGCCATGCGCCGGGTCGCCGCGGGCACCGTGCAGACCCCGGGCATCAGCCGCCCGGCCACCCTGGAGCTGGACGTGCAGACCGGCGACATGGCCGAGGTCGCCACCTGGGCGCGCGGCGTCGAGCGGACGGCGGAGCGGACCATCGCGATCACCGGGGACGACCTGCTCGGCGTCTTCACCGCCTTCGTGGCCACGAACTACATCACCCGTCAGGCCGGTGGCCGGTGACCACCCAGCTGTTCACCGCCCCGCCCTCGCCCCAGGGCTGGTCGCTGGTGCTGCACGGCGGCGCCGGCGGCCGGGTCGAGGAGCTCTCCCTGGAGGTCGCCGCGGACTACAGCGCCGGGCTCACCACCGCCTACCGGGCCGGTGAGGCGGTGCTGGCCGCCGGCGGCAGCGCGCTGGACGCCGTCTGCGCCACCGTCGAGGCGCTGGAGGACGACCCGCTGTTCAACGCCGGCCGCGGTGCCGCGCTGACCTCGGCCGGCACCGCCGAGCTCGATGCCTGCGTGATGACCGGTGACGGCCGGGCCGGTGCGGTCGCGGCCTGCCTGCACGCCCGCAACCCGGTGCACGCCGCCCGCCGCGTGCTCGAGGACAGCGCCGCGGTGCTCCTGGTCGACCCGCCCCGGCAGCTGCTCGAGGACTGGGCGCTGACCACCGTCGAGCGCGACTACTTCCTCACCCCGGCCCGGGTGCAGCAGCTGCGCAACGTGCAGGACAAGGTGCTGGCCGGTTCCCGGCACGGCACCGTCGGCGCCGTCGCCCGGGACACCGCCGGCCGGGTCGCGGCCGCCACCTCCACCGGCGGCATGGTCGACCAGAGCGAGGGCCGGGTGGGTGACACCCCGATCGTCGGGGCGGGCACCTACGCCCGGGACGGCGTCGGCGCGATCTCCTGCACCGGGCACGGCGAGGCCTTCATGCAGGGCGTCGTCGCGTACGACGTCGCCGCCCGGGTGCGCTACCTGGGCACCCCGCTGGACCAGGCGCTGGTCGACACCGTCGCCGCCGAGCTGGACACCCGGGACGCGATCGGCGGGCTGATCGCGGTCGGCGCCGACGGCCGGATCGTCGTGGGCCACAACAGCCCGGCGATGTTCGCCGCCTACTCCGACGGCACCCGGCTGGTGACGCACACGTGACCCCGTTGCGCGACGAGGTCTTCGCCCGGATGGACGAGCTGTCCCCGGCGGAGAAGAAGGTGGCCCGCTCGCTGCTGGCCGACTACCCCAGCGCCGGGCTGGCCAGCGCCGCCCAGCTGGCCAAGAGCGCCGGCACCAGCACCCCCACGGTGCTGCGGCTGGTCAGCCGGCTGGACATCGGCTCCTACCCGGAGTTCCAGCAGCGGCTGCGCGAGGAGGTCAGCCAGCAGCTCAACTCCCCGGTCAGCCGGGCCGCCGACCGCCTCACCGGCGAGGGCGACGGCACGCTGTTCTCCCGCTCGGTGGGCCAGCGACTGGGTCTGGTCGACCGGCTGTCGGCCACCGTGCCGCCGAGCGAGTTCGAGGCCGCCGTCGAGCTGCTCGCCACCGCCGCGGGCTCCATCGTGGTCAACGGCGGCTACTTCTCCCGCTACGTCGGGCAGATCCTGGTCATGCAGCTGGACCAGCTGGTGGACGGCGTCGTGCTGGCCACCGAGCCGCTGGGCCGCGACATCGGCCTCTACCTCGGGATGGGCAAGGACTCCGTCGCCGTGGTGTTCGACCTGCGCCGCTACGAGCTGCCCGCCAAGCAGGTCGCCGCCCTGGCGAGGGAGCGCGGCGCCGCGGTGCTGGTGATCACCGACGAGGGGCTGTCGCCGGCCGCCGACGACGCCGACGTGGTGCTGCCGATCGCCGTCGACGGCGTCCCGTTCGACTCCTTCGCCGCGCTCGTCGTGCTGGTGGAGGCCCTCGTCGAGGGCGTCTTCCAGCGGGTCGGGGAGGCCGGGCTCGCCCGGATGCGCGCCTGGGAGGAGTCGGTGCAGATCCACCGCGCCTTCCGGGCCGGGCCTCCGCCGGTGGAGTCCGAGTGACCGAGCTCGACGGCCTGACCGCCGTCGTCACCGGGACCGGGCAGGGCATCGGGTCGGCCATCGCCGCCGCGCTCGGCGACGCCGGGGCCACCGTGCACGGGGTCGACAGGGACACCGTGGACCTGTCGGTGCGCGCGGAGGTGGAGGCCTTCATGGCCGGCATCGGCCGGGTCGACGTGCTGGTCAACAACGCCGGCGGCGTCGTCGGGCAGACCCACACCCCGCTGGAGGAGCTCACCGACGAGGCCTGGGACGCCGTCTACGACGCCAACCTGCGGACGACGCTGAACTGCACCCGGGCCGTCGTGGGCGGCATGAAGGAACGCCGGTTCGGCCGGGTCGTGGTCATCTCCTCCGGCGCCGGGCGCAGCGTGAGCCTCACCGGCATCCAGGCCTACGCCTCGGCCAAGGCCGCCCAGATCGGCCTCACCCGCCAGCTCGCCCACGAGCTCGGCCCGCACGGCATCACCGTCAACGGGGTCGCACCGGGCTTCGTGCTGTCCAACCCCACCACCCAGGCGCAGTGGGAGTCCTACGGCGAGGCCGGGCAGCAGGCGCTGCTGGACAAGATCGCCGTCCGCGCCACCGGGACGCCGGCCGACATCGCCCGCGGCGTCCTCTTCTTCGCCTCCCCGGCCGCCGGGTGGGTCAGCGGTCAGACGCTGTCCATCGACGGCGGCCACTCGCTCTTCTGAGGAGTCCCATGACCAGGCTCGACGAGCTGGGCGAGCGGTACTTCCGCCTCCAGCACACCTACGACCCCTACAACGCCACCCTGCTCGGCATCGCCGAGTTCGACGGCCTGGTCGGCGACCCGTCGGTCGAGGCCAGTGACGCCGCGGCCGCGGACCTCGCCGCGATCGGCACCGAGCTCGCCGACGTGGTGCCCACGACCACCGACGAGCAGGTCGACCACGGGGTGCTGACCGTCCTCGCGCACGGCGCCTCGCGCGATGCCCACCACGCGCTCTGGGCGGCGAACGCCTCGGCCAAGGGCTACGTCAGCCGGCAGGGGCTGGTGTTCCAGGCCGTCCCGGCGATGACCGTCACCGACGCCGACTCGACCGACCGGTACGCCTCGCGGCTGGCCGGCATCGGCGGCTTCCTCACCGCACTGGGGGAGCGCTACGAGCTCGAGGCCGCCCGCGGGCGGGTGCCCACCGAGCTCGGGGTGCGGCACGCGATCGGCCAGCTGGAGGGCCACCTGCGCGCCGACCTGGACGACGACGTGCTGCTCACCCCGGTGCGCGGGCGCACCGAGGGCCACCGGGACGTCGTCGCCGACCGGATCCGCCCGGCGATGGCCGCGCTCGCCGACACCCTGCGCGGGCTGCTGCCGGTCGCCCGGCCCGACGACCGGGTCGGCATCGCGAACGTGCCCGGGGGCGAGGAGGCCTACGTCGACGCCGTCGCCCGGCACACCACCACCGACCTGACCCCGGCGCAGGTGCACCAGATCGGCCTGGACACCCTGGCCGAGCTCGCCCCGCGCTGGAGCGAGGTCGGGCAGCGGGTGCTGGGGGAGTCCGACTTCCCGGCGATCGTGTCGCGGCTGCGCACCGACCCGGCGCTGCGGTTCCAGACCAGCGACCAGATCGTCGCCGTCGCCCAGGCCGCGCTGGAGCGCGCCCAGGCCGCCCAAGACGACTGGTTCCCGCACTACGACATCGCCCCCTGCGTGCTGGAGGAGATCAACCCGGTCGACGCCGAGGGCGCGGCGATGGCCTACTACCGCCCCCCGGCCGCTGACGGCTCGCGGCCGGGGGCGCACTGCCTGCTCACCACCCACCCCACCGAGCGGTTCCGCTTCGAGTACGAGGCGCTGGCCTTCCACGAGTCGGTGCCCGGGCACCACCTGCAGCTGGCCAGTGCCCAGACCCTCGACCTGCCCCGCTACCGCCGGCACCTCGACGTCGAGGCGTGCAGCTTCAACGAGGGCTGGGGGCTGTACTCCGAGGCCCTCGCCGAGGAGATGGGGCTGTACTCCGGCGACACCGCGCTGTTCGGGATGCTGTCCTTCGCCGCGCTGCGGGCCTGCCGGCTGGTCGTGGACACCGGGATGCACGCGCTGGGCTGGTCCCGGGCGCGGGCGATCGACTTCATGCTCGACCACACCGCGACCACCCGCGAGCACGTCACCAGCGAGGTCGACCGGTACGTGTGCTGGCCCGGCCAGGCGCTGGCCTACACCGTCGGACGACGGGAGATCGGCCGGCTGCGCACCCGCGCGGAGACCGAGCTCGGCGCCCGCTTCGACCTCCGCGCCTTCCACGGCACGGTGCTGGGCCAGGGCGCGCTGCCGCTGGCCGTGCTGGACCAGACCGTCGCCCGCTGGACCGCGGGCGTCCTCGGAACCACCCCTGCAGAGGAGACCCCCGCGTGGACCTGACCATCAACGGCGCCCGGCTGAACGTCGAGGTCCACGGCCCCGAGGACGGGCCGGTGCTCATCGCCCACCACGGCGGCGGCGGCATCGGCTCCCTCGCCGAGCCGAAGGCCACCTTCGGCCCGCTCGCCGACCGGTTCCGGGTCGTCGTCTTCGACGCCCGCGGCTGCGGGCTCTCCGAGGGCGTGCCGCCCTACAGCCACGAGCAGTGGGCCGCCGACGTCGAGGGCCTGCGCGAGTGGACCGGTGCCGATCAGGTCGTCGTCGCCGGTGGCTCCTACGGCGGGTTCATCGCCCTGGAGTACGCCGTCCGGTACCCCGGCCGGGTGCAGGCGATCGTCCTGCGCGACACCTCCGCCGACGGGTCGAACCTGGAGTTGGCGTTCGAGAACGCCCGCACCCAGGACCGGGTGGAGATCGACTGGGAGCGGTTCAACCGCTACTGGCACGGCGAGACCACGTCGGACGCCGACCTCAAGCAGCTGTGGAGCGAGCTCATCCCGCTCTACGACAAGCACTACGACCCGGAGAAGTCCGCGGCCGCGGTGGAGGCCGGGATCTACCGGCACGAGGCGCACAACTGGTGCTTCCAGCACAACTGGGGCTCCTACGACCTCACGGCCGACCTGCCCGCGGTCACCGCGCCCACCCTGGTCACCGTCGGCCGGCACGACTGGGTCACCCCGGTCAGCTCCTCGGAGACCATCGCCTCGCTGCTGCCCAACGCCGAGCTCGTGGTGTTCGAGGAGTCCGGGCACTCGCCGCAGAACGAGGAGCGCGAGCTGTTCCAGTCGACGTTGCGCGGCTTCCTGGACCGGGTCGTGCCGGCGTGACCGGGCCGGTCGTCGTCATCGGCGCCGGGGCCATCGGCGGCACGTTGGGTGCCCGGATGGCCCGTGACGGGGTCGACGTGCTGCTCTGCGACGCCGACGTCGAGCACGTCGCCGCCGTCCGGGAGCACGGGTTCCGCATCGAGGGCCCGGTCGACGAGTTCACCGTGCGGGTGCCGATCGTGACCCCCGAGGAGCTGCCCGACCGGATCGACCGCGCGATCGTCGCGGTGAAGAGCCACCACACCCCGGCCGCCGCCGAGCTGCTGCGCACCCGGCTGGCCCCGGACGGCGTGGTGCTCACCGTGCAGAACGGGCTCACCGCCGACGTGCTGGTCGCCGCCGTCGGGAAGGAGCGGGTGCTGTCCTCCTTCGTCAACATCGGCGCCGACGTGATGGGCCCGGGCCGGGTCATGCAGGGCAACGTCGCCGCCTTCCACGTCGGCGAGCTCGACGGCGGTGAGATCACCGACCGGGTGCGCGCCTTCGTGGCCGTGCTGCCCTACGCCCAGGCCACCGACAACGTGCTGGGCTACCTGTGGGGCAAGGAGGCCTACGGCGCGATGCTCTGGGCCGGAGCGGTCAGCGACCTGTCCATCGCCGAGACCCTGGAGCGCCCGGAGTACCGGCCGCTCATGCTCGCCGTCGCGCGCGAGGTGCTCGCTCAGGCACCGGTGCCGGTGGAGAGCTTCGACGGGTTCGTGCCCGACGACCTCGAGGGGTCCCTCGACCGGCTCGCCGCGTTCAACCGGCGCAGCGCCAAGACCCACAGCGGCATCTACCGCGACCTCGCGGTGCGCAAGCGGAAGACGGAGATCGACAGCATGCTGCGCGACCTGGACGGGCCGGTCTTCGCCGAGATCGGCCGGATCATCCACGACATCGAGGACGGGACGCGCGTCAACTGCGTGGCCAACCTCGACGAGCTGGCCGCCTTCGTCGCCGGGCGCCCGGCATGAGGGCCGCCGTGCACCAGGCCGCCGGCGTCGTCACCGTCGAGGACGTGCCGGACGCCGCGCTGGTCGAGCCCACCGACGCCGTCGTCCGGGTGCTGCGCTCCTGCATCTGCGGCTCGGACCTGTGGTCGTACCGCGGGATCACCCAGCGGGCGACCGGCTCGCGCTGCGGGCACGAGTTCCTCGGCGAGGTCACCGACGTGGGCTCCGCCGTGTCCACCGTCCGGCCGGGGGACCTCGTGGTCTCCCCGTTCACCTGGTCGGACAACACCTGCCCGGCCTGCCTGGACGGCGTGCACACCCGTTGCGACGCCGGCGGCGGGTTCGGTGCCCCCGGCTCGGACGGCGGTCAGGGCGAGGCCGTCCGGGTGCCCCAGGCCGACGGCACCCTGGTCGCCGTGCCCGGTGGACGGGCCGGGATCGACGACGTCCAGCTGCCCGCGCTGCTGGCGCTGTCGGACGTGATGGCCACCGGCCTGCACGGCGCGGTGCTCGCCGGGGTCGGCGAGGGCTCCACCGTGGTCGTGATCGGGGACGGCGCCGTCGGGCTCTGCGCCGTCCTCGGTGCCCGCGCGGTGCTGGGTGCCGAGCGGGTCGTGCTGATGAGCCGGCACGCCGACCGGGCCGCCGTCGGCCGCTCGTTCGGGGCCACCGACGTGATCGCCGAGCGTGGCGAGGAGGGCATCGCCGCCGTCCGCGAGCTCACCGGCCGCGGGGCGCCGCACGTCGTGGAGGCCGTGGGCACCCCGCAGTCCTGGGAGATGGCCCTGGGCATGGCCCGGGTGGGTGGCCGGATCGGCGCGGTGGGGGTGCCGCACACCTCGCCGGAGATCGCGCTGTTCCCGATCGTCCGCCAGCACCTGACCGTGTCCGCGGGCATCGCCCCGGTGCGCCGCTACCTGCCCGACCTGGTCGACCGGGTGCTGGCCGGCACGCTGGACCCCGGCCCGGTGTTCGACCTGACCCTGCCGCTGGAGCGGGTGGCCGAGGGCTACGCAGCGATGGACGAGCGCCGCTCGATCAAGACCGTGCTGGCCGGGTGAGGATCGCCGACGTCCTCGCCGTCCCGGTGCGGGGCGGGTTCTTCACCGACGACCAGGCCGCGATCCTGGCCGGGGCCGAGCACGACGGCTTCGGCTATGCCGGGGCCCCGGTCACCCCCGGCTTCACCGCGATCCGGCAGCCCGCCCAGGCGCTGAGCGTGCTGCTGGTGCTCGAGGACGGCTCGGTCGAGCACGGCGACTGCGCCGCGGTGCAGTACAGCGGGGTCGGCGGGCGGGACCCGGTCTTCGACGCGGTCGCGGCCCGGGACGTGGTGCTGCGTCAGGTCGCTCCGCTCCTCCGGGGCCGGGACGTGTCGGGGTTCCGGCCGGTCGCCGAGGAGCTCGCGCAGCTGCCGGTGCACACCGCGATCGGCTACGGGGTGAGCCAGGCGCTGCTCGCCGTCGCCGCCCGGCACCAGCGCCGCACGATGGCCGAGGTGGTCCGCGACGAGTACGCCACCGGCGTCGAGCTGGCCGCCGTGCCGCTGTACGGGCAGACCGGCGACGACCGGTACGCGAACGCCGAGAAGATGCTGCTGCACCGGGTCGACGTGCTGCCGCACGGGCTGTTCAACTCCCTCGCGCTGATCGGGACGCAGGGGGAGCGGCTGGCCGACTACCTGCGCTGGCTGGTGGCCCGGGCCGGCGAACTGGCCCCCGGGCACCGGCCCCGGCTGCACGTGGACGTCTACGGCACCCTCGGGCTGGCCTTCGGCGGGGACGTCGGCGCGGTCGCTGCGTACCTGGCCGCGCTCGGCGAGGCGTGCGCGCCGTTCGAGCTGGCCGTCGAGCACCCGGTGGACGGCGGGGACCGGGCCGGCCAGATCGCGGTGTCGGCCGCGCTGCGCACCGAGCTGGCCCGGCGGGGCAGCGGCGTGCGGGTGGTGGTGGACGAGTGGTGCAACACCGCCGACGACGTCCGGGCCTTCCTCGCCGCGGACGCCGCCGACGTGGTGCAGGTCAAGACCCCGGACCTGGGCTCGCTGACGCACACCGTCGAGGCGCTGCTCGCCGTCCGGGCGGCCGGGGTCGAGGCGTTCTGCGGCGGCACCTGCGCCGAGACCGAGCGGTCGGCGCAGGTCACCGCGCACGTGGCGATGGCGTGCGGGGCGTCGCAGGTGCTGGCCAAACCGGGCATGGGACTGGACGAGGGGTTGATGGTCGTGGGCAACGAGATGGCCCGGACGCTGGCGCTGGCGGGCACCCGGTGAGCGCCACCGAGGAGGTGCTGGCCGACCTCGCTGAGTACGTGGCGATCCCCAGCGACAGCCGCAGCGCCACCCCGGAGACGATGCGGGCCGCTGCCGAGTGGCTCACCGGGCAGCTGGCGTTCGCCGGCGGCCGGGTCGAGGAGACCGCCGGCCACCCCGTCGTCCGCGGCGAGTGGCTCGGCGCACCGGGCGCGCCCACCGTGCTGGTCTACGGGCACTACGACGTGCAGCCCACCGGTGACCTGACCGCGTGGACCACCCCGCCCTACGAGCTGACCCGCACCACGGTGCGCGGTGCGGACGTCGTCCGCGGCCGGGGCGCCACCGACGACAAGGGCCCGGTGCTGCTGGTGCTGCACCTGGCCCGCCGGCTGCTCGCCGAACGCGGCACCCTCCCGGTCAACCTGCGGTTCCTGATCGAGGGCGAGGAGGAGATCGGCAGCCCGCACCTGGGCGACTACGTGCGCGCGCACGCCGCCGAGCTGGCCTGCGACCTCGTCGTCTCCGCCGACGGCGCGATGTGGCGGCCCACCGAGCCCTCGATCTCGATCGCCTCCAAGGGCCTGGTCTCCCTCGACGTGGTCGTCACCGGGGCCTCGACCGACCTGCACTCCGGGCGGTACGGCGGCACCGTGGCCAACCCGGTGCACGCCCTGGCCCGGCTGCTCACCTCGCTGCACGACGAGGACGGCACCGTCGCCGTCCCCGGCTTCTACGACGGCGTGCCGGCGCTGACCGAGGAACGGCGCGCCGAGCTCGCCGCGATCGCCTTCGACGAGGACGCCTACCGGGACTTCCTCGGGGTGCCTGAGCTCGCCGGGGAACCCGGGTTCGACACGCTGACCCGGCTCTGGGAGCGGCCCACGCTGGAGGTCAACGGGGTCACCGGCGGCGGGAAGTACTCGGTCGTCCCGCACACCGCCACCGCCCACGTGACCTGCCGGCTGGTGGGGGAGCAGGACCCGGACGCGGTGGTGGCCGCGGTGACCGCGCACGTGCTCGGCCAGCGGCTGCCCGGTGTGCGGGTCGAGGTGCACGACGACGGCGTGCGGGTGCCGGCCTACCGGATCGAGCCCGACCACCCCGCGGTCGTCGCCGGCCGGGCCGCGCTCGCCGAGGTGCACCCCGGCGAGGAGGTGCTGCTGGCCGTCATCGCCGGCACCCTGCCGTGCACCGCGCTGTTCGAGGACGTGCTGGGGGTCAAGACGCTGTTCTTCTCCTTCGCCACCGCCGACGAGCAGCACCACGCCCCGGACGAGTTCTTCCGGGTCGCCCGGATCGAGGCCGGCATGCGGGCCTGGGCCGGGCTCTGGGACCGGTTGGCGGCGTCGTGACCTACTCCTCCTACGACTACCTGGCCGGCGACCTGGGCCTGCCCGTCGTCCCGCTCGCCCCGGACGGCCCGCGGGTCGCGCCGTGGTCGACGCCGCCGGCGCCCGACGTCGTCGCCCGGGCGCGCCGGCTGGTGGACGGGTCGCTGACGATCAGCCTGCACGACCACCCGGTGCTCTTCCCGGCCGACATGGCCGACACCCCGCGGTACAACCGCACCGGCCGGCAGCACACCGCGTTCGCCGGGCTCGCGGCGTCCGGGCTGACCGT
This sequence comes from Geodermatophilus sp. Leaf369, assembly GCF_001424455.1. Lineage (NCBI taxonomy): Bacteria > Bacillati > Actinomycetota > Actinomycetes > Geodermatophilales > Geodermatophilaceae > Geodermatophilus > Geodermatophilus sp. Leaf369. Next base: position 412,408 of record NZ_LMQA01000004.1, on the reverse strand, counting down.
GGTGTTCGACAACATGATGGACGGCACCGCCTGCGTCACCGGCAACGCCCCCTGGCAGTGGGACGACGTGGTGCTCGACCTGGGGATGCGGCTGGCCGACCTGGCGCACCAGTCCGACGTGGTCGTCGTCCGCACCGTGGCCGACATCGAGGCCGCGCACGCCGCGGGCACCGTCGGGCTGGTGTTCGGGCTGGAGGCCGCCACCCCGATCGGCAACGACCTGGACAAGCTGGACGTGCTGTTCGGGCTGGGCATCCGGCAGTGCGGGATCGCCTACTCCGACGCCAACGCGCTCGGCTCGGGCTGCAACGAGGCGGTCGACGGCGGGCTCACCGCGCTGGGGCGGCGCGCCGTCCGGCGGATGAACCAGCTCGGCCTGGCCGTCGACGTCTCGCACTCCTCCGACCGGACCGGCATCGACGCGTGCGCGGTCTCGGACGCGCCGGTGTTCTGCACGCACGCCGGCGCCCGGGCGGTCTGGGACGTCCCACGGCTCAAGGGCGACGACCTCATCCGGGCCGTGGCCGACACCGGCGGGGTCATCGGCATCTCGGCCGCCCCGCACACCACCGTGTCGCACGCGCACCCCGCGCACAGCCTGGCCTCCGTGATGGACCACCTCCTGTACTGCATCGACCTGGTGGGCATCGAGCACGTCGGGCTGGGCCCGGACACCCTGTTCGGCGACCACGTCGGGCTGCACACCGCCTTCGCCGGGCTGCTGCAGACCGAGCCCCGCCCCGGCGCCCCCGAGCCCGTCCGGGTCCCGTGGGTCGACGGCCTGGAGAACCCGGCCGAGTGCTTCCCCAACGTCGCGGCGTTCCTGCTCGACCGCGGGTTCGCCGACGCCGACGTCCGCGCCGTCCTGGGCGGCAACGTCCTGCGCGCCCTCCGCGACATCTGGCCCTGACCCCAGAAACCGCGGTTTCCGGGAAGCAGTCGGGGCCGGCAGGGGTTTGCCCGGGCGTGCCCACGCCCGACGTGCCCCTGCAGAAGCTCGGCTTCCTCACCATCGGCGTCTTCGACGGCGCCGACCCCCGCCCGGGGATGGAGGCGCTGCTGACCCAGATCCAGCTGGGCGAGGAGCTCGGCTTCGACTCGGCGTGGCTGCGGCACCGGCACCTGCAGTTCGGCGTCTCGAGCCCGGTCGCGATCATGGCCGCTGCCTCGCAGCGCACCTCGCGCATCGAGCTGGGGACGGCGGTGACCCCGCTGGCGTGGGAGAACCCGCTGCGGCTGGCCGAGGACCTGGCCACGGTCGACCTGCTGTCCGGCGGGCGCATCAACCCGGGCGTGAGCACCAGCCAGCCGATGCGCTGGGACGACGTCAAGGACGCGCTTTACCCGGACACCCAGGACGTCGAGGACTTCAGCTACGAGCGGGTCAGCCGGTTCCTGGCCATGGTCGGCGGGGAGCCGGTGACCACCGCGACCACGCAGGGCATCGAGGTGTACTCCGACAGGATCCAGCCGCACTCCCCGGGCCTGCGCGACCGGGTCTGGTACGGCGCGGGCAGCCACCGCTCGGCGGCGTGGGCGGCGTCCCAGCGGCTGAACCTGCTCACCTCCAGCGTGCTCACCGGCGCCACCGACGGCGACTTCGCCGGCACCCAGGGCGCCCAGATCGCCGCCTACCGGGAGGCGTTCCCCGAGGGCCGGGTCTCCCAGGGCCTCGTCGTCATCCCCACCGACTCGGCCACCCCCGCGCAGCGGGAGAAGTACGAGGCCTACGCCGCAGCCCGGCTGCCCCGCACCCGCGAGCCGCAGGGGCCGGGCAAGCTGCTCTTCGCCCCGGACGTCGTCGGGACGTCCGAGCAGATCGCCGAGCAGCTGTACGCACACGCCGGGTTCCAGCAGGTCACCGAGGTCGCCTTCGCGCTCCCGTTCAGCTTCGACCACGAGGACTACGTGCAGATCCTCACCGACACGGCCCAGGAGCTCGGCCCGGCGCTGGGCTGGTCGCCCGCGGCCTGAGGGTCAGCCCAGCAGTGTCCGGAGGACGGCGGCGAACGCCTCGACGTCCCCGCCCTGCTCGGGCACGAAGCCACCGTGCCCGCCGGGGAAGACGTCCAGCGGCAGCCCGAGCTCGGCGGCGACCGCGCGCGAGGTCCGGCCGGTGAGCTCGGCGTCCCCGGACCACGCGCCCACCCCGATGCGCACCCGGCCGGCGGGGAGCGGTGGCACCCGGTAGGTGCAGATGCTCTGGATGCCGAGCACCATCCGGGTCATCGAGCGCTGGTCGTCCTCCGACGGCATCGGCGGCGGGGGCGCGTCGGCCGGGGGCTCGGGCATGGAGAACCCGGCGACGACGCCGAACGCGCCCATCGCCGGGAAGAGACCCTGCTCCCGGTAGGTGGCCGCGACCCCGGCCAGCTGCTCCCGCGCGTGCGCGGCGTCGGGGAGGTACTCCGTCAGCGGCGGCTCGTGCGCGACCACGGTGCGCACCCGGTCGGGGTGGGCTGCGGCCAGGGCCATCGCGGTGATCGCGCCGCCGCTGGACCCGAACACGTCCACCGGGCCGTCGCCGACGGCGGCGACCACCCGGGAGAGGTCCTCGGCCAGCACGTCGGCGTCCGGCGGCTCGGTCGGGTCGGTCATCGGGCTGGCGCCGGTGCCGCGCGGGTCGTGCAGGACGACGGTGCGGTCGGGGAACTGCGCGGCCAGCGCACGGAACCCGTCGCCGGTCATCGGGTGCCCGATCAGCACCAGCACGGGGCCCGAGCCCAGCACCTCGTAGGAGAGCGTCGCGCCGGGGGCGTCCAGGGTCTGCGTCATGCCCGGGGAGACTGCCGCACCGGGCCGGACTCATCGGGCATGGATGAGAGAGTCTGCCGACCTGATGCAGCCCGCTCAGTCCGGGTAAATCTCGGTGCGCAGTCCCTGCGAGGGGACAGATCCTCAGACTTTTAGGCTTTTGGTGGCGGAGACCCCGCGGTGGGGCCGAGAAGAACGAGTAGATCAGGCGTTAGTGAATTGTCGAAGAATGGGTGACCTGAGTCGAATGACTTCAGGGCAACACCGCGCTTTCGATCGATCCGATCCGCATATGCTAGTTCGGGCTGATTGCACCTCGGGCACTTTCGCATCACTACAAATGGTAACAGATCGATGAGGCCATCGGGCGTTTGTATATAAAAGCAGTCGTCAGGAGTAGCGGATTCTGAATCGACATAGCAACGATGCCAATCCGGATGGGCGCCCATAGCTCGCGCTGCGGACAACTCGAACCGCCCTGTCTGACGGATCAACCGGACCCCTTCCACCATAAGCCAGTCATGCGCGGCAAGCGGCTGGGCACGCTCAAGGGCACGAAGCAGAGCCGGCAAGATGGTTGCTGTCCGGTCAGCGGCCTCAGGCTGCGAGCGCGGACTCGCACCATGAGCCCAGGCATTTCGTTCTTCCGTGATTAGCTTTAGATCGTCAAGGACGGCCGTGCTGCCCTTGGTTCTTCCGAGGGTCGCGGCGAGGCCGGGAAAGCCTCCGTCTTCAGCCAATGGACGTTCGACCGACTGAGCAGCCTGAAGCCAAGCCCCTTGCGCGACTCCCTTGCTGAACGCAGCGAGGAGGGTGTCGATACCTGGAATCTGGCGACCGCAGGAAACGGCCCAGGCGACCGCCGAGATGCCTATCACGATGCTCAACATCTCTCCCGCCCGAAGGGTGGCTTCATAGGTGTCCCTCGGGGTGTTCGCCTGCTGGAGGCGTCGTACGGCTCTCGCGACGGGATACGGCAGGCCTTCTGCTGCGCGAGCCAGCACCGCGTCCGTCCGCAGGTCCGGAAGTACCTCTGATTCCGCCTTCTGAGACGTCACGGGAGGCTGCGGTTGGCTCGCGCGGGGTCGAGATTTGGCGGCTGGTGCGCCAGGCGTCCCCGCATGCTGCCTTTCGGGCTGTGGGGGAACGGCCTCGGCTGCAGGCGGGACGTTCTGATGTTCCCCGCCTCTGGCTCGACTCTTGCGGGCCAAGAGCCGACGGCGGATGCGTACCCGGATGTATGCGGGCAGAACGCCAAACACCGCCGTGAAGAAGATGGCTGCCAACGTGGCATCCAGCCACCGGGGTAGATCGCTGGTACGAACACTGTCGGGTGAGGGGAACCCTATGGCCAGGATGCTTATCAAGAACCAAAAACCTGTCCACCATACAAGCCAGTCGCGGTGTGGGGGGCTATCGAACAACCCGAGGATGGCGCCCATGTGCTTGCGGTGGGGCACTCGATCTGGATCGAGTGAGAACGGCATGGATGCAGTATGGGACCTCACACAAGGTCCCGTGCTCTTGCTCTCTGAGCGTGGCGACTCGGCGTGAGCCTCCGGCAGGGTGGGGCTGCGGGTCCACCCTCAATGGAGTTGCAGTATGGGCGGGTGAAGCGCAGCGCCGGGATCCTGCTCTACCGCCGCACCCCCGAGCTCCAGGTGCTGCTGGGCCACATGGGCGGGCCGTTCTGGGCGCGGAAGGACGAGCACGCCTGGTCGATCCCCAAGGGCGAGCACACCGAGGAGGAGGACCCGCTGGCCGCGGCCCGCCGGGAGTTCGCCGAGGAGATCGGCTCACCCGCGCCGGAGGCCGTCGTCCCGCTCGGGGTGGTGCGGGGCAGCAAGACGCTCACCGTCTGGGCCGCCGAGGGCGACCTGGACGCCGAGGCCACGGTAAGCAACACGTTCTCCCTGGAGTGGCCGCCCCGGTCGGGCAACGTGCAGGAGTTCCCCGAGATCGACCGCACCGCCTGGCTGGACCTCGAGACTGCCGCCATCAAGCTCGTCAAGGGCCAGCTGCCCTTCCTCGACCGGCTCGCCGAGCTGCTGGGCCGATGAGTCCGGCGCCCGGGGCGAGTCGGTGGGACATGACGTTCACCGAGCTGTTCGCCCTGGTCGACACCCACGTCGCGGAGGGCCGGTTCCCCGGTGCGGTCGCCGCCGTCCGGCACGCCGGGACGACCCACGTGCACGCCACCGGGGTGCAGCACCTGGGGTCGGCGATCCCGATGACGCCCGACACCCCGTTCCGGATCGCCTCCCTGACCAAGCCGTTCGGCGGGGTGCTGGCGCAGTCGCTGATCGCCGACGGCACGCTCGACCCGGCCGCCGACGTGACCCGCTGGCTGCCCGAGCTCGCCGACCTGCACGTGCTGGTGCACCCCACCGCCGCGCTCGACGTCCGGGTGCCGGCCCGCGGCCCGGTGACGGTCGCCGACCTGCTGCAGATGACGGCCGGGTTCGGCCTGCGGATGGACGCCTCCCCACTGGCGCACGCCATGTGGGAGCAGCAGGTCGCCCCCGGCCCGTTGCCGCCGGCGCTGGACCCGGACACCTGGCTCACCCGGCTCGGCGCGCTGCCCCTGGCCGACCAGCCGGGGGAGGGGTGGCAGTACCACTCCGGCAGCGACGCGCTGGGCGTGCTGCTCGCCCGGGTGACCGGCCGCAGCGTCGCGGAACTGTTGGCCGAGCGGGTCACCGGGCCCCTGGGCCTCACCGACACCCGCTTCTGGACGGCGGATCCGCTCCCGACCGCCTACGCCCCCGGGGAGGACGGGCTCGAGGTGCTCGACCCACCCGACGGCGTCTGGTCCCGCCCGCCCGTCTTCGAGTCCCTCGGCGGCGGGCTGCTCAGCACCGCCGCCGACGTCGCCGGCCTGCTGGGTGCGATCGCCGACGACGCCCTGCTCGGGGTGGCCGCGGCCGATGTGCTCCGCGACCCGCTGACCGACCGCCAGCGCGCCTCGGCGCAGACCTTCCTCGGCCCGGGCCGCACCTGGGCCGCCGGCAACCTGGAGCTGACGCTGGAGGTCAGCGACCCCTGGACCACGCCGGGCCGGTTCGGCTGGACCGGCGGCACCGGCACCACCGGCTACGGCGACCCCACCCTCGACCTGGTCGCCGTGCTGCTCACCCAGCGGATGATGACCGGCCCGCACGACGGCCCCGAGGAGTTCTGGCAGGCCGCGCACGACGCGGTCAGCCGCTGAGCCTGCTCCTCCGCCACTCGAGGTCGGCGCGTTCGGCGGCGTTCGACGTCCGGTCCAGCGCGGCTGCGTAGGCGGCTGCCGCCTCGGCCGGGCGGTCCAGCCGGCGCAGCAGGTCCGCGCGGACGGCGTGGAAGACCGGGGAGCGGTCCAGCCCGATCCGGTCCACCAGCGCCAGGCCGACCGACGGCCCGTCCAGCTCGGCGACGGCGACCGCCCGGTTCAGCGCCACGACCGGCGTCGCCGGCAGCTGGTCGTACAGCGCGACCACCTGCGCCCAGTCGGTGTCGGCCCAGGTCGGTGCATCGGCGTGCACCGCCGCGATCGCCGCCTGCACCTGGAACGGCCCCGGACGGCCGGTCCGCAGGCACGTCCGCACCAGCTCCTGGCCCTCCTCGCGGTGCACCCGCGACCAGCGGGTGCGGTCCTGGGCGTCCAGCGGCACCAGCACGCCGTCCACCACCCGGGCCGGACGGCGCGACGCGGTGAGCAGCAGCAGCGCCAGCAGGCCCCGCGTCTCCGGCTCGTCGGGCAGCAGCTCGACCAGCAGCCGGGCCAGCCGGACGGCCTCCTCCAGCAGGTCGTCCCGGGTCGGCTCGTCACCGCCGGCGGGGGAGTGCGCCTCGGTGCCGACGAGGGCGACGACCGCCAGCACCGATCCCAGCCGGGCGGGCAGGTCGACGGCCTCGGGCACCCGGTAGGGGATCCGGGCGGCGGCGATCTTCTTCTTCGCCCGGGTGATCCGGGCCGCCATCGTCGCCTCGGGCACCAGGAACGCCCGGGCGATCGCCGCGGTCGACAGCCCGGCGACCATCCGCAGGGTCAGCGCCACCCGTGCCTCCGGGGCCAGCGCCGGGTGGCAGCAGGTGAACAGCAGCCGGAACTGGTCGTCGCGCACCGCGCCCACGTCCACCAGCTCCGGTTGCGCCTGCAGCAGCGCCAGCTGAGCGGTCTTCGCCGTCCCCACGGCGTCTCGGCGGAGCCGGTCGATCGCCCTGTTCCGGGCCGTCGTGACCACCCACCCGGCCGGGGACGGCGGCACCCCGCGGGTCGGCCAGGTCGCCGCGGCCACCGCGAAGGCCTCCGCGACCGCCTCCTCGGCGAGGTCCAGGGAACCCAGCTGCCGGGTGAGCACCGCGACCGCCCGGCCGTGCTCGGCGCGGAAGACCTCCTCCAGTGCGCTCACCAGGCGAAGGGCCGGACCTCGATCGGCAGCCCGATCGCGGCCACCGTGCGCCGTCCCCAGTCCAGCGCGGCGTCCAGGTCGGGTGCCTCGATCACGGTGAACCCGCCGAGGTACTCCTTGCCCTCGGCGAACGGCCCGTCCACCAGCAGGACGTCGTCCCCGTCCGGGCGCAGCACGGTCGCCGTCGACGGCGCCTCCAGCCCGCCGGCGAACACCCACGCACCGGCCTCCTTCATGTCGGTCTGCAGCGCGGCGACCCGGGCCATGATCGGCGCGAGCTGCTCGGGGGTGGGCACCTGGTGCTCGTCGGTGCCGGCGCTGGGGGTGACGACGCTGAGCAGGTACTGGGTCATGCGGACCTCCGGGGACGTGGTCGGCCGTGCTGCCGACACCCTCCACACGAACGGCGCCCCCGTCCATCGACACCCCCACCCCGACGAGAAGCGCCCTTCTCGTCAGGACGGCTGACGAGAAGGGCGCTTGTCGTCGGGGGCGGGGTCAGGGGCGGCCGGCGTGGGGGACGGCGACGGTGGTCGTCAGCAGCACGGCCTCGCGGACCGGGCGGCGGGCGTGCTCCAGGAAGTCCGGGGCGCAGCACAGCAGCAGGGTGCGGCCGTCGTCCCCGCCGAGGGCGCAGGCGAAGACACCGAGGCCCTCGGGGGCCCGCACCTCGTCGACGACCTCCCCGCCCGGGGCGATCCGGACGGCGCGACCGCCCACCGCGTCGGCGGCCCACACGTGGCCCTCGGCGTCCCCGGTGCAGCCGTCGGGGGCGATCACCAGCTGACCGAGCACCTCCTCGGTCGTCGTGCCGGTCGGCTCGGGCCCGAACTGCGCCCACACCCGGCGGTTCGACAGTGCGCCGTCGGGGGCCAGGTCGAAGGCGGTGTACCGGTTGCCCAGGGTCTCCCCGACGAGCAGCGTGCCGCCGTCGGCGGTGATCACCATGCCGTTGGGGAAGAGCAGGTCCTCGGCGACGACGGTGATGGTGCCGTCCGGGTCGACCCGCTTGAGGCTGGCCGGGCCGGGGGCGCCACCGGCCATCAGGTCGAAGCCGAAGTCGCCGACGAACACGTGCCCGGCGGCATCCACGACCAGGTCGTTGAGCAGCCCTCCGCAGTACGGCGCGAGCGCGGCGTAGGTGGCGAGCTCGCTGCCGTCCCAGCGCAGCAGCCGCTGGTCGGTCATCGACACCAGCACCAGCGACCCGTCGGGCAGCCGGCCCGAGCCCGAGGGCTGGGTGGGCACCTCGAGGACGACGGTCTCCTCCCCGGCGGTGGACACCTGGAGGACCTGGCCGCGGTAGAAGTCCGACACCCACCAGTGCCCCTGGTGCCAGCGCGGGCCCTCGAAGAACGAACCACCGGTGAGCAGGGTCGTGAGCGTCATGGGGCCGACCTTAGGGTCGGGGGTGTGATGCGCGCCTCAGAGACCTGGCAGCCCGACGTCCGCGCGGTGATGGACGCCAGCCCGTTCCTGGGCCGGGCTGCGGTGGACATGACCGACCCGGAGTTCATCGCCGCCGCCCGGGCCCGCGGGCCGCTGCCGGAGTCGGTCGAGGGCGTGGAGATCACCGAGACGACGCTGCCCGGGGAGGACGGTCACGCCGTCCCGGTGCGGGTCTACCGGCCCACGACGCCGGCCCCCGGCCGCCCGGCCTACGTGCTGTTCCACGGCGGCGGCTGGTCGTTCGGGTCGCTGGACACCGAGCACCCGCGCTGCGTGGAGCTGACCCGCCGCTGCGGCGCGGTCGGGGTGAGCGTGGACTTCCGGATGGCACCGGACGTGCCGGCCGAGACGATGCTGGCCGACTGCTGGGCGGCGGTGCGCTGGACCGCCGAGCGGGACGACGTCGACGCGGCCCGGGTGGTGGTCACCGGCAGCAGCGCGGGCGGGGCGCTCGCGCTGTCCATGGCCCAGATCGCCCGGGACCGGGGCGCGGTGCCCCCGGCGCTGCAGCTGGCGTTCTACCCCAACACCGACGACCGGGTGCACCCCTCGCGGTTGTCGCCGGCGTTCCCCGTGATCGACGGCCAGCAGGTCGCCCAGGTGGTCGCCAACGTCCGGCAGGGCCGGGCGGACACCCCCGCGTACGTCTTCCCGAACCGGACCACCGACCTCAGCGGGCTGGCCCCGGCGTTCCTGCTGGTGGCCGGCAACGACCCGTTGCGTGACGAGGCGCTGGCCTACGCCCGGCGACTGGTGGCCGCCGACGTGCCGGTCGAGCTGCACCTGCTGCCGGGCATCCCGCACGCCTTCGACGGGATCGCGCCGGAGTCGCAGTCCACGCGCACGGCCTACGACCTGATGTGCGCGGCGTTCGACCGGGCCGTCAGGCCGCGGTGAGCGTCCACACGAAGGACTCGAGCAGCGTGGGCTCGTTGCAGGTGCCGTCCACCAGCAGGTACGTGCCGGTCGGGTCCAGGGTGGGCGAGCGGGTGCCGCCCTCGGCGCACAGCTGGGTGGCCGGCGTCGTCTCCCCGGTGGCCAGGTCGACCGCCCGCACCGTCACCCCGAGGTCGATGTCGGTGACCCCGGCCAGGTAGGCGTAGTCCCCGGTCGGACCGAGCACCATGCCGGTCACCCCGCCGGGACCCTCGGCGACGGTGGCCACGGTCTCGGCTGCGGTCGCCCCGGTCGGCACCCGCACCAGCTCGACCGCCGACCCGGTGGTGGTGACGTAGGCGGTGCCGTCGGGGCCGATGCCGAGGAACCCGCCGAACTCCTCGAGCCGGGGCAGCTCGACCGGTGCGCCGACCGGGGACAGTGCGGCGTCGTAGCGCAGCAGCTGGGAGGCCCCGGCGACGGTCACCGCGACGGTCACCCCGCCGTCGGGGCCGATCGCCACGTCGTCCACCCGCACCGGGTCGGGCTGCCCCGGCACGATCGCCGCCGGGTCGGTCAGCGGGACGGCGAGGGAGGCGACCTGGGCGCCGGTGGTGGTGTCGAGCAGGGTGAGCTGCAGGGCCCCGGTGGACTGCGGGAAGCCCTGGCTGCTGTCCCGCGGGGCGAGTGCCAGCGCGGCCCGGCTCGCGTCGGCGCTGAAGCCGACGTCGGAGGACGACAGGCCCTCGGTGGGCGCCGGCCCGGTGATCGGCAGCGCCTGCTCGGTGCCGTCGGGGGCCACCCGGACCACCGAGGGCACCGGGTTGTCCGAGCCCGGGGCCGCCAGTCCGAGCAGCACCGCGGTGTCGTCGGGGGCCACGGCCAGCGCGCTGAGCGTGCCGTACTCCCCGAGCGAGACCAGGGGCGGTGCCCCGGCGAGGTCGGGGCCCCGGGACAAGGACGCCGACGCGCCGGTCTGCCGGCCGACCAGCACCGGGGTGCCCGTGCTGTCCACCGCGGCGAGCTGGACGGCGAGGGTGCCCCCGGTCTCGGCGAACCCCAGGTCGGTCGAGGCGTCCAGGGTCAGCAGCGCGTCCGCCGGGGGCGGCCCGGACGCCGCGTCGTCGTCCCCACCGCCGCCGCAGGCGGTCAGGGTGAGCAGGCAGACCAGGACCGCGAGACGGGAGCGCACCGGTGCATGCTCGCAGCGTGACCCAGACCGTGCGACTCGCCTACGGCCGGACCGGACTGACCGTGGAGGTCCCCGACGACGCCGTCGTGGTCACCCCGGTGCACCACGACGCCGCTCCCGACGTGGCCGCCGAGCTGCGCCGGGCACTGCGCGCACCGGTCGCCGGGCCGCCGCTGCGCGAGCGCGTGCGGCCCGGGCAGACGGTGGCGATCTCGGCCTGCGACGTCACCCGGGCCCAGCCGCGGCACCTGATGGTCCCGGCCGTGCTCGACGAACTGGCCGGCATCGTCGACGACGCCGACGTGGTCGTGCTGGTCGCCACCGGCACCCACCGCGCGTCGACCCCGGCCGAGCTGGAGGCGATGTTCGGCCGGGCGGTGCTCGACCGGGTGCGGGTGGTCGACCACGACGCCCGGGCCACCGGCACGCACACCGACGTCGGCACCCACGGGGACGGCGTCCCGGTGACGCTGAACTCGCTGTGGGTCGAGGCCGACGTGCGGATCACCACCGGGTTCGTCGAGCCGCACTTCTTCGCCGGGTTCTCCGGCGGCCCGAAGATGGTCGCCCCCGGGCTGGCCGGCCTGGACACCGTGCTCGTGCTGCACGACGCGGCCCGGATCGGCAGCGACCGGGCCACCTGGGGCGTGGTGGAGGGCAACCCGGTGCACGACGACGTCCGGGCGATCGCCGCGGCCACCGGCACCACGTTCGGCTTCGACGTCATCCTCAACGCCGACCAGCAGGTGATCGCGGCCTTCGGCGGGGACCTGCTGGCCATGCACGCCGCGGCGGTCGAGCGGGCCCGGGACGTGGCGATGGCCCCGGTGGACGCGCCGTTCGACGTCGTCGTCACGACCGGGTCGGGCTTCCCGCTGGACCAGAACCTCTACCAGGCCGTCAAGGGCATGTCCGCCGCGGCGCAGGTGTGCCGGCCGGGTGGGCTGATCGTCTGTGCGGCGGCCTGCGAGGACGGCTTCCCCGACCACGGCTCGTACCGGGAGGTGCTGACCAGCGCCGGCAGTCCGGAGGAGCTGCTGGCGATGATCGCCGCGCGGCCGGAGACGGTGCCCGACCAGTGGCAGGTGCAGGTGCAGGCCCGGATCCAGGCCGCGCACCGGGTCGCGGTGCACACCGACGGGCTGAGTGCGGCCGATCTCGCCGAGGCCCACCTCGGGCACGCCCCGGACATCGCCGCGGCGATCGAGGCGGAGTCGGCGCGGTTGGGCCGGCCGGCCACGGTGTGCGTGCTGCCCGAGGGTCCGCAGACCATCCCCTACGTCAGGAGCTGACCGCCGCGGCCAGCTTCGGCAGGGTGCCGGCGATGCCCTCCCGGCTCCGTGCCGGGAAGCCCAGCCGGTCGAGCACCCAGAACACCGGCGCCGGGTAGCGGGTCGCGTCCCAGGTCTCGGTGACCCGGGTGCCGCCCTCGACCGGCGCCAGCTCGTAGCGCCAGCGGTGCAGACCGACGTGCCGCCAGGCGATCAGCCGGTCCGCCTCGAACTCGACCACCCGGTTGGTCACCCGGTAGCCCGCACCCATCCGCATGCCCATCCCGAAGCGGGCGCCCAGCGACAGCCGGTCGGGCCCCGACGTCACCTCCTGCACGGTGCCCGAGCCGTCGATCTCGGCGTGCCGGCGCGGGTCGGCCAGCAGGTCGAAGACCACCGACGGGGGAGCGGGGACGACGGCGGTGCCGGAGACGGAACGGGGGGCCATGCCACCGACGCTACGAGCCCGCAGGTCGTTGGTGTGTGCACCTGCGCCACCGCGGGCAGGGACCAGCGGTTCAGACATCGATCGAGGAGGTCCTCATGGGGCTGTTCAGCGGACTGCTCAAGGGCAAGGCGGCCCAGAAGGCCATCCAGATGGCGCAGAAGCCGGAGAACCAGGCCAAGGTCAAGAAGTTCGTGGCCGACCGCCGGAACAAGGGCGGCGGCCGGGTCTGACCCGACGCGCGTGACCGACGGCCGTCGTCCCCTCCCGGGGGCGGCGGCCGTCGGCCGTGTGCGGGAGGGTGGGGGCATGACCGTCACCCCCCGCGAACTCGAGTCCGAGGTCACCCTGGTGACCGCAGCCAACCGCATCGACTTCCTGTCCCGGCGGGACGCCGGCGTCGTGGAGAGCACCGCCCCGGCCGACGCCGACGACTTCCTGGCCGACCTGCGCAACACCGGCACCACGCTGGACCGGCACGAGGCCCTGGAGCTGCTCGCCCTGGGCGAGGTCGTGTTCCGCAAGGCGCACGACAGCCGGCACCTGGGCATGCACGCGGCACTCCGCGAGGGCGCCACCTGGGCCGACGTGGCCACCGCGCTGGACGGCGACGCCGGGCAGGCCTGGGACGCCCACCAGCGCTGGATCGCCGACCAGACCGCGCTGCACCTGCGCTCGGGCACCGGTGGCCTGGACGACGGCGCGGCCGCCACCGCCCGGACGTTGGCCGGGCCCCGCCCGTGACCGCCCCGGGCGCCCCGACCGAGGTGCTGGCCTGGTGGGCGGCGGGGGAGGAGCACCTGGCCACCGCGCTGGGCCGGCTCACCGACGAGGAGCTGGACACCCCGTCGCTGTTGCCCGGCTGGACCCGGCACCGGCTGCTGGCCCACGTGGCCCGCAACGCCGACGCCCTGGTCAACCTGCTGACCTGGGCCCGCACCGGGGTGGAGACCCCGATGTACGCCTCCGCCGACGCCCGGGCGGCCGGCATCGACAGCGCCGCCGCCCTGTCCCCGGCCGACCTCCGCAGCGAGGTGCTCGGTTCGGTGGTCCGGCTGGCCGCCGCCGTCGACGCCCTCCCGGACGACGCCTGGTCCGCGCAGGTGCGCACCGCCCAGGGCCGAGCCGTGCCGGCGACGGAGGTGCCGTGGATGCGCTGCCGCGAGGTGTGGGTGCACGCGGTCGACCTCGACGCCGGCGTCGGCTTCGACGAGGTGCCCGACGAGCTCGCCGCCGCACTGGTGGACGACGTGTTCCGGATGTGGGACCGCCGCGACGAGGTGCCCGACGTCGTCCTGTTCGCCGGGGACCGCACCTGGGGCACCGGAGCGCTGGCCGTCTCCGGCGAGCTGCCCGCCGTCCTGGCCTGGGCGACCGGCCGCTCCGACGGCGCCGACCTCACCGCCGACGGGCCCCTCCCGGTCCTGCCCGCCTGGCTCTAGGCCGCGCCGCCCGGGAATGCCACCGGGGGAGAGGTGTTCGACCGGAGGAGGGCCGCGAGGTCCTCCGCTCCGACCAGGAAGGCCCCACCCCCATGTCGTTCCCGCTCTCCGTCCTCGACCTGGCGCCCGTCGCCCCCGGCCAGACGGTCACCGACAGCATCGCCGCCAGCGTCGCTCTCGCCCAGCGCGCGGAGGAGCAGGGCTACACCCGGGTCTGGTACGCCGAGCACCACAACATGCCGAGCATCGCCTCCTCGGCCACCAGCGTGGTGATCTCCCACGTCGGGGCGCACACCAAGACGATCCGCCTGGGCGCGGGCGGGGTCATGCTGCCCAACCACTCGCCGCTGGTGATCGCCGAGCAGTTCGGCACCCTCGACGCGATGTACCCCGGCCGCATCGACCTGGGCCTGGGCCGCGCGCCCGGCTCGGACCAGAACACGATGTACGCGATGCGCACCGACCCGCGCTCCTCGGACCGCTTCCCGCAGGACGTGCTGGAGCTGCAGGCCTACTTCGCCGGTGACACCCGGGTGCCCGGGGTCGACGCCATCCCCGGGCGCGGCTCGCACGTCCCGCTGTACATCCTGGGCTCCTCGACCTTCGGCGCCCAGCTCGCCGCGGCCCTGGGCCTGCCCTACGCGCACGCCTCGCACTTCGCCCCGCAGGCGCTGCGCGCGGCCGTGGAGATCTACCGCCGGGACTTCCAGCCCTCGCTGCAGCTGCAGGCCCCGCACGTGATCGCCGGGGCCAACGTGGTCGCCGCCGACACCACCGAGGCCGCCCGCGCCGAGTTCGAGGGCATGCGCCGGATCCGGGCCACCTCGCTGTTCGGCCGGGGCAAGACCTTCACCGACGAGGAGGCGCAGCTGCTGCTGGACTCCGGTGCCGGCCGGCAGATCGACTCGATGCTCACCCACTCCGCGGTCGGCACGCCGTCGGAGGTGCGCGAGCAGCTCACCGAGTTCCGTCGCTTCGCCGACGCCGACGAGGTCATCGTCGGGCACGCCTCCTCCACGCTGGAGGGCCGGCTGCGCTCGACCACCCTGCTGGCCGAGGCGATGGAGACCGTCAGCGCCTGAGCGGTCTCACCAGGTCGCCAGTTCGGCGCAGGTCGGGCAGAGGTGTCCGATCTGCGCCGGGTCCGGCGGCCACGCGGCGTCGTCGTCGTGGGTGACGTAGGCGCCGCACAGGGCGTTGCGTCGTCCCCCGGCCGCGCTGCCGATCGTGGCGTGCGCCGGGCCGATCAGCGTGGGCCGGGTGCCGCCGCCGACGAGCGAGCCGACCATCATCTCGGCGCGCGCCGTCCGGTAGCGGAAACCCATGTCCGGCAGCCTGACCCGCAGGACGCGGTCGACGGCGGAGGTCGGGGCGTGTCCCGCCCCAGCAGCCCCACCCGCCTCAGAGGTGGGCCGGGTCACGTGAGCCATCACACCGCTAGCAGGGTGCTTGCTGTGGTTAGCACTGGTGCACAGTGGGGACAGCAGGACCGTCCCACCCACAGACCCCTTGGAGTCCCCATGGCCGACACCACGATCCTGACCGCCCAGCTGCGCGCCCTCCTGCTGCTCACGCAGACCGAGGAGCAGGTCGCCCGCACCCGCGTCGCCCAGGCCCGTACCGAGGCCGTCCGCCGCGAGCTCCTCCAGAACGCCGACAACGCCGCCCAGCGCACCGAGGCCATCGCCGCCCAGCTGCGCTCCCTCGGTGGCGTGCCGGACGTCGTCACCCCCGCCCTCGGCCGCCTCGGCGCCGTGCTCAAGGCCACCGTCGAGCAGGCCGGCCCGCTCGACGAGGCCCTGCTGTCCGACCTCTCCCTGGAGCACCAGCTGCTGGACCGCGCCACCTACCTCAAGGTGCTCGCCCAGACCGCCGAGCTGCCCAAGGTCGTCCGGCTTGCCGAGCGGCTGATCACCGCCCACACCGCCACCGTGGAGTGGCTGACCGTCGTCGTCGCCGAGACCGCCCTCGGTGGCCCGGCTGCGCTGAAGGCCACCCCGCTGCAGCGCGTCGCCGGTGGTGCCACCCGCCTGGCCGCCTTCCCGGCCCGCTACGTGGCCGACTCGGTCAACAAGGTCATCGACACCACCACCCAGGCCTCCGACGCCGCGCAGGAGAAGGTCAACGCCGCCGCCGCCCGCGCGACCACGTTCGCCGGCGCCGTCCGCGAGTCCCTGGCTGTGGGCCGCAACGCCTCCCTCAAGGAGGCCGAGGGCCAGGCCGTCCGCGAGGACGCCCCCGAGACCGCCGAGGCGATCCACGAGGTGCGCACCGAGCTCGGTGCCCTCGACGCGGCCGAGCTGCCGGTGAAGGACTACGACACCCTCAGCGTCAGCAAGACCGTCGAGGCCGTGAAGGGCCTGACCGACGCCGGTGACCTCGAGGCCGTCATCCGCTACGAGGAGACCCACAAGGACCGCGCCTCGGTCGTCAGCGCCGCGCAGACGACCCTCGCCGCCCTCGCGAAGCAGGCCGTCGGCATCAGCTGACCCCACCCAGCGCCGACACGGAGCGCCCTCCTCGTCATCGACGAGGAGGGCGCTCCTGCGTCAGTCGCCCTTGACGTTCACCACCTGGCGCAGGGTGTGGCGCACCTCGACCAGGTCCGCCGCGTCGGCCATCACCTGGTCGATCGGCTTGTAGGCGTCGGGGTGCTCGTCGAGGAACGCGTCCGAGTGCCCCCACGCCACCCCGGCCATCCGCTGGTCCAGGTCGGCCCGGTCGAACAGCTTCCGGGCCGCCGACCGCGAGTGGCTGCGGCCCGCGCCGTGCGGCGAGGAGTGCAGCGCCCGCACGTTCCCCAGGCCGGTGACGACGTAGGACGCCGCCCCCATCGACCCGGGGATGAGCCCGAGCTCACCCTCCCGCGCGGAGATGGCGCCCTTGCGGGACAGCCACACCTCCCGGCCGAAGTGCCGTTCGGGGGCGGTGTAGTTGTGGTGGCAGCCGACCGACTCCTCCCGGACGACGTCGACACCCAGGAAGCGACCCAGCTGGTCGAGCACCCGGTCCATCATCTCGTCCCGGTTGAGGAACGCGAACCGCTGCGCCCAGAACAGCGCCTCCAGGTAGGCGTCGAACTCCGGCTCGCCCTCCACCAGGTAGGCGAGGTCACGGTCGGGCAGGTCGATGAACCGCCGGCGGCACTGCTCCTGGGCGACCGCGATGTGCCGGGCGGCCAGCTTGTTGCCCACCCCGCGGGAGCCCGAGTGCAGGAACGCCCACACCCGGTTCTGCTCGTCCAGGGACACCTCGATGAAGTGGTTCCCCGAGCCGAGCGAGCCCAACTGCAGCGGCCAGTGCCGGGCCACCGCGTCGGCCTGGTCGACCCCGGCCATCGCGCGCAGCTCGGCGACCCGCGGCGCCGCGGTCTCCCGCACGGTCTTGTTCTGCCGACCGGCCGACAGCGGCACCGAGCGGCTGATCTGCTCGTGCAGGACAGCGAGGTCCTGCCCGATCAGGTCGGCAGCGGTGAGCTGCGTCCGGACGGCGGCCATCCCGCAGCCGATGTCCACCCCGACCGCTGCCGGGATGATCGCGCCGTCGGTGGGCAGCACCGAGCCCACGGTCGCGCCCCGGCCCAGGTGGGCGTCGGGCATCAGTGCCACGTGCGGGAACACGAACGGCATGGACGCGGTGCGCTCGGCCTGCTCCCGGGTGTTCTCCTCCAGGATCGACGCCCAGTTCAGCAGGCGTCCGTTGATCGTCTCCATGGTCCTTCCTCGTCGTCGAGCAGATGGGCAGCCGGCCGGCCGAGGAGTGAGTGAACCCGTCGTCCGCCCTCGGCGCCCCTGCTTTTCCGCCCCCGACGACGAGAAGCGCCCTTCTCGTCGATGACGAAAAGGGCGCTCGTGGTGCTCCGGGGTCAGGAGGTGGGGCGCTCGCCGAGGAGGTCGGGGGCGAGGTCGCCACGGTGGGCGTCCCAGGCCTGGGGGCCGCTGAGGCCGACGGCGGCGCCGATGTCGGCCCAGTCGGCGCCGGCGAGGCGGGCGGCGGTGACGGCTGCGGTGTCGCTCTCGTGGGCCTTGCGGGAGATGACCTCACCGAGGGCGAGGAGCTCCAGGGCCTCCTCGGTGTCCAGCGCGGTGGAGGTGGCGTGGAACTCCTGCCAGACCTCGGAGGCGGTGTTCGCCGGCGCCGGGGCGGTCGCCCGGGCGGAGTTCTCGCTGTCCTTGCGCGTGAGGTAGGACAACCGGTTGGCCGCGGCGCTCAGGGAGAGCTCGCCGTCGAGCACGTCGGGGGTGATGGTCACCTGCCCAGAGTCCCCAGACACGCCGGACGTCGCTCGTCGTGCTCCAGAGTTCAACCGTTCGGGGGCGCGACACCCCGGTCGAGGTGGCTCTGGGTGCGCGCCACGTCACCCGTGCGGAGGACCCCGGGTTCAGGATCGTGCTGCCCGGTCGATGACGGGAACGTGAGCTGGGTGACGAGACGAGCGCCGGGGCGGCTGGCTGCCGTGCTGGCCGACGGGGAGACCGTCGTCGCCGTCTCCGACTGCGTGCCGCTGGGCGACCTGGCCGAGGAGCCGGTCGAGGCGACCGTCCGGACCGCCGTGCTCACCGACCGGTCGCTGTACTGCAGCATCGGGGACGCCGACGTCGTCCCGCTGCCCTTCGCCCGGATGCGCGAGCTCTCCCAGCGCGGTCTGGCGCTGCTGTTCTTCCGGATCGACGACAGCCACGCCACCTGGGAGCTGCGCGACCACCGCTTCGCCGGCCGGGCCGAGCGCCGGTTCGCCCAGCACGGCCTGCTCGCGCACCGGGCCTGGGTGGGCACCACGCGCGACCCGGGCCGGGAGCCCCCGGCCTTCCGGCACCACGCCCACCTCGACCTGCTCCAGCGGATCGCCGCCGGCGCCGACCCGACCGCTGCGGCCGCCGAGCAGCGGTCGCTGGTCGACCAGCTGGTCTTCGACACCACCGGTGACCGGGCGTCCTGCCGGGCCGCCCTGCGCCGGATCGGCGCCGTGCACCGCCGGTTGCAGACCGACCTGGCCCTGCTCGCCGACGCCGCCCCCAGCCTGGCACCGGCCCAGCACGCGCAGGTGCTGCTCGATCAGCCCTCCCCGTGGGAGGGCCCCGTCTCCGACGTCGACGACGTGCCCACCGACGCCGAGCTCGCCGGGCTCACGCCCGACGGCCCGTTGCTGGTGACGTCGCGCCGCGCGTCGGGCTGAGAGCTACCAGCGCAGCGGGCGCATCGCCCGGGAGTCCGCCGTCCGGCAGGCTCGGCAGTGCCCCCAGGTCACCAACGCAACGGGGGAGGTCTGCACCCCGCACTCGGGGCAGGCGGCCGCCTCGGAGTTGGTCTCCTGGGCGTGGCGCACCTCGGCGGTGCGTGCTCGGTGGATGGTCTCGTCGCCCTTGCAGGGGCAGCCGAGGTGGTCGTCAGCGCAGCGTCCGAGACGTACGGCGATGGTGAACCTCCAGGTGTCGGGGTCGACGCTAGCCGTCTTCACGCGTCCGGGGCAGTCCCCGGGGTCGGATCGTGACCCGCGGGGGCGCCGTCGAGCGGGTCGATGCGGCGCAGGAACGAGCGGATCGCGAGGTGGTGGGACAACGACTCGCGGTGCTCGTCGCAGGCGGTCCAGACCTTCTCCCGGTCGGGGGTGTGCACCTTCGGGTTGTTCCAGACCAGCGACCAGACGGCGGGTGCGCGGCACCCCTTGGCCGAGCACAGCACGCTGTCGTCCACGGTCCGGCTCACGCGGAGAGCGCCCCGACGGGGGCTGGGTCGAGTGCGGCCGCGAGCTGGTCGAGGTCCAGGTCGAGGGCCCGGGCGAGGGCGGCGACGGTGAAGAACGCCGGGGTCGGCACCCGGCCGCTCTCGATCTTGCGCAGGGTCTCCACGCCGATGCCGGAGGCCGCGGCGACCTCGGGCAGCGAGCGCTCGCCGCGGGCGGCCCGCAGGTGGGCACCGAGGCGGTGGCCGCGGGCTC
This sequence comes from Geodermatophilus sp. Leaf369, assembly GCF_001424455.1. Classification (NCBI taxonomy): domain Bacteria; kingdom Bacillati; phylum Actinomycetota; class Actinomycetes; order Geodermatophilales; family Geodermatophilaceae; genus Geodermatophilus; species Geodermatophilus sp. Leaf369. Next base: position 392,647 of record NZ_LMQA01000004.1, on the reverse strand, counting down.
GTTCGTCGGGGGTGAGCGGGGGACGGACCATGGCCGTGATAGTAATACCGGGATAGTTGTCCCGCACGGAGGAGACCCGATGATCGAGCTGCGCACCCCCGGAGAGGTCGACGCGATGCGGGAGGCCGGTCGGGTGGTCGGCCGCGCGCTGGCCGCCGTCCGGGAGCACGCCGCGGTCGGCAGCACGCTGCGCGACCTGGACGAGCTGGCCCGCACGGTGCTGGCCGAGGCCGGGGCCACCTCGCCGTTCCTGGGCTACGCGCCCTTCCCGGAGACCCCGCCGTTCCCCGGCGTGCTCTGCCTGTCGGTCGGGGACGCGGTGCTGCACGGCATCCCGACCGACCAGCGGCTGGCCGACGGCGACCTGCTGTCGGTGGACTGCGGGGCGACGCTGGACGGGTGGACCGGCGACGCCGCCGTCTCCTTCGTGGTCGGGCCGACCGCCGACCCGGCCGACCTGGCGCTGATCGCGACCACCGAGCGGGCACTGGCCGCGGGCATCGCCGCCGCGGTGCCCGGCGGGCGGCTCGGCGACGTGTCGGCCGCGATCGGTGCGGTGGGCCGGGCGGCCGGCGTGGGCATCGACACCGACTTCGGTGGGCACGGGGTGGGCCGCACCATGCACGAGGCGCCCTCGGTGCCCAACGAGGGGCGGGGCGGCCGCGGCCTGCGGCTGCGGGCCGGGCTGGTGATCGCCATCGAGCCGTGGTTCACCGCCGGCGGGGTCGACGGCTACACCGTGGACGACGACGGCTGGACGCTGCGCAGCGTGGACGGCAGCTCCGGGGCGCACGCCGAGCACACCGTGGCGATCACCGAGGACGGGCCCCGGATCCTGACGCTGCCCTAACGGGCGGCGGTGACGGCCTGGCCGGCGCCGAACCAGCTCTGCGGGGGAGCGGTCTCGACGACCCGCTTGCCGAGCGGGGCCAGGCCCACCGCGGCGAGCTTGAACGAGGCGATGCCGAACGGGATGCCGATGACCGTCAGACAGAAGCCGATGCCCGAGATGACGTGGATGAGCGCGAGCCACCAGCCGGCGACGACGAACCAGACCACGTTGCCCACCGCGGAGGCCAGCCCGGCGCGCTGGTCGCGCACCGTGGTGCGCCCGAAGGGGAAGACCACGAAGAAGGCCAGCCGGAACGAGGCGATGCCGAACGGGATGGTCACGATGAACAGGCACGCGATGACCCCGGCCAGCAGGTAGGCGAGCGCGAGCACCCACCCCTGGAGGACCAGCCACACCAGGTTGAGCACGAGCCGCAGACCGTCCATGCAGGGCTCACGTCCGGCGTGGCGCGGGAGTTCCGCCCCGGGAGGGTGACTCTGTGCGCACGTCGTGTCGTCGCTGTGTCAGGTGACCGGCATGATGTCCCGGACTCACCGGTCCGACTGGAAGGCTCCACCTGATGACGACGCCCGGCCCGAACGACCCGACCGGCTCCGGTCCCCAGGACCCGAACGCCGGCCAGTCCGGCCAGGGCTGGGGTCAGCAGCCCCCGCCGTCCGGCCCGCCGCAGCCCGGCCAGGCCCCCCAGCAGATCGGCCAGCAGGGCCCGCCGCAGTTCGGTCAGCAGGGCCAGCCCGGCCAGTTCGGCCAGCAGGGGCCCCAGCAGGGTCAGCCCGGCCAGTTCGGTCAGCCGGGCCAGCAGGGTGGCTTCGGCCAGGACCAGCAGGGTCAGCCCTGGGCCGGCGCCGGTGCCTCCGGCCAGGGCCCGGTGCAGCCGGAGAAGCCGAGCTGGAAGAAGCGCCTGCCGCTGGTCATCGGCGCCGTGGTCGTCGCCCTGGCCGTCGCGTTCGGCCGCAACGCCCTCGGTGGCGGCGGCGAGCCCGAGATCGGTGACTGCATCACCCAGGACGGCTCCAGCTACGAGACCGTGGACTGTGACGACGCCGAGGCCCAGTACCGGGTGATCGGCACCGACGAGGACATGACCCAGGCCGAGTTCTACGACGACCCGGACACCTGTGCCGCGGTGGCCGCGGAGTCCGACGCCGCCTCCGGTGTCGCGCTGTGGTCGGGCAGCGACCCCGACGAGGACGGCAGCGTCTACTGCGCCGAGGCCATCTGACCCGGCACCCCCGTGTCGCCGAGTCGACTCGGCGACATGACGACAGCCCCCGCAGACCACGGTCCGCGGGGGCTGTCGTCGTCCTGGGGTCAGGAGGTGGGGATGGCCCCGACCAGGTCGTCGGCGGTGTACCCGCGCTCGGCGGCCAGCAGCTCGCGGGCGGCGTCGGTGCTGTCCCACACGTTCCACAGGAGCACGCCGCGCAGCCGGTCGCCCTCGAGGTAGTAGACGACGCCGGCCGCCTCCTCGCCGGTGCCGGGCGGGGTGGCCCAGTCGGTCACCAGGTCCAGCGAGGCGTCCAGCGTGCCCACCGCCTCGTACCCGGCGTCGAACAGGTCGGAGTAGAAAGACGGCGTGTGCGTGTAGGGCTCGGCGTCGCGGCCCAGGGTGTCCGCGGCCATCACCTTCCCGACCGCGGTGCCCATGTCGGTGGCGTTCTCCACGTGCTCCACCCGGGTGCGGCCCAGGATCGGGTCCGGCCAGTTGGCCACGTCGCCGGCGGCGTAGACGTCGGGGTCCTCGGTGCGGCCGAACGCGTCGACCTCGACCCCGTCGGTCACGGTCAGCCCGGCGTCCTCGGCCAGGGTGGTGGCCGGGGAGATGCCCAGGCCCACCGCGACGCCGTCGACGTCCAGGGTGCTGCCGTCGTCCAGGGTCAGGTGCACGCCGTGCGCGTCCGCGGTGCCGCCGGTGACCCGGGTGCCCGGGCGCAGCTGCACGCCGCGGGCGGCGTAGGTCTCGCTGAGCTGCTCGGCCAGCGCGTGCGGGTAGGACGCGCCGCCGACGAACTCCTGCGGGAAGACGAAGGTGACCCGGGTGTCGTTCTGCACCAGGGCCGCGGCCAGCTCGGTGCCGATGTAGCCACCGCCGACGACGGCGACGTGCCGCTGCTCCCCGGCCAGGCCCTGCAGCCGGCGGAAGTCCTCCATCGTGCGGAAGTGCACGATCCGGCTGTCGTCAGGCAGGTCGAGCTGCTTGGGGTGTCCGCCGGTGGCCAGCAGCAGCCGCCGGTAGCCGAAGACGTCGCCGTCCTCGGTGGTGGCGGTGCGGGCGGCGCGGTCGACCGAGCGGATCCGGGTGGCCGTGTGGAGGGCCGCCCCGGTCTCCTCGGTGCCCAGCCAGGACTGCTCGAGGGTGAACTCGGGGTCGGTCCACAGCTTCTTGGACAGCGACGGGCGGGCGACCGGGGGGTCGACCTCCTCGCCGACGATGCCGATGCTGCCGTCGGGGTCGAGCTCGCGGATGCCGCGGGCGGCGCTGTCGGCGGCCATGCCGGCGCCGATCACCAGGTAGTCGTAGTCACGTTGCACCACCCGGTCGTGCCCCGCCGGAGGGCTCAGAACACCTTGCCCGGGTTGAGGATCCCGTGCGGGTCGAGCGCGGCCTTCACCGCGCGGTGCATGTCCAGCACGGCGGGGGACACCTCGGCGGCGAGCCCGTCGCGCTTGAGCAGGCCGACGCCGTGCTCCCCGGTGACGGTGCCGCCCATCTCCAGCGCGGCGGCGATGATCTCGTGGAAGGCCAGCTGGGCGCGGTCGCGGGCGGCGTCGTCGCCGGGCGGGGTGCTCAGCAGCGGGTGCAGGTTGCCGTCTCCGGCGTGCGCGATGTTGGCGATGAGCACGTCGTGGGCCTTCCCGATGGCCTCGATCCGGCCGAGCATCGCCGGGACGGCGGCCTTGGGCACGCAGACGTCCTCGGTGAGCAGCGGGCCCAGCCGCTCCAGCGCGGGGTAGGCCAGCCGGCGGGCGCTGAACAGGGCGTCGGCCTCCTCGGCGTCGGTGGACACCGCGGCCCAGGACGCACCGGCGGAGGAGAAGGCGGCCAGCATCTGCTCGGCCTCGACGTCGCCGGCGGCACCGGGGGTGTCCACCCGGCCCAGCAGCACGACCTCGGCGTCGGCGGTGAGGCCCATGTTCTTCCAGGCGTCCACGGCGGCCAGGCAGTGCCGGTCGACCAGCTCGAGCGCCGACGGGGTGAGCCCGGCGGCGGCGACGGCGGTGACCGCCTCGCCGGCGGCGACCACGGAGTCGAAGTAGCCGGCCACGGTGCGCTCGGGGTCGCGCAGCGGCCGCAGCTTGACGGTGACCTCGGTGACGATCCCGAGGGTGCCCTCGCTGCCGACCATCAGCCCGGTCAGGTCGTACCCGGCCACCCCCTTCGCGGTGCGCCGGCCCAGCCGGACGAGGTCACCGGTGCCGGTGACGACCTGCAGGCCGATCACGTAGTCCCGAGTGACGCCGTACTTCACGCAGCACAGCCCGCCGGCGTTGGTGGCGACGTTGCCGCCGATCGTCGACCAGGGGGAGCTGGCCGGGTCCGGCGGGTACCAGAGGCCGTGCCCGGCGACGTGGGCGCGCAGGTCGTCGTTCACCACGCCGGGCTGGACGACGGCGAACCGCTCCAGCGCGTCGACCTCCAGGACGGCGTCCATCGCCTCGAGCGAGACGACGACCGAGCCGGCCGTCGCGTTCGCGCCCCCGGACAGCCCGGTGCCCGCGCCCCGGGGGACGACCGGCACCCGGTGGGCGATGCAGGCCCGGACGACGGCCTGCACCTCCTCTGCCGTGCGCGGCCGGACGGCGGCCAGCGGCAGCTCCCAGGGCGCCCACTCCGCCTCGTCGGAGGCGTAGGTGACGAGCACGTCGGGGTCGGTGATCAACCGCTCGGCGGGGAGGGCAGCACGGAGCGCCTCCACCACCGTCCCGAGGTCGGTGTCGACTGCCATGTGGTCCTCCGTGGGTCGGCCGCGCCAGCAGCCCCGACCGTACGTCTCACGCGTCGGGCGTGTGCTCCTCCAGGGTGATCGCCGCGTTGACCAGCGCCAGGTGGCTCAGCGCCTGCGGGAGGTTCCCCAGGAAGGCGCCGTCGGCCGGGTCGAGCATCTCGGCCAGCACGCCGACGTCGTTGGCGGTGTCGGCGAGGTCCGCCATGAGGGCGTGCGCCTCGTCGCCGCGACCGCACAGCTGCAGCGCGGAGACCATCCAGTAGGAGCAGGCCAGGAACACGCCCTCCTCCGCGGCCATCCCGGTGTACCGGTACAGGTGCGGGCCGGCGCCGAGCTCGGCCCGGAGCGCGTCAAGGGTGTTGCTCATCCGCTCGCCGCGGTCGAAGCCGCTGATCGCGTGCAGCAGGATCGAGCAGTCCAGCGCGTCGGTCTCCGGGTGCATCCGGTAGGCCCGCCGGTCGTCGTCCCAGGCGTGCTCGTCGACCCAGTCGCGGATGCGCCGGGCCTCGGCCTTCCAGCGCGCCGGGTCGCCGGGGATCTGCCCGGCCTCGGCGAGCTCGACGGCCTTGGTCAGCGCCTGCCAGCAGCCCAGCTTGGACGTCGTGTAGTGCTGCGGGTCGTGCAGCTCCCACATGCCGGCGTCCTTCTGCTGCCACCGGTCGCAGGCGGTGTCGGCGACCTCGGCGAGCATCCGGCCGGTCTCGGCGTCGAGCACGTTCCCGTTCTCCACGTACAGCCCGACGATGGAGAACAGGTCGCCGTAGACCCCGAGCTGCAGCTGGTCGGCTGCGGCGTTGCCGACCTGGACCGGGGTGACGCCGCGCCAGCCGGGCACGTCGGGCTCGGTGACGCCGGTGGGCAGCTCGCCGTCGAGGGTGTAGCAGACCCGGGGCTCGGGACCGTGCCGGCGGATGGTGTCCAGCAGCCAGCTCATCGCGCCGTGGGTCTCCTCGCGCAGCCCGAACCGGAACAGCGCGGTGAGGGCGTAGGCGGAGTCGCGCACCCAGGCGAAGCGGTAGTCCCAGTTCTTCCCGCCGGTCAGGTCCTCGGGCAGGGACGTCGTCCCGGCCGCGACCATGGAGCCGCTGGGGGAGTGGATGAGCAGCTTGAGCGCCAGCGCGCCGCGCCGGACCTCCTGGTCGTAGCGGCCCTCCCAGCGGAACGCCTCGCTCCAGGCCTCCCAGTTGGCGATCGTGCGGTCGATGCCGGCGTCGACGTCCTCGGGGCGGGCCAGGAACAGCGGTTCGCGTTCGGTGGCCACGAGGCCGAGCAGGTGCCGCGACCCCGGGGAGGTCGTGTAGTCCACGTCGATCCGCTGCTCGCCGACCTCGACGAGGGTGGAGCCGGCGGTGCGCACGGCCATGGTCAGGCCGTCGACGCGCAGGACGGCGCCGTGCTGGGTGTCGTGCACCCAGGGGGAGACGGTGTTCAGCGCGGTGCCGGGCCGGACGGCGGCGTGCAGCGTGACCTCACCGGTCAGGCCCTCCACGCGGCGGGCGAGCTCGGCCCAGGGCAGCCGGCCGGCGACCCCGGTGTTCATCGCGTCGGTGACCCGGGCGCTGCCGGTGGCGGTGTGGAACGTCGTGGTCAGCACGTTGGTGCGCGGGACGTAGCTGCGCTCGACGGTGAACTCGGTGGTGGGGCGCAGCTCGATGCACCCGCCGTGCTCGGCGTCCAGGACCGCGGCGAAGACCGGCGGGGAGTCGAAGGAGGGCAGCGGCAGCCAGTCGATCGAGCCGTCCCGGGCGACCAGCGCGATGGTGCGGCCGTCACCGATGGCGCCGTACGTGCGCAGGTCGGCGTAGCCCTGGGTGTCGCGCTCGGTGACCGGGGCGGGGCCCGCGTGCCCCCACCGCAGGGCGGTGGGGGCAGCGGAGGGAGCAGGTGTCACGGAGTGGGCATCCCGCCGTTGACGTTCAGGGTCTCCCCGATGACGTAGCCGGACTCGGCCGAGGCCAGGTACACGTAGGCACCGGCGAGCTCGGCCGGCTGCCCGGCGCGCCCGATCGGGGTCTCCTTGCCGAACTCCGGCAGGTTCTCCGGGGGCTGGCCGCCGGAGGCCTGCAGCGGGGTCCAGAACGGGCCGGGCGCCACGATGTTGACCCGGATCCCCTTCGGGGCCAGCTGCTGGGCCAGCGCCTTGCTGATCGTGTTGATCGCGGCCTTGGTGGTGGCGTAGTCGACCAGGCCGGGGGCGGGGGAGTAGGCCTGGATCGAGCTGGTGGTGATGATCGTGGAGCCGGCCGGCAGGTGCGGCACGGCCTCCTGCACGACCCAGAAGACCGAGTAGACGTTGGTCTTGAAGGTCTGGTCGAACTGCTCGCTGGTCAGGTCGGCCAGGTCGTCGACCCAGGTCTGCTTGCCGGCGACGAGCACGAGGGCGTCCAGCCCGCCGAGCGCCTCGACGGCGGTGGCCACGAGCTGGCGGGCCTCGGACTCGACCGACAGGTCGGCGGGGGCGAGCACGGCCTTCCGGCCGGCCTCCTCGACGAGCTTCGCCACGTCCTCGGCGTCGGACTGCTCGGTGGGCAGGTAGTTCAGGACGACGTCGGCACCCTCGCGGGCGTAGGCGATCGCGGCGGCCCGGCCGATGCCGGAGTCGGCGCCGGTGATGAGCGCCTTGCGGCCCTCGAGCCGGCCGGACCCGCGGTAGCTGCTGTCGCCGTGGTCGGCGCGGACGTCGAGCTCGGTCTCCAGACCGGGGGCGTCGATGCCCTTCTCGGGGTACCCGTCGGTGCGGTACTGGTCGACGGGGTTGGTGAAGGTGTACTGGTCGGACACGGGGCGAGCCTCCGGAGCGGTGGTCTGACTGGGGCTGGCCGCTGGTGGCTGAACGGTCCTTCCTCCCTTCCCCCCGGGGGGTGGGCTCACACCGACGGACCCACGTGGTCCCCCACACGGGGCCACTACCCTCGTCGCCGTCCCCAGCAGGGCCCGTCCGGGCACCGGGGGACGACGGAGGACACACGTGAGCACGCCGACCGGAGGCCAGCCGCCGCAGGGACCGTGGGATCCCCGGGACCCGCAGGGCCCTCAGAACCCACAGCAGGGACCGCCGCAGGGCCCGCCGCCGTGGGCCGGGCAGGTCGCCCGCGGTCAGGGGCCGGTCGGTCCGCAGGGCGCTCCGCGGCCCCCGCAGTCCGGGTTCGCCAAGCTGCTGATCCCGATCGCGCTGGTCGTGGCGGCGCTGAGCGTCGTCGGGCTGTTCCTGATCAGCCAGGGCTCCTCGACCGAGGTCGGGGACTGCGTGGCCCGCGGCGCCGACGACGGCATCGAGACGGTCTCCTGCGACTCCGCGGACGCCGACTACCGGGTCGCCAGCGTGCTCGAGGGCTACCTCTCCACCGAGGCCCAGGACGCCTGCCTGCGCGCCGTGCCGGAGAGCACCGCCTCCTACTTCGAGGGCAGCACCGGCGAGCGCGGCACCGTCCTCTGCCTCACCGGGGTCTGAGCCTCAGGCCCGCGGGGGAGCGGTCGACCCGCGTTCCACCAGCCGGGGCGCGGTGCGCTCCTCCGTGGGCTCGGGCGGGCCGTCGTCCCCGGTGAGCTGGGCGAGCAGCAGCTCGGCGGCCCGGGTGGCCAGCAGCTCGGCCTGGTTGTCCACGATGGTCAGCGGCGGGGACCAGAAGTCCCAGAACGGCTCGTCCTCGGTGCAGATGACCGACAGGTCGCCGGGGACGTCGACAGCGCTGCGGCCGAGCACCGGCAGCACGCCGAAGGACGCCTCGTGGTTGGTGACCAGCAGCGCCGTCGGGGGCTCGTCCCGGGCCAGCAGGACGCCGGTGGCGTCGATGCCGAAGCGGGCGTCGAAGGCCCCGCGGTGGACCAGCTCCTCGTCGACCGGCACGCCCGCGGCGGCCATCGCCGAGACGAACCCCGCGTGGTGCAGACGGCCGGAGGTGACGTCCGGCGGGCCCTCGATCGCGGCGATCCGGGTGTGGCCCAGGGACAGCAGGTGCTCGGTGGCCATCCGGGCGGCGGTCTCGTAGTCGCTCATGACCGAGGGTGCCCGGGCACCGGGCACCTGCCGGTTCATCGTCACGACCGCGCGGCCCTCGTCGACCAGGGCGTTCACCAGGTCGCCGTTGGCCCCGGAGCCGGCGACGACGACGCCGTCGAGCCGGTGCGCCCGCACGGTCTCCAGGAAGGCCGCCTCCCGGGCGGCGTCGCCCCCCGTCGTGCAGATGAGCACCTGGTGGTCGTGCTCGGCACCCCAGGCCTGCAGCGTCTCGGCGATGACGTGGAAGGTGGCGTTGCGGAGGTTGTTGACCACCAGCCCGATCAGCCGGGTGCGCCGGGTGCGCAGCGCACTGGCCATCCGGTCGGGCTGGTAGCGCAGGTCCGAGGCAGCGGCGGCGACCCGCTCCCGGGTGACCGGCAGCACCGAGGGGTGCCCGGACAGGGCGCGGCTGGCGGTGCTGGTGCTGACCCCGGCCCGGGCAGCCACGGCAGCGAGGGTCACGGGCACTCCCGGTGCTTACCGGCCCCGGTGGACTCCCAAACTCCCGGCCGTACGCCGTAAGGCGGTCGGGACTGTCGGACCCCCGTCCTACGGTCCGCCCGTGGAACCCGCACCGGTCGACCTGGCCCGCGCCCCGGCGGCCAGCTCGGCCGCCGTGCGCGACCGTTTCCGCCGGCAGGGACGGCGGGACACCGCCCCCGAGCTCGCGCTGCGGCGCCGGCTGCACGCCCGCGGCGTGCGGTTCCGGGTCGACGTCCGGCCGGGCCGGGGCACCCGGGCCCGCGGCGACCTGGTGTGGAAGGGGCGGCGGCTGGTGGTGTTCGTCGACGGCTGCTTCTGGCACGGCTGTCCGACCTGCGGGCACCTGCCCAAGCAGAACGCCGGCTGGCGGGTGCTGCGGTTCTGGGAGCACCAGGACCCCGACGAGGTGGCCGACGCCGTGTGTCGTGCACTCGGACGGGGACTGGTGACCAGAGGTGATCAGGCGATACCGTGACGTCACGGAACTGCAGCGGGTGGAACCGGACGGGTGGGGGTGGCACGTGAGCGGACGGATGGTGGGCCGGGACGAGCCGGCCTCGGTCGTCGCCGCGCGCCAGCTCGCCGCCGAGGCGTACGAGGGCCGGCACTCCCGGTCCGAGCGCGACCGCTCCGACCGTCGCCCGCAGTCGGCGCGCGGCCGGGCCGAGACGGCCGGTCGCCGGGCGGCACTGGCCCGGCACGGGAACGGCTGATCCACCGCACCTGAGCGGTGGGACGTCGACGGCCGGGGGAGAGACCTCCCGGCCGTCGACGTCGGACCCCCCACAGAGGTCCCACCGTGAGCCAGGCCCACGGCTGCCCGGGGTTCGGGCCCGGGCGCCGGATCGGTTCACCCGCGGCCGAGGGCCTCCAGCACCGGTCGCTCGACCGGCGTGGGCGGGGTGGCTCGGCCGGCAGCGGGGGAGAGGTCGAGCAGCCCGGTGGCCGACAGTGGCGGCTGGGCCATGAACCGGGCCGGGGCGTCGGGCCCGCCGCGGTGCGGCTGGGCGGCGTGCACCAGGAACGGGTGGACGAGCCAGACGTCGCCGGCGCGACCGGTCGCCAGGGCCACCTCCCGGTGTCGGCTGGCGGCCTCGGCGTCCGGCGACACGTCCATCACCGAGCGGCCGTCGTCCCCGGCGTCGACCAGCAGGGGCGGCACGTCGCGGTGCGAGCCCAACCGCACCCGGGTGGGGGCGTCGTCCGGCCCGACGTCGGAGAACAGGAAGAGCATCAGCAGCGCCCGGCCGCGGCAGGCCAGGTTGGTCCACCAGCCCTCGGCGGCCCGGGCCGGGTCGTCCGGGGCGAAGCCGCCCTCGATGTGCCAGCCGGCGTCGCCGGGATCGCGGTCGCGGTCGGGCTGCGGGAAGCGCACCGGCCAGGAGCCCAGGCCGAACGGCGCGCTCCAGCGGCCCTCGCCGGCGAGCTGGTCGTAGGCGGTGTGCAGCCGGGTGGTGTTGCCCGCGGCGACGAAGGGGGGCTCGGCGGACCAGTCCAGCCGCAGCACCGGGTCGGTCCAGGTGCTGCGGTCGGCGGGGTCCAGGCCGGGGTGGCGGGCCTGCAGGTCGCGCCACAGCAGCCGTCGTCCGCGCTCGGCGAGGACGGCCGGGAAGGCGCCCTTCACCAGCACGGCGCCGTCGCGTTCGAAGGTGGCGACCTGGTCGGGGGTGAGGCCGTCGTCCATGCCGCGATGGTCCCGCGTGCTCGACCGGCGTGCCTCACCCCCGCGGGTCAGGTGACCTTCTGGCTGTCGGTCAGCCAGCCGGCGAGGCGCTCCATGTAGCCGGCCTGGGCCGGGTAGTCCATGCCCTGGTACTCCCACGGGTGCACCTGGTCGGCCTGCACCGCGGGCAGCAGCCCGTAGGTGGGCTGGGTGGACATCTCCTCCGGGGTCATCGCGCCGCGCAGGCTGTAGAGCAGCACGTCACTCGGGTAGTCGGTGATGGACTCCCAGCCGGCGGTCTGCCAGTAGTAGTCCGAGCCGCCCGGGTCGACGAACTGCACGCCCAGGTCGGAGTAGAGCCGCAGCGAGGGGTCGTCGGCGGCCTTGGCCATGTAGAAGCCCTCCCCGGCGTAGGCGGCGACCGGCAGCACGGTGACCCCGCCGGCCGCGGCCTCGGTCAGGGCCGCGGCGGCGTCGTCGTAGTCGGCGCGCAGGTCGGCGATCTCGCCCTCGTCGGCGCCCAGGGAGACAGCCAGGTCGGCGGTGCGCTCGATGACGTCGGCGGCCGAGCCGGACCAGGCGATGGCCACGATCGGGGCGATGGCCTCGAGCTGCTCCTGCTGCTCCATCGAGGCGATGCCGTACAGCGGCTGCTCGAGGTCCAGGGTGCCCTCGGTGTCGGTCGGGTAGACCGAGGTGACGATGACGTCGGGGTCGGCGGCGGCCAGGGCCTCGAGGTCGATCTCGCCGTAGGTGGTGCCGGCGATCTCCACGTCGGACAGGTCGCGGTCGGCGAAGGAGACGTCGTCGGCGGCCGAGGTCTGGCCGAAGGTGGCGACCGGCGCGATGCCGTAGTTCCACAGCGAGCTGACGACGTCGTTGATGCCGGCGACCCGGTCGGGGGCCTCGTCGAGGGTGACGGTGACGCCGCGGTCGTCGGTGAACTCCCAGCCCGCGTCGGCTGCTGCTGCCGGCGAGCTGTCGTCGTTGCTGCCGCAACCGGCGGCGGTGAGGGCGAGGCCGGTGGCCAGGATGCCGCCGAGCAGGCGGCGGGGGGTGCTGTGCACAGGAGCTCCCGAGGTGGAACGGGGTGGTTCCCCGCGATGGCTGGTTAGGCTAGCCTCACCTCGTACGCCGATCACACCACCGACCCGGGGAGCCCGCGTGACCAGCACCGTCGAGACCCTGCAGCCGGTCTACCGGTTCTTCACCGCCTCCGTGGCGCGCACCGAACGGCTGTCCCCGAGCTTCCTGCGGGTGACCCTGACCGGTCCGGAGATGGCCGACTTCGGCTTCGCCGGCGACGACCAGCGCTTCAAGCTGATCCTGCCCAACGGCGGGGAGTCGGTCGGCGACCTGCTCGCTGCCGCCGGGCCCGACTGGTACGTCCGGTACTGCGCGATGCCCGAGGACACCCGGCCGCACCTGCGCACCTACACCGCGCGGGCGTTCCGGCCCGACGTCGCCGAGCTCGACGTCGACGTCGTCCTGCACGGCATCGCCGAGGACGGCACCCCCGACGCGCACGCCGGCCCGGCCGCCACCTGGGCCGCGAGCGCCGTCCCCGGCTCGGAGATCGTGCTGTTGGGCCCCGACCGCCCGGGCACCGGCCGCGGCTGGGGTGTGGAGTGGACCCCGCCGATCGAGGCCGACACCCTCTTCCTGGCCGGCGACGAGACCGCGGTGCCTGCCATCGCCGGCATCCTGGAGTCGCTGGAGCCCGGGCCGCGGGTCGTCGCCGTGCTCGAGGTGCCCGAGGCGGGGGACTTCCTGCCGCTGCACCTGCCGGCGGGGGCCGACGTGCGCTGGCTGGCCCGGGGTTCTCGCCCGCGCGGCGAGCAGCTCGGCATCGCGGTGCACACCGCGCTCTGCGAGCTGGGCATCGCCCGCTCGACGCCCGGGGTCGACCCCGACGACGTCGACCTGACCGACGGCATCCTCTGGGAGGTGCCCGAGGCCGGCGCCCACACCCGCTGCTACGCGTGGCTGGCCGGTGAGGCCGGGGTGGTCAAGAAGCTGCGCCGGCACCTGGTCCGCGACCTCAACGTCCCCCGCGAGGCGGTGGCGTTCATGGGCTACTGGCGCGAGGGGTCCCGCGGCTGACCGTCCTGCTGGTCGACGTCGCCAACGTCGTCGGCTCCCGGCCGGACGGCTGGTGGCGGGACCGCGCCGGTGCGACGTCGCGGCTGCTGACCCGGCTGGCCGCCCTGCCGTGCACGGTCGTGGCGGTGGTCGAGGGGGCTGCGCGGGACGTGCCCGACGTCGACGGGGTGCGGCTGGTGCGCGCACCCGGCAGTGGGGACGACGCCCTGGTGGCCGCGTGCGGTGGGCTGGGTGACGACGTGCTGGTGGTGACCGCCGATCGCGGTCTCCGGGCCCGGCTGCCCGCGGGGGTGCGGGTGGCCGGGCCCGGCTGGCTGCTCGGGGAGCTGCCGGACTAGACCGCGGTGAGCGTGATCCGCTGCGGGGCGGGCTTCCGGTTGGGCAGGGTCGCGACGAGGGCGAGGACGAGGGCGACGCCGTCCTCGATCACCGCGGCCTGCCAGTCCGGCACCCGCTTCGAGGCCCAGGTGCGCCAGCCCAGCCCGCCCCAGGAACCGGCGGCCGCCCCGGCCATGCCGGCCAGGATCGGCAGCGCGGCGTTGGCGTCCTCGCGGGCTGCCAGCGCACCGGCGCCACCGGCGGCCGAGGCGAAGCGCAGCGGCAGGCCCTGGGCGCTGGTGCGCGCCGGGGTGCCCTCGAGCTTGTCGGCGTAGACCTCGGCGCCGATCGCGCCCAGCGCGCCGACCTTGCGCAGTGCGCCACCCTCGGGGTTGGTCAGCGCGGGGGCTGACAGCCCGAGCGAGCTGCGGCAGCCGGTGGCGACGCCGAGCAGCGCCGACCGGACGGTGAGCCCGGCACCGGCCGCCTTCTTCGGGAACTCCTTCGGGGTCGGGATCGCCTCGACCACGGCCTGCACGGCAGCGCCGTAGGCCAGGTGGGGGAGGGCGTCGGAGACCCAGTCGCGGGAGGACCACTGGCGGGGGTCGTCGACGCCGAGGGCGGCGGTGGCGCCGTCGGTGAGCGCCATCGCGGCGGCCCCGGTGGCCACGGCGCCGACGGCGCTGGGCAGCCGGACGCCCGCGGCGCGGGCCAGGCTGGCGAGCACGCCCACGGCGACGCCGTTGCCGATGCCGCTGAGGGCGCCGAGGGCGGTGCGGCGGTTGTCCCGCTCGCCCCGCCTGCCGGGGACCTTCGTCCCGGCGGCGTCGGCGATCGCGTCGACGGTCTTGTCGGGCGTGGAGCTGGCATCGCGGCCGCGGACGGCCATGTCGAGGTAGGTGACGGCATTGAGGACGGTGGTGCCGGCCGCGCCAGCAGCCAACCCCCGTGAGAAGGACCCGGTCATGGCCCGACCCTGCGGCCCCCGGGTGGGGGCGGCAACCGGTGGCCCGGCTCACGTGCGGACCATCACGGCTCCCACCTGGGCGTTTCAGGAGCTTTCGCCGGTCTCGGCTGGCACCGTGGGGATCTGCGCCCGAGGTCGTGTGCCCACCTTCCGCCACCCGCGCCCCCACTCTCCAGCGAGGTCCCCCCATGTCTGCACCCTTCTTCCTGCGTGCCCGCGAGCCGGTCGCCGGTCTCGTCCGCACCGCTGCCAGCCGCGCGCCGTTGCCCTCCCTGGGCCGGCTGCGCACCGCCGTCTGCGCGCTGTTCGCCCTCGACGGATTCGTCTTCGGCTCCTGGGCCGCCCGGGTGCCCGGGGTCAGCGCGCAGGTCGGCGCCGACCACAGCACGCTGGGCCTGGCCCTGTTGTGCCTGTCCCTCGGTGCGCTGGCCGTGATGGCGGTGACCGGCGCACTGGCCGCCCGGCTGGGCGCCGGCCTCGTCGCCTCACTGGCCGCCGTCGCGCTCTGCGTCGGTGCGGTGCTGCCCGGCCTGGCCACCTCGGTGCCCCAGCTGTGCGCGGCGCTGCTGGCGTTCGGCGCGGTGACCGGCATGGTCAACGTGGCCGCCAACTCCGTCGGCGTGCAGGTCGAGGGCCGGGCCCGGCGCCCGCTGCTGTCCGGGATGCACGCCGCGTTCAGCTTCGGCGGCCTCGGCGGCGCCCTGGTCGGCGGCCTCGCCGCGGCCCACCTGGACGTGCTGCCGCACTTCGTCGTCGTCGCCGGGCTGGGTCTGCTGGTCACCGCCTGGGTGGTGCCGGTGCTGGTCGGTGCGGACGGCGACCCGGCCGTCGCCCGGGAGCCCGTGCTGCCCCGGGCCGACCGTGCGCCGATGGACCGCCCCACCGCAGCGCTCGTCGTCCTGGGCGCCATCGCCGGGGCGACCGCCTACGGCGAGGGCGCACTGACCGACTGGGGTGCGCTGCACCTGCGCGAGGACCTCGGCGCCTCCTCCCTGCTGGGCGCCGCCGGGTACGCCGGCTTCGCGCTGACCATGGCCTGCGGGCGGCTGGCCGGCGGGCAGCTGGTGACCCGGTTCGGGGAGCGCCGGCTGCTGGTCGGTGGCTCGCTGCTGGCCGCGGTGGGTGCGCTGCTGGTGGTCGTGCCGTCGTCGCTGCCGGTGGCCCTGGCCGGCTTCGGCCTGGTCGGGCTGGGCCTGGCCAACGTGTTCCCGCTGGCCATCGCCCGGGCCGGTGCGCTCGGTGGCGCCTCGGGCATCGCGCTGGCCACGACGGTGGGCTACACCGGCCTGCTGGGCGGGCCGCCGGCGATCGGCTTCCTGGCCTCGACCGCCGGGCTGCCCGTCGCGCTGGGCACGGTGGCACTGCTCGCGGTGGTGGCCGCCGTGCTGACCCTGACGCTGGACGGCGCGACGGTGCGGATGCCGGCGCTGCGTCGTCCGGCGTGGACCGACGTCCTGCCGGTCGTCGTCCCGGTGCGCCGCGGCGCCGGCGTGTACGCCCGCGACCTGCGGCTGCTCGCGGTCAGCTGAGCCCCGGTCGGCGTCGGACCGCCGCGCAGGGGAGGCTGGCCGGGTGACCGACGACCCGTACGTGCGCGTCCGGGGAGCCCGGGAGCACAACCTGCAGAACGTGGACGTCGCCGTCCCCCGGGACTCCCTGGTGGTGTTCACCGGGGTGTCGGGGTCGGGGAAGTCGTCGCTGGCGTTCGGCACGATCTACGCCGAGGCGCAGCGCCGGTACTTCGAGTCGGTGGCCCCGTACGCCCGCCGGCTGATCCAGCAGGTGGGTGCTCCGACGGTCGAGGAGATCACCGGGCTGCCGCCGGCGGTGGCGCTGCAGCAGAGCCGGGGGACCCCGAGCAGCCGGTCGACCGTCGGCACGGTGACGACGCTGTCGAACTCGTTGCGGATGCTGTTCTCCCGCGCCGGTGAGTACCCAACGGGTGCGGGGCGGCTGGACTCCGACGCGTTCTCGCCGAACACCGCCGCGGGCGCCTGCCCGGAGTGCTCGGGGCTGGGCACGGTCTACGAGGTCACCGAGCAGACCCTGGTGCCCGACCCGTCGCTGAGCATCCGGGACGGCGCGGTCGCTGCGTGGCCCGGTGCCTGGCACGGCAAGAACCTGCGCGACATCCTCACCGAGCTCGGCCACGACATCGACCGGCCCTGGCGGGAGCTGCCGGCCGACGAGCGGGACTGGATCCTGTTCACCGACGAGACGCCCGAGGTGACCGTGCACCCGGTGCGCGGGCCCGGGCAGATCCAGCGCGACTACACCGGCCGCTTCCAGGGCGCCCGGGCCTACGTGATGCACACGCTGGCGAACACCAAGAGCCCGACGCTGCGCCGCCGGGTGCTGCAGTACGTGCAGACCAATCCGTGCCCGGTGTGCGGTGGCAGCCGGCTGCGCCCGGAGTCCCTGGCCGTCACGGTGGCCGGGCGGAGCATCGCCGAGTTGACCGCGCTGCCGATGACCGACCTGGTCCCGGTGCTGCTGTCGGTCTCCCTCCCTGAGGTGGGCGCGGGCATCGTCGCCGACCTGGTCGGCCGCATCCAGGTGCTCGTCGACCTCGGCCTGGGCTACCTGGGGCTGAACCGGACGACGCCGACGCTGTCGCCGGGGGAGCTGCAGCGGCTGCGGATCGCCACGCAGCTGCGCTCGGGGTTGTTCGGCGTCGTCTACGTGCTCGACGAGCCCTCGGCCGGGCTGCACCCGGCGGACACCGAGCAGCTGCTCACCGTGCTCGACCAGCTCACCGCCGCGGGCAACTCGCTGTTCGTGATCGAGCACGACATGGCGCTGGCGAGGAGGGCCGACTGGATCGTCGACGTCGGCCCGCACGCCGGCGTGCACGGCGGCCGGGTGCTGTACAGCGGTCCGGTCGCCGGGCTGTCGGACGTCGAGGAGTCGGTGACGCGTCTCTTCCTGGCTCCCCGCGCGCCCGTCGCTCGGCCGCGGCGCGAGCCGGTCCGGTGGCTGACCCTGTCCGGCGTCAGCCGGCACAACCTGCGGGACGTCGAGGTGCGGTTCCCGCTGGGGGTGCTGACGGCGGTCACCGGGGTGTCCGGGTCGGGGAAGTCGACGCTGGTGAGCCAGGTGCTGGCCGAGGTCCTGTCGGGGGAGTCCGACGTCCGGGCCGAGGGCGTCGACGCCGTCGACCGCCTGGTGCGGGTGGACCAGAAGCCGATCGGCCGGACGCCGCGGTCGAACCTGGCCACCTACACGGGCCTGTTCGACGCCGTCCGGACGCTGTTCGCCGGCACCGACGAGGCGCGGGCCCGCGGCTGGACCGCGGGCCGGTTTTCCTTCAACGTCGCCGAGGGCCGCTGCCCGACGTGCCAGGGGGAGGGCGCGGTGACCGTCGAGCTGCTGTTCCTGCCCGGCACCTACGCGCCCTGCCCGACCTGCCACGGGGCCCGGTACAACGCCGAGACCCTCGAGGTGACCGTCGACGGCAAGACCATCGCCGAGGTCCTCGACCTGACCGTCGAGGCGGCGCAGGAGTTCTTCGCCGGCGTGCCCGCCGCCGCCCGCAGCCTGCGTGCGCTGCAGGAGGTCGGCCTGGGCTACCTGCGCCTGGGGCAGCCGGCGACGGAGCTGTCGGGTGGTGAGGCCCAGCGGGTGAAGCTGGCCAGCGAGCTGCAGCGGGCCCGTCGCGGGCACACGGTCTACCTGCTGGACGAGCCGACCAGCGGGCTGCACCCGGCGGACGTCGAGGTGCTGATGCGCCAGCTGCAGTCGCTGGTGGACGCGGGCAACACGGTGGTGCTGGTCGAGCACGACATGGACGTCGTCGCCGACGCCGACTGGGTGCTCGACCTGGGGCCTGGTGGAGGCGACGCCGGCGGCCAGATCGTTGCTGCCGGGACGCCAGAGCAGGTGGCCGCCTCGGGCAGCGTCACCGCCCGGTTCCTCGCGCCCCGCGCGCCTACATTCGGCTGATGCCCTCCGGCCGTAAGCCACTCGATGAACTCCGCGAGACCGTGGTCCGCCTGGGCGAGCAGCTCCCGCGGCCCGGCGGGCGTGGTGTCGACGACCTGGTGAGCGACCTGTTCGGTGCCAAGCCGGCGCCGGCCCGTCCCCTCGCGGTGATCCAGGCCGACCTCGACGCGCTCGTCGGCCTGGCCGAGGTGAAGGAGCAGGTGCAGGCGCTGGTGGCGTTCCTGCAGGTGCAGGCGCGCCGGAAGGCGCACGGTCTGCCGGAGGCGGCGACGTCCCAGCACCTGGTGTTCATGGGCAACCCGGGCACCGGCAAGACCACGGTGGCCCGCCTGTTGGCCGAGATGTACCGGGCGGTCGGCCTGCTGCAGAAGGGCCACCTGGTCGAGGTCGACCGTGCCGCGCTGGTCGGTCAGCACGTCGGCTCGACGGCGATCAAGACAGACCGGGTGGTCAAGTCGGCCCTCGACGGCGTGCTGTTCATCGACGAGGCCTACTCGCTGGCCCCCGAGGGCGACGGCCGACAGGACTTCGGGCCCGAGGCGATCGAGGTGCTGCTCAAGCGGATGGAGGACCACCGCCACCGCCTGGTGGTCATCGTCGCCGGCTACCCGCGGCTCATGGAGTCGTTCCTCCTCTCGAACCCCGGCCTGCGCTCCCGCTTCGCGCGTGAGGTCCGGTTCCCCGACTACTCGACGGCCGAGCTGGAGGCGATCTTCGTCAGCATCGTGGCCCAGCACGAGTACGTGCTGGAGCCGGGTGCCCTGGAGACCCTCCGCCGGACCCTTGCTGGCTTGCGTGCTGGTGAGGACACGGGCAATGCGCGGTTCGCTCGGACATTGTTCGAACAGGCCCTGAACCGGCAGGCGTTGCGGCTGACGCGGGACGAGAGCCGGGACATGGAGTCGCTGGACCGGGCCGATGTGACGACGTTGACGGCGGACGATGTTGCTGAGGCTGCTCGGGCGTTGGGTGGGGATCCGGGGTCGGCCACCGAGCTCTCGCGCTGGCAGCGCTGGCTCGGGTAGCTCAGTCCTTCAAGAGGTGGACAGTGGCGGTGTGGGCCGGCATTGCGCCGGTGCCGGGAGTGCTCAGCAGATGAGCGGAGTACGTAAGAAGGACCTTGCCGGGGCTTGGCATCAGAGTCGTGTCCGAGGCCATGTTGACCATCCTTGTCAGGTCTTGTCATCCCCTGTGTGGCGGGCGGTGAGGACACTGCGCGACGTACTCACAACCGCGCGGCGTACTCACAATCGGTGTGCCGAATGCTGAACGACGTAGAGCACTCCGCTGAAAGACGAGACGGTTCAGGCTACGACCGGTGAACCGCCGTGCGGTTCAGTTCTGGACACAATCTTGGACTAGGGGTTAGAGTTGTAGCATGAGCGAGCAGGGAGATGTCCAGGAGGAGCTCGGCACCAACGGGGTCTTCGCCGCCATGACGTGGTCATTCGGGTCCGCCCGGCGACGTTCGATGCAGGACTTCGACTTCGAGACTGGATACGACCAGGCCTGGTTCGGGATGACCCGGTACAAGCTGATGGTGGACCGCCTGGACCGGTGCTTCTCGACTGGAAGACACAGCCTGGGAGAGCACGCCACTGTCGGGAGCGATCTAGACGTTCTCCAAGCCGGGCTGATGTCGGGGGAACTGCAGTCGATGCCCTCGATCCAGGCGGGGCTGGTGCGCCGCGATGACCTCAACGGGTCGCCGGGTTGGCGTGCGGGCCAGTGGCGCTTCCTCCTCGCAGCGGCGCAGCAAGGCGAGGTCCAGAAGATCGTGTGGAACCAGAAGAGCCCGACAAAGCGTCAGGTGGCACGTCAGCCCGGGCCCGGCCAGCTGATGCTGCCTCTGGCCGGGGTCTCGGACTTGCTGAGGAGCCAGGTGGTGCGGACCCCGACTCTCGTCCTGGCCCATGCCTTGAGCTCCGAGACTGGCGAAGGGGAGCTGGTGATCGGCCATCCCCGCCTGGACGACGACTCGGGTGAGTCGTGGTGGTGGACGACCGACCTGGTTGCTCTGACTCCGGGGTCTGCTGGTGCCCGTGGTGCTGACTCCGGCGCGGCTGGCCCTGGGCCTGACCCTGTTGTTCAGGTGGAAGATGCTCCCGTGACTCTGCGGCGGAAAAAGCAGTCCGATGGCGGTGACGGAGCCAGTGCGCACGGTGGACCGCAGGCGTGAGTGGCACCCATTCCGGCGAGCGCTTTAGTGACGTAGCTCAGCTGTTTGACGGGAGACGTCTGACGCTCGCCCGGCACTTGGCCGGCTACCGCAAGAACGGGTTGGCTGAAGCGATCGGGAAGACGCCAACCTCGGTCGCCGCCTACGAGACAGGGGCGAAGAGGCCCGCCCCGGCGACGGTCGCGCAGTTGGCACTGGCGCTGGGCGTCCCAGCGGAGTTCTTCCTACCCGGTCTTGAGGCACCGCCGACGACTCCCCACTTCCGGTCCCTGCGATCTACATCCCAGGTGGTTCGAGACCAGGCTGGGGCCTATGGGCGTCTTGCTGCTGGAGTCGCTACGGCGCTGCAGCGGCACGTGGAGTTCCCTCCGCTCGAGCTTCCGCGGTGGCCGGTCGCTGAGGACGGCGACTGTGGGACCCAGCCCGAGGAGGCCGCGCGGTGTCTGCGGCGCGAGTGGTCCGTTCCGGCGGGCCCATTCGGGCATGCGGTTCGAGCGACCGAGAATCACGGCATCATCGTGGTATTCGGGACGCAGGAGTCCTCGTCGGTTGACGCCTACTCCTTCGAGAGCTCTGCTAGGCCGCTTATTGTCCTGAACCCACTCAAGGACGACTACTTTCGGCAACGCTTCGATGTTGCTCACGAGCTCGGTCACCTCGTGATGCACGCAGAAGCCGAACCGGGGAGCAGAATTGTCGAGGAGCAAGCTCACCGCTTCGCGGCCGAGCTGCTTATGCCTGCTGGCGAGATCGCGGGCCTGCTTCCCGCCCGAGCTGACTGGACGAAGTTCGCACTGCTCAAGGAGCAGTGGGGTGTGAGCATGCAGTCGCTCCTGTTCCGGTCTCGACGCCTGGGCGTCATGTCGGAAGCGACTTACAAGAACGCGATGACCTCAGTCTCCGCACGCGGTTGGCGTCGCCGGGAGCCGGGCCCACGTGTCGCGGTCGAGCAGCCGTCGCTCTTACCAGCGACGGTCGAGCTGCTTGGCGCCCACGGGGTCGAGGCCAGCGCCTTGGCTGCCGAGGCTCGGGCGCCAATGGTCCTGTTCAACTGCATCACCTCTCGAACTCCGCAGGCGCAGGCCGCTGTGGAATCGGAGTCGGGGGAGCGGCGGCCACTGAGCTTGCTGCGCGCTGAAGGCGGTAAGTAGGGCGGTCGACTAGCCGTCCGGTGGTCACCGTACAAGCGGCTGGACCACCGGACGGTTTCGCTCCACGACCAAGACTTGAGTTTCAGCCCATTCACCTGAACCGCGAAAATGGTGGATGCCCTAGGCGAGCGTCGGATCCTTTATGTAGACGGTTTGCTGGGAGCTCAGGAAATCTGCAGGCAGTTACGGAACGCAGCCACCATCAGAGGTACGTCCGCAGCCGATGCCAGCTCCCGCACCGAGTGCATCGCCAGCTGCGGCGCCCCGACGTCGACTGTGGACAAGCCGAGGCGAGTGGCCGTGAGCGGCCCGATGGTCGACCCACACGGCAGGTCCGCCCGGGACACGAAGTGCTGCACCGGCACCCCAGCCGCCTCGCAACGCTCCGTGAACCAGCCACCCGACACCGCATCTGTGGCGTAGGCCTGGTTCGCGTTCAGCTTCAACACCGGTCCACCACCGAGCACCGGCTGGTGGGAAGGCTCGTGCCGCTCGGAGCGGGTGGGGTGCACCGCGTGGGCCATGTCGGCGCTGACCAGCTTTGAGGCGGCGATGGTGCGGGCGAACGCCTGGGGCTGCGAGCCCGCCAGCCGGCTGATCACGTCCTCCAGGAACGAGCCGCGGGCGCCGGAGGCCGACCCCGAGCCCACCTCCTCGTGGTCGTTGCACACCAGCACCTGGGTGTGCCGTGTTTCCGCGGAAACACCGAGCAGCGCCAGCAGCCCCGAGTGGCAGCAGGCCAGGTCGTCCAGCCGGGGCGCGGCGATCCAGCTGCCGTCGGCACCTGCGCGGGCGGCCGGCTGGGTGTCGGCGAGCACCAGGTCGTGGCCCACGATGTCGCCGGCCGCGACGCCCGCGGCGGCGGCCAGGGCCTCCAGCAGGCCGGGCTCGGTGTCCAGGTCCGAGCCCCACACCGGCTGCAGGTGGCGCTGCGGGTCCAGGGTCAGGCCCTCGCGCACCGAGCGGTCCAGGTGGATCGCCAGCGAGGGGAGCCGTAGCGGCGCACCGGGGAGCGTGACCAGCGTCGTCGTCCCCCCGCGGAGCGCCAGGCGCCCGGCCACGGTGAGCTCGCGGTCGAGCCAGGTGTGCCACAGGCCGCCGCCGTAGGGCTCCACCCCGACCAGCCGGTACCCGGCCTGCCGCACGTCGTGCCGCGGGCGCACCCGGAAGGTGGGGGAGTCGGTGTGCGCGCCGATGATCCGCAGCCCCGCCTCGTGGGCGGGCTCCGTGCCCACCCGCACCGCGACCACGCTGGCCCCGCGCACGGTGAACACCGCGTCGCCGGGGGACAGCTCCCACAGGTCGGTCTCGGTCAGCTCCCGGAACCCGCCCTCGATCAGGCGGCGGGCGATCTCGGCGGCAGCGTGCCCGGGGGAGGGGGAGGCGTCGACGAAGGAACGGAGGTCGTCGCCGAGGGTGAGGTCCACGTCTCCATCCTCGCGCACCCCGTACCGTTCGCCGCCGCACCCTGCGTGATCACCTGGAGTACGGCATGACCGGTTCGACCTTGGGCGTCGAGGAGGAGTTCCACCTCGTCGACCCCGCCACCGGCGCGCTGGCCGCCAGCTCCCTCGTCGCCGACGCCGCCGTCCGCGGTGAGGCCGGGCCGCACGTGCAGCCCGAGATCTCCACGACCCAGCTGGAGACGGCGACCGGCGTCTGCACCACCCTGGACCAGGTCCGCGCCGAGCTCGTACAGACCCGCGCCGAGGCCGTCGCCGCCGCGCAGACCGACGGGCTCACCGTCCTCGCCGCCTCCACCCACCCCACCGCGTCCCCGCATGACCTGGTGCTCACCGACGCCCCGCGCTACCGGTCGATGGTCGAGCGCTGGGCGGGCCTGGCCACCGGCCAGGACATCTGCGGCACCCACGTGCACGTCGGCGTCCCCGACCTCGACACCGCCGTCGCCGTGATGGACCGCGCCCGCCCGTACCTCCCGCTGTTGCTGGCGATGACCGGCAGCTCCCCGTTCCACGACGGCGTCACCACCGGCTACGACTCCTGGCGCACCGTCTGGTGGTCGCGCTGGCCGGTCTCAGGCCCGCCCGAGGCACTGGGGGACGCCGCCGGCTACCGCGCCGTCGTCGCCGCCCTGGTGGGCAGCGGGATGGTGCCCGACGGCTCCCAGCTCTACTGGGACCTGCGGCCCTCCACCCACGTGCCCACCGTCGAGTTCCGGATGGGCGACGTGTGCACCGACCTGGACGACGTCGTCCTGCACGCCGCGCTCTGCCGCTCGCTGGTCACGGTGCTCGCCGCCCGCGCCGGGGACGGCGACCCGGCACCCGTCGTCCGGCCCGAGGTGCTGCGGGCCTCGCGCTGGCGGGCCGCCCGCAGCGGACTCTCCGGGCAGCTGCTCGACCCGGTGACCGGTGAGCTGGGGGACGCCGCCGCCGCGGTGACCGGGCTGCTCCGTGAGCTCGGCTCGGACCTGGACTCCCGCGGGGAGCTGGCCGAGGTCACCGGGCTGGCCGAGCAGCTGCTGGCGCGGGGCACCTCCGCCGTCCGGCAGCGCGACGTGCTGGCCCGCACCGGCGACCCCGGCGCCGTCGTCCGCGACCTGCTGGCCGTCGGGGGCACCGCAGCGGGGTGACCCGTCCGGCGTCCGTCACTCCCAGACCACCACCGGCTGCCCGGCCACGGACTCGATCCGCGCGGGTGTCTCGTACAGCTCGCTCAGGTGCGGGCCGGTCAGCACCTCGGCCGCAGGGCCGTGGTGGACGACGCGGCCCTCGCGCATCGCGATCACGGAGTCGGCGAAGCGGGCGGCGACGTTCAGGTCGTGCAGCACGACGACGACGGTGAGCCTGCGGTCGGCCACCAGCCGGGTCAGCAGCTTCATCAGGCCCACCGCGTGCCGCGGGTCCAGGTTGTTCAGCGGCTCGTCGAGCAGCAGGTGGTCGGTGTCCTGCGCCAGGGCCATCGCCACGTGCGCGCGCTGGCGCTGACCGCCGGAGAGCTCGTCGAGGAACCGGTCGGCGACGTCGGTGAGCCCCAGCAGGTCCAGCGCCCGGGCCACGTGGTCGGCGTCCTCGGGGGAGCGGCCGCCACCCCCGTGCGGGAACCGGCCGAAGGCGACGAGCTCGGCGACGCTGAGCCGGATCACGGTGCTGTTGTCCTGCCGCAGGATCGCCAGGCGGCGCGCCAGCTCCTTCGAGCGGGTGGCCGCGATGTCCAACCCGCCGACGGTGATCGCGCCCTCGATCCTGGCCAGCCGCCCGATCGCGGCCAGCAGCGTCGACTTGCCCGCGCCGTTGGGCCCGATGATGGCGGTCAGGCCCGGGGAGATGTCGACGGTGACGTCGTCGACGGCGAGCAGCTGGCCGTGGCGCTTGCTCACCCCGGTGGTGGTGATCATGTCAGCGGGCCCTTCCGGTCAGCACGAGGACGACGAAGAACAACCCGCCGGCGAACTCCACGACCACCGGCAGCTCGGTGCTGAAGCCCAGCAGCCGGTCCAGGACGAGTTGTCCGCCGACGAGGGTGGTGACGCCGATGGCGACGGCGGCGGGGATGCTGCGGGAGTGCCGGTGCCCCACGGCCGCGTAGGCGACGTTGGCCACCAGCAGGCCGAAGAACGTGACCGGCCCGACCAGTGCGGTGGAGACCCCGACGAGGACGGCGATCACCAGGACGGTGTGCATCACCACCCGGCGGTGGTCCACGCCCAGGGAGATCGACGCGGCCTCGCCCAGGGCCAGCACGTCCAGCGCCCGGCGGACCGGCCAGAGCGAGGCCAGCGCCAGGGCCAGCACGACCGCGCTGGGGAGCAGCAGCTCCCGGTCGATCGAGGTGAAGCTGGCGAAGGTCAGGTCGGCGACGATCGCGAAGGTGTCGGGGTCGAGCAGGCGCTGCAGGAACGAGGTCACCGCCCGCAGCAGGACCCCCAGCACCAGGCCGGCCAGCACGATGACGTGCAGGTCCAGCCGCCGACGCTGGAACAGCCACCAGTACAGCAGCACCACCGAGCCGCTCACGACCACCAGCTCGACCGCCCAGGAGGCCAGCGGCGGGGCACCCACCAGCAGTGCCGGTCCCAGCAGGAAGGCGACAGCCACCTGGACGGCGAGGAACACCGCGTCGAACCCCATGATCCCGGGGGTGAGGATGCGGTTGGCCGTGATCGTCTGGAACAGCACGGTGGACACCCCGACCGCGGTCGCGGCCAGCGCCATCCCGGCCACCGTGCGCCACCGCAGGCCCAGCGCGTACTCCCACGCCCGGGGCAGGTCGGTGGCCAGGTAGCCGACGACGGCCAGCGCCGCCAGGGCCACCAGCAGCGGGATGCGCACCCGGGGGCTGCGCAGGGCCGTGGTCACGACGGCGTCCGGTCGAGGTCCGAGGCGCGTCGGGCGCGTTCGGCGGCCCGGATGCGGGCGCGGGACACCGTGGGCGGGGCGTCGGTGCTGCGCGAGGTGCTCAGCAGCAGCCAGAGGAAGACGACCCCGCCGAGCACGCCCATGACCACCGAGATGGGCAGCTCGAAGGGGTAGCGCACGAGCCGGCCGACCACGTCGCTGAGCAGCACCAGGGCAGCCCCCAGGAGCGCGACGAGGGGGACGGCGCGACGCATGTTGTCCCCGATGAGGCGGCTGACGACGTTGGGGGCGATGAGCCCCAGGAAGGGGATCGTCCCGGTGATCACCGTCATGACCCCGGTGACGACGGCGACGATCCCGACGCCCAGGGCGAAGGTGACCCGGGTGTCGGACCCCAGCCCGCGGGCGGCGTCCTCACCCAGGCCGACGACGGTGAACCGGTCGGCGGCGACCCACGCGACCACGGCGGCCGCAGCGGCCAGCCAGAGCACTTCGTAGCGCCCGCGCAGGATGCCGGAGAAGTCCCCGACGCCGTAGCTCAGCAGCTGCTGCAACAGGTCCAGGCGGTAGGCGACGAACGTGGCCACCGCCCCGATGACACCGCTGTAGAGGATGCCGACGACCGGCACCAGCACGGTCGACCGGGTGGGCAGCCGGCGGACCAGGGCCAGGAACCCCAGCACCCCGACGAGCGCACCGCCGGTGGCGACCAGGGCCATCAGCTGCAGGCCGAGCGCGGGGGTGAGCACCAGCACGGCCACCAGCGCCAGCCCGGCCGCCTCGGTCGCCCCGGTGGTGGAGGGCTCCACGAGCCGGTTGCGGGTGAGCAGCTGCATGATCAGGCCGGTGACGGCCAGCGCGACGCCGGCGAGCACGAGGGCCGCCGTCCGCGGCACCCGGCTGGCCAGCAGGACGAACGAGTCGGTCTCGGCCACGCCGATGGCCAGCGAGGCGGCGGCGAGGGCCACCACCACGACGACCCCCGCCACCAGCCAGCGCCCGGTGTGCCCCCTCAGCGCGTGCTCCTCGGGTGCGGCCGCACGTCAGGCCTGGACCGCGTCCTGGACCACGTCGAGGACGTTGCCGATCGCGGTGAGGCCGTTGGTCACGATGTACAGCTCGCTGGCCGGCAGGTAGACCACCTGGTCCTGCTCGGCGGCCACGGTCTGGCCCACCAGCTCGTTGTCCAGCGTGGCCTCGAGCGTCGCCGAGTCCCCGGTGGCCGCGCCGCGGTCGAAGGCGATGATCCACTCGGGGGCGGCGCTCAGGATGAACTCGTTGCTGACGCTCTCGCCGTGCGGCGAGCCGGGCTCGCCGGGCAGCTGGGCGGCGACGACGGCCGGGGTGAAGCCGAGGGTGTCGTAGAACCAGCCGAACCGGGACCCCTCGCCGAACGCGCTGTACTCCCCGCCGGACACCGAGAGAACCAGCGCCGTCCCGGACACGCTGTCGGCGATCTCCTCGACCTGCCCCTCGAGGTCGGCCACCTGCTCGGCGACCTCGTCCTCGCGTCCGAAGACCTCGCCCAGCTGCTCGGCGCGGGCCATCGCGGCCTCGGGGTCGAACGTGCCGCCGTACCCGCCCGTGAGGTCGATCGTGGTGGCGATCTCGGCCAGCTCGTCGTACTGACCGGTGCTGCGACCGGCGGTGACGATCAGGTCGGGGTCCAGTTCGGCGACGGCCTCGAAGTCCGGCTCGAACAGGGTGCCGACGGTGGGCAGCGAGGCGTACTCGGCGAGGTAGTCCGGCAGGGTCACGTCGGGGATCCCCACCACGGAGTCGCCGGCGCCGATGCTGTCCAGGGTGTCCAGGGTGGCGATGTCGAAGGTCACCACGGCCTCGGGGGCCAGCGGCACCTCCACCGAGCCCCGCTCGGTGTCCAGGTCCTCCTGGAGGCTGGACTCGCCGTCCTCCTCCACCAGGGTCAGCGTCGGCAGGGCGTTCGCGACGGTCACGGTGTCGGCGGGGCTCGCCCCGGCGGTGTCCTCCTCTACGGAGGACCCGCAGGCGGAGAGCAGCACGGCGGCGCCGGTGCAGGCAGCCAGGGCGGTCAGGGATCGGCGAGGCGTGGTCATGAGGTGAGGCTAACCTCAGTGAGGACCACCTAAGTCGTGGGGCCTGCGATGCCGCAGGGGCGTAACGCACGGGCATTGCCCCCGGAACGCAGCCGGGCCAAGGTGAGCGGCATCCGGCCCGTGGGGCCGGCAGAGCCGGAGGCCCGCCGTGACCGCTGAACCCACCGCCCCGCCCAGCACCGCCCCAGGGACCAGCGAGTACCTCGCGAAACGACAGCTGCGCACCGGCACCGCCGGGTGGACCCTGCTCGCCGGGCTCGGTGTCGCCGCCGTCATCTCCGGGGACTACGCCGGTTGGAACTTCGGCCTGGCCGAGGGCGGGTTCGGCGGTCTGCTGATCGCCACCGTGCTGATGGGGATCATGTACACGGCGATGGTGTTCGGCCTGGCCGAGCTGGGCTCGGCGCTGCCGACCGCCGGCGGTGGCTACACCTTCGCCCGCCGGGCGCTGGGCCCCTGGGGCGGCTACGCCACCGGCGTCGCCGTCCTGCTGGAGTACGCGATCGCGCCGGCCGCCATCGCCACCTTCATCGGCGGCTACGTCGAGTCGCTCGGGCTGTTCGGCATCACCGACGGCTGGTGGGTCTACCTCGCCGTCTACGCCCTGTTCATCGGCGTGCACCTGATGGGCGTCGGCGAGGCGCTCAAGGTCATGCTCGCGATCGCAGCGGTCGCCGTCGTCGGCCTGGTGCTGTTCCTCATCGGCGCCATCCCGGACTTCGACGCCGCCAACCTCACCGACATCGTGCCCACCGACGCCGCCGGCGCCTCGGACTGGTTGCCCTTCGGCCTGCTCGGCATCTGGGCCGCGTTCCCGTTCGGCATCTGGTTCTTCCTCGCCGTCGAGTGCGTGCCGCTGGCCTCGGAGGAGGCCAAGGACCCGGCCCGCGCGATGCCCAAGGGCATCCTCGCCGCGATGGCGGTGCTGGCCACGCTGGCGATCCTGATGCTGGTGTTCACCACCGGCGCCGGCGGCGCGCAGGTCATCTCCGAGTCGGCGAACCCGCCGGTCGACGCCCTCCAGCCGGGCACCCTGCAGACCGTCGTGAACTACATGGGCCTCGTCGGCCTGGTCGCCAGCTTCTTCTCCATCGTCTACGCCTACAGCCGGCAGACCTTCGCCCTCTCCCGGGCCGGCTACCTGCCCCGCGCGCTGTCGGTGACCAACAGCCGCAAGGCCCCGGTGCTCGCGCTGATCGTGCCCGGCGTCGTCGGCTTCCTGCTCACCCTCACCGGCCAGGGCGCGACGCTGCTCAACATGGCGGTGTTCGGCGCGGCCGTCTCCTACGTGCTGATGATGGTCAGCCACATCGTGCTGCGCCGCCGCGAGCCCGACCTCGAGCGGCCCTACCGCACCCCGGGCGGGACGACGACGACCTCGATCGCCCTGGTCCTCGCCGTCCTCGCGGTGCTGGCCACGTTCCTGGTCGACCCGCTCGCCGCCGGGCTCACCCTGGTCGCCTTCGCCCTCTTCATCGCCTACTTCGCCTTCTACAGCCGGCACCACCTGGTCGCCTCGGCCCCGGAGGAGGAGTTCGCGGCCCTGGCCGCCGCTGCGGACGACGTCCGATGACGGCCCGGCGGGCCACGCTGGGCGGGCACACCTACGAGTTCCCCTCGCTGGTCGAGGTGATGGCCAAGGCCACGCCGCACCGGTCGGGGGACGTGCTGGCCGGCTGCGCGGCGGGGTCGGAGGCCGAGCGGGTCGCCGCCCAGACGGTGCTCGCCGACCTGCCGCTCACCACGTTCCTGGACGAGCAGGTGGTGTCCTACGAGGACGACGACGTCACCCGGCTGGTGCTCGACACCCTGGACGCCGGCGCCCTGGACCCGGTCCGGTCGCTGACCGTCGGCGGGTTCCGGGAGTGGCTGCTGGCCCGGGCCGCTGCCGCGGACGAGGCCGCGATCTCCGGGCTGGCCCGCGGGCTGACCCCGGAGATGGTCGCGGCGGTGTCCAAGCTGATGCGCAACGCCGACCTGATCGCCGTCGGCCGGCGGGCCCGGGTGGTCACCGGGCTGCGGTCGACCATCGGGCTGCCGGGCCGGCTGGCGTCCCGGCTGCAGCCCAACCACCCCACCGACGACGCCGTGGGCGTCACGGCGTCCCTGCTGGACGGGCTGCTGCACGGCTCGGGCGACGCGGTCATCGGCATCAACCCGGCCACGGACTCCCCGGCCCAGACCATCGCGCTGCTGGAGCTCATCGACGCCGTCATCACCCGGTACGAGATCCCCACGCAGTCCTGCGTGCTCGCCCACGTGACGACGACGCTGCGGGCGCTGGAGAAGGGCGCCCCGGTCGACCTGGTCTTCCAGTCGGTGGCCGGGACGCAGGGCGGGAACGACGGGTTCGGGGTGACGCTGGACCTGCTGTCGGAGGCCCATGCCGCGGCGCTCGAGCTCAAGCGGGGGACCGTGGGCACGAACGTGACGTACTTCGAGACCGGGCAGGGGTCGGCGCTGTCGGCCGGCGCGCACCTCGGCGTCGGCGGGGCGCCGGTCGACCAGCAGACCCTGGAGTGCCGGGCCTACGGGGTGGCCCGGCACTACGACCCGCTGTTGGTCAACACCGTCGTCGGCTTCATCGGCCCGGAGTACCTCTACGACGCCAAGCAGGTGATCCGGGCCGGGCTGGAGGACCACTTCTGCGGCAAGCTGCTGGGCCTGCCGATGGGCGTGGACGTCTGCTACACGAACCACACCGACGTCGACCCCGACGACACCGACACCCTCACCGTGCTGCTGGGGGCGGCGGGCTGCTCGTTCGTCATCGCCGTCCCGGGCTCGGACGACGTGATGCTGCACTACCAGTCGCTGTCGTTCCAGGACGTTCTCACCGCCCGCCAGGTGCTGGACCTGCGGCCCGCGCCGGAGTTCGAGGCCTGGCTGGGCCGGATGGACCTGCTCGGCCCGGACGGTCGGGTGCGCGAGCTGACCGCGGACGCACCGGCCGCCCGGGCGCTGCTGGCGGCGGCACGATGAGCTCGGACGCCTTCGACCTGCTGCGCTCGGCGACCCGCGCCCGGGTCGCTCTCGGTCGGGCCGGCGACGGGCTGCCGACGGCGCGGCTGCTGGAGTTCCGGGCCGCGCACGCCGCTGCCCGGGACGCCGTGCACTCCCCGCTGGACGTGCCGGCCCTGGTCGCATCGCTGGCGGACACCGGTCTCGAGGTGCTCCAGGTCGAGTCGGCCGCACCGGACCGGGCGACCTACCTACAGCGACCCGATCTCGGCCGCCAGCTCTCCTCCTCGGCGTCGTTGCCCACGGGGGAGTACGACCTGGCGCTGGTGATCGCCGACGGTCTGTCCCCGCTGGCGGTCTCCGAGCACGCGGCGGGGACCGTCGCCGCGGTGCTCGAACGACTCCCGGGCTGGTCGATCGCCCCGCTGGTGGTCGCCACCCAGGCCCGGGTGGCCCTCGGTGACCCGATCGGCGAGGCGCTGGGAGCCCGGATCGTCGTCGTCCTGGTGGGGGAGCGGCCTGGACTCTCCTCGGCCGACAGTCTCGGCCTCTACCTGACCTTCGGACCTCGCACCGGCCGGGCGGACAGCGAGCGGAACTGCATCTCCAACGTCCGGCCGCCGCACGGGCTCGGCTACGCGCAGGCGGCGGACACCTTGGTCGCACTGCTGCAGGCATCCCGGGAGCTCGGTGCCTCGGGGGTCGTGCTCAAGGACGAGGGGGTCGCGCTGCCCGTGGGTGCGGGCTGATGCGCAGAGTCGTCGCCTACGAGCTGGTGTCCCTGGACGGCGTCGCCGAGGCGCCGGACGAGTTCATCTCGACCTGGGACGACGTCATGGACGCCAACCTCGCCCGGGTCATCGACACCCAGGACGCCGTGCTGCTCGGCCGGCGCAGCTGGGACGAGTGGGCGCCCTACTGGCCCGACAGCGACATCGAGCCGTTCGCGTCCTTCGTCAACGGGGTGCCCAAATATGTCGCCACGAGCACCCCGCTGGACCGGGAGTGGTCCGGCAGCTGGGTGATCGAGGGCGATCTGGTCGCGGCGGTGCGGGAGCTGCGTGAGCATCCCGGGGGCGACATCGGCGTGCACGCCAGCCTCTCGGTGCTGCAGACGCTGCTCGCTGCCGGGCTGGTGGACACGCTGTCCCTCGTGATCGCCCCGACCGTCGCCGGCCGCGGACGAAGGCTGTTCGACGGCGTCCCGGCCCTGCGGTGGGAGACCGTCCGGAGCGTCACCAGCCCGACCGGCCACCTGCTCGTGGACTACCGGGCCGTGGTCCCCGATTGATCAGCGGCGGAGGCGTCGGCGCAGGGCCTGGATCGGGTTCTCCCGCGGCTCGGGTCCCGGCACGGGCACCGGGGTCTCCGCCGCGGCCGCGGCGCGCTCGTGCAGCCGGGAGCGGACGTCGTCGGCGGAGTAGGCGCGGCGTTCCCGCTCGTCGCGGGCGATCACGACCCCGGTGGCGGCGACCCCGGCGATGCCGGCCAGTCCGATGAGCTTTCCCAGGGTGTCGCGGCGCATGCCCGGCACGGTAGCGGCGCCCCCTAGCGTGGCCGCGTGTCCCCGCTGGTGAGCCGCCCGAACCGACCCACCCCGCTGACGCTGGACGCGGCGGTCGACCTGACCCGCACCGGCGACGTGTGGCTGTTCCGCGGGGTCTCGGTCGCCGATCGGGCGATCCAGACGCTGACCAACGCGCCGGTCAACCACGTCGGCATGGCCGTGGTGCTCGACGACCTGCCGCCGCTGCTGTGGCACGCCGAGCTGGGCAAGTCGCTGCCCGACGTGTGGACCGGCACCCACCAGCGGGGGGTGCAGCTGCACGACCTGCGGGACGCGGTGACCGTGTGGCGGCAGGAGTACGGCCAGCGGGCATGGCTGCGGCAGCTGGTCGGCCCGGCCGACGACGGCGGGGTCACCCCGGCCATGGAGGACGCGGTGCTGCAGACCATCGCCCGGCTCGACGGCCGACCGTTCCCGACCACGTTCCGGCTGGCCCGGGGCTGGGCGTCGGGACTGGTGCAGAAGCACACCTCGGCCGAGACGGTGTTCTGCGCCGAGCTGGTCGCCGCCACCTACACCGCGATGGGCCTGCTCCCCGGCGACCAGCCGCTGAACTCCTACGACCCGGGCAGCTTCTGGTCCGGCGACCGGCTCGAGCTGGTCGACGCGACGCTGGGCCCGGAGGTCACGGTCGACGTACCGACCGGCTGACCCCCGGGCTCGCGGTCAGCGTGCGACGGTCTCCAGCAGTGAGGCCTCGGTGGGGGTCCAGCCCAGCTCGGTGCGGGCCTTCCCGCCGGTGGCCTGCTGGTCGAGCAGGAGCGCCTCGCCGAACAGGCCCAGCCGCTCGTTGGTGGCCTCGTCGGAGGTGCCGACCACGCGCAGGCCGGCGGCCTCGCCGATCTCGCGGACGGTCGGGTTCTGGCCGCTCACCCCGAGGTAGGTGCTGCCGGCCGGGGCGTGGGTGAGCGCGAGGGAGTAGAGCCGGCCCAGGTCGGCGGCGTGCACGGTGGTCCAGTGCTGGTCTCCACTGCCGGGCAGCTGGGTGGCCCCGTCGTCATCGGTCGGACCGCCGAGCACCACGCCGGTGATCCCGGTGACCTGCCCGTCCTGGGTGGCGTAGACGATGCCGGGCTCGATCAGCACGGAGCGCAAGCCGTCGCGGGCGGAGGTGACCCGCTCGTCCAGCGGCTGCCGCCAGGCGGTGAGCTGCGGTGCGGCCCGCGGGGTGTCCTCGTCGATCTGG
This sequence comes from Geodermatophilus sp. Leaf369, assembly GCF_001424455.1. Classification (NCBI taxonomy): domain Bacteria; kingdom Bacillati; phylum Actinomycetota; class Actinomycetes; order Geodermatophilales; family Geodermatophilaceae; genus Geodermatophilus; species Geodermatophilus sp. Leaf369. The sequence goes on along the minus strand of NZ_LMQA01000004.1, from coordinate 358,930 downwards.
CCCGAGCCGTGCACCCAGCAGCCGCCGGTGTGCAGGTAGGGCTTGCCGCTGTTGGCGATCGCGCCGAGCACCGCGTCCAGGAACGCCTGGTCCACGTCGGCGCTGCTCTCGTCGCCGGGGGAGGCGGTGTGGATGACGCCGTCGGCGTCGACGGCCTCGCGGGCGACGAGGTCGGTGTCGGTGAGCTCCCCGCGCACGGCGGTGGCGCCGGCGGCCTCGACCGCGGCGGCGGAGGCGTCACTGCGGGCCAGCGCCCGGACGGTGTGCCCGTCCGCGAGGAGGGCGGTGAGCACGTGGGATCCGACGAGACCGGTTCCACCGGTGAGGAAGACGTCCATGGCCGGGTCAATCGCTCTCGGCCTGCAACGATTCCCGGACGCGGTAGGTCGTCTGCACCATCCCGCCGCCCAGCACCTCGGTCGAGACGTGCTCGAGCTCCACGTCGCGGGGCAGTGGACCGAACAGCGAGGCACCGGACCCGATCAGCACCGGTACCCGGGACAGCGTCAGGGTCTGGATCCGGCCCCGGGCCAGCAGCTCGCGCACGGTGCGCCCGCCGTCGACGTAGACCCGGCCGACGCCCGCCGCGTCCAGGGCGTCGATCGCGTCGTCGACGGTGCGGTGCACGGCGGCCAGTCGCGGATCGGCGTCGTCGGCCACGGTCGTGCTCAGCAGGTGCAGGGGCTTGCCCTGGTAGGGCCACTCCTGCTCGCCGGCGATGACGTCGTAGGTGCCGCGGCCCATCAGCAGGGCGTCGATGCTGTCGACGAAGGGGGTGAACCCCGCGTCGCCGGCGTCCTCCCCGCTGCCGGAGAGGAAGTCGAGCGAGTCGTCGTCGCGGGCGATGAAGCCGTCGACGCTCATGCCGAGGAAGACGTGTCCGGTGAAGGTCATGACCGCACTCTGGCAGGGGCCTCCGACAGTTCCGGGCGCCGCCTGTGGACAACGGTCCGCTGTCCACAGGTGGGCGCTGACCAGCAGGAACTGTCGGTGCTCGAACATATGATCGAACACATGTCGACGATGGAGAGCCCGGTGCGGGAGCTGGCCTGGTTCCCGCCTGTCGTCACCTCGGGCGGGCCGCTGGGCGAGGTGCAGCGGGAGGCCACGGCCATCGGTCGGGCGACCGCAGCACAGGCACGGGCAGTGGCCGAGTTCGCAGCGCTGCGGTCGGCCTCCGCCGACCGCCAGCCGGGAGAGCCGGGCTGTGCCTCGGCGGAGACGCGGGCGGCTCGACCGCGGGTGCTCGCGGAGGTCAGTGAGTGGGCGGCGCAGGAGCTGGTGGTCGCCCTGCAGATCACCCAGCACGCTGCGCAGGCCCTGCTGGTCCGGTCGTTGACCCTCGTGCACCGGCTGCCCGCCACGCTGGAGGCCCTGGAGGGCGGGGTCATCCACCCGGGCCACCTGTGGGCGTTCACCGAGCGGGTCGGGGCGATCGAGGACCCCGGTGTGCGCGCCCGGGTCGAGCGCGAGCTGCTCACCTGGATGACGGGTCGGGTGACCACACCGTCGCAGCTGACCGAGCGGGCTCGGGTGCTCGTGCTGCGGCACGACGCCGTGGGGGCGGCGCAGCGGTTGGCGGCGGCGGTCCGTCGGCGGGGTGTGTTCTGCTCGGCCGGCCGGGAGGACGGTCTGGAACAGCTGAACGCCGTGCTGACCACCCCAGAGGCACGGGCCTGCCTGGATGCGCTGGGGCGGTACGCCGACTCGATCGACGACGACCCAGAGTCGCGCACCCGGTCTCAGAAGATGGCCGACTGCCTGGTCGACCTGATCCTGCGGCCCGGCGAGACCGGCCTCCCGGTGGTGACCGCGCAGCTCACGATCGTGGCGCCGGTAGAGACCCTGGCCGGCGGCGACGAGCCAGGCGAGGTCGACGGGCAGGTGGTGCCGGCCGAGATGGTGCGGCACCTGGCCCGCGCCCTGGGGTTGCTCGAAGAGGTGCCTCCCGTGGCCGCGGAGCGCGCGGTCGACGACGAGCAGTGTGCCGGCGTGGTCGCAGGCACGGAGTCGCCGCCGGACCAGGCGCCGCTCAGGACGAGCGCCGCCTCCGAGGGCGAGGGGCCTCCGGGCTGGGCAGCGGCTGATGCTGCGGTACAGCGGGCGGGGGAGGCGGTCGAGCGCGCCCGGGGGCAGGTGTCCCGAGCCCGAGCCGCGGTGGTGGCGGCCGAACGCGCTGCCCGTCGGACCGAGGAGCAGCACCGGTCGTCGCCCGCAGGTGTGGTGGGCCGGGCCCGGACCAGCGTGCAGGCGATGACCGGAGCGCGGGCCGCGCTCCAGGACGAGATCGGCGACCTGCTCCGCCGGACCGGAGGGGGTGGGCTCGCCGACCGGCCGCGGGTTGCCGTGGTGGACGCGCTGAACGGGACCCTGCTCGCGCTGACCGGCGCCCCCGAGCTGCGTCGGGTGTCCTCGTGCGGCCGCCCGCGCTGTGTCCGTCGCCCGGAGCTTTGCCCGCATGACCTGGTCGACCGGCCCGGCCTCACGCCACCGGGCGCCACTGACGGGTACCGGCCGGGACGGGCGCTCGACCGGTTCGTCCGGGCCCGCGACCGCCGATGCCGGTTCCCGGGGTGCCGTCGCCGGGTGCCCCGCGGCGGGGAGCTCGACCACGACCGCCGCTGGCCGGAGGGGCCGACGGCGCAGGACAACCTCACCGGCTACTGCACCGGTCACCACCGCGGCAAGCACCAGGCGCCGGGGTGGCACCACCAGCTGCACCCGGACGGGCGGCTCACCGTCACCACCCCGACGGGGCTGACGACCACGACGGGACCACCGCCCTGGCCGCACACCGCCCCACCGACGGGAGGTGACCATGACCGGCCACCGTTCTGACCCGGTGGCGCGCGCCTCAGACTGGGGCCAGCTGCCGGTCCAGCCGCAGCTCGCGGTCGCCCGGGGCGGCGATCGAGTCGTCATGGGTCACGCAGACGACCACCCGGCCGGCCAGCGCGGTGCGCAGGTCACGGACCAGGGCTGCGGCGGTCGGCGGGTCCAGGTGTGCCGTCGGCTCGTCGAGGAGCACCACGTCCCGGTCGGCCAGCAGCACCCGGGCCGCGGCCAGGCGCCGGCGCTCTCCTCCGGACAGTGCCGTCCCACCGGCACCGACGGGGGTGTCCAGGCCGGCGGGGAGGCCGTCGACCAGCGGGCCGAGACCGGCTGCGGCCAGGGCGCCCCGCATCTGCGGCTCGGTCACCGTGCCGCGCGGGCCGGCCACCGCCAGGTTCGCCCGGATCGAGGAGGCGAAGACGTGCGCCTCCTGGGGCAGCCACGCCATCGCGGCACGGATGTCGTCGCCGGTCAGCGTCGCGGTGTCCACCCCGGCCAGGTCGTACCGGCCCGACCGGGGACGCAGCGCCGCCAGCAGCGTGGCCAGCAGCGTCGACTTGCCGGCACCCGACGGACCCCGCACCACCAGCCAGCCCTCCCGGTCGGCCACCAGCGACACCTCCCGCAGCACGTCGGGTCCACCGGGCCAACCGGCGGTCAGGTCGGAGGTGCCCAGCTCCGTCACCGGGGTCGGCGCAGGGGCGGGGTGCACCTGGTCGGCGGCGACCGGTGCGGTCAGCACCGACTCGACGCGGGCGCGGGCGTCGGCCCAGGCGCCCCGGCGCTGGAGCGCACCGACCAGCCCGGCCAGCGGCTCGGCCAGTGCCAGTGGCGCCAGGGCGAGCACCGCCACCACGGGGCCGGTCATCCCCGCTGCCCAGCCCAGACCGGCTCCCACGACGGCGGCCAGGCCGCTCGCCAGGGACACCACCCCGCCCGACAGCGCACCGGCCCGCACCCCGACCCGGGCGGCCGCGGCCTGCCGGCCCGCCAGCGCCTCGACCTCGGCCACCACGACCCCCTGCGCGCCGTGCACCCGCAGATCGGCGGCACCGTCGAGCAGGGTCGCGGTCTCCCGCAACGCGGTCACCCGCAGCTCGGCCTCGGTCCGCGCGATGCCGGCATCGACCCGGCGGTGCAGCGCCCACACCACAGCGACCCCGACGGCCAGGACCGCCAATACCCCGGCCGCGGCGGTCGGCTCGACCAGGGCGAGCGCCCCGGTGGTCACCAGCACGGCGGCGCCGGCCACCGCCGGCGGGGTCAGCACCCGCACCGACAGGTCCTGCAGCAGACCGACGTCGCCGACCACCCGGCCCAGCGCGCTGCCGGGGGTCCGTTCGGCGGCGATGCCCTGCCGGGCCAGCGCGGCCCAGACCCGCACCCGGGTGGTCTCGGCCAGCCGGAGCGCGGCGTCGTGCGCGGTCAGCCGCTCCCACCAGCGCAGCAGCGCCCGGGCCAGCCCGAAGCCGCGCACCCCGGCGGTCGCGACCAGCAGCGTCAGGATCGGCGGCATCTCGGCCGCCCGGAGGATCAACCAGCCCGACAACCCGGTCAGGGCGACCCCGGCCAGTGCGGTCAGGGTGCCGGCCGCGACAGCCCGGGTCAGCGCGGCCCGGGGCCAGGACAGCGAGCCGGCCGAGGTGACGGGGGCGGCCGTCGTGGGGGAGGCCTGCTGTACGGCCATGACGGGCGCCGGGGACGGTGCAGGGGCAGTGGTGGGACGGGCGGCGGTTCCGGTCCCGGCCAGCCGCACCGTCCGGTCGGCCAGCGACGCCAGCACCGGGTCGTGGGTGACCAGCACCGTGGTCACCGTGCCGCGCAGTCCGGCGAGCACCCCGGCGACCAGGGCGGTGGCCACCCCGTCCAGGTGCGCGGTCGGCTCGTCGAGCAGCAGCAGCGACGCCCCCCGGCGCACCCGCACCAGCGCGCGGGCGACCGCCACCCGCTGCAGCTCTCCGGGCGACAGCGTCGTGCAGCGGCGGCCGGCCAGCTCGGTGCCGCCGACCCGGGCCAGCGCCTCGACCACGAAGGCCTCGGCGACCACGGCGTCCAGCGGGTCGTCCCGGGACACCAGCGCGTGCAGCCGCAGCTCGTCGGCCACCGTCTCGCCCACGGTCCGTGGGTGCTGCGGGACCACCGCCACCGATGCCGGCACCCCGGCCAGCGAGCCGGCGACCGCTGCCGACGGGGCGAGCGACCCCGCCAGCGCGGCCAGCAGGGTCGACTTGCCCGATCCCGACGGCCCGGCCAGCGCGACCAGCTCGCCCGGCGAGACGGTCAGCGACGTCGGCGGCAGGGCGGGCACTGCGCGGCCGGGGTGCGTCACCGCGAGGTCGGTGACGGTCACGGCAGCACCGCGGGGGTCGTCCGCCTCGACGGCCGGCCGGGGGGCCGCGGCCGGAGCGGCGAGTACCGCGCGGGCCTCCCCGGCGGCCTGCCCCGCGTCGGCGTTGGCGTGGAAGGCCTGGCCCAGCGCCCGCAGCGGGGCGAACGCCTCCGGGGCCAGCAGCAGCGCGGTGAGCCCGACGGCCAGCCCGACGTCGCCCTCGACCAGCCGGATGCCCACGGTCACCGCGACCAGCGCGACGGACAGGGTGGCGATCAGCTCAAGCACGAGCGCCGACAGGAACGCCAGCCGCAGCGTCGCCGTCGTCGTCGTCCGGTGCCGGGCACCCAGCTCCTCCAGCGCGGCAGCCTGGTCGGCGGCCCGGCCGAGACCGGTGAGCACCGGCAGACCGCGGACCAGCTCGGCGACGTGCCCGGCGATCCGGTCCAGTGCCCGCGCGGCTGCCGAGGTCTGGTCGGCGGTGTACTTCCCGACCAGCACCATGAACACCGGCACCAGCGGCAGCGTCACCGCCACCAGCACCGCAGAGAGCAGGTCGGTGCCGGCCAGCACGAGCAGCAGCACGGGCGGCACGACGAGGGTCTGCGCGAGCGCGGGCAGGTACGTCGCCAGCGCCGGGCCCAGGTCGTGCAGCCGGGTGGTGGCCAGCACCGCAGCCGGCCCGGTCCCCCCGGCGGCCTCGACCGCCGCCGGGGAGGAAGCCAACCGCTCCAGCAACGCGGAGCGGAGCGCGTCCTCGCTGCGCCGGGCGTCCCGGGCGGCCAGCACCTCGCCCAGCGCACCCGCCGCGGCCCGCACCAGCGCACCGACGGCGGCCAGCGCGAGCATGGACAGCGGGGAGCCCCCGGCGACGATGCGGCCCAGCGCGTGCGCCAGGCCCGCGGCGAGCAGCACCAGCCCGCCGGTCTGCAGCACCGCCACCACCGCGGCCCGGACCAGCGCCGCGCGCACCCCCGGCACGCCCTCCAGCGGGCCGAGCGGGCCCCGGCTCACGCGGCGGCCGTCTCGTGCTCGGGCTCGGCCGTCAGCCGCTTGCGGAACACCCAGTAGGTCCAGGCCTGGTAGCCCAGCACCACCGGCAGCCCGAACCCGGCGACCCAGGTCATCACCGTCAGCGTGTAGTCGCTGACCGAGGCATCGGAGACCAGCACGTCGAAGGCCGGGTCGATGGTCGAGGGCAGCACCACCGGGAACATCCCGGCGAACACCGTGGCCGAGGAGGCCAGCAGCAGCACCGCCCAGCCGGCGAACGCCTGGCCCTCCCGGCCCACCTTCAGCCGCGCCCAGGTGACGACGACGGCCAGCGCCGCGACCACCCACAGCAGGCCGGTGACGAACGAGCCCGAGCGCAGCTGCACCAGCCCGGCCCAGGCCAGCAGGGGCAGTGCACCCACCGGGGCCAGCCGGAGTGCGAGGGAACGGGCCCGCACCCGCAGCTCGCCGTCGGTCTTCAGCGACAGGAACAGCGCCCCGTGCACGAGGGAGAACGACAGCACCGCGACCGCGCCCAGCAGCGCCGGCCACGACCAGCCGGCGAACGGCCCGCCCACCCGGATCCCGCCCTCACCGATCGGCAGCCCCAGCGTGGTCGCGCCCAGCGCGGCGCCGATCCCGCCGGCTGCGACGAGCGAGCCGCCGACGATCACCCGGGTCCAGGCGGCGTCCCAGCGCGGGTCGTGCGAGGAGTGCCGCCACTCGAAGGCCACCGCCCGCACGATCAGCCCGACCAGCACCAGGACGAACGGCAGGTACATCGCCGGCAGCCAGGTGGCGTACCAGCCGGGGAAGGCGGCGAACACGGCCCCGACCGCGGTCACCAGCCACACCTCGTTGCCGTCCCAGAGCGGGCCGATGGTGCGCAGCATGAGGTTCCGGTCGGCGGGCTTGCGGCCGAGCACCGGGAGCAGGGCCGCGACGCCGAAGTCGAAGCCCTCCAGGAGGAGGAAGCCGGTCCAGAGCACCGCGACGGCGACGAACCAGAGGGTCTGCAGGTCCATGACGGGACTCCCGATCAGTGGGCGAACTGGAGGACGTCGTCGCTGGCGTCGTCGTCAGCGCGGGGTGCGTCGTCCGGCGCGGCACCGGTGCCGACGCCGGGAGTGGGGGTGGTGTCGCCGTCCGTCACGCCCTTGCGGACGAACCTGGTGATCAGCCCCAGCTCGATCACCGCGAGCGCCCCGTAGAGCACGCCGAGGGTGATGAGCGACGTCCAGACCTCGGCCGCGGAGATGCCGGGGGAGACCGCCTGGGCGGTGAAGAAGTAGACCTGCTCGGACACCGGGACGTCGGGGTTCGGGTAGACGACGAAGGGCTGGCGGCCCATCTCGGTGAAGATCCAGCCCGCGGCGTTGCCCACGAACGGGGCGCCGACCGCGGCGAGGGAGCCGTAGACCCCGATCCGGGACGTCGGCACCCGGCCGCGCCGGGTCGCCCACAGCGCGTAGGCAGCGACACCGGCGGACACCGCGCCCATCCCGATCATCAGCCGGAAGCCCCAGTAGGTGACGGCCAGGACCGGCGTGTAGTCGATCGGCTCGCCGGCCTTGTCGCCGTAACTCGGGTCGTCGGGGTAGGTCGCGCCGTAGGTGTCGGCGTACTGCTCCTGCAGCTCGTTGACCCCGGGCACCGGCGAGGAGAAGTCGCTGTGGGCCAGGAACGAGAGGATGTACGGGATCGTGATCGAGTGCACGTCGTCGCACTCGTTGCTGCCCAGCTTGGAGAAGGCGAACAGCGAGAACGACGCCGGCGCCTCGGTCTCGCAGAGCGCCTCGGCCGAGCTCATCTTCAGCGGCTGCTGCTGGTACATGAGCTTGCCCTGCCAGTCACCGGTGAGGGCGACGAGCGCGAACGCGGCCAGCGAGACGTAGCCGCCGACCCGCACCGACCGGCGCCACACCTGGTGGTCGACCTCGTCGCGCGGCCGGTCGGCCAGCGCCCGCTTGCGCAGGTGCCACAGGCCGACGCCGACCAGCAGGCCGCCGGCGACCATCAGCGAGGCGACGATCGCGTGGCTGAAGGCGGCGAGAGCGGTGTTGTTGGTCATCACCGCGAAGAAGTCGACCTGGCGGGCCCGGGGCTCGCCGCTGGAGGTGTCCAGCACGACGCCCACCGGGTGCTGCATCCAGGAGTTGGCCGCGATGATGAAGTACGCGCTGATGATCGAGCCGATGACGGCGGCCCACAGCGTGGCCAGGTGCAGCTTCTTGGGGATCCGGCCCCAGCCGAAGATCCACAGCCCCAGGAACGTCGACTCCAGGAAGAACGCCAGCAGCGCCTCCAGGGCCAGCACCGAGCCGAACACGTCGCCGACGAAGCGGGAGTAGGCGCTCCAGGCGAGTCCGAACTGGAACTCCTGGACCAGTCCGGTGGCCACGCCGAGCACGAAGTTGATCAGGTAGATGCGGCCCCAGAACCGGGTCATCCGCAGCCACTCGGCCCGGCCGGTGCGCACCCACATGGTGTGCATGACGGCGACCAGGAGCCCCAGGCCGATGGTCAGCGGGACCATCAGGAAGTGGTAGACGGTCGTGATGCCGAACTGCCAGCGTGCGATCTCGAGCACGTCCACCGGGTGGCCCCTTCGCCTGTCGTACGATCGGTCCACTTCTTTCTACGCCGAGTAGAACTGTATTTCTACGGCGCGTAGAGAACCGCTGTGTGAGCCGTGTGACAGGAGGACCGATGGCATCGCTGGGGGAGCTCGAGCGGGCCGTGATGGAGCGGTTGTGGGCCGCCGAGGGGCCGGTGGCCGCCACCGTGCTGCGGGAGGAGCTGGCCGCCTCGGGGGAGCGCTCCATCGCGCTGACCACCGTGCACACGGTGCTGACCCGGCTGGAGTCCAAGGGCTTCGTGGTGCACGACGACGCCCGCCCACGCCGGTTCGCCGCCCGCTCCACCCGCGAGGACCACGCGGCAGACCTCATGCACAAGGTGCTCGGTCAGGCCGGTGACCGGCAGGCCGTGCTGGCCCGCTTCATCGGCTCGGCCAGCCCCGGCGAGGCCGAGATGCTCCGGGCCCTGCTCGCCGGCACCGACTGACCGACCCCGTGCTCCCGCTGTCCGCCGTCCTGCTCGGGGTGCTCGCCGCGCTCCTGGCGTGGCCGGTGCCGGCGGCGCTGGCCCGGGCCGGCTGGACCCGGCGCGACCCGTTGGCCGCGCTGGTCTGCTGGCAGGCCGTGGGGCTGGCCGGGGGCCTGTCCATCATCGGGGCGCTGCTGGTGCACGGGTTGTCCCCGTGGGGCCACTCGCTGCCCGAGGCCTGGTGGCACTGGGTCACCGGCACCCCGGCCGAGGAGCCGGTGCGCGGGGACCACTGGGTGGCCCAGACCCTCGCCGCCGTCCTCGCCCTGGAGCTGCTGGGCGTGCTGGCCCTGAGCCTGGTGCGCACCGCCCGTACCCGGGCCCGGCACCGCGACCTGCTCGAGCTGCTGGTCAGCCCGGCCCCCGACGTGGACGCCCGGGTGCTGGAGTCGCCGGTGCCCGCGGCCTTCTGCATCCCCGGCGCCCGGCCGATGCTGGTGCTGTCCTCCGGGATGATCGAGGAACTGGACGCCGGTCAGCTGGCCGCCGTCGTCGCGCACGAGCGGGCCCACCTGCGCGAGCGGCACCACCTGCTCCTGCTGCCCTTCGTCGCCTGGCGGGCCGCGCTGCCGGTGCTCCCGGCCGCCGACCGGGCGCACGACGCCGTCCGCGACCTGGTCGAGATGCGCGCGGACGACGTGGCACTGGCCGAGCTCAGCGGGCCCGCGCCGCGCCGCACCCTGGCCCAGGCGATCGTGGCCGCCGCCGCGGGTGGGGCACCGCAGGGTGCGCTGGCGGTGAACGGGGGCCCGCTGGCGGCGCGGGTCACCCGGCTGGTGGAGCCCGCCGACCCGCTGCCGGCCTGGGGGCGACCGGTCGCGCTGGCCGCGGCGCTGGCGCTCCTCGCCGTCCCCACGGTCCTGCTGGTGCTGCCGGCGCTGCTGCCTACTTGATGCCCGAGCGCACGAACCCGGCCACGAAGTAGCGCTGGAACGCCAGGAACACCGCCACGATCGGGACGACGTTCACCAGCGCGAACGCCATCGTGGCGCCGTAGTCGGAGTTGAACTGCCCCTGCAGGAACAGCAGCCCGATCGGCAGGGTGAACAGCCGGTTCTCCCGCAGCGCGATCAGCGGCCAGGCGAAGTCGTTCCAGGTCTGCAGCAGGCTCATGAAGAACAGCACCGCGATCAGCGGCTTGGACAGCGGCAGCACGATGCTGCGGAACACCCGCCAGTGCCCGGCGCCGTCGATCCGGGCCGCCTCGATGAGTTCGCGCGGCACCGAGAGCATCGACTGGCGGGCCAGGAACAGCCCGAAGGCCGAGGCCGCGGTGGGCAGGATGACCGCCCAGTAGGTGCCGTAGAGGCCCAGGCCGGTGACGATCCGGAACAGCGACACCATGATCACCTGGATGGGCAGCACCAGCGTGGCGATCGCGGTGAAGAACAGCGCGGTGGAGCCGGGGAAGCGCAGGTGCGCGAACGCGTAGCCGCCCATCAGGCTCAGCGTCACCGACAGCACGGCCACGACCAGCGAGATGGCCACCGAGTTGCCCAGCCAGGTGAACACCGGGAACGAGCCGAACACCCGCTCGACGTTGGCCAGCGTGAACGACCGCGGCCACAGCCGCAGCTGCCCGCCCAGCAGCTCGGCGCGGCTGGAGAACGCCACCACGAGCATCCAGTACAGCGGCGCCAGGATCACCAGCGCGGCGACGGTGGCCAGCGTCAGCCGGACGGCCAGGGAGACGCGCCGGGTGCGCCGGACCGCCGGGGACAGCACCCGGGTCGGGAGGGCGGTCACTCGACCAGGTCCCGGGTCCGGCTGCTGCGCCACTGCAGCAGGGCGAAGACCAGCGCGAAGAGCATCAGCACCATCCCGATCGCCGCGGCGTAGCCCTGGTCGCGGGTGACGAAGCCGGTGTCGTAGGCGTAGGTGACCAGCACCGAGGTGGCGTTCTGCGGCCCTCCGCCGGTGAGCACGAAGACGATGTCGAACACCTGGAACGAGTAGATGACGTTGAGGACGACGAGGAAGAACGTCGAGGGCCCCAGCAGCGGCAGGGTCACGTTGCGGAACCGCGCCCACGCGCCGGCGCCGTCGAGCCGGGCCGCCTCGTAGAGGTCGGGGCCGATGCCCTGCAGGCCGGCCAGGTAGATGAGCATGTTGAACCCGGTGCGCCACCAGATGGTGACCAGCACGATCGTCACGAACGCCGGGATGCCGTCGGACTGCCAGTTGAGCGTGGGCAGCCCGAACGCGGCGAGCAGCTTGTCCAGGATGCCGGTGTTCTGGTCGAAGACCAGCACCCCGATCAGCGCCGTGGCCACCCCGGAGACCGCCATCGGGATGATCAGGATCGACCGGAACAGCCCCCGTGCGGGCAGCACCGAGTTCAGCAGCACCGCCATCGCCAGGCCCAGCACCATCGAGGCCACGGTGACCACGACGGTGAAGACGACGGTGTTGGCCAGCGACCGCCAGAAGACCGGGTCGGTGACCATCCGGGCGTAGTTGTCCAGGCCGACGAACTCGCCGTCCCCGAAGCCGTTGGTGCGCTGGAAGCTCAGCAGCAGCGCCCCGACGAGCGGGACGATCACGAACAGCCCGAGCAGGACGACGGTGGGGGAGAGGAACCCGTAAGCCGCCCAGGTCTCCCGGCCGAACCGGCGGGGTGCCCGGGGTGGGGCCGCCTCGACGGGAGGCGGTGCCTCGAGCAGGTCGGTCACCGGGTGGCGTCCGCGATGCCCGCGGCCATCGCGGTGACCGCGGCCGCGGCGTCCTGGCTGCCCAGGAACGCCTGGTCCAGCTGGTCCTGCAGCACCGGGATGATCCCGGACATGAACGGCGAGGCCACCTGGGCGGCGTCCTCGGGCTCCACGGTGGCGGCCTGCCCGGCGAACACCGGGGCCAGCTCGGGGCGGACGTCGAAGGTCAGCGCGTCGCCCTGCAGGTCGGCGCGGGTGGGCAGCAGCGACGCGGAGCGGCAGAAGTCGGCCATCAGGTCGCGCTCGGTGACGAACTCCAGGAACGCCGCAGCCAGCTCGGGCTTGGCCGTCTGCGCGGTGGCCACCAGGGCGTTGCCGCCGAAGTCGCTCCCACCGCGCACGTTGCGCGGGGCGAACGTGGCGCCCCACTCGAAGTCGGCGGTGGTCTCGGCGTCCGGGATCTGGAAGGCACCCGACCACACCATCGCTGCCGTGCCGCCGAACCAGGCCTCGCTTGCGTAGCTGGCCGAGGTGGTCGTGTTGTTGGCCGGCACGAAGCCGTTGCTGAAGAAGCTGGAGCTGAACTCCACCGCGGCCCGGCCGGCGTCGGAGTCGATCAGCGGGGTGCGCTGGTCGGTGTCCAGGAACGCGCCGTCGGCCTGGAAGAGCAGGCTGAGCCAGCGGGTGACGCCGTTGCCCTGCCAGTTGTAGGCGAAGGGGTACCGGTCGGCGGGCAGTGCCGAGCGGAGCTGTTGGGCGACGCCGGTGAGCTCCTCCCAGGTCCAGGCCTCCTCCGCGGTCTCCGGCACGGTGGTGATGCCGGCGGAGGTGAGCAGGTCGCGGTTGTAGAGGACCGCCGAGGTGTCGGTGTGGTGCGGCAGCCCGAACGGGCTGCCCTCGTTCTGCACCGCGGCCCAGGCGGCCGGGGTGAACCGGTCCTGGGTGTCGGCGGACAGGTACGGCCCCAGGTCGAGGAGCTGGCCCTGGCCCGCGTAGGCGCCGAACGTGTAGTACGGCACCCGAAAGAGGTCCGGCGGGTTCCCGGCCTGCAGCTGGGCGTCGATGTTGGTGAACATCTGCTCGTAGGGCACCGCGTTGAGCTCGACGGTCTGCCCCGGGTTGGCCTCGCCGAACGCGGCGATCGCGGCCCGGAAGCCGGCCAGCTCGGCGTCGGTGCCCCAGGTGGTGAAGGTCAGGGTGTCCGCGTCGTCGGAGGACGACCCGCCCCCGCCGCCGACGAACCCGCACTTGGCGAGCAGCAGCGGGGCGGCCAGGGCGCTGGTCCCGGCGAGGAAGGCACGGCGGGAGAACTCCACGGTGGACTCCTGGGGTGAGGGTGCTCGCCGGAGGGAGCCCGGCCGGATCCGGAACACCCTAGCTCCGGCCTTGACCCGAGGAAGCCGGGGTTACCGACCCGGCGCGGCGCGGTCCAGCCGGGCGTGCAGCTCGGTCACGTCGTCCTGCAGGCCGATGATCACCTCGGCCGACGCCAGTGGATGACCGTCGTCGAGCAGCGTGCGGACCCGCACCGCGAGCTGCAGCTGGGTGCGCGACCACCGCCGGTGCCCCCCGCTGGACCGCGCCGGCTCCACGACCCCGGCGGTGTCCAGACTGCGCAGGAACGCGACCTGGACGCCGAGGAGCTCGGCGGCCTGACCGATGGTGTAGGTCGGGCGGTCGGGGTCGTCCAGGCGCTGCAGGGGGTCGGTCACGGTCTCTCCGGTCCTGGACGACGAGGGGCGGGGCCGGTCGGCCGGCCCCGCCCCTCGGGATGACGGGTCAGCTCTGCACTGCCTGCTGCTCCACGGCCTCGATGGTGGCCGGGGTGTCGCTGCGGCTGACGGTGATCTTGCGGGCCTTGGCCTTCTCGGCCACCGGGATGCTCACCGTGAGCACCCCGTCGTGGTAGCCGGCCTCGAGCCGGTCGGTGTCCAGGCTGCGGCCCAGCACCAGCTGGCGGGTGTAGCTGCCGAACGGCCGCTCGGCGACCGCCCACTCCGCCCCCTCGAGCTGGGGCACCGAACGCTCCGCGCTGATCGTCAGCGTGGTGCCCTCGATGGACAGGTCGATGGAGCCGGGGTCGACGCCGGGCAGGTCGAAGTGGGCGACGAACTGGTCGCCCACCCGGTAGGCGTCCATCGGCATCCCGGCCAGGGCGCGGGCGGTCGTGGTGCCCGACCGGCCGGTGAGCTGGTCCAGCGCGCGGAAGGCGGAGGACAGCGGGGTGGTGGAGCCGAACGGGTCGTACGCGGTGAGCATCGGGGAAGACACCTCCGTGAGTGCTGGTCGATCGTCATGCGTCCACTGGTCCCTATCTCCAGCGGCACCTGCAGATTACCTAGAGCATCCCATGAGTCAAACCCCCCCTCTGTCCACCCCCTTCTTCCGATGATCATGGGGTTGTTGCCGGTGACCCGCCGGTGGAACGCGTGTCCGCCGGCAACAACCCCGTGATCACCGCGGGGTGGGGCGCCAACCCCGGCTGATCAGGGCCCGTTCCGTGCGGTCGAGGAGGAGGTGAGGTCGGGCCAGATGGCGGCTGGTGAAGCGCTGGACCAGCCAGCCGTCGGCGGCGGCGAGGGAGTGCCGGTCGACGTCGGTGTGCAGCTTCTCCACCGAGGCGTGCCCGACCCCCTCGTACTCCAGGACCAGGCGGTACCTCGTCCAGACCAGGTCCCCGTGGGTGACGACGACGCCCCACCGGTTCTCGAGGGGGCCCTGGGGCTCGGGGTCGGGCAGGTGGCTGTCCAGCATCCAGCAGCGGACCAGGCTCTCCGGTCGGGACTGCGCGAGCGGGGTCAGCCGCGGCGCACAGTGCCGGGCCCGGACGACGCCCCGCAGACCCTCGGCCCGCACGAGTCGCTCCGCCACCGACGCCGCGTCGAGGTGGCCCAGGCGGAAGAGCGCGTCACCGACCGCGACCAGCTCGTCGGGCCGGGTGGTGCGGGCCAGGTCGAGGAAGGTCTGGGCCCCCGAGGTCACCGGGACGCCGTCGACCAGGACCACGTCGGCCGGCTCCAGGTGCCGGTGCACGACGGTCAGCCCGCTGCGGTGCGGGACCAGCCGGTCGGGCGTCACCACCGCCTGCAGCACGTCGGGCGGGTCGACGAACGCCCCCATCAGGGCCGCGGCGGTGTGCAGCCCGAACGCGGCGCCCGCCGGGAGGGTGGGCGCCCAGGCCCGGCAGCGGGTGAGCAGGTCGTCGTCCGACGCCCGGGAGAGGTAGACCCCACGCCCCAGCCGGACGCCGTCCGCCCCGATCTGGCGCCGCGTCATCCCCGCCGCGCGGGCCCCCGCCCAGGTGTAGGTGCTCTCGAACTCCACGCCCGGCACCGTGCCGCGGAAGGCGGCCGATGGGGCTCCCACGAGCACGTCTGTGGACAGCCCCCCACCCTGTGGACACCCACCTGCACCCCGCCCCCTCGACGGTGATCATGGCCTTCTTGCCAGGGGACACGCTGGTCTCCGGCGAGTCCCCGGCAACAACCCCATGATCACCGCGGAGGGGGGAGGAGGAGGGGGGAGGGAAGGGAAGGGGTCAGTGCTTCCAGCGGGTGGCTCGGCAGACGCCCTCGGGGGAGGTGTTCTCGAAGAGGGCGATCTCCCCGCGGCGGACGTCGACCACCGTCGCGTGCAGCTCCTCGCCGAAGGCCTCGGCCAGGGCGGTGTCGGCCTCGAAGGCGCGGACGGCCTCCTCCAGGGTGGCCGGGAGCGGGTGGATGCCGGCCTCGCGGCGGCCCTCCTCGGACAGCGACGCGGGGTCGACCCCGATCGGGTCGGGCAGCGTGCCGCCGGCCCGCAGGCCCGCGCGCCCGGCGGCCAGGCAGGCCGCCATCAGCAGGTAGGGGTTGGCGGCCAGGTCGAAGCTCTTGACCTCGACGTTGGCCGAGGACTGCCGGTTGCCGTCCGGGCCGGTGACGAAGCGGACGGCGGCCTCCCGGTTCTCCAGCCCCCAGGCGGCGAACGCGCCGGCCCAGTGCGAGGGCACCAGCCGCAGGTAGGAGGCCACCGAGGGCGCCCCGACGGCGAGCAGCCCGGGCAGGTGGCCGAGCAACCCGGCGGTGAACGCCTCGCCCTCGGCGGTGAGCCCGAAGGTGCCGTCGCCGCCGGACATGAGGTTCTCGCCGTCGCGCCACAGCGACAGGTGCACGTGCCCGCCGTTGCCCACCCCGTCCGCGGTGACCTTGGGGGAGAAGGAGACCCGCAGCCCGTGCTGGGCCGAGACGGCGGTGATCGTGTTCCGGACCAGCAGCGCGGTGTCGGCGGCGCCCACCGGGTCCTCGGGGCCGACGGAGACCTCGAGCTGACCACCGGCGTACTCGGGGTGGAACTGGTCGACCCGGACACCCTCGGCGGCCAGCGCCTCCAGCAGGTCGCGGGCGTAGTCGCTGACCTCGGCCAGCCGGGTCATCCCGTAGGCCGGCCCGGACAGCGCGGGCACGAACGCGTCGGGGTCCTCCGGCAGGCCGTCGGGGTCGGCGACGACCCACTCGATCTCGAACGCGCCGCGCACGGTCAGGCCGTCGTCGGCGAGCTCGGCGACCAGCCGCCGCAGCAGCGAGCGTGAGCACTGCACGTGCGGCGTCCCGGCCTGGGTGTAGCGGTCCACCGGCGCCCACGCCCACCCCGGCTGACCGGCGAGCAGGGTCAGCCGGGACAGGTCGGGGTGCAGCCGCAGGTCACCGATGGCGGAGCCGGCAAACCGGCCGGCCACGATCGAGTCGTCGAGCAGGAAGCCGTCGAAGACCGGGCTCATGCCCACACCCCAGGCGGCCGCCGAGGGCAGCTTCGCCAGGGGCACCGTCTTCACCCGGGTGATGCCCGAGGTGTCCACCCAGGGCAGGGCGACGCCGACCACGCCGGCGTCCTCGAGGTCGGGGAGCAGGCCCTCGGCGGTGGCGCGGCGCTCGTCCCGGGTGTGCTGATCCAGCTGGTCCATGCGCGGAGTCTGCCGCCGCCCGGGCCGGCCCACCACACCGGCTCAGGCCGCCGGCACCTCGTCCGCCCGCCGGAACCCGGAGACCGCCAGTCCGACGGCGGTGGCCGCGATCAGCAGCGCCCCGGCGGTCAGCGCGACCCGGGGGGAGGTGGCGACGGCGAGCGCCCCGCCCAGCGGCGCGCCGAGCACGACGGCGGCCCGGTTCAGCGAGCGCATCGTGGCGTTGGTCCGGCCCTGCAGGTGGTCGGGGGTGACGGTCTGCCGGTGGGTCATCTCGAACGGGCCCTCCAGGCCCATCCCGAACCCGAACAGCACCTGCCCGAGGACGGCGGCGGGCAGCGCGGGGCCGACCAGCAGGGGCAGCCCGGCCAGCGTGAGCACGCCGGCGGTCTCCAGTGCCCGCCCCAGGACGACGGTGCCCGGTCCGCCGGTGCGGCGGCCGACCGCGCCGGCCACGGTGGTGCCGAGCAGCGCCCCGACACCGGCCCCCGCCGTCGTCACCCCGAAGCCGAAGGCGCCCAGGTCGAGCACGTCCAGGCTGTAGGCCACCGCCACGGTGCCGACCGCGGCGTTGCCGACGAACCAGACGTGGGTGGCCAGCGCCAGCGGGCGCAGAGTTGGGTGCCGGTACAACCAGACCAGGCCCTCCCGCAGCTCACCGAGCACCGCCCGGCGGGGCGCCCGGGGTGGGCGGGGGTCGGCCAGCGGCGTGCGCCAGACCAGCACGGCGGCCACCACCTGACCGACCGCGTCCACCGCCAGCGTCAGCGGCGCCCCGATCACCCCGGCGAGCGCGCCCCCGAGCAACGGGCCCCCGCCCTGGGCCACCGCCTCGGACTGGTGCAGCGCGGTGTTCGCCCGCGCGAGGCCGGCGGTGGGCACCAGCCGGGGGAGCAGCGACTGCTGGGCGGCGTCCCCGAACACCGAGAGCAGCCCGAACCCGAACAGCACCGCGGCCACCGAGGCGACGGTCAACTCGCCGGTCGCCCACAGCACCGGGACCAGCGCGAGGACCACGCCGCGGCCCAGCCCGGTGCCCACCAGCAGCGGCCGACGGCGCACCCGGTCGGCGACCACCCCGGCCAGCAGCCCGACCAGCAGGTACGGCGCCCACCGGGCGGCGTTGACCCACCCCTGGTCCAGCGACGAGCCGCCCAGGGTCACCGAGACCAGCACGCCGACGGCGACGGTGGTGACGTAGGAGCCGAACGTGGAGACCGTCGAGGCGGTCCAGAACAGCGCGAACCCCGGGGTGCGGGGCTCGCGGGTCACGGCAGGTCGGCTGCGATCGCCGACGCGGTGGCGACGACGGCCCGGCCGATGTCGGCCACGTCGTCCCGATTGCCGGTGTAGACCACCGCGGCCGCCGCCCGGGCGGTGCCGTCGGGGGCCAGCACGGGGGCGGACACCGACCGCACCCCGGGGATGACCTCGCCCTCGCTGACCGCCCAGCCGGTGGCCCGCGCGGTGACGAGCTCGGGCCGGTCGTCGGCCGCGGGCGGGTCGGCCATGAGGAGCGCGAGCCCCGGCGCGCCGAGCCCGACCGGGTGCCGCGTGCCCGGGCGGCGGGTGACGTGGCTGGGCACGTCGCGCGGTTCGACGCTGGTGAGGGTGACCGCGTCGGCGCCGGCCCGGACGACGAGGAACCCGGTGCAGCCCAGCCGCTCGACCAGCGGGGTCAGCCGCGTGGTGGCCGCGGACTGCAGGCTGGTCCGCACCCCGCGGGCCAGCACCGACACGGTGAGCCCGAGCCCGAACCGGCCGGCCGGGTCGCGCTCGACGAAGCCGCGGTCCTCCAGCGTGCGCAGCAGCCGGTAAGTGATCGAGCGGTGCAGGTCGACGGCGGTGGCGATCTCCATGACCGGCCGGGGTGAGCCGGCCTCGGCCAGGTGCTCCAGGATGCGCAGGCCCCGGTCCAGGGTCTGCGACTGGGGCGCGGGGGCGGTCACGGCCACACCCTACGAGCGGGCCCGCTGCGCCAGCAGCGGCGCGAGCCGCATCGGCACGACCTCCACCAGCGCGATCACGGTGCTGGCCCGCTCGACGCCCGGCGCGGTCAGCACCTGCTCGGTGATCCGGTAGAGGTCGGCGGTGTCCCGGGCGACCACCCGCGCCAGCAGGTCGCCCTCCCCGGTGGTGGCCAGCACCTCGACGACCTCGGGGATCGCGGCCAGGGCGGCGGCCGCGCCCTCCCCGCCGCCGCGCTGGCTCAGCGACAGCGTCATGAACGCCAGCAGCCCGCGGTCCAGGGCGGCGGCCTCCACCCGTCGGCTCGGTGCGCCCAGCGCCCCCTCGGCCTCCAGCCGGCGCAGCCGGGCGTGCACGGTGTTGCGGGCCAGGCCGAGCCGGGTGGACAACGCCATCGTGGAGGCCTGCGGGTCGTCGTCCAGGGCCAGCAGGATGCGGGCGTCGGTGGCGTCGAGGGTGGGCATGCTGCGCAGCTCCAGCAGGTCGGTCGGGCTCCTCGTTGCGCACTCTGCGCAGCGTGTCGGCACATGTTTGCGCACTCTCGCAGTGCGCCGCCACCCTGGCGCTCGTGACCGCACTCGACGAGCGCCCCGCGTCCCGCCCGACGACCACCACCACCGTGAGCGTCGCGGAGTACCTCGGCGCCCGGCTGCTGCAGGCCGGTGTCACCGACCTGTTCGGCGTGCCCGGGGACTTCAACCTGGACCTGCTCGACGGGCTGGCCACCGTCGAGGGGCTGGCCTGGGTCGGGTCGCCCAACGAGCTCGGCGCGGGCTACGCCGCCGACGCCTACGCCCGGGTGCGCGGGCTCGCCGTGCTGGTCACCACCTACGGCGTGGGGGAGCTGTCGGCGATCAACGCCCTCGCCGGGGCGGCCGCGGAGGACGCCCCGCTGCTGCACGTCGTCGGCTCGCCCCGCCGGGCCGCCGTCGAGGCCGGCGCCCTGGTGCACCACACGCTGGCCGACGGCGAGTTCGGGCACTTCTCCCGGGCCGCCGCCGAGCTCACCGTGGTCACCGAGACGCTGACGCTGGAGCGGGCCGCCGAGCAGATCGACACCGTCGTCCTGGCCGCCACCACGCACCGCCGGCCCGCCTACCTGTCCGTGCCGCAGGACCTCGCGCTGGCCCGGATCGACGCCGGCCCGCTGGAGCACCGGCTCACCGCGGCGTCCGACCCGGCTGCGCTGCACGCCTTCGAGAGCCGGGTGACCGAGCTGCTGGTCGACGCCCAGCGCCCGGTGCTCGTCGTCGGCCAGCTGGTGGCGCGCTTCGGGCTGGGCGCCGACCTCGCCGACCTCGCCGCCCGGGCCGGCGTCGCCGTGGTCACCCAGTTGTCCGCGCGCGGCGTCCTCGACCCCGAGCACCCCTCGTTCGCCGGCGACCACGCCGGGACGATGCTGGACAACGGCACCGCCGAGCTGGTCGCCGCCGCCGACGTCGTGGTGCAGGTCGGGACGCTGCTGACGTCGGAGCTCACCGGCTTCGGCTCGCACCGCCGTCCGGGTGCCGACACCCCGTTCCTGGCCGCCACCGAGGCCGGCTTCGGGGCCACGGCGACCGGCCGCGTGCTCCTCCCCGACGCACTGGCCGCCCTCGACCGGGCACTGGCCGGCCGCCGCGGGCCGCGGTTCGTCCGCGCCGGCCGACCCGTGGCCGCGACCCCGGTGCACGCCCCGGACGCACCGCTCACCCAGGCCGCCACCTGGGACCTGCTCGCTGCCGCCCTGCCCGAGCACACCGCGCTGCTCGCCGACACCGGCACCGCCTACTGGGGTGCCGCCGCCATGCCGCTGCCCGCCGACACCGTGTTCGGCGGCCAGCCGGTGTGGAGCTCGATCGGCTACGCGCTGCCCGCCGTCCTCGGTCAGGGCCTGGCCGACCGCACCCGTCGTCCGGTGCTGGTGATCGGCGACGGCGCCGCGCAGATGACGGTGCAGGAGCTGTCCACCATCGCCGCGGCCGGCCTCGCCCCGGTCGTGCTGCTGCTGGACAACCGCGGATACACGATCGAGCGCGCGCTGCAGAGCCCGCGGGCCTCCTACAACGACGTCGCCGCCTGGGACTGGTGCGCGCTGGTCCCGGCGCTCACCGGGGACCGCGGCCGGGCGGTGTCGGTGCGCACGGCCGGCGAGCTGTCCGCCGCCCTGGCCGACGCCTTCGCCGACACCACGCACCTGGTGTTCGTGCAGGCCCACCTGGACGCCGACGACACCCCGCCGCTGATCGACGCCCTGGCGCGGCTCGCCACCGCCGCCAAGGGCTGAGGCTCAGGCGGGGGAGAGCCGCCACCCGGCGTCGTCCCGGCTGCTGCGCACCAGCCGGAGCACCGCGTACAGCGCGACGACGACGCCGAGCATCTCCAGCAGCTCCTCGGCCGCGGTGACCAGGAGGTAGCCCGCCCGATCGCCGTGGGCCAGCAGCACCTGCCCGCTGACGGTCTCCAGCACCAGCGCGCCGGTGAAGAACAGCACCGCGGCCAGCAGGAACGGGCGACGGTCGGCCGGGGACACCGCCCGCAGCCCGCGCACCAGCAGCACCAGCGCGACCGCGGCCAGGGCCAGCCCGGGCAGCACCCAGGTGAAGTGCAGCCCGGAGTCGACCACCCCGCCGAGCCGCTCGTGCAGCCCGGTCAGCTCGTCCAGCGACAGCGCCAGCAGGCCGACACCGAGCAGGCCGAGGAAGCGGGCCACCCGCGGGTGCGTCGGTCGGTGCAGCGCCGCGACCACGAGGGTCACCACGCCGGTGACCACCAGCAGGCCGCCGGCGAACCAGGTCGGCAGGTTCATCTCGGTGTTGACGTCGAAGTACTGCAGCCACCAGGGCGGCGCGATGCCGGGGGTGGCGATCTCGCGGCGGTACGCCAGCCAGCGGGTGAGGAGGCTGACCGCGACGACCGCGACGGCCACCACCGCCAGCACCCGGGCCAGGCGGTGGCCGGTGCGGATCTCGGTCGGGGGCACGCCGGGACGGTAACGACGGGTGATGAGACCCTGGTGAGGGCCCGGCGCAGGACACGACGCGTGAACACCGTGTGACGTCCGCGCCGATCTGGCCCACGGGGGCGCACACTCCCCGCACCAACCCCCGTTGCGCTGTGCAACGGCTGTGCGTGAGGAGTCGTCATGGCGGTCGCCGACCAGGAACGGTCCACGAAGGGCGGCCTGCGCCGCTCGCTGTCGGTGTGGCAGGCGATCGGGCTCTCGGTCGCGCTGATGGCGCCGTCGATGGCGGCCAACATCAACCCGCAGGGGACGGCGTCCACCGTCGGGCGGGCCGTGCCGCTGGCGTTCCTGCTGGCCGCGGTCGGGGTGCTGCTGGTGGCCTACGGGTTCGTCCGGCTGTGCCAGTACTTCCAGCACGCGGGGAGCGTCTACGCCTTCGTCGGGGCCACGCTCGGCCCGCGCACAGGGCTGTTCTCCGGGTTCGGCCTGCTGGGCACCTACTGCTTCTACGGCGTGGTGACCGCGAGCGCGACCGGCATCTTCGGGACGGCGTTCCTCACCCAGGTCGGCATCTGGCCGAACCCGCCGTCGTGGGGGCCGTTCGTGATCGTCGCCGTCGCCCTCGTCGCGGCCTACCTGCTCACCGTCGTACCGGCCAAGCGCGGCACCAGCGTGCTGCTCAGCGTCGAGGGCGTCACCGTCGCGCTGATCCTGGTGATCGTCGCCGTCGTGCTGGTCCGCCTGGTCGGTGGCAGCACCCCCGACGAGGGCACCTTCGCCGACCGCGGCTTCACCCTCGACGTCTTCAGCGTCTCCCCGGGCACCGACGTCTCCGCGGTGTTCCTCGGCGTCGTCTTCGGGTTCCTCTCCTTCGCCGGCTTCGAGGCCGCGGCGACCCTGGGGGAGGAGGCGAAGAACCCGCGGCGGGACATCCCCCGCGCGATCCTGGGGACGGCGCTGTTCGGCGGCGTGTACTTCGTCGTCGTCACCGCGGTGGAGATGATGGCCTTCGGCACCGACGACGCCGGGGTGGCCGCCTTCACCGCCTCCCCGTCGCTGCTCGGCGACATCGGCACGAGCTACATCGGCTCCTGGATCGGCGACGTGATCACCCTGGGAGCCGCGATCAGCGCCTTCGGCTGCTGCCTGGCCTGCGTCGTCGGGGCGTCCCGGTTGGTGTTCGCCTTCTCCCGGGACACCGCGTCCGAGGGCAGGGAGACCAGCGGGCTGGCCGCGGTGAACGGCGAGGGCGTGCCCGCCCGGGCCGCGCTGGCCTCGACGCTGGTGATGGCGCTCATCGTGGCCGTCAGCGCACTGTTCTTCGGCGCGCAGGCCGAGGACACGTTCTTCTGGTCGGGCACCATCGGCACGCTGATCCTGCTGGTGGCCTACGTGCTCACCACGGTCGGGGCGATCCGGCTGGTGTTCGTGCAGAAGAAGCTGCCCGGGGTGCCGATGTGGCAGGTGGTCATCCCGGCCGCGGCGCTCGTCGTGCTCGGCTACACGATCATCCGCAACGTCTTCCCCTACCCGGCCTACGCCGACGGTGCCGCGTTCTGGTTCCCCGTCGTGGCCGGCGGGTGGCTGCTCGTCGGGTTGGTCGCGGTGCTCGCCAAGCCGGCCATCGCCCGCCGGGCCGGCGCCGCCCTGATGGCCGCCGAGCTGGGCAGTCGGGAGGCGGTGGGCAGCTGAGGTGGGTTACATGGGGCCGTGGCTGACACCGACGTCCACCCGTTCACCGTCGACATCCCGCAGGCCGAGCTCGACGACCTGCGCGACCGGCTGGCCCGCACCCGATGGCCGGCCGACCAGCAACTCGAGGGCGAGCGCGGCATCCCGCTGGAGCTGACGAAGCGGCTGGCCGCGCACATGGCCGGGGAGTGGGACTGGCGCGAGCACGAAGCCGCGCTCAACGCCCACGACCAGGTGACGACGACGATCGACGGCACCACGGTGCACGCCCTGCACGTGCGGGCGGCCGACCCGGACGCGCCGGTCGTCGTGCTGCTGCACGGCTGGCCGGGGTCGGTCGTGGAGTTCCAGCAGGTGATCGGGCCGCTGGCCGAGACGATGCACGTCGTCGTCCCGTCGCTGCCCGGGTACGGCTTCTCCGGGCCCACCCCGACCGGTGGCTGGACGTCGCAGCGGATGGCCGCCGCGATCGCCGAGCTGATGGCCCGGCTGGGGTACGGGTCCTACGTCGCGCACGGTGGCGACTGGGGCTCCCGGGTGGCCCGTGACCTCGCGGTGGTCGACGCGGCGCACGTGGCCGGCATCCACGTGACGATGACGATGGGGCTGACCGACGAGTCCGACCAGCGGGCCGCCGACCGGGCGACGACCTACGCCAAGGAGCTGTCGGGCTACAACAAGACGCAGGCCACCAAGCCCCTGTCGCTGGCCCCGGCGCTGACCGACTCCCCGGCCGGGCAGCTGGCCTGGATCGCCGAGCGGTTCCGCGACTGGACCGACCCGGCCTCCGACGTCCTCGGGCCGCAGGCGCTGGGCCAGGTGCTGGCGAACGTCGCCGTCTACTGGTTCACCGGGACGGCGGGGTCGTCGTCCCAGCTGTACTGGGAGCGCCGCGAGCACCCCGGCGACGAGTGGTCGGCCACGGTGCCCACCGGGGTGTGCGTGCTGCCGCACGACATCCACCTGCCCTCCCGATCGGCGGTGGAGGCAGCCACCACCCTGGTGCACTGGACCGAGCTGCCCCGGGGTGGCCACTTCCCGGGCATCGAGGTCCCCGAGCTCTTGGTCAAGGACATCCGCACGTTCGTGGAGCGGGTCGTCCGCTGACGCCCCGCCACCGAGTGACAGCTGAGCGGGGCTGACGGGCCCGGGCGAGACCGCTGAGCTGTCACTCGGCGAGGGTCAGTCCAGGAGGTAGTGCCGCAGGGTCGGGCCGAGCCACGTCTGGGCGTCCTCCCGGGACATCGCGACCAGCGGGGGGACCCGCAGCACGTACCGGGCCAGCGCGAAGCCGAGCACGGTGGCGCCCACCAGGGCGGCGCGCTCGGCGGGCCGGTCGTCGGTCACCGCGGCCAGCGCCGGGGCCACCTGGGCGGCGAACACCTCGCGCATCGCGGCTGCGGCCACCTCGCTGGTGGTCGCCGCGCGCAGCAGGGCCAGGAACGTGGGGTCGTCCTCCCAGACGGCGAAGAACCGGTCGACCAGCACCCGCGCCAGGTCCCCGGCCCGCACGCCGGTGAGGTCGGGGAGCCCCAGGTCGAGGTCGGCAGCTCGGGTGAACAACCCCTGCTTGCTGCCGAAGTACCGGATGACGAGTGCGGCGTCGACGCCGACGTCGGCGGCCACCGCGCGGATGGTCGTGCGGTCGAAGCCGTCGGTGGCGAACCGGGCCCGGGCCGCGTCGAGCAGGGCCTGCTCGGTGGCGGCGGCATCGCGGGGGCGCATGGCCGGAGCCTAAGTCATCAGCCGTTGACACCAGGCCTACCGTCATGTCATCAGGTGATGACACGAGGAGGCCGGCATGGACGACGTCGTGGTCGTGGGGGCAGGACCCACCGGGTGCGCGGTGGCCGGGGAGGTGGCCCGGGCCGGTGGCTCGGTGACGATGCTGGAGAAGCACGCCGCGCCCAGCCCGCTGAGCAGGGCGTTCGGGGTGCACGCCCGCACCCTCGAGCTGCTGGACAGCCGCGGCCTGGCCGACGAGCTGGTCGCCACCGGCACCCCGGTCGACCGGTTGCAGTTGGTCGGGGACGCCGGGCTAGACCTGAGCCGGCTGCCCAGCCGCTTCCCGTTCGTGCTGATGACCCCACAGGTGCACGTCGACCGGTTGCTGGAGCGCTACGCCCTCGACGCGGGTGCCCTGGTCGAGCGCGGGGTGACCGTCACCGGCCTCGACCAGGACGGCGACGGCGTCGTCGTCCGGGCGGGGGAGCGGGAGTGGCGGGCCCGCTGGGTGGTGGGCGCCGACGGGGTGCACAGCGCCGTCCGGCAGCTGGTCGGGCTGCCGTTCCCGGGCCGGACGGTGCTGCGCTCGGTGGTGCTGGCCGACGTCCGGCTGCCCGCGCTGGCCGCGACCGAGCTGCGGGTGGACGTCGACGCGCACGGCTTCGGGTTCCTCGCCCCGTTCGGTGACGGCTGGTTCCGGCTCATCGGGTGGGACCGCCGCCGCCAGGTCGGCACCGACGCACCCGTGGAGGACGCCGAGGTCGCCGGGCTGCTGCAGCGGGTGTTCGGGCTGCCGATGGGGGAGGTGCGCTGGTCGTCCCGGTTCGCCAGCGACGAGCGCCAGGTGCCGGCCTACCGGGTGGGTCGGGTGCTGCTGGCCGGCGACGCCGCGCACGTGCACTCCCCGGCCGGCGGGCAGGGCATGAACACCGGCATCCAGGATGCCTTCGCGCTGGGCTGGCGGCTGGCCGCCGGCGACCCCGACGGCTACGAGCGCGAACGGCGTCCCGTCGGCGCCACGGTGTTGCGCTCCTCGGGGGCGACGATCCGGCTGATGACCCTGGGCGGCGTCCGGGGCCGGGTCGCCCGGGCGGTGGTGCTGCGCGGTCTGTTCCGGCTGCCAGCGGTCGCCCGCCGCGGCGCCGGGCTGTTCTCCGGGGTCGGCATCCGGTACCCCGGCCCGGGGCTGGTGGGCACCCGCGCGGGCGATGTCCCCCTGCGCGGGGCCCGGCTGGCCGAGCGGCAGCGGACGGCCGGCTTCGTGCGGATCGGACCCGAGGAGCGCACCGACGGCGGCCCCGGCCTGCTGGTCCGACCCGACGGCCACATCGCCGAGGTCAGCTGATCCCGGTGAGCTGTTCGGACGCCGTCCACAGCGCCTTCGCCAGGTCGACGTCGGAGGCCGACTGCGACCGGCCGACCAGCGTCGGGGCGCCGCGGCCCTCCTGGAACCCGGACGGGCCGGCGTAGCTGCCGCCGGGCAGGTCGGCGGTGGCGGCGAAGAGCGTGGGCAGCGCGCCGTCGGTGTCGGACTGGGCGATGAACCGGTTGCCCAGCTTCATCCCGAGGTCCTTGAGCCGGCTGCCGGTGTGCGACTGCAGGTTGGTCGCGGCGTACCCGGGGTGTGCGGCCGTCGAGCGCACCGTGGAACCCGCGGCGGTGAGCCGGCGCTGCAGCTCGAGGGTGAACAGCAGGTTCGCCAGCTTCGAGGCCCCGTAGGCGCCGGTGTCGGAGTAGGGCCGGTTCTCCCAGTTGAGGTCGTCGAGCACGATCCGCCCGCCACGGTGCAGCCCGGAGGACACGGTGACCACCCGGTCGGTGACGTGCGGCAGCAGCAGGTTCGTCAGCGCGAAGTGACCCAGGTGGTTGGTGCCGAACTGCAGCTCGAAGCCGTCGGCGGTGCGGCCCTGCGGCACCATCATGATCCCGGCGTTGTTCACCAGGACGTCGAGACCGCCCTCCCACCCGGCGGCGAACTCCCGCACGCTGGCCAGGTCGGCGAGGTCCAGCCGGCGCACCTCGACGTCCCCGGTGATCGACCGGGCGGCCGCCCCGCCGCGCTCGGTGTCCCGGACGGCCATGACCACCCGCGCGCCGGCGGCGGCCAGTGCCCGCGAGGTGGCCAGGCCGAGCCCGGAGTTGGCCCCGGTGACGACGACCGTGCGGCCGGCCTGGTCGGGGATGTCGGCGGTCGTCCACGGGGTGCTCATGCCGTCCACGGTAGAGACTGCGCGGGTGGACCTCACCGGGCTCGAGCTGATCGACCACCACTGCCACGGCCTGGTGCGCCGTGACCTCGACCGCCCCGCGTTCGAGGCGATGCTCACCGAGGCCAGCGCGCCGAGCGCGCTGGGCGGGTCGCTGATGGACTCCCAGATCGGGTTCGCGCTGCGCCGCTGGTGCCCGCCGCTGCTGGACCTCGAGCCGCACACCGACACCGACACCTACCTCGCCCGCCGGGCCGAGCTCGGTGCCGACGAGGTCAACCGCCGGCTGATGGCCGCGGTCGGCACACAGACGTTCCTGGTCGACACCGGCTACCTGCCCGAGCCGATCACCAGCCCTGCCGAGCTCGCTGCGCTCACCGGCGGCACCGGGCACGAGATCGTCCGGCTCGAGGCGCTGGCCGAGGAGTGCCTGGCCGCCGACTGCGGCGCCGACGGGTTCGCCGCGGCCTTCCGTGACCGGCTGGCCGAGCGGGCCCGCTCGGCCGTCGGCTGCAAGTCGATCGCCGCCTACCGGGTCGGCCTTGCCCTGGACGGCGCCCGGCCCACCGACCTCGAGGTGTCCCAGGCCGCCGACCACCTGCTGCACGGCCGGGGCCCGCTGCGGATCGCCGACCCGGTGCTGCACCGCTTCCTGGTGTGGTCGGGCATCGACGCGGGGCTGCCGGTGCAGTTCCACGTCGGCTACGGCGACGCCGACGTCGACCTGCACCGCTGCGACCCGCTGCTGCTCACCGACCTGCTGCGGGCCACCGAGCCGGCCGGGGTGCCGGTGCTGCTGCTGCACAACTACCCGTTCCACCGCAACGCCGGCTTCCTGGCCCAGGTGTTCGGCCACGTCTTCGTCGACGTCGGGCTGGCCACGCACAACCTGGGCGCGCGCTCGGCGGCGCTGCAGGCCGAGCTGCTGGAGCTGGCCCCGTTCGGGAAGGTGCTGTTCTCCTCCGACGCCTTCGGTCTCGCCGAGCTGTACGTGCTGGGCACGCTGCTCTTCCGCCGCAACCTGGGGTCCTACCTGGGCGACGGCGTCGCGGACGGCGCGTGGACGGCGGACGACGCCGAGCGGGTGGCCGCGATGATCGGCTCGGAGAACGCCCGGCGGGCCTACCGGCTCTGAGACCCGGCCTCGGTGTCGTCCTGGGCGGGGACGACGTCGGGCAGCGGGTGGAGCTGTACGTGCTCGCCGCGGTAGGCGTCCCGGAACCCGTCGGCGTCGGGGAACAGCACGGCCCGGGTGCGGTTCAGCGCGGTCAGGTGGCTCCGGATGGTGCCCTTCAGGCGCGCCGGGACGACGAGGGCGCAGAACGGCAGCCGCGTCGGTCGCCCCGCCCGCCGGGCGGACTCACCGAACAGGACGCCGAGCTTGTCCCTCCCCGGCGCCGGGCCCAGGCGCAGCGGCAGGCCGTCGATGCCGCCCGGTGACTCGACCGTCGGGACGACGCCGGAGAGGTGGAGGCCCTGCTGGGCCGAGGATCGCGCGCTCGGGACCGTCGGTCGGACCAGGAACGGCTCGCCCCGCACCGCCGACTCCCGCAGCGCCTGCCGCAACGTGGGGCCCAGCGGGTCGACGGTGTCGTGGGTCGGCACGGCCGTGACGTCGACGGCGAACACGACGCCGGCCTGGTCGTCCCCGCTCGCGCAGGCGAACCACAGCGCCGTCATCGGGTCGTGCGTGACGTCCAGCAGCCGGGTCGGCAGCCCGTGCTGCTGCAGGTGGGCGAGCAGCTGGAGGTCCGAGGCCGGTGGGCCCAGCTCCCGGGCCAGCCCCCACTCCCGGGCCTCCCGCAGCATCGCGACCTCGTGCTGGCGCACCAGCTGCTCGTTCGGCAGCGGCTCGCCCTCCGCGACGATCAGCTCCCGCAGCAGCGAGGACCGCAGCCGGAACGCGCTGTTCGTGCAGCCCCGCCACACGTACCGCCGGTTCGCCGACAGCGACACGATCCGGGTGATCGCCCGGAACGCCTCGTCCTGGGAGTCCACCCGGTGGCCCCACCCGCTGCGGACCCAGCCGGGGTCTGCCTGGTCCGTCACGGGCCGAGTCTGCCCGTGACGTCCCGGCAACGCCTGCCCGGCACCATGGGCGGGTGAGCACCCCCGTCGGCGACCCCGATCCCGCCCTGGCCGCCTGGCACGACCTGCTGCGCGCCGCCGTCGCCGAAGAGCTGCCGGCCGCGGTCGCGCTGCGGCACGCCCTGCACGCCGACCCGCGCCGCTCCGGCGACGAGGCCGACACCACGTCCGCCGTGGTCGCCGCGCTGGGCGCGGGGGAGGGTCGGCAGGTCGCCGGGACGGGCCGACTGGTCCGGATCGGCACCACCACCGGGCCCACCGTCGCGCTGCGTGCCGAGCTCGACGGGCTGGTCGTCACCGAGACCACCGCGGTGGAGTGGGCGGCCACCGGGCCGGTCATGCACGCCTGCGGGCACGACGCGCACCTGGCCGGGCTGGTCGCCGTCTGCCGCGCGGTCGCCCGCGTCGGCGGACCGGCCCCGCTGCTGGCCCTGCTGCAGCCGCGGGAGGAGGGCGCGCCCTCGGGGGCCCGGGACGTCGTGGCGTCCGGGCTGCTGGCCGAGGAGCAGGTGGTCGCCATCGTCGCCGCGCACGTGCAGCCCCAGCTCGCCGACGGCGTGGTCAACGCGACCCCCGGCCCGGTCAACGCGGCCACCGACGAGTTCACCGTCACCGTCACCGGGCACGGCGGGCACGGCGGCTACCCGCACACCACCGCCGACCCGGTGCTCGCCCTGGCCGCCGTGGTGGTCGCGCTGCAGCAGCTGGTGAGCCGCCGGGTCGACCCCACCGTGGGCGCCGTCCTGGCGGTCACCCAGCTGGACGCGGGCAGCAGCTTCAACGTCGTCCCCGACACCGCCCGGGCCCGCGGTGGCCTGCGGGTGATGCGGGAGAGCGACCGCACGATGCTGCTGCAGGCGCTCGGCGACGTCGCAGAGCACACCGCCGCCGCGTACGGGTGCACCGCCGTCGTGCACAGCGAGAGCAACGAGCCGGTGCTCGCCAACGACCCCGACCTCGCCCGGGCCACGCTGCCCTGGCTGGCCCGCGCCGGGGTCGAGGTGGACGACTCCTGGCGGTCCTTCGGCGCCGACGACTTCAGCCACTACTGCGCCGACGCCCGCGGCCTGATGCTCTTCCTGGGGGTCGACGGCGGTGCGCCGGACGCCGCCGGACGTCGTCCGGGCCTGCACTCGCCGCGCTTCCTGCCCGGGGAGGACGCCGTCGCCCGGGTCGCCGAGGCGCTGCTGGCCGGGTACCTGGCCGGGGCGGGCCGGCTCGGCCCGGTCGAGCCCCCGCGTGCCGGTCGCCGCCTAGCCTGACCCGGTGCCGGCCCACTCCCACTCCCACGGACCCACGGACGACGCCCCGCCGACCGAGCAGGTGCTCGCCCGCCGCCGGCGGGCGACCTGGCTGATGCTGCTGGTGCTCGTGCCGGTCGCGCTGGCCACCGTCGTCGGGCTGATCGCGCTGTGGCCCTCGGGCGGTGAGACCCGGGCCGGGCAGACCGCCCAGCAGTACCTGCCCAGC
Organism: Geodermatophilus sp. Leaf369; assembly: GCF_001424455.1. Lineage (NCBI taxonomy): Bacteria > Bacillati > Actinomycetota > Actinomycetes > Geodermatophilales > Geodermatophilaceae > Geodermatophilus > Geodermatophilus sp. Leaf369. Next base: position 327,984 of record NZ_LMQA01000004.1, on the reverse strand, counting down.
GGGAGCACCACGCTGGCCGACGCGCGGGTGGTGTCGCTGCAGACCTACGACTGCTCCACCGGGGCGGTCGAGGGCCAGACGCTCACCTGCGCCACCGCGGTGGTGGAGGTCGTGGAGGGCGAGGGCACCGGGGAGTACGTCTCGATCGAGCTGTCCGCCGACGTGGTCGCCTACGGCATCGAGGAGGGCGAGACGATCGTGGTCGCCCGGTCCGCCGACACGGGCGACGGCCAGGCCAGCTACACGTTCAACGACTTCGCCCGGGGCGCGCCGATCATCACCCTGGCGCTGGGGTTCGTGCTGGTGGTGGCCGCGGTCGCCCGGCTGCGCGGCATCGCCGCCCTCGTCGGGCTGGCGTTTTCGTTCTTCGTGCTGCTGAAGTTCGTGCTGCCGGGGATCCTCGGTGAGAGCTCCCCGACGCTGGTCACCCTGGTGGGCAGTTCGGCGATCATGTTCGTCGTCCTCTACCTGGCGCACGGCTTCAGCGCCCGGACGACGACGGCGCTGATCGGCACCCTGTTCGGGCTGACGCTGGTCGCGGTCATGGGGGCGCTGGCGGTGTCGGCGGCCAAGCTGACCGGGCTGTCGAGCGAGGAGACGGTGCAGCTGTCCACCTTCGACCCGACGCTGGACTTCTCCGGGCTGGTGCTGGCCGGCATCACCGTGGCCGGGCTCGGCGTGCTCAACGACGTCACCATCACCCAGGCCTCGGCGATCTGGCAGCTGCACGAGGTCGACCCGACGCTCACCTGGGCGCAGCTGTTCGCCCGCGGGATGAGCGTGGGCCGCGACCACATCGCCTCCACGATCTACACGATCGTCTTCGCCTACGCCGGGGCCGCGCTCCCGCTGCTGCTGCTCTTCGAGATCTACGACCGGCCGCTGTGGGACGTCGTCACCGGCACCGAGGTGGGCGAGGAGGTCATCCGGACGCTGGTCGGCGCCATCGCGCTGGTCCTCGCCGTCCCGGTGACGACGGCGGTCGGCGCGTTCTTCGCCAAGGCCGCGGGCAACCGGCCCGCGCCGACGCTGCTCACCCGGTTCGCCCGGTGACCTGCACCGAGGAGCTGCTGGCCCTGGCGGTCGCGGCACCGGGGTTCATGCCCGAGGACGAGGGGCGGGCGCTGTACGCGGCGGCCCGCTCGGTCGCGGTGCCCGGGCCGCTGCTGGAGATCGGCAGCTGGATGGGCAAGTCCGCGCTCTACCTGGCAGCCGCGGCCGCCGAGACCGGGCGGGTCGTCGTCACCGTGGACCACCACCGCGGCTCGGAGGAGCACCAGCCCGGCTGGGAGTACCACCAGCCCGAGCTGGTCGACCCGGCCGTCGACGAGCTGGACACGCTGCCCTCCTTCCGCCGCACCGTGCACCCGGCCGAGGACCTGGTGGTCGCCGTCGTCGCCCGGTCGGAGACCCTCGCCCCGCTGTGGGCGGCTCCCCTGGCGCTGCTGTTCCTGGACGGCAGCCACACCGAGGAGTCCGCCCGCCGCGACCAGGACGCCTGGGTCGAGAAGCTCGCCGTCGGCGGCACGCTCGCCGTGCACGACGTCTTCCCCGACCCCGCCGACGGCGGCCAGGCGCCCTTCGGCGTCTACACCCGGGTGCTGGCCTCGGGGGAGTTCACCGAGCTGCCCGGCACCGGTTCGCTGCGGCTGCTGCGCCGGGACGCGTGACCCTCGCCGTCGAGCTGCTCGGGCCGGTCCTCGTCCGGGTCGACGGCGTCCCCGCCGACCTCGGGGTCCGGGCGCGGGCGCTGCTGGCCCGGCTGGCGCTGGACCCCGGCCGGGTGGTCTCGATCGACGCGCTGGTCGAGGCGCTCTGGGACGGCGCCCCGCCGGCCGCCCCGGCCAACGCCCTGCAGGCCGTGGTGTCCCGGGTGCGCCGGGCCGTGCCCGGGGTACCGCTGCGGGCCCAGCCGCCGGGCTACCTGATCGACCTGCCCCGGGACGCCGTCGACGCCTGCCGGTTCGAGGACCTGGTCGCCACCGACCCCGTCGCCGCCGAGGCGCTGTGGCGGGGCGAGCCGCTGGCCGACCTGCGTGACCTGGCCTTCACCGCCGCCCCGGCCGCCCGCTGGGGCGAGCTGCGGCTGGTCGGTGCCGAGGGCCGGCTCTCCGGCGCGGGAGCCGCGGAGCTGCCCGAGCTCGACCGGCTCGTCATCGAGCACCCCCTCCGCGAGGCACTGGTCGCCCTGCGGGTCCGGGCCCTGCACCGGGCCGGCCGGACGGCGGACGCGCTGGCCGCGTACGAGCAGGCCCGGCGGCGGCTGGCCGACGAGCTCGGGACCGACCCCGGACCGGCGCTGCAGGCCGCCCAGCTGGCCGTGCTCCGGGACGAGACCCCGGAGCGCCCTGTCCTGCGCACGGCGCTCACCAGCTTCCGCGGCCGGGCCGCAGAGCTTGACCTGGTCGCCGACCGGCTCGACCGCGGGCGCCTGGTCACCCTGCTGGGCCCCGGCGGTGCGGGCAAGACCCGGCTGGCCCAGGAGGTCGCCCGGCAGCGGGAGTCCGCGACCCAGGACGGGGTCTGGTGGGTCGAGCTGGCCCCGCTCGGGGAGCCGCGCCAGCTGCCCGCCGCCGTCCTCACCGCCGTGGGGCAGCGGGGGTCCACCACGCTGGAGCGGGTGCCCACCGTGGTCGAGACCGGGGTGCGGCTGCGCGAGGTGCTCGCCGCCCGGCGGGGGCTGCTGGTGCTGGACAACTGCGAGCACCTCGTCGACGCCGTGGCCCGGCTGACCGACGAGCTGCTGGGCGCCTGCCCCGGCCTCGTCGTGCTCACCACGAGCCGGGAGGCCCTCGGCATCCCGGGGGAGGCGCTGGTGCCGGTGGGGCCCCTGTCGGTGCCGGCGGCCGACGACCCGCGGGCCGCCGACTCCGACGTCGTCCGGCTGTTCACCGACCGGGCGGTCGCCGCCAGCCCCGGGTTCGCGGTGACCGCGGGCACCCTGCCGCTCGTGCTCGAGGTGTGCCGGCGGCTGGACGGCATGCCGCTGGCCCTGGAGCTGGCCGCGGCCCGGCTGCGCACGCTGGGCCTGGCCCAGATCGCCGCCCGGCTCGACGACCGCTTCGCGCTGCTGACCGGGGGCAGCCGGGTGGCGCTGCCTCGCCAGCAGACCCTGCGGGCGGTGGTCGAGTGGAGCTGGGAGGCCCTGCGTCCGGCCGAGCAGGCCGTCGGGCGGCGGCTGTCGGTGCCCGCGGACGGGGTGACGCTCGAGGCCGCGGAGGCCGTCTGCGGCGACCCCGACGTGCTCGACGCGATCGCCGGGCTGGTGGAGAAGTCGCTGCTGACCGCGGTGCCCGAGGGGGACGGCGTCCGGTACCGGATGCTGGAGACGGTGCGGGCCTACGGCGCCGAACAGCTGGACGCCGCAGGCGAGCGCGCGGCGGCCGAGGCCGCGCACTCCGCCTGGTGCCGGGCCCTGTTGGACCGGCTGGACCCGCTGCTGCGCGGCCCGGGGCAGCTCGACGCCCTGCGCGAGCTGCGTGCCGAGCACGACGGGCTGCTGGCCGCACTGCAGCGCGAGGTCTCCGCGGGCCGCGGGGACGAGGCCGTGCACCTGGCCGGCCGGCTGGCCTGGTTCTGGCTGCTGTCCGGGCAGCAGGTCGCCGCCGCCCGGCAGCTGGCCGAGGTGGCCCGGCTGCCGTCGTCACCCACCCCGCTGCGCACGGTCTGCCTGACCTTCGCGGCGCTGGCCGCCGCCGACGAGCTCGGCTGGGACGGTGCGCGGGGCGCGTTGACCGAGGTCGTCGCCTTCCCCGACGAGCTCGGCGCAGCCGCGGACGAACCGGTCGCCGCGGTCAGCTGGGCCCTGGCCTCGGTGTTCCTCGGTCGGCCGGAGGGGCTGGACCGTCCGGCCGCGCACCCCGACCCGTGGGTGCGGGCCGTCGTCCGCGCCGCGGTCGGGATGGCCGCGGAGAACGACGGGCGCTACGACACCCTGGGTGAGGACCTGCAGGCCGCCCGGTCGGCCTTCCACGAGCTGGGCGACCGCTGGGGGATGTCGGTCACCGCGGCCGCGCTGGGTCAGATCGCCGCCCAGGACGGCGACCTGGCCCGGGCGAGGGAACTGGTGACGGAGGCGTTGCGCTGCTCCGACGAGCTGGGCACCTCCGACGACTCGCCCATGCTCCGGGTGCGGCTGGCCCTGCTGCGCGCCGCGGCCGGTGAGCTGGCCGGCGCCGGGGCGGACCTGGACGAGGTCCTGGTGCCCCTGGCCCGGACCGGGGGCACCGGGCTCGCCTACGCCGAGGCGGCCCGGGCGCAGGTGGCGCTGCTGGCCGACGACCTCGAGCGGGCCGACCGGACCAGCCGCGCGGCGGTGGGCCGGCTCGCCGAGGCGGCGGGCGCGGGCCTGGACCAGATCGGTGCGCTCGTGCGGACCGTGCGGGCCCAGGTGCTGGCCGGCCGGGGCGCCGTGGCCGAGGCCGAGGAGCTCCTGGCGCAGGCGCAGCAGGGGGCGGCACAGAGCGCAGGAGACATCCCGGTGCTGGCGACCGTGCTGGTCGGCCGCGCGGTGGTGGCCGAGGCCGCCGGGGAGCCGGCGGCCTCGGCCCGGCTGCTCGGACTGGCCGAGGCGGTGCGCGGCCGGGCCGACCGCGGGGACCCGGCCGCCGCGGCGCTGCGGGTCCGGCTCGCCACGGCGCTGGGCGCGGCCACCGCGGGGGCGGGGGAGGCCGCCGGGGTGGCCGTGGGCCGGGCGGCCGCGCTGGACGAGGTCGGGGCGGTGCTGGTCAGCCCGCGCGGGCTCTGACCTCCAGCGCGATCTGGTCGGCGTCCAGCTCGGCCAGCGCTGCGGTCAGCACGGCGGACTCCAGCCGGCCCAGGTCGCGCTCGTCGAGCAGGGCGGCCCGCTGGGCGTCGAGGACGGCCACCGGGTCGGTCGTGCCGGCGGCCGCGTCGTCCAGCCGGGCCCGGACGACGTCCCACTGGGCGGGGTCGGCGACGGTGGCGTGGCCGGGCAGCAGCCGCCGGACCACCCACGGCAGGGTCGCGCCCTGCAGCAGCAACGACCCCACCGCGACCGCGACGGCCACCAGCAGCAGCAGCGGACGGGCGGGGGTCTCCGCGGGCAGCGTCTGGGCGGCGGCCAGGGTGATCGCACCGCGCATCCCCGCCCACACCACGACGGCGCCCTGCCGGGCGTCCAGGGGGTGCGCGAGCAGGTGGTCGAGGTCGGCGAGGGCGCGGGCGCCCCGGGAGCGGAACTGCGCGACCTGCCGCTCGGTGGGGGTGCGCCGGGGCTTGCGGTGGCCCACCTCCTCGCCGGCGTGCAACCGGGCGAACACCTCCCGGCGCTGCTCGGCGCGGCCGGTCCGGGTGCGTTGGCCGAGGAGCAGCAGGCTCACGTAGACCGCCCGGACGACGACGGTGAGCAGCAGGGCGCCGGCGGCGATGCCCAGCGCGGTCCCGACGCCGGCGTGGTCGGCCTGCACGTCGCGGACGATCCCGACCAGCTGCAGGCCCATGAGCAGGAAGACCGCCCCCTCGAGCAGCATCTCGACGCATCCCCAGTTCTGCGCGTCGGACAGCCGGGCGCCGGGGGAGAGCACCCGCGGGGCGCGCCAGCCGGTGGTCAGCCCGGCCAGGACGGCGGCCACCAGCCCGGACGCGCCGGCCAGCTCGGCGGGGATCGCAGCGACGAACGGGACGGCGAAGGACAGCGCCGTGGTGGCCGGGACCTCGTGCAGCCGGGACCGCACCCAGAGCCCGACCCGGCCGACCAGCACGCCGATCAGCGCGGCGCCGGCGACGGCCCAGACGAACCGGCCGGCCACGCCCCACAGCGAGACCCCGGTGGCCGCTGCGGCGATCGCGGCCCGCAGCACGACGAGGGCGGTGGCGTCGTTGAGCAGCCCCTCGCCGTCCAGGATCGTCACGGCGCGGGCGGGGACGCCGAGCCGGCGGGCGATCGAGGTGGCGACGGCGTCGGTGGGGCTGACCACCGCACCCAGCGCCACACCCCAGGCGAGCCCGAGCCCGGGGACCACCAGGGCGAAGAAGCCACCGAGGGCGAACGAGCTCAGCACGACCAGGACGACCGACAGGCCGCTGACGGCGGACAGCTCGCGGCGCAGGTCCATGGCCGGGACCGAGACGGCCGCGGAGTAGAGCAGCGGGGGGAGCAGGCCGGCGAGCACCCACTCGGGCTCGACCTCGACCGCCGGGAACCCCGGGACCAGGCTGGCCACCACCCCGGCCCCCACCAGCAGCAGCGGGGCGGCGACCCCGAGGCGCTCGCCGAGGGCCGAGGCGGCCACGACGACGAGCACCGCGAGGACCGCGAGGGCGAGGGTGGTGGTCAGCGGGTCCATGTCGTCGGCTCGCTCAGACGCGCCGGCGGTAGGCGCGCATGGCCAGCGGCACGAAGACCACCAGCAGCAGGGCCGACCAGCCGGCGGTCCAGGCCAGCGGCTCGGCGACCGGGCCGCCCAGCAGCAGCCCGCGGACGGTGTCGATGACGTGGGTGACCGGGTTGTTGCGGGTGAAGGCGGCCAGCCAGCCGGGCAGCGTGTCGGCCGAGACCAGCGCCGTGCTGCCGAAGGTGAGCGGGAAGGTGGCCAGGAAGCCGACGCCCTGCACCGCGCCGGCGGAGCGGACGGTGAGCCCGATCCAGACGAACACCCAGGACAGGCACATCGCGAAGCCGATCGCGACCACCACGGCCAGGGCGGCCGCGGGCAGGCCCTGCGTCGTCCGGAAGCCCAGCAGGGCGGTGAACGCCAGCAGCACGGTGATCGCGGTGACGAACCGGACGACGTCGGCCAGCACCGCGCCGACCAGCGGCGCCGACCGGGCGATCGGCAGGCTGCGGAAGCGGTCGAAGACGCCCTTGGTGATGTCGTTGTTCAGCGCGACGCCGATGCCGCCGGTGGCGAACATCAGGGTCTGCACGAGGATGCCGGGCACCAGGTAGGTGAGGTAGTCCCGCCAGTCGCCGGCGATCGCGCCGCCGAAGACGAACACGAACAGCACCGTGAAGATGATCGGCTGGAGGCTGACGTCCATCAGCGCCTCGGGCTGGTGGCGGATCTTCACCACGTTGCGCCAGGCGAGGGTGAGCGCCTGCTGGACGGCGGGCAGCCGGGGGGTCGAGGCGATCTCGGGGACGTCGAAGCGGGGGGCGGGTCGGGTGGCGGTGGTCATGCCACGGCCTCCTTCTCGGGGGTGTCGGACTGGGTGGCGTGCCCGGTGAGGGCGAGGAAGACCTCGTCGAGGCTGGGGAGGCGGACGGCGAGCTCGGAGAGCCCGACGCCCTGGGTGGTGAGCAGGTCGAGCACGGTGCCCAGCAGGGCCTCGTTGCGGACCGGGACCGAGGCGGTGCCGTGTCCGTCGAGGGCCGGGGTGGCGCCGGTGACCTGCTCGAGGACGGCGAGCACGGTCGGGGTGTCGGCCCGGTCGCGGGGGCGCACGGTGAGGGTCTGCGCGCCGGTGCGGTGCTTGAGCTCGTCGCTGGTGCCGTGGGCGACGACCCGGCCGGTGTCGAAGACGACGATGTCGTCGGCGAGCTCGTCGGCCTCCTCGAGGTACTGGGTGGTCAGCAGCACCGACGTGCCGTCGGTGACCAGGCGGCGGACGACGTCCCACACCTCGGTGCGGCTACGTGGGTCCAGGCCGGTGGTGGGCTCGTCGAGGAAGAGCACCTGCGGGCGGCCGACGAGGCTGGCGGCGAGGTCCAGGCGCCGGCGCATGCCGCCGGAGTAGGTCTTGGCGGAGCGGTCGGCGGCGTCGGACAGGCTGAAGCCGGCGAGCAGCTCGGCCGCGCGGGCCTTGGCGGCCGGGCGGGACATGCCGAGCAGCCGACCGATCATGGCGACGTTCTGGGCGCCGGTGAGGTCCTCGTCGACCGAGGCGTACTGCCCGGTGAGCCCGATCCGGCGGCGGACCTCCTGCGGCTGGGTGCGGACGTCGAAGCCCGCGACCCGGGCGCTGCCGGCATCGGCCCGCAGGAGGGTGGAGAGCACCCGGACGGCAGTGGTCTTGCCCGCGCCGTTGGGGCCCAGCACGCCGAGCACCGTGCCGGCCGGGACGGTGAGGTCGACCCCGTCCAGGGCCTTCGTGCTGCCGTAGCTGAGGGTGAGGCCCTCGGCCTCGATGGTGTGCGTCATGGTGCCCACCGTCGGCCCCGCCACTGACGTCGCGGTGACGGGGCGCTGACGTGGGCTGACGGGTCGCCGGGTGGGTGTCGGCCGGGGAAGGTGTGGGGGTGTTCCCGAGACGCCCTCCTGCTGAGCCCGTGACGCCGGAGCGGGCCGCCGAGCGCGCCGCGGTGAAGGCGGCCGTGGCCGCCCGGATCGGCGCGGAGTTCGGCGCCGCCCAGCTGGCTCGGACCCTGTCGCTCCCCGCGGAGCTGCTGGTGCCGGTGGTCCGGTTGGCAACGGGCCAGTCCGGGGTGGCGCTCGCTCCGGCGATCGTGGGCCAGCTCGACGCCGTGGTGGCGGGGCTGGTCGTCCGGGCGCTCCGGAGCCGGGGCCGCCCGCGCTCCGGTGACCCGGTCACGCTCGGCCTGCGCGCGGCGCTGCTCGCCGGTCTGGCTGCCTGCGTCCTGGGGCCGCTGGCGGCCGCGGGCACGTCGCGTGCGGTGGTGCTCCGGGACCGGTCGCCGCTGTGGGGGTACCTGGTGCAGGGGCTGCCGTCCCTGCCGGTGTCGGTGGCCATGGTCACCGCGCTGCTTCGGGAGATGCGGGCAGCCCGCGAGGAACACCGCCGGAGCACGGGCCTCGACTGAGGTCAGCCGAGCAGGCGGTCGAGGACGATCTCGCTGCCGTCGGGTCGGTACGTGCGCCAGCGCTCACCGGGTGGCGCCCCGTCGTCGCGGTGGACCCGGAACCCGTGGTGGACCTTCGTGTGGTGGCGTTCGCAGAGCAGCGCCGAGTTCTCCACGCTCGTGTCTCCACCGTCGCGGAGCCACTCGGCCAGGTGGTGNCGGAACCCGTGGTGGACCTTCGTGTGGTGGCGTTCGCAGAGCAGCGCCGAGTTCTCCACGCTCGTGTCTCCACCGTCGCGGAGCCACTCGGCCAGGTGGTGGACGTCGCACCAGTGGATGGGGGCGTGACAGCCCGCGAACACGCAGTGCCCGTCGCGTTGCTCCACGGCCCGGCGGATGTGCGGGGGCACGACCCGCTTGGTGCGGCCGACGTCGAGTGGCACCCCGTCGGGGCCCATCACGATCCGGGTGACCGCGGAGTCGCAGGCGATCCAGCGGGCCCTCGCGGCGGAGATGGTGGCCCCGAAGCCGGTGGTCGCGGTGTCGTGTCCGGTGGCGGGGTCGACCAGGTCCTCGAGGTCGATGGTGACCACGACCTGCGGCTTCACCGTGCGCAGGAACGGCAGGTCGCCGGCGGACAGGGTGTTGTCGGCCCACTGCACGAGGGCGTCGGCCTGCTGCTGGGCTCGGTTCCGCAGGTCCCCGAGGGGACGGTCGGCCTGCACGATCGACTCGATGACGGCCTGGACCTTCTCGAAGCCCACGGCCTCGAGGTCGAAGCGGCCGGACCCGGAGCCGTTGGCGTGCCGGGTCATGGTGAAGCGGCGCTCCTCGGTCGGGTCGGGCTCCGGGCCGTCGGGGTCCAGGGTCGAGGTCGAAGCGGCCGGACCCGGAGCCGTTGGCGTGCCGGGTCATGGTGAAGCGGCGCTCCTCGGTCGGGTCGGGCTCCGGGCCGTCGGGGTCCAGGGCGTTGCGGAACGCGTTCACCGCAGTGGCGAGCTTCGCGTGCGGCAGCGTCCGCGCGACCTCGGTCCACGCCTCGTCGAACGCGTCCAGGTCGACGTCCTGCTCGGCGGCCGCCGCGATGTCGCACGGCCTCAGTGCGTCGGCGACCACCCCGACCTGGGCGGCGGTGACCGCTCCCTCGGCAAACGCCGCCTCCAACCGTGGCAGGTGCTCCAACACCCGACCGGCCTTCACCACTGCAGCGGCTGCCCCGGTCGAGAAGTGGTGGTGCCCGCGCAGCAACGACTGCATCGTCCTCAGCCCGTCGTGCTCGGCAGCCCCGACCACGTCGGCGTGCCGCACGGTGCGGGTCAGCTCCGCGCTCAGCCGGTTGATCGACTGCACCAGATCCGCCGTCCGGTCCAGCAGCTGACCGTCCGCCAACCCGTGCAGATCGTCGGCCGCGAGGGCGTCGACGGCGGACTGCAGTTCGCTCACGACACCCCCAGGCTGTTCGATCAGGTGTTCGAAGTCTACCGCACTGGCAGTCTCCCGACCAGACGAAACCCCAGCTCAGAGCCCATGTCCCTCCGTTGTCGGGCACGTGCGCACCGCGGCGGAGGACGATGGTGCGGTGACAGCTCTCGAGGACGTGCTCGCCCAGGCCCGGGCCGCCACCCAGGCCCAGATCGAGGCGCTCACCGCCGAGTACGCCGCCGTCGTGGAGGCCTCCCGCGGGGACAACGCCGACGACGAGCACGACCCCGAGGGCGCCACCATCGGCTTCGAACGCGCCCAGCTCGGTGCGGTGCTGGCCCAGGCGACGTCCCGGCTGGCCGAGCTGGACGCTGCCACCGCCCGCGTCGCCGCCGGCAGCTACGGCCGCTGCGAGGTCTGTGGTCGCCCGATCGGCGACGCCCGCCTGGCCGCCCGCCCCGCCGCCCGCACCTGCATCGACCACGCCTGAGGCGGGCGTCCCCGCCCTAGGCTGTGGGCATGACGCGTCGGGTGCAGACCCTCGTCGCAGCCCGCCGGGCGTGATCCTCCCCGGGGTCCGCGACCCGCGGTTGGTCACCGTCCGGCGCGGCGGCACGCTGACCGACGCCGATCACCACCTGCTCGCGCTGTGGGCTGCCGACTGCGCCGAGCACGTGCTCCCGCTGTTCGAGACCGAGAGCCCACAGGACATGAGGCCGCGCGCAGCGATCGAGGCGGCCCGGGCCTGGACCCGTGGCGAGCTGCCGATGATGCAGGCCCGCGCCGCCGGTGGGCACGCGATGGGCGCCGCCCGGGACCTGCGCGGGGCTGCCCGGCACGCGGCGTACGCAGCAGGTCAGGCCGGTGCCGTCGCGCACGTCGCCGAGCACGACCTCGGCGCCGCCGCCTACGCGATCAAGGCCGTACAGGCGGCCGACGGCCCGGACGCAGGGGAGCAGGAGTGCCACTGGCAGCGCGACCGGCTCCCCGACGCCGTCCGGCAGCTCGTGCTGGAGGACCAGCGAGCCCGCAACGCGATCTGCTGGTCGGTCTTCGACGCGTGACCGTCGAGGAGCTCCGGGCCGCACTCGTCCGCGCGGGCGGGGCGGCCGTCCCGACGTGCCTGGCGCTCCTCGACGACGCGACCACGCGCGTCGACGGGGCCGACCGGCCTGCGACGACCACGGCACACGTGGCGACGATCTACCGGCGCCGTGCGTCGCACGTGGCGCGCATCGGCCTGCCGACGCTCGGCTTCGACGAGGCGGCGCAGCAGCTGACCGCCACCGAGCACCGGACCCTCCGGCTGATCGGCATCGAGGCGGCCGGGGGTCACCCCTCGTGCGTCGTGTTCCTCGCCCCCGACGAGCCGACCGTGATCGCCAGCCTCGCGGTCCTCGGTCCGGTGCCACCGGCCTAGAGCCGCTGCGCGACCCCCACCAGCACGAACACCAGCACCCCCGCGCCGGTGATCCGCCGGAACGGGTTCACCCCGCGGAGCAGCTCGTCGGCGGCCCACCACAGGATCGCGGTCCGGGTGCCGACGTACAGGGCGAGACCCCACGGGCCGTCGTCGGCGACGAACGACGCGATCACGGTGAGCACCAGGAACACCAGGATCGCGACGTTGGGCCACTGGCCCAGCACCCACCGGCGGTCCGGGTCGGTGCGGTCGACGAACAGCCAGTCGAGGGCGCCCCGCACCCGGCTCAGCGGTGCTCCCCGACGACCTGACCGGGGCGCGCGGGGTCGGTGAACAGGCGGGCCCCGGGGGTCGCCCCGGACAGCGCGTCGGCCGCCAGGACCACCGCGGCCGCCGTCCACGTCGTCCGCTCGACCGGCCAGCGGGCGTCGTCGGCGTAGACGTAGCCGGTCCAGTAACCCCCGTCGTCGTCCCGCAGGTGCTGCATCGCGGCGAGCTGCTCGATCCCGGCGTCCCGCTGCCCGGCCGCGGCCAACGCGATCGCCAGCTCGCAGGTCTCCGCCCCGGTCACCCACGGCCGGTCGGCCACGCACCGCACGCCGAGCCCGGGGACGACGAAGGCGTCCCAGCTCCCAGCCAGCCGGGCCCGGGCGGCCGGCCCGGTCAGCGCCCCACCGAGCACCGGGTAGTACCAGTCCATCGAGAACCGCGACCGGTCGGCGAAGGCGTCCGGTCGGTCGGTGAGCGCCGTCTGCAGGTCCGCCGCGGCGAGGTCCCAGTGCGGCTGCGGCTCGTCGCGGTCCCCGGCGATCGCGATCCCGCAGCGCAGGGCCTGAAGCAGGCTGGCGTTGCCGGTGAGCAGCGCGGTGTCGTCGGGCGTGTCGTCGGGGCGCAGTGCCCAGCCGATCCCGCCGGTGGGCAGCTGCATCGCCGTCACCAGGTCCAGCGCCCGCCGCACGTGCGGCCACCAGCGCTCCTGGGCCCGCTCGTCCCCGGTGACCAGCCCGTGGTGCCGCACGCCGACGGCGAGGTAGCCGGCGTGGTTGCTCTCCACCCCGGGCGCGGTGACCGCGCCGTCGCGCCACTCCGCGGGGAAGCCCCCGGTCGCGCCCTGCCGGTCGCACAGCCAGTCCAGCGCGGCCGCGGCCCGGTCGTGCTCACCGCCCACGGCCAGCGCCATCGCGGCCTCGACGGAGTCCCAGGCGTCCAGCTGACCGCCCCGCCACCAGGGCAGCATCCCGTCCGCGGACTGCTCGGCGGCGATCGCCGCCACCGTGGCCGCGACCTGGCCGGCGTCCAGCACGCCGGGCACCTCGGGGAGGTCGCTCACGCGGGCTTGTCGGCGTAGACGACCAGGCTCTTGCCGATCACCGGGTCCAGCAGCCGCTCCGCCGTCCGGGTCGCCCACGGGCGCTTCGTCAGGTCCCACACCAGGAGGCGGTGGTAGGCGCGGACGACGGCGGTGTCCCGCTCCACGCCGACCGCGCACTTGAGCCACCAGTACGGCGCGTGCAGGGAGTGCGCGTGGTGGCTGCCACCGGGCACCAGCCCGGCCGCCCGCAGCCGGGCCCGCACGGTCTCGGCCCGGTAGACCCGGATGTGGCCGCCCTCGTTGGCGTGGTACTCGTCGCTCAGCGCCCAGCAGACCCGCTCCGGCCCGTACCGGGGCACGGTCACCGCGACCCGCCCGCCGGGCTTGAGCACCCGGGCGATCTCGGCGAAGGCCGTCGCGTCGTCGGGGATGTGCTCGAGCACCTCCGAGGCCATCACCCGGTCCACGCTGGCGTCGGGCACCGGCAGGTGCAGAAGGTCACCGCGCACCGCCGTGGCCACGGCCCCGGCCGGCGCCTCGCCGGCCGCGTCGATGGCCCCGAGCCAGGTCTGTGTCGTCGTCACCTCGGACGTGCCCCAGTCCAGCGCCACCACCGTCGCGCCCCGCCGGTAGGCCTCGAAGGCGTGCCGGCCCTCGCCGCACCCCAGGTCGAGGACGGTGTGCCCGGCCCGCACGTCGAGCCGGTCGTAGTCGACGGTCAGCACCGGGCCAGCACCTCCTCGTACCAGGCGGCGGTCGCCACGGCGGTCGCCCGCCACGTGTAGTTCTCCAGCACCCGGGCCCGGCCGGCGGTGCCCAGGTGCCGCTGGAGCGCCGGGTCGTCGAGCACCCGGGCCAGCGCGGCCGCGAGCGCGTCGACGTCCCCGGCCGGGACCTGCACGGCGGCGTCCCCGACGACCTCGGGCAGCGCACCGGCATCGGTCGCGACCAGCGGCGTGCCGCAGGCCATCGCCTCGATCGCCGGCAGCGAGAAGCCCTCGTACAGCGAGGGGACGGCGGCCACCGTGGCCGACTGCAGCACCTCGACGAGCTCGGCCTGGGGGAGCGGACCGGTGAACCGGACCGCGTCGGCCAGCCCCAGCCGGTCGACCGCCACCGCGGCCAGCCCGCCCGGCTTCGCCGAGCCGACGACGGTGAGCCGCAGCTCGCGCTCGGTGCGCAGCTTGGCGACCGCCTCCAGCAGCGGCACGAGGCCCTTGAGCGGGGCGTCGGCGCTGGTGGTGACCACGACGTGCGCGTCGTCCCGCGGCCGGTCGACCGGGGTGAACACGTCGGGGTCGATGCCCACCGGGATGACCTCCACCCGCTCGGGGGCCAGCCCCAGGTGGGTGCCGATGTCGGTGCGGCTGTTGGTCGACACGGTCGTGACGCCGTCGAGCCGCCGGGCGACCTTGGCCTGCATGCCGGTGAAGGCGTACCAGCGGCGCAGCGTGACCCGGCGGCGCAGCGACTTCGCCGCGTCGAGCTCGAGCCGGCGGTCGATGGCGACCGGGTGGTGCACGGTGGCCACGGTCGGCAGCCCGGTGCGCAGGAGCCCCCACCCCAGCGACTGGTTGTCGTGCGCGAGGTCGAACTCGTGCCGGCGGGCGCGCAGCATCCGGGCCGCGCGCAGCGAGAAGGTCAGCGGCTCGGGGAAGGCCGCGGTGCACATCGCGGCGTACTCGGCGACGTCGACCCAGTCGCGGAACTCCCGCCAGTGCGGGGTGCGGAACGGGTCGGGTTCCCGGTAGAGGTCCAGGCTCGGCAGCTTCGTCAGCGGCACCCCGTCGTCCAGCTCGGGCCAGGGCTGCCCGCTGACGACCTCGACCCGGTGGCCCAGCTCGCGGAGCTCCCGGGACAACGCCCGGACGTACACGCCCTGCCCGCCGCTGTGCGGCTTGGAGCGGTAGGACAGGAGTGCGATGCGCAGCGACCGTCCCATGCGGCGGACTGTAACGAGCGGGTGCGACGGTCTCCGTGCGCGCAGCGGCCCCGAACCCTTACCGTCGGGAGATGCGTCGCACCCTGTTCCTCCCGCTCGCCGCTGCCGCCTCCGCCTCCCTGCTGCTGGCCGGCTGCGGGACGACGTCGCAGGCCGACTCCGCCGCGTCCGTCTCGGTGCAGCCGGCCGCCGCCACCGACGCCGCCGCCGAGCTCGCCGACGGTCTGCTGCCCGCTGACGAGTTCGCCCCCGGCGCCGAGGTCACCCCGGTGACCGCCGGTCAGCTGCAGGAGGCGCTCGGTTCCGCGCAGGGCCAGGCCGCCGGGGTCGACCCCGGCTCGGTGACGGTCACCCCCGACACGTGCGTCACCGCCGTGCAGGCCGCCGTCTCCGCCCTCGGGGACCCCGCCGCCGTCACCGACGCCGCCGGACAGGTCGCCCGTGCCGGCTTCGCCGCGACCGCCGAGCTCCTGACCGTCGGCGGGCCCGCCGACACGGTCGTCGGCACGCTGACCGACGCGGTCGCCGCCTGCCCCACGGCCACGATCACCACGCCGATGGGCGACGCCGTGGTCACCTTCGGCGCCGTCACCACCCCCGACCTCGGCGACGCCGCGGCCGTCGTCCCGGTGACGGCCACGCTCACCCAGGCCGGTGGCACCCCGATGACCGGGGCGGCGCTGCTCGGCGTCGTCTCCGACGGGGACCGCGTGCTGACCCTGGTCCGCGGCGGGCTCGGCACCACCGACGCCGCCGCGTTCGACGAGCTGCTCGCGACTGCGGTGGGTCACGCCGCCGACACGCTGGGCTGACCCGGGAGCGCGGTTCGAGACGGGCCGTGATCGGATGTCGCGCGTGATCACCCTGCGCCGCGCCCGTCTGTCCCGGACCCCGCTGGTCCCCGCCACCGGTCTGTCGACCGCGCTCGTGCTCGCCGGTTGCGGCAGCACGGAGGAGGGCTCCGCCTCCCCGGCGTCCTCGGACTCCTCGTCCGCGGCGTCGACCTCGGAGTCCGAGGAGTCCGCCGCCCCGGTGGACCTCACGGCGGGGCTGCTCCCCGCCGACGCCTTCGGGGCCGACGCCACCGTCGCCCCGCTCAGCGAGGAGGAGCTGGCCGCCGGCGCCGCGCTCGCCGCCGACACCGAGGGCCTCACCATCACCCCGGAGTCCTGTGCCGCCGCCGTGCAGGACAGCCAGCCCGGCCTCGAGGACTTCGACGACTTCGCGGCGCAGAGCGCCCAGTCCGCGTCCTCGATCGTCGTGCAGCTGCTCACCTCGGGCGGCTCGGTCGAGGACCCCGTCGGTGACCTCGCCTCCGCCGCCGAGACCTGCCCCGAGGCCACCATCACCTCCCCGGAGATCGGCACCGCCACCGTCAGCTTCACCGCCGTCGACGTGCCCGACCTCGGGGACGGGTCGGCCGCGGTCAGCTACACCACCACGGTGACCGGGCCGGACGGCACGGCCATCTCCATCCCGGCGCTGGTCGGCATCGTCTCCGACGGCGACCGGCTCCTCACCCTGACCAGCACCAGCCTGGGCGGCACCGTCGACGAGGCCTCGTTCGGGCCGCTCCTGCAGCAGGCCTACGAGTACTAGGCCGACGCACTCGACTGACCCCGGCACCACCCCGACAGGGCCGTCCCCCGGAGCACACCGGGGGGCGGCCCTGCTCGTCGTCGTCCACATCCGGGGGGTCGATCCCCAGGGGCGGCACCGGACGGCCCGGCGGCCCCGGTCGCGGCCAGGCTGCCGACATGGACCACGACCTCCCGCCCCCCGACCGTCCCTGCGTCCAGGTCAGCGCCGGCCCCGGCATCGCCGCCGCACTGCCCCAGCTCCTGGGGTTCGCCCCCGAGGAGTCGCTGGTCGTCGTCGCGCTCGGCGGGGACCGGCGGGTGGGTCTCACGCTGCGCGTGGACCTGCCTCCTCCCGGTCGCGAACGGGCGCTGGCCGACGAGCTGGTCGACGCGCTGCGTCCCGGGCGGCCCACCGCGGCGGTCGTGCTGGTGGTCACCGAGGACCCCGACGAGCCGTGGCCGGTCCTGCAGGGGTCGACACTGCCGAGGCTCGCTCTCCTGCACGAGGTGACCGCCGCGCTGGTGCGCGCCGGCATCCGGGTGACCGAGAGGCTGCTGGTGCGCGGGGGACGCTGCTGGGACTACGACGACCCCGCGGACGGCGCCGGACGGACGCTGCCCAGCGGGACCAGCGCCCTGGCCGCGGCGAGCGCCTACGCCGGGCAGGTGACCGCCCCCGACCGGGCCGCCCTCGTGGCCCGGACCGCCCGCGTCTCCGGGCCGGCCGCCGCGGCGGCGGTCCGGGTCTGCGCCCGGATCGGGGCCGGTCACGCGGCCCGGCTGTCTCAGGTGGGGTGGGAGCAGTGGGCAGAGGAGTCCTGGGCGTCGGTGCTCACCGCCCTGGAGCTGTGCCGCCCCGGCAGCCGGACGCAGCCGGACGACGAGGCGCTGGCCCGGGTCGCGTGGGCGGTCGGGGACACCGAGCTGCGCGGCCGCGCGCTGACCCTCGGGCTCGGGGAGGACGCCGCAGCGGCCGAGACGCTGTGGACCGAGGTCCTCCGCCGGGTCCCCGCCCCGCTGGACGTCGCCCCGGCCACCCTGCTCGCGGTGACGGCGTGGAGCCGCGGTGACGGCACCACCGCCTCGATCGCCCTGGACCGGGCCCTGGACGGGCAGCCCGGCCACCCGTTCGCGCTGACGCTCCGGGCGGCGCTGGCCGCGGCTCTGCCCCCGCACGACCTCCGCCGCTTCCTCGCCGGGCTGGACGCCACGGACCACCGGCCCGTCGCCGAGGGGCGACGAGCCGGGTGAGCGATCAGGGCGTGGAGGGGTCAGAGCAGCGCAGGACGCTCCCAGTCCGCACCGAGCACGTGCTCGGCCAGGAACGCCAGCACCGTCTCGTACCAGACCACCGCGTTCCCTGGGGTGAGCACCCAGTGGTTCTCGTCCGGGAAGTAGAGGAACTTCGAGGGCACCCCGCGCTTCTGCAGGTCGTACCAGAGCCGCAGGCCCTCACCGATCGGCACCCGGTAGTCCTTGTCGCCGTGGATCACCAGCATCGGCGTGGTGATCGCGTCGGCGTACCGGTGCGGGGAGTTCGCCTCGTAGCGGGCCGGCTCGGTGAGCGGGTCGCCGAACTCCTTCTCCCAGTAGTAGGAGGCGTCGGTGGCCCCGATGAAGCCGTCCAGGTGCCAGAGACTGGCGTGGGTGACGATCGCGTCGAACCGGTCGGTCTGGGTGGCGACCCAGTTGGCCATGTAGCCGCCGAACGAGCCGCCCATCGCCGCCGTCCGGGTGCCGTCGACCTCGGGCAGCTCCACCGCGGCGTCCACCGCGGTCATCAGGTCGGTGTACGGCGCGGCCCCCCAGTTGCCCCACCCGCGGCGGACGAAGTCCTGACCGAAGCCCTGGGACAGCGCCGGGTTGGGCAGCAGCACCGCGTAGCCGCGGGCGGCCAGCACCCACGGCGTCCACCGCCACGACCAGCCGTTCCAGCTCATCAGCGGCCCGCCGTGGATCCACAGCACCAGCGGGGCGGGCTGCTCGGCTGCAGCACCTTCGGGCAGCACGAGCCAGGACTGGACCTCGGCACCGTCGGCCGCGGTGGCCCGCAGCTCACGCAGGGTGCCCGGGTAGGCAGCGATCGTGCCCGGGTTGGGCAGCGGGTCGGGCTGCTGGTCGGTCGCGGTGGGGTCCAGCCGCACCGGCACCGGCGGGGAGTCGTAGGCCGAGCGCAGCGCGTAGAGCGCCGACCCGTCTTTCGCCACCTGCAGGTCGCTGTACGCGCCGTCCCGGGTCAGCCGCACCGGGGCCTCGCCCTCGACCACGCGGAACAGCGCGTGCCGGCCGTCCTCGTCGGCGAGGAAGTACACGGCCTCGCCCGCGGCGTCGAACTGCGGCGCCGACGGCCACCGGTCGAAGCCCGCCGTCAGGTCGGTGCTGGTCCCGGCGGCGACGTCGACGAGCAGCAGCGTGTAGTCCGGCGGCAGCTCCTGGGTGGTGACGCTCTCGCGGACCGCGACCACGCGGGTGGAGTCCGGCGACCAGGACGCCCCGGACACGTCGGCGGCCGGGTCGTCGACCAGCACGCGGGTCTCCCCGGACGCGGTGTCGGTGACCACGAGACGGTTCCGCCACGACGCGGCGCCGTCGGGCACCTCCTCGCTGCGGGCCACCCAGCGGCCGTCGGGGGAGAGCGCGACGTCGCTGCCGGCCCCGTTCGGGGGCCCGGCGTCCGGGGTGAGGTCACGCCAGGTGGGTGCGTCGGCCCCCTCGGCCGGCAGGGCGTCGAGTAAGAACACGTGCGGCACCGTCGGTCCCAGGTCGTGGTCCCAGTA
This sequence comes from Geodermatophilus sp. Leaf369, assembly GCF_001424455.1. NCBI lineage: Bacteria > Bacillati > Actinomycetota > Actinomycetes > Geodermatophilales > Geodermatophilaceae > Geodermatophilus > Geodermatophilus sp. Leaf369. The sequence goes on along the minus strand of NZ_LMQA01000004.1, from coordinate 308,827 downwards.
CCGCACCGGGTAGGCCTCGTGCAGGATCGCCGACACCCCGGCGTCCTTCCGGGCGGTCCGGCGGGCGTCGTCGTCCTCGGCGTCCGCGGTGCCCGGGGTCGTGGAGGCGACCACGACGACGGCGCCGGTGTCGGCGGCCACGTCGACGCCGGACACCCCGTTCTTCCGGCCGAGCACCAACCGGGCCTCGCCGCCCTCGGCGGGCAGGGTCCACAGCGCGGGCTTGGGCTCCCCGGCGTCCTTGCCGGCGTCGGGGTCCGGGCGGGCCGAGGTGAACAGCAACGAACCGTCGGGGGCGAACACCGGGCCGGACTCGCCGGGGCTGCTGCGGGTCAGCCGTCGGGCGTCGGCCCGTCCGGTCGGGTCGAGCTCCCACAGTGCCGACTGCCAGGTCTTCCGGTCGGCGGCCAGCGTCGCGACCGAGGTGACCAGCCGGGAGCCGTCCGGCGACAGGGCCAACCCGCCCAGCCGCGGCAGCGCGACGAAGTCGGACAGCCGGTGGAAGGGGGTGGGTGCGGGCTCCGGCTGGTCAGCCGTGTGGTCGGTCATGCCGCCCAGCCTAGTGACCCGGTCGTGAGCCCGGCGAACGAAATCGGGGCGTCCGGCCGGGCCCGGGGCTCAGCCGGCGGAGACCGGCTCCTCCACCTCGGCGGGGCTGACGAACACGTGCTGGGCGACCCCGGGGGCCAACACCTCTCCGTCGATGGCCACCTGGCCGCCGACCAGCGAGGCCGTCACGGTGCTGCCCGGGCGGACGCCCTGGTCGGCCAGGGAGCGGAGCAGGTCGGCGTCCTCCTGCAGCTGCTCGGAGATCCGGCGCACCACCACCGGGGCGCCCTCGGGGGTGGCCGAGGTGGAGAGCAGGGTCAGCGCGTCCTGCGAGGGCGTCGCAGCGCCGCCGAGGGCGTCCAGGCCGGGGATGGGGTTGCCGAACGGCGACACGTGCGGGTTGCCCAGCAGCGTCAGCAGCTTGCGCTCCACGGCCTCGCTCATCACGTGCTCCCAGCGGCAGGCCTCCTCGTGCACGTCGGCGTAGTCCAGACCGATCACGTCCACGAGCAGGCACTCGGCCAGCCGGTGCTTGCGCATCACCGCGGTGGCCAGCGCGCGGCCCTCCGGGGACAGCTGCAGGTGGCGGTCGCCCTCGACGGAGAGCAGTCCGTCGCGCTCCATCCGGGCCACCGTCTGGCTCACGGTGGGGCCGCTCTGGTGCAGGCGCTCGGCGATGCGGGCGCGGAGGGGGGTGATCCCCTCCTCCTCGAGCTCGAAGACGGTGCGGAGGTACATCTCGGTGGTGTCGATGAGGTCGTTCACAGCAGCAGGCTCCTCCGTCGGGGTCTGCCCCGACTCTACGGGGGCCGCGCCATCCCGGGCAGCCGCGCGAGGCGGCGCGCGACGCCCCCGACCCCGGTAGCGTCCGGTCGGTGATGAGGCGATGAGGCCGACCGCTGGGAACGACCGTGAGTGACGCCGTCTCGGTGGTGTGGGACGACGCGCTGCTGGGCTACACGATGGGTGGGGACCACCCGATGCACCCGGTCCGGCTGGACCTCACGATGCGGCTGGCCGAGCAGCTCGGGGTGCTGTCCAACGACCGCATCACCGTGGTGGCGCCCGAGAGCGCCGGACGGGACCTGCTCACCCTGGTCCACGACGAGGGCTACCTGGACGCCGTGCAGAAGGCCCCGCTGGACCCGCAGGGCGCCGGGCACGGTCTGGACACCGACGACAACCCGGTCTTCGAGGGCATGTACGAGTCCTCCGCGCTCATCGCCGGCGGGTCGGTCACCGCCGCGCGGCTGGTGCACGAGGGCAAGGCGCAGCACGCGGCCAACATCGCCGGCGGGCTGCACCACGCCATGCGCGACCGGGCGGCCGGCTTCTGCGTCTTCAACGACGCCGCGATCGCGATCGCGTGGCTGCTGGGCCAGGGCTACGAGCGGATCGCCTACGTCGACCTCGACGTGCACCACGGTGACGGCGTGCAGGCCGCCTTCTACGACGACCCGCGGGTGCTGACGGTGAGCATCCACCAGACGCCGCTCACCCTGTGGCCGGGCACCGGGTTCCCCGAGGAGACCGGGTCGGAGAAGGCACCGGGGACGGCGGTCAACCTCGGGCTCCCCAACGGCACCGACGACTCGGGGTGGCTGCGCGCCTTCCACGCCGTCGTCCCCAGCGTCGTCCGGGCCTTCGCGCCGCAGATCGTGGTCACCCAGTGCGGCTGCGACGCCCACCACGAGGACCCGATGGCCGACCTCGGGCTCACCGTGGACGGCCAGCGCGCCTCTTACCGGGCGATGCACGACCTGGTCCACGAGGTGTGCGACGGCAAGTGGGTCGCCCTGGGCGGGGGCGGTTACGGACTGGTGCGCTGCGTGCCGCGGGCCTGGACGCACCTGCTCGCCGAGATGGGCGGTGACCCGCTGTCGCCGACGACGCCGGTGCCGGACTCCTGGGTGCGCGACGTGCTGGCCCGCGGGCTGCGCACCGAGCCCCCGGCCTCGATGACCGAGGGCGGGTGGACCGGCTTCCAGCGCTGGGACCCCTTCACCGAGAACCGGGTCGACCGGGCCATCAGCCGCACGCGCGCGGCCACCTTCCCGCTCTTCGGCCTCGACCCGGACGACCCCCGTGACTAGCCCCGAGGAGCCGGCCGCTCCCGCGCCGCCGCCGATCGTCGGGGACCCGACGGTGCCCGAGCACTCCACGCCGCCCCCCGGGTGGGAGGCCGACGTGGTGGCCGCCGACGGCGGCACCGTGCACCTGCGCCCCATCACCCCCGAGGACGCCGACGGCATCGTCGGGCTGATGGAGCGCAGCTCCGACCAGACCCGCTACTACCGGTTCTTCGGGCCGATGAAGAGGCTGTCGGACAAGGACCTCTACCGGTTCACCCACGTCGACCACGTCGCCCGGGTCGCCTTCGTGGTGCTGCTGGGCGACGAGCTCATCGGCGTGGGCCGCTACGACCGCTACCCCGACACCGACGACGCCGAGGTCGCCTTCCTCGTCGAGGACGCCCACCAGCGGCGCGGTCTGGGCTCGGTGCTGCTGGAGCACCTCGCCGCCGCCGCCCGGGAGAAGGGCATCACCCGGTTCGTCGCCGAGGTGCTCAGCCAGAACTCCGGGATGGTCCGGGTGTTCCTGGACGCCGGTTACGAGGCCCGTCGCTCCTACGAGGACGGCGTCGTCCACCTGACCTTCCCGATCGCGCCCACCGAACAGGCGCTGGCGGTGACCTGGGAGCGCGAGCAGCGCAGCGAGTCCCGGTCGATCGGCCGACTGCTCACCCCGGGGTCGGTGGCCGTCGTCGGGGCGAGCAACGACGTCACCAAGATCGGGCACGCCGTGCTGCGGCACCTGCTCGACTACGGGTTCGCCGGGCCGATCTACCCGGTCAACCCGGCGGTCCGGCACGTGGCCGGGGTGCCGGCGCACGCCACCATCGAGGACATCCCGGACGACGTGGACCTCGCGATCCTGGCCGTGCCCGCCGACGAGGTGCCCGGGGTCGTCGAGGCCTGCCGGCGCAAGCACGTCAAGGGCCTGATCGTCATCTCCGGCGGGTTCGGCGAGACCGGCCCCGAGGGCCGCGCCGCCGAGCGCCGGTTCGTGGCCGCGGCCCGGGCCAGCGGCATGCGCGTCGTGGGCCCCAACTGCCTCGGCGTGGTCAACACCGACCCCGCGGTGCGGCTGAACTCCAGCCTCGCCCCGCAGGTGCCCGGCCGCGGTCGGGTCGGGTTCTTCGCCCAGTCCGGTGCGCTCGGCGTGATGCTGCTCGAGCGGGCCCGGGACCGCGGGATCGGGCTGTCCAGCTTCGTCTCCGCGGGCAACCGGGCCGACGTCAGCGGCAACGACATGCTCCAGTACTGGGCCACCGACCCGGGCACGGAGGTCGTGCTGCTGCACCTGGAGAGCTTCGGCAACCCGCGCAAGTTCGCCCGGCTCGCCCGCCGGGTGGGCCGCACGAAGCCGGTCGTGGCGGTCAAGAGCGGCCGGCACGTGGGCATGACCGCGGGGCTGGCCGGCACCAGCGTGACCGTCCCCGAGCAGTCGGTGGCGGCACTGTTCGCCTCCGCCGGGGTGATCCGGGTGGAGACCCTCGCCGAGCTGTTCGACGTCGGCACGCTGCTGGCCCACCAGCCGCTGCCGGCCGGTGACCGGGTCGCCGTGGTCGGCAACTCCACCGCGGTGGGGGTGCTGGTGGCCGACGCCGTGCTCGAGCAGGGCCTGGCCCTGGCGCACGAGCGCCCGGTCGACATCGGCACCCAGGCCGGGCCCGAGGAGTTCCGGGCCGCGCTTCAGGCCGCCCTGGACGACGAGACGGTGGACGCGGTCATCGCCGTGTTCCTGCCGCCGCTGGTGCGGGGGGTGCAGCCCTACGGCCGGGTGCTCCGCGAGGTGTCGATCGGGTCGACCAAGCCGCTGGTCGCCAACTTCCTCTCCACCGACGGCATCCACGCCGACCTGGTGGTGCGCGGTGAGGACGGGATGCCCGAGCGTGGCTCAGTGCCCTCGTTCTCCACCCCGGAGCGGGCGGTCATCGCCCTGGCCCGGATGGCGGAGTACGCCCGCTGGCGGCGTCGCCCCGCCGGCACGGTGCCCGAGCTCGAGGGCATCGACGAGGCCGCGGCCCGCGCCGTGGTGGTGGGCGCGCTCGCCGACGGCGGCGGCCGGGACCTCACCGACGAGGAGGTCATCGCCCTGCTGGCCGCCTACGGGGTGCCGCTGCTGGGCACCCGGCGGGTCACCGACGCCGATGCCGCGGTCGCCGCCGCCGAGGAGATCGGCTACCCGGTGGTGCTGAAGTCCACCGCCCCGTGGCTGCGGCACCGCTCCGACCTCGGCGGGGTCCGGCTGGACCTGCGCGACGCCGAGGACGTCCGGATCGGGTTCGAGGCCATCCCCTCGGGCGACCCGGTGATCGTGCAGGAGATGGCCGCCCCCGGGGTGGCCACCGTGGTCGAGGTGGTCGACGACCCGTCCTTCGGGGCGCTGGTCAGCTTCGGCCTGGGCGGGGTGGCGACGGACCTGCTCGGCGACCGGGCGTTCCGCACCCTGCCGCTGACCGACGCCGACGCCGCCGAGCTGGTGCGGGAACCGCGGGCCTGGCCGCTGCTGGACGGCTACCGGGGCAGCGAGCGGGTCGACGTCCCGGCGCTGGAGGAACTGCTGCTGCGCATCGCCCAGCTCGCCGACGACCTGCCCGAGGTGCTGTCGCTGTCCCTGGAGCCGGTGATCGTGGGCCCGCCGAACCCGTGGCACGGCGGGCGCTCGCTGGTCGTGGCCGGGGCCGCCGTGCGGGTCGGTCCACCCACGGCCCGGGTCGACCCCGGCCCGCGGCGGATGTTCACCGGGTCCTGAGACACGACGGAGCCCCGGTCACCCACGAGGGGTGACCGGGGCTCCGGGGTTCGCGTCAGGCCAGGTAGTCGCGCAGGGCGTCCGCCCGGTCCGGGGCGCGCAGCTTGCTCATCGTCTCGCGCTCGATCTGGCGGACCCGCTCGCGGGACAGCCCGAAGCGCTTGCCGATCTGCTCCAGGGTGCGGGGCTGCTCGCCGTCCAGGCCGAACCGCATGATGACGACGTCACGCTCGCGGTCCTCCAGGGTGCCGAGCACGGTGCGCACGTCGCCCTTCATCATCTGGAAGGCCACGGCGTCCTCGGCCACGGCGGCGTCGGCGTCCTCGATGAAGTCACCGAGCCGGGACTCCTCGTCGGCACCGACGGTCTGGTCGAGGGAGACCAGGTCGCGGCTGTACTCCAGGAGCTCGATGATCCGCTCCTCGGTCATGTCCAGCTCGAGGCCGAGCTCCTCGGCGGTGGGCTCCCGCTCCAGCTCCTGGTGCATCCGGCGCCGGGTGCGCACCACCTTGTTGACCTGCTCGGCCAGGTGGACGGGCAGCCGGATGGTGCGACCGCTGTCGGCCATGGCCCGGGTGATCGCCTGACGGATCCACCAGGTCGCGTAGGTGGAGAACTTGAAGCCCTTGGCGTAGTCGAACTTCTCCACGGCCCGGATCAGGCCGACGTTGCCTTCCTGGATGAGGTCCAGGAACGTCATGCCGTGCCCGGTGTAGCGCTTGGCGACCGACACCACGAGGCGGAGGTTGGCCTCCAGCAGGTGGCGCTTGGCGGCCTTGCCGTCGGCGACGAGCAGCTTGTAGTCCCGCTTGGCGGCCGGCTTGAGCTGCTTCTCGACCAGCAGTCGCTCGGCGTAGAGGCCGGCCTCGATGCGCTTGGCCAGCTCGACCTCCTCGACGGCGGTCAGCAGCGGGGTCTTGCCGATGGTGTTCAGGTAGACGCGCACCAGGTCCGTCGACACCAGTCCGCTGGTGTCCGGCGCACGGCGCGGCGTGCGCACCTCGAGGGTGTCGGTGGGGGAGGACTGCAGCAGCGTCACGATGTGTCTTCGTCCTTGCCTCTGGGGTCGGATGTCCGCCGGTGGTGCTGGCGGTCCTGCCGGGCGTGTCGACCGGGGGACCGGTCCGCCCACCTCCCGGCGGGTGCCTCCGCGGGGTTCTCACCCCGTGTGGTACGTCCTGCACAACGGCGGGAACGCCCCCTGGTGTTCCTGGCCGACCACGTTCACAGCTGACGGCCAGGGTGTCGCTGGCCACCCTGTGCCCAGACGCGACCCGCTCTAGACCTCCAGCAGCAGGGTCATCGGCCCCTCGTTGACCGACGCCACCCGCATCGAGGCCCCGAAGACCCCGGTGGCGACCTCGGCCCCACGGGCCCGCAGCTCGGCGACGACCGCGTCCACCAGCGGTTCGGCCTCCGGGCCGGGCGCTGCCTCCACCCACGAGGGACGACGTCCCTTGCGGGTGTCGCCGTAGAGCGTGAACTGGCTGACCACCAGCACCGGCAGACCGAGGTCCGACGCCGACCGTTCGCCGTCCTCACCCGGGAACACCCGCAGCCCGTGGACCTTCCGGGCCAGTTCCCGCGCCTGGTCGACGCCGTCGCCCCGGCGGACCCCGACCAGGGCCAGCAGGCCCCGCCCGACCGCGCCCACGACCTCGCCGTCCACCTCGACGGAGGCGCTGCTGACCCGGGTCACCACGGCACGCACGGACCCGATCCTGCCGGGACGGCGACACGGCAGGATGACGGGGTGCCCGACATCCGGATCGCCCAGGACCCCGCCGCGGACGAGCTCCTCGGCCGCGACCCCCTCGCGCTCGTGCTGGGGATGCTGCTGGACCAGCAGTTCCCGATGGAGCGGGCCTTCGCCGGGCCGGCGCTGCTCGCCCAGCGGCTGGGGGTGTCGACCCTGTCGGCGCAGGACCTGGCAGAGGTCGAGCCCGAACGCCTCAAGGAGGTCTTCACCGGCCCGCCCGCCGTGCACCGCTACCCCGGCTCGATGGCCGAGCGCACCCAGGCGGTGTGCCGGCTGCTGGTGGAGCGGTACGACGGCCGGGCCGAGGGCCTCTGGGACGACGTCCCGGACGGCGCCACCCTGCTCCGGCGGATCGGCGAGCTGCCCGGCTTCGGGGCGCAGAAGGCGAAGATCCTGGTCGCGCTGCTGGGCAAGCAGTACGGCGTCACCCCGCCCGGCTGGCGCGAGGCCGCCGGCGACTACGGGGACGACGGCGCCCGGCGCTCGGTGGCCGACGTCACCGACCCGGTGTCGCTGGGGGAGGTCCGGGCGTTCAAGCAGCAGGTGAAGGCCGCGGCGAAGGCCGCCCAGGCAGGGGACCCCACGGCCTGAGGGCCTGCGGAAGCACCGTTGGCACCCGGGTGGCTGCACGTCCCGGGACACGGTGGCACGATGGGCCACAGGAGCCGGGGAGCTCCGGGGCCGGTCGCCCGCACACCACGTGCCCGACGCCGACCCGCGTCCACCCGATCACCCCGGCCAGCGACAGGGAAGGTGTCCGTGGCCTCGAGCCAGCAGCACACGAACCGCTCGTCCGAGCCGGTCCTCATCACCGAGGCCGAGCCGAGTCGCGCCGACCAGCACGACGCCCGCAAGAAGCGGTACGTCGTCACGATGCTCATCCGCATGGTGAGCCTGGTGCTCGCCTGCGTCTTCTACCAGACCGTCTGGCTCATGGCCGTGTTCGCGGTGCTGGGCACGGTGCTGCCGTGGATCGCGGTGGTGATGGCCAACGACCGGCCGCCGAAGAAGAAGCTCGACGTCAACCGGTACAAGGTCCCCGCGCCCGACCGGATCCTGGAGAGCCGGCCCAGCGCCGGCCGGGTCATCGACGGCTGAGACACCCACCGGCACGACCGCACCGCACGGCCGAGGGGCCGCACCCGACCGGGTGCGGCCCCTCCGTCGTCCCCGGCCCGGCTGCCATCATGGGCGGGCAGGCCACCACCACCCACGCAGGGAGCACACCGTGAGCACCGAGATCCTCGAGCGGCCCGACGTCCGCGACTCCAGCACCGATCAGGGGCCCGAGGTCTTCCACTACGTCAAGAAGAACAAGATCGCCGAGAGCGCGGTCATGGGCACCATGGTCGAGGCCCTGTGCGGCGAGGTCTTCCCGGTCACCAAGAGCGCCAAGCCCGGCAGCCCGGTGTGCGAGCCCTGCAAGGAGGTCTACGCCCAGCTCAAAAAATGAGCTAGCGCAAGCCCATCTTGCGGGCTTCGAGCTGGATCTTGGCGGCGCGGCGGCGGCGCCGGCGGCGGTCGTGCCGGCGCTGGCCGGCCGGCCAGCGGGCCTCGACGGTGGCGTTGAGCTCGGCGCCCAGCAGGATCGACATGCCGAGGAAGAAGCAGAACAGCAGCGCCGCGATGGGCGCGGCCAGCGCCCCGTAGGGGAGCGCGGTGGTGAGGATGTCGGCCACGTAGGTGCGCAGCAGCAGCGCCGCGGCGATGAAGAACGCCACCGCGAACACGGCCCCCACCAGGTGCCGCAGCCACGGCAGCCGCCGGGGCAGGGCCACGTGGTAGAGGCTGGTCAGCACGATCACCAGCAGCACCAGGACCAGCGGCCAGTAGACGGCGTTGACCAGCACGGTCGCGGTGTCCTGCCAGCCGACCGGCAGCAGCGCGACCAGGGCCGTGCGACCCAGCACCAGCAGGGGCAGGGACAGCACGGCGACCAGCAGGCCCACGACGAACAGCCCCAGGGCCATGAGCCGGGTGCGGATCGGGCCGCGGACGTCGCGCTGGTCGTAGGCGATGACGATGGTGTTGACGAACGTCGCCGTCGCCGACGACCCCGCCCAGAGCGACAGCAGGAACCCGACGCTGACCACGTCGAGCCGACCCGACCCGAGGATGTCGGTCAGCGTCGGCTGGACGAGGGTCTCCACGACCGTGGGGGTCAGTGCCTCCGAGGCGAGGTCCACGAGCCGGTCCTCGATCTCGGTGACCGCGCTGTCCCCGATGAACACCCCGAGGTAGCCCAGCGAGCCGAGCAGTCCGATGAGCAGCGGCGGGACCGACAGCACCTGCCAGAACGACGCCTCGGCGCTCAGCCCCAGGATGCGGTCGTGCCAGGCCTTGGCGATGGTCCGGCCGAGCACCTGCAGCGGCACCCGGACCGGTGCGGTGACCATGGCCACCAGGTCGCGGGGGTGCCAGCTGCGGGCCACGGTGGGCGGGGGGTCGACCCGGGTGGCGCCACCGACCGTGGCGGTCTGCCCGGTGTCCGGGTGCTCGGGCAGGTCGCCGTCCACCGGGGACCCGGGAGGGAGGACGGTCGCCACCGCACCAGTGTGCACGGGCCAACCGTCCGGCGTGTCGCCACGCCCACCCGGACGGGTCAGCTGGTGACCCCGACCGCGCGGGGGCGCACCGGACGTCGTCCGGCCGGGGTGGCCGGTGCCGCCGGAGCGGTGGACTCCGGTGCAGCGGGCGGCGCGACCGGGATGCACCGGATGACCGGCTCGGCCGCGTACCGCGTCTGGAAGTCCTCGGTGCGGATCTGCTGACCGGTCGCGGGGTCCTTGAACACCCGGGTGACGGTGATGTCGAAGCCGTTGGCGCCGCCCTGCGGGGAGCAGTTGCCGTCGTCGGGCTTCTCCTGGACCACCGGGGTGCGCACGTTGTACCGGTCGCTGCTGACCGACTCGATCTCGTAGCGCTGGGTGCCCCAGAACGTGACCGTGAGGGCACCGGGCTGCCAGACCGCCTGCACGTAGACCCCGGTCGGGCTGTCGTTGCGCCAGGACAGGTCGATCGAGTCGTAGTACACGGTGGCCTCGCGGCCGGCCGGGTAGCGGCTGATGTAGTAGCTGTGCGGCTTGTGGAAGACGTCCTCGAGCCCGGCGAAGAACACGGCGTTGAACATCGTGGTGGCGAACTGGCTGATGCCCCCGCCGACCGCCTGGGTGAACTCACCGTTGTTGATCACGCCGGCGGGCACGTAGCCCTCGGCCTTGCCGCGGGGGCCGGTGTAGCCGTTCAGGCTGAAGGTGTCCCCGGGCAGCACGACCGCACCGTCGACCTCGCCGGCCACGACGCGGATGTTGGTGCCGCTGGCCGAGTTGGTGAAGTTCGTGGTGAAGGTGCTGATCTGCTCGGTGATGCCGAGTGCGTTGGCCTCGTCGGTGGTGAAGTCCGCCGGCACCGGGCCCAGGGTCGCGGTGACCTGCCGGGGGGCGGGCTGGGTGAGCGCGGGCAGCAGCTGCCCGGCCAGCACGGTGGGGTCGATGCCGGTGCCGTCCACCGAGGGGACGACGGCGATGGCGTTGCCGGTGACCTGGAACTCCGCGTCCTGGGCCGGGGTGCCGAACTCGCCGAGCTCGTCACCGAGGGACGCCTGCAGGGCCGCCGGGTCCAGGGTCACGGCCAGGGAGCCGTCCTGCTGGCCGGTGAAGACCAGCGCGCCGGCGATGGCCTCGACGCCGACCTCCGCGCTGGTGGTGCCGTCGTCGCCGACCACGGTGACCGGTCCCGACAGCGCGGGGGTGACGGTCTGGTCGAGGGCCTGCTGGGCGGCGTCCTCGTGCACCAGGACGTCGGTGGTCTCCACCGGCAGCTCGATCGGGGTCTCCGGGTCCCCGCCGGAGGCCAGCGCCTCGGTGACCGCGTCGGCGGCGCCGGCCCGGTCGAGCATCCGGCCGGTCACGGCCGGGACGACCGAGGCGGTGGTGCCCTCGACGGCGATGGTGGCGTCGCTGGGTGCGCGGTCCACCGTCCCGGCGAACTGCTCGAGCTGGGCGTCGAGCGCGGTCTCGTCCCCGGTGACCACCGGGGTGACCTGCCGATCGCCGAACAGCGAGGTCAGGCGGGTCCACGGGTTCAGCGGCTGACCGCCCGCAGCGTCCACCGTGGCGTCGACGTCCAGGGTGATGCCGGCGGTCGCGGGGGAGAGGACGCCCTGGACGTCGTCGGCGACGATCACGTGGTCGGCGGTGACGCGCGGCGCCAGGTCGGCGGTGAGGGTGTCGGCAGCGGCCACGGGCGACATCCCGCCGATGTCGACGCCGGCCACCACGGTGTTGCGGGGCACGTCGTCACCGGCCACCAGCAGGTCGGCGCCGTACGCGACGCCGAGGACCACCAGCAGGCCGACGGGAGCGAGCACCACGGGCCGCTTCCACCAGGGGCGGCCCGGCTCGCCGGCGGTGCGGTCGTCCTCGACCGGGGGAGCAGGGGGCGGGGTGTCGGCCGCGGCCGGGACGACGGTCGTCGCGTCGTCCTCCTCGGTCGGGTCCTCGTCGGGCTCGCGCGGCCCGTCGTCGAAGATGCCGGCCGGGACGACCGCCGCCGGGACCACCGCGGTGGGGGCGTCGTCGTCCTCGCGCTCGGGGATCACCGGGCCGGCGGGCCGCGCCGGGACCGGGGCGGGGGTCTCCTCCGCCGCGTCCGTCGGGCCGGCCTCCACGGTCGCGTCGGCCGGGCGGGCGGACGGGAGCTCGCTGGTGGGCAGCTGCTCGACCGGGACCGGCGTGGGCGCGGGCTCATCGCGGGAGCGGCGGCGGGGAGACAGCGGGAGCTGCTGCACCGGGGGGACCGCAGCCGCAGGCCGGGGTGCGGCCGGGGCCTCGGGGGTGCCGGGTCGGGCCGAGCCCACGGTGCCGTCGGCCGCGAGGCGCTGGGTGCTGTCCTCGTCCCGGGCGGACGGGGCGTCGGCCACCGGCTCCTGCTCCGGCTGGTCGCCGTCGCGGGGGTTCGGGTCGCTCATCGGGTGTTCTCCGCCTCGATCTGGTCCAGGGACACACCCTGAGCGTGACGACGCCGCCGGTGCCCGACCCTGGTGGGGATCGGAGCGCCGGCGGCGTCGTTAGGTGAGAGCTCCATCGCTGGTGGCGACGATAGCGTCTCGATCAGCTGGAGACGGGCTGCTCGCTGTCTGCGTCGATGATGTCGGCGGACAGGTCGCGGAGCTTGGCGTCGTACTCACGGGCGTGGTGCCCGCAGAAGACGAGGTCGCTGCCACTGGGGAGGACCACCCGCACCTTGGCGAGTGCCCCGCAGCGGTCACAGTGGAAGGGCACGACCAGGTCGTCGGTGGGCGGGCTCGTCGTCAGGGTCTCGGTCATCTGGTCATCACTCGCTCTCTACCGCACGGACCCGCGCTTGCGGATCGGCCTCCTGCACAGCGCCAGGATGGCCCCCGGTGTTCCCGATCCGACCCAGTTGGATCCCGACTCGCCGATCGCGGTCTGTCGGGGCCCGGTGGGCCGTCGTGCTGGAGCGGGTGAGCAGGGGACGTCGCTGGACTTGGTGGTCCTACAGGGTGTTCGTGGTGCACGTGCGGGATGGATCTGTGGTCCGCCGACCCAGGGGGCCGACGCGGGGTCCGCTGCTCTGCTGACCCCTCCCACGGTACGCCGATACCCGTGCACCGTCGTCCCAACCCGGACCGTCCTCACCCATCAGGAGGCAGCAGGACCGGCCCCCTCGCAGGGTCCCGCCGCGAGCTTGCGAGTGGCGGGGGGGCGAGGGGGTCCTTCCTCAGTCCAGGTAGTCGCGGAGCACCTGGGAGCGGCTGGGGTGGCGCAGCTTGGACATCGTCTTGGACTCGATCTGGCGGATCCGCTCCCGGGTGACCCCGTAGACCTGGCCGATCTCGTCGAGGGTCCGCGGCTGGCCGTCGGTGAGCCCGAAGCGCAGCTTGACCACGCCGGCCTCCCGCTCGGACAGGGTCTGCAGCACGTTGGTCAGCTGGTCCTGCATGAGGGTGAAGCTGACCGCGTCGACGGCGACGACGGCCTCGGAGTCCTCGATGAAGTCACCGAGCTGGCTGTCGCCCTCGTCGCCGATGTTCTGGTCGAGGCTGATCGGCTCCCGGGCGTACTGCTGGATCTCCAGCACCTTCTCCGGGGTGATGTCCATCTCCTTGGCCAGCTCCTCGGGCGTGGGCTCCCGGCCCAGGTCCTGCAGGAGCTCGCGCTGGATGCGGCCGAGCTTGTTGATGACCTCGACCATGTGCACCGGGATGCGGATGGTGCGCGCCTGGTCGGCCATCGCGCGGGTGATCGCCTGGCGGATCCACCACGTCGCGTACGTGGAGAACTTGTAGCCCTTGGTGTAGTCGAACTTCTCCACCGCGCGGATGAGCCCGAGGTTGCCCTCCTGGATCAGGTCCAGGAAGGCCATGCCGCGGCCGGTGTAGCGCTTGGCGAGGGAGACCACCAGACGGAGGTTGGCCTCCAGCAGGTGGTTCTTGGCCCGTTCGCCGTCCCGGGTGATCCAGTTCAGGTCCCGGCGCATCTGCGGGGTCAGCTTCGTGCCCTCGGCCTCGACCTGCTTGAGCCGCTCGGAGCCGTAGAGCCCGGCCTCGATCCGCTTGGCGAGGTCGACCTCCTCCTCGGCGGTGAGCAGCGCGACCTTGCCGATCTGCTTGAGGTAGGCGCGGACCGAGTCGGCGGAGGCCGTGAGCTCGGCGTCCTTGCGCGCCTTGCGCAGCGCCTCGGACTCCTCCTCGTCCTCCCAGACGAACTCGGTGGAGGGGTTGCCGTCCTTGGCGGTGTCGGTGCCGCCGTCGGTCTCGTCGTCGTCCTTGTCCTCGGCGACGCCGTCCTTGCCGACGACGGCGGCGGCGTCCAGGGTCAGCCCGGTCGAGCCGGCGACGACGGCTGCAGCCGCGCCCTCGGGGGTGGTGACGGCGGTCAGCACGGTGCCTTCGGGCGGGTCCAGGCCGGGGGAGGCCGAGATGGTCGGCTTGGTGCGGCTGGACTTCCGGGCGGGGGAGCGCGTGGTCCGGGTGGTCGTGGAGCCGGCTGCGTCGGCAGCGGACTCGACGGGTGCGACGGAGGGTGCTGCGGACTTGGCGGCGGGCACTCGACTTCCCTTCCCGTGCTGGGGTGGCGCCGCCACGGGGAGACCGAGGTCTCACCACCGAGGACGGTTGCCGGCGCTGTCAGTGTAACGAGCGTGACGAAGGCCACCACCGGTTGCGGTACGGCACCGCCTCGGGTGTCCCCCGGGGGAGGACCACCGGCTACTGGCCGATGCGCTCCTCGGCGGCCAGTGCGGCGCCGACGATGCCGGCGTCGTTGAGCAGCTGGGCGGGGACGACGCGGGTGCGGGTGGACAGCAGCGGCACCCACTTGTGCGCCTTCTTGCTCACCCCGCCGCCGACCACGATGAGGTCGGGCCACAGCCCGCGCTCGAGGGTGTCCAGGTAACGGTCGACCCGCTTGGCCCAGTCGGGGTAGGAGAGGTCCTCGCGCTCGCGGGCGGCGGCCGAGGCGGCCTTCTCCCCGTCGTGCCCGTCGACCTCGATGTGCCCGAACTCGGTGTTGGGGACCAGCCGGCCGTCGATGAACAGCGCGCTGCCGATGCCGGTGCCGAAGGTGAGCATGAGGACCAGGCCGCGCTGGCCCTTGCCGGCCCCGTAGGCCATCTCGGCGAGCCCGGCGGCGTCGGCGTCGTTGAGGGTCTGCACCGTGCCCGGGATCCGGGTCTCCAGACCGGCGGCCATGTCGGTGCCGATCCAGGTGGGGTCCATGTTCGCGGCGGTGTAGGCCACGCCGCTCTTCATGACGCCCGGGTAGGTGACGCCGATGCGTCCCTCCCACCCGAACTGGCCGACGATGTCGCCGATCACGTCGTAGACCGGGTCGGGGAGCGCGGGTTGCGGGGTGGGGATGCGCACCCGTTCCCCGACCAGCTCACCCCGCTCGAGGTCGACCAGGCACCCCTTGATGCCACTGCCACCGACGTCCACTCCGAAGCCCTGCACGCGGACAGGCTAGTGATCCTCACCGCTGCTGGTGTGCACCGACTCCGGCAGGATCACCCGTCGTGACGACGACACCGGTCCAGACCCCCGACGACCAGCTGCTCGACGACCTCCTCGCCCTGGCCCGCAGCACCGCTGCCGAGGCCGCCGAGCTGGTCGCCGCGGGGCGGGCGACCGCGTCGGCCCAGGTGGACACCAAGAGCAGCCCGGTGGACGTGGTGACCGCCGTGGACCGGGCCAGCGAGCAGCTGGTGGTGGACCGGCTGCTGGCCGCCCGCCCCGACGACGGGGTGCTGGGCGAGGAGGGCGCCGCGCGGGAGTCGACCAGCGGGGTGCGCTGGGTGATCGACCCGATCGACGGCACGGTCAACTTCCTGTACGGCTTCGCCGGCTACGCCGTCTCCATCGCCGCGGAGGTCGACGGGGTCACCCGGGTCGGGGTGGTGCACGACGCCGCCTCCGGCGAGGTGTGGACGGCGGTGCGCGGCCGGGGCTCGTGGCTGACCTCGCCCGGCGTGCAGCCGCGGCGGTTGCGGGGGAGCAGCCCGGTGTCGCTGGAGCAGACCCTCGTGGCCACCGGGTTCGGCTACCGGGTCGAGCAGCGCCGCGCCCAGGGCGCCGTCGTCGCCGAGCTGGTCACCCGGGTCCGGGACATCCGCCGGGCCGGCTGCGCCTCACTGGACCTCTGCGCGGCCGCGGACGGTCGGGTGGACGCCTACTACGAGCTGGACCTCAAGCCCTGGGACCACGCGGCCGGCGCCCTGGTCGCGGCCGAGGCCGGCCTGGTGCTCAGCGGGCTGCGGGACACCCCGTTCGCCGAGCCGATGGCCGTGGCCGCCGCCCCGAGCATCGCCGCCGACCTGCAGGGGCTGCTCGAGGAGCTGCACCCCTAACAGGCGGCTTCGGCGCTCGCGACGGGGGAGAGGGTGGCCGCCACCTGCTCGGGCGTGGCCAGCTCGACGAACTCCGGGCCGACGACCAGGTCGACGACGGAGTCGGCCCGGGTGTCGGGCAGGTCGCCCACGCCGGGCAGGAAGACCGCCAGGTAACGGGCTGCGTCGTTGCCGCGGGGACCGTGCCGGAGCTCGCCCACCCCGGTGACCTCACGGCCGGAGGAGTCGTTGGCCACCTCGGTGACGACGAAGCCGCGCGACTGCAGGGTGGCGGCCACGGCCTGGGCCAGACCGGCCTGGTCGGTGGCGTTGAAGACCCGGACCTGGAGGCTGGCGGGGTCCAGCGCCGGCGGCGCCTCGGCCGCCGTGGTGCACGCGGCGGCCTGGGCGGCCTCGGCCTGCTGGGCGTCGCGCAGCACGTTCCACCACACGCCGAGGGCGGCCAGTGCGAGCACCAGCAGGAAGATCAACGGCGGGATGGGACGACGGCCGCTGCGGGAGCGGACGGGAGGCCGGTCGCCTGACTCGCTCAACTGCGCTCCACTCGGGGCTGGACTGTGGTGCCGGGGACTGTAGTGCGCCCGGCCGGGGTCAGACGGCACCGTCCTCGAGCGCGGCGCGTCCCAGCTCGACGCACGGGCCGATCTTCTCGGCGTACCCGGTGGCGTCCTTGCCGGCCATGGCGCCGGCGGCGTTGCGGGCCACGATCCCGGCCAGGATCGAGGCGAACTTGAAGTAGGCGAAGCCCACGTACCAGGACAGGTCACCGAGGTCGGTGCCGCTGCGCGCGGCGTAGCGCTCGGCGACCTCGAGCCGGGTCGGGAAGCCGGGCAGGGTCGTCACCGGGGAGAGCGCCACCTTCCGCTCCTCACCGGCCTCGGGCCAGTAGACGAACAGCATGCCCAGGTCGGTCAGCGGGTCGCCCAGGGTGGACATCTCCCAGTCCAGCACCGCCCGGACCCGGCCGGGGACCTCGGGGTCGAGCAGGCAGTTGTCCATCCGGTAGTCCCCGTGCACGATCCCGGTCCGCCGGGTCTCGGGCACGGTCGCAGCCAGCCGCGCGGCCAGCGCGTCCAGGTCGGGGCGGTCGGTGTCCCGGGTCGCCTCCCACTGGGTGGTCCAGCGGCGCACCTGACGGGCCAGGAAGCCCTCGGGCCGACCGAAGTCGCCCAGGCCCACGGCTGCCGGGTCGACCGCGTGCAGGTCGGTCAGCACGTCGACCAGGCCGTCGCCCAGCGCCCGGCGCTCCTCGGGGGTGTCGGCGAAGCCGGCGGGCAGCGCGTCCACCACGTGCACGCCGACGACGCGCTCCATCACGTAGAACGGCGCCCCGAGGACCTCGGTGTCGGTGCACAGGTGCAGCGTGCGGGGCACCGGCACGGCGGTGTCCCCCAGGGCGCTGATCACCTTGTGCTCGCGGACCATGTCGTGCGCGGTGGCCAGGACGGCGCCGGTCGGGGGACGGCGGAGGATCACCGCGTCGGACTCCGGACCCCCGCGGGGGGTCACCACGTACGTGAGGTTGGACATGCCCGCGGCGATCAGGTCGACGTCGACCTCCCGCCACCGGTCATCGGCCAGGACGGTGGCCAGGTAGGGGCCGACGACCCCTGGATCAGCACCCACGACGGCGGTCATCGGCGCAGGGTAGCCTTCGCCGCCCCACCCCCGGACGACCCGTCGGCGGTGGTGTGGGGAGCGGCGCGGCGGTGTGGTGTGTGAGCACCGCGCTGCCGGGCACAAAGTCCCCGCCCGCCGCGTTGGGGGGCTGCCGGAGTCGAACAGCGGTGCGCGCGGAGGACCCGGGGGGCCCGCCGACCGCCGTGACCGCGGTGCACGACCCAGACACCATGGCCGCTCACGAGGCGGCCGGGGTGCGACCAGACGAGCGGGCACACGAGGCCCGCGACCACGAAGGAAAGAGGGGCACCCCATGGCCACCGATTACGACGCCCCGCGCCGCAACGAGTCCGACGAGGCCGGCGAGGACAGCCTCGAGGAGCTCAAGGCCCGACGGGCCGAGGCGCAGTCCTCCTCGGTCGACGTCGACGAGACCGACTACAACGAGGCCCTCGAGCTGCCCGGCGCCGACCTCAGCAACGAGGAGCTGACCGTCCGCGTGCTGCCCAAGCAGGAGGACGAGTTCACCTGCTCGCGCTGCTTCCTGGTGCACCACCGCAGCCGGCTGGCCAGCACCAAGGGCGACCAGCTCGTCTGCCGCGACTGCGCCTGACCGCCCGACGGTGACCGGGGGACCGACGCAGGACGGGACGCCGCGGACCGCGCCGGCCCGGGACGTCCCGCGGCCACGCCCGGTCTACGGTGCGCCCGCGGGCGAGGAGACGGCGGGCGGGGGACTGGGCGGTGCTGCCCGGTCCCTCGCCGACGCCGTCGCCGGGCTCCTCGGCGACCGGGAGTCCGCCGACGGCTCGACCGCGAAGGCCAAGCCGACCGACACGCTCAAGGACGTCGTCGGCGCGGTCGCCTCGGCCGTCCGCGGCGCGCGGACCGGCACGGACGACGGCCCGGCCCGGGCGCCGGAGGACTCCACCGGCTCGGGCTGGCACCCCGGGACGGTGCTGACCGACCTGCTCCGCACGGCGGCCCCGCGGCTGTCGATCCGGGACCGGGAGAAGATCCGGGCCGCCCACCCCGGGTCCACCGACGGCGAGATCGCCGACCGGCTGGTCGCCCGCGCCGCCCGGCTGACCGCCGGGGTGGGCGCGGCCACTGGGGGGCTCACCGCCGCCCAGTGGTTCGCCACCCCCTCGCTGGTGGCGCTGCCGCTGGAGCTGGGCGCGGAGACCGTGCTGGTGGCCATGGTCGAGGTCGTGCTCATCGGCGAGCTGCACGAGCTCTACGGCCGGCCCGCCACCGGGGACGCGCGCTCGCGGGCCGGGGCCTACCTGACCGCCTGGACCCAGCAGCGGGCCGTGGAGGGCGGGGCACGCACCGGCGGGCTGATCGCCCAGATCGGCTCCGCCGGGGTGAACGCGCTCCGTCGTCGGGTCACCCGCCGGCTGGCCCGCAACGTGTCCTCGGCGGCTCCGCTGCTGATCGGCGCGGGGCTGGCCGCCCGCAGCAACCGCAAGGCCACCACACAGCTGGCCGAGGCCGTGCTGGTCGACCTGCGGACGGCGCTCCCGGGCACGGGCCACCCTGACCGGTGAGCCGGGCCACCCGGTCTAGCCTCGCCGTCGTGCCCGACGAACCGACCGTGACCGTCCCGGTGGCACTCGCCCCGGGCGCGGTCGCGCCGTCCTACGCCCTGCCCGGGGACGCCGGCGCGGACCTGGTCACCACCGAGGACGTGGAGCTCGCGCCGCACCAGCGGGCGCTGGTGGGCACCGGGGTGTCGGTGGCCATCCCCGAGGGGTACGCGGGCTTCGTGCACCCCCGCTCGGGCCTGGCCCACCGGCACGGACTGGGCCTGGTCAACGCGCCGGGCACGGTGGACAGCGGCTACCGCGGGGAGATCCGGGTCAACCTGGTCAACACCGACCCGAGCACGACGATCCGGCTCCGCCGCGGCGACCGGATCGCCCAGCTGGTCGTCCAGCCCGTCGTCCGCGCGGTCTTCACGCCGGTCGCCCAGCTGCCCGACAGCGAGCGCGGCGCCGGCGGGCACGGCTCGACCGGCGGGTTCGCAGCACCCACGACCACGGACACGACAGAGGGGCAGGACTGACATGCCGTTCGGACGGCGGCGCAACCGGATCGAGCGCAGCGTGCGGGAGCGGGGCGTGCCCCCGGAGCCGCAGGTGCGCGAGCGCGAGCAGGACGAGACCACCGGGCCGTGGGACTCCGCCGACGCCCCCGAGGACGGCGTCACCCGGGTCGACCTGGGGTCGCTGAAGCTGCCCGCGGTGCCCGGCATGGAGCTGCGGGTCGACGTGAACGCCAGTCAGAAGGTGATCGGCGCCAGCCTGCGCGCCGGGGACTCGTTGCTGCAGGTGTCGGCCTTCGCCGCGCCGCGCGCCGGTGGCATCTGGGACGGCGTCCGCGCCGACCTGGCCACCAGCGCCAGCGGCCAGGGCGGCTCGCTCACCGAGCAGGACGGGCCCTTCGGCCCCGAGCTGGCCGGCCACGTGCGGGCCACCCCGCCGCAGCAGCCGGGCCAGACGACGCCGCCCCAGCCGGTGGCGCGGGCGACCCGGTTCATCGGCGTCGACGGTCCGCGCTGGTTCCTGCGCGGGATGATCAGCGGCGCCGCTGCCGAGAGCCCGGAGGCCGGTGCCGCGCTGGAGGACGCCTTCCGCGGGATCGTCGTCGTCCGGGGGTCCGAGCCGATGCCGGTGCGCGAGCAGCTGCCGATGACCCTGCCCCCGCAGGCAGCCGAGCAGGTCGCCCGCCAGCAGGCGGCGGCCAAGGCCGGCGCGCCCGCCGCGGGAGCGCGGCCGGCCGCCACGCTGCCCGAGCCGCCCACCGCGTGACCACCACCCACGCCTACGGGGCCGACGAGCAGCAGTTCCTCGAGCTCACCCTGCCGGCCGGGTCGGACCCGGCGCCGGTGGCCGTCGTCCTGCACGGCGGGTTCTGGCGCGCGGCCTACGGGGTCGACCTGGCCCGGCCGCTGGCCGCCGACCTGGCCGCCCGCGGCTGGGCCGCCGTCGCCGTCGAGTACCGCCGGGTCGGCACCGGCGGCGGGTGGCCCACGACCCTGGACGACGTCGCCGCGGCGCTGGACCTGCTGCCCGACCTCCCCGACGCCGACCGGCTGGACCTCTCGGTGCTCGCCGTCGTCGGGCACTCCGCCGGTGGCCACCTGGCCGGCTGGGCCGCCGGCCGGCACCTGCTCCCCGCCGGAGCCCCCGGCGCGGACCCGCGCACCCGGGTCACCGCGGCGGTGCTGCAGGCCGGCGTGCTCGACCTCGAGCTCGCGGCCGGTCAGCGGATGGGCGACGGCGCGGTCACGGACTTCCTGGGCGGCTCGCCCGCCGAGCACCCGGACCGGTACGCCGCGGCGTCCCCGACCCGAATGGCCCCCACCGGGGTGCCCGTGCTGTGCGTGCACGGCGAGGCCGACACCACCGTGCCGCCGGAGCAGAGCCGGCGGTACGCCGAGGTGGACCCCGCCGCCGAGGTCGCGCTGGTCGACGGCGACCACATGGTGGTCATCGACGTGGCCGGACCTGCCTGGCAGATCACCACGACGTGGCTGGACCGACACCGGACAGCGGGCCCGCACCGTCCTACGCTGGGGCCGTGACCGAGACCCGCGCGCCGAGCTGGTTGTCCCGCAAGCTGCACAAGCTGACGGCCGACGACCGGACCATCGACGCCCAGGAGCTGCAGTCCGACGTCGCCACGGCCGGGTGCGAGCCGGTCAGCGCCTGCCGCAAGGGGCAGGTGGTGACCGTGACCGGGCGGCTCAAGTCCGTCGTCTACACCCCGCGGGAGACCGTGCCGACCCTGGAGGCCGAGCTGTTCGACGGCTCGGGCTCGGTGACGCTGGTCTGGCTGGGTCGCCGGCGCATCCCGGGCATCGAGCCCGGCCGCACGCTCACCGCCCGCGGCCGGTTCGCCTCCTTCGAGGGGCGCCAGGTCGTCTACAACCCCTGGTACGAGCTGAGCGCCGGGTGAGTTCCACCGACGGCCGCAAGGCCCCGGTGGTCGACCGTCAGATGGTCCTGGACCAGCTCGGCGGCTGGCGCGGGATGATCGACGTCTCGCTGCCCACGATCGCCTTCGTCGTCGCCAACTCCATCGGCGGGCTGACCGTCGGCATCTGGGCCGCGGTCGGTGCCGCCGTGCTGGTCTTCGGGCTGCGGCTGGTGCGCAAGGAGAGCGTGCAGCAGGCGTTCTCCGGGCTGATCGGCGTCGCGATCGCGGTGGCCATCGCCCGGGTGTCGGGGGAGGCGCGGGACTTCTTCGTCCCCGGCCTGATTCGCAACGCCGCGCTCGGTGTGGTGCTGCTGGGCTCGATCGTGGTGCGCTGGCCGTTGGTCGGGGTGGCCGCGGAGTTCCTGGCCCCCAGCCACCTCGGGTCGATGGCCACGCACAGCCTGCGCGACAGCATGGGCGGCGGGAAGCTGTCGGGCCGGCTCAAGGAGAAGGCCGCCGCGGGTGCCGCTCCGGCCGACCAGGAGCCCGACGCCGTCGCCGAGCGGCACTGGCGCACCGACCGGCGGATGGTCCGGGCCTACTCCTGGCTGACGCTGATGTGGGCGATGACCTTCCTGGTCCGCTTCGCCGTCCAGGGGGTCCTGTACTGGCAGGACCAGGTGGAGCTGCTCGGCACCGCGTCCCTGGTGCTCGGGCTGCCGGTGACCGCCGTGGCGCTCGTCGTCACCCTGTGGGCCGTCGCCCGCCTGCACCGCCACCGCACGCCTCCCGCCGCCGGGGTCGCGTAACCGCCTGTGACGGCCCCGGTGCAGGGTCCCGCCCCGAGCGTCAGCGAGGGGTGGGGGCACCGGGGTCCTTCAACAGTTGCCGTCGCGGCAGAGCAGGCGCTGGAGCTCCTCCTCGACATCGCCGTGCAGCACGAACAGCAGCTCGTCCCCGGCCTCGAGGGGCTCGTCGGGGGTGGGCGTGATGACCCGCTCGCCGCGCAGGATCGCGGTGAGCACGGTCTCCCGGGGCAGCGGCACGTCGCGGAGCGGACGGCCCACCCACGGGGTGTCCTCGGCGAGGGTGATCTCGGAGAGGTTGGCCGCGCCCTTGCGGAAGCTCATCAGCCGGACGACGTCGCCGACGGTGAACGCCTCCTCGACGAGGGCGGCGAGCACCCGCGGGGTGGAGACGGCGACGTCGACGCCCCACGCCTCGGTGTAGAGCCACTCGTTGCGCGGGTCCTTGACCCGGGCGACGACCCGGGCGACCGCGAACTCGGTCTTGGCCAGCAGCGAGACGACCAGGTTGGCCTTGTCGTCGCCGGTGGCGGCGATGACCACGTCGCAGCTGGACAGGTTGGCCTCCTCCAGCGCGGTGACCTCGCAGGCGTCGGCCTGCACCCATTCGGCGCCGGGGACGGACTTGGCGCGCACCTTGGCGCCGTTCTTCTCGATGAGCATCACGGTGTGCCCGTTGCCCAGCAGCTCCCCGGCGATGGACCGGCCGACCGCGCCGGCCCCCACGATGGCGATGCGCATCAGTGCTGTCCTCCTGCGGGGACGTTCTCGACCGCGTCGTGCACCTGGGCGGCGATGTCGTCGGTGGCGGCGACCACGAGGTGGTCACCGGTCTGCAGCACGGTGCTGGCGCGGGGGAGCTGGGCGTCGCCGAAGCGGACCAGCCAGGCGGCGCGGGCGCCGGTGGCCCGCTCGAGGTCGGCCAGCGGGCGGCCGACCCAGCCGTCGGTGACCGTGACCCGCATGAGCAGCACCTTGCCGGTGGGCTCGCGCCAGATCTCGGTGACCTTGACGCTGAGCAGCTCGCGCATCAGCCGGTTCACCGTCCACGGGACGGTGGCGACGCTGGGGATGCCCATCCGCTCGTAGACCTCGGCCCGCTTGGAGTCGTAGATCCGGGCGACGACGTGCTCGACGCCGAAGGTCTCCCGGGCCACCCGCGCGGCGATGATGTTGGAGTTGTCACCGCTGCTGACCGCGGCGAACGCCCCGGCGGAGTCGATGCCGGCGTCCAGCAGCGTCTGCCGGTCGAAGCCCAGGCCGGTGACCTGGCGGCCCTCGAACTCCGGGCCGAGGCGACGGAAGGCCTCGGCGTTCTGGTCGATGACCGCGACGCTGTGCCCGATCTCCTCGAGACGGCGGGCGATGGCCGAGCCGACCCGACCGCAGCCCATGACGACCACGTGCACTGAGGTTCTCCCCGCGGGTCCGGCCCCCCGGCGTGGACCGCCGAGGCGTACAGCGCGCGAACGTACACCCGCTGCACGACACGACCGCGGTCCGTCGGGCGGGTCCGCGCACGCACCGTCCGTACCATCCGCTCGTGCCTTCGCTGTCCGACCTCGGGCAACTCCCCAAGCGCCTGGTCCTCGGGCGTCCCGTCCGCAGCGACCGGGCCGGCGAGTCCCTCCTGCCCAAGCGGCTCGCGCTGCCGATCTTCGCCAGCGACCCGCTCTCCTCGGTGGCCTACGCCACCCAGGAGATCCTCATCGTGCTGACCCTCGCGGGGACGGCGTTCCTGTTCCTGGCGCCCTGGCTGGCCGTCGCCGTCGTCCTGCTGCTGGTCGTGGTGGTGCTGTCCTACCGCCAGGTGGTGCACGCCTACCCCTCCGGCGGCGGGGACTACGAGGTGGCGGCCAAGAACCACGGCCGGTTCGCCTCGCTGGTGGTCGCCAGCGCGCTGCTCACCGACTACGTGCTCACCGTGGCCGTGTCGGTCAGCGCCGGCACCGACAACATCATCTCGGCGTTCCCGCAGCTGGCCCAGCACCGCGTGTTGATCGCCGTCGTCCTGGTCGGGTTCCTGGCCGCGGCGAACCTGCGGGGCCTGCGGGAGTCGGGCAAGAGCTTCGCCGTCCCCACGTACCTGTTCGTGGCCGGGATCATGGTCATGATCGTCACCGGGTTCATCGAGTACTTCTTCCGGGACGCCTCGCTGGTCGCCGAGAGCGCGGCGTACACGATCACGCCGGAGCCGGGCTTCGACAACCTCACCGGCGTCGCCCTGCTGTTCTTCGCGTTGCGCGCCTTCGCCTCGGGCTGCACCGCGCTGACCGGGGTCGAGGCGATCGCCAACGGGGTGCCGGCCTTCAAGCCCCCGAAGTCGAAGAACGCGGCCACCACGCTGGCGCTGATGGGCGGGATCGCCGCCACGATGTTCGCCGGCGTGACCGCGCTGGCGTTGTTCTCCGGGGTCAAGTACGCCGAGTTCCCCTGCGACCTCGAGGGGTTCACGAACTGCGAGACCGAGCCGCAGCGCACGGTCATCGCCCAGGTCGCCAGCGCCGTCTTCGGCGGGGACACCTCCATCGGGTTCTTCTACATCCAGGCGGCCACCGCGCTGGTGCTGATCCTGGCCGCGAACACCGCGTTCAACGGCTTCCCACTGCTGGGCTCGGTGCTGGCCCAGGACCGCTACATGCCCAAGCAGCTGCACACCCGCGGCGACAAGCTGGTGTACAGCAACGGCATCCTGCTGCTGGCCGGGTTCGCCGCGTTGCTGATCGTGGCCTTCCAGGCCGACTCCACCCGGCTGATCCAGCTCTACATCATCGGGGTGTTCACCAGCTTCACCATCGGCCAGTGGGGCATGGTCCGGCACTGGAACCGGGAGATGAAGACCGCCGAGGGCGCCGAGCGGAAGCAGATGCGCCGCTCCCAGGTGATCAACACGATCGGCGGGTCGCTCACCACCGTCGTGCTGGTCATCATCGTGCTCACCAAGTTCACCCGGGGCGCGTGGCTGGTCATCCTGGTGATGCCGTTCATCTACCTGCTCATGCGCCAGATCAACCGGCACTACACCCACGTCGCCGACCAGCTCGTGCCCAGCGGGGACTCCCGCACGCTGCCCTCCAAGGTGCACGCGGTCGTGCTGGTCAACAAGGTGCACAAGCCGACGCTGCGGGCGCTGGCGTTCGCCCGGGCCACCCGCCCCGACCAGCTCACCGCGCTGACGGTCAACGTGGACGACGCCGACACCCGGTCGCTGCAGGCCGACTGGGACCGCTACGACATCCCGATCCCGCTGACGGTGCTGGAGTCGCCCTACCGGGAGATCACCCGCCCGGTCGTCGACTTCGTCAAGGACATCCGCCGGGACAGCCCGCGCGAGCTCGTCGTCGTCTTCGTGCCGCAGTACGTGGTCGGCCACTGGTGGGAGAACGTGCTGCACAACCAGAGCGCGCTGCGGCTGCGCTCCCGGCTCCAGTTCCAGCCCGGCGTGATGATCACGACGGTGCCCTGGCAGCTGGAGGGGTCGCGGGACCGCGACGAGGAGCTCCAGCGCAACGCCGGCCCCGCCCCGGGCGACCTGCGGCGCGGCATCGTGGACGACCCGGACAGCGCGTGAGGGACCAGGCGCCTTCCTGGCTGGGGGAGCGGTTCGAGGTCACCGTGGGGCCGGTCGCGCACGGCGGGCACTGCGTGGCCCGGCACGAGGGCCGGGTGGTCTTCGTCCGGCACGCGCTGCCCGGCGAGCGCGTCGTCGTCGCGGTCACCGAGGACCGGCACCCGGGTTACTGCCGCGCCGACGCCGTCGAGGTGCTCGAGGCCTCCCCGGACCGGGTCGAGCGACCCTGCCCGGAGTCCGGTCCCGGCCGGTGCGGCGGGTGCGACTGGCAGCACGTCGACCCGGTCGCCCAGCGCCGTCTCAAGGGCGACGTGATCGCCGAGCAGTTCGCCCGCCTCGCCGGCATGGACGTGTCGCTGAACGTCGAGGAGCTGCCCGGCGGTGCGCTGCGCTGGCGCTCCCGGGCCCGGTTCGCCGTCGACCGCGAGGGGCGCCCCGGCCTGCGGCCGCACCGCTCACGGGACGTGCACGTGCTCACCGACTGCCCGATCACCGTCGAGCCGGCGGTCGCGGCGGTGCTGGGCCGCACCTGGGACGGCGCCGGGGCGGTCGACGTCGCCGTCGACTCGGTCGGCGGCGTCACCACCACCCGGCTGGACCGTCGCGGCCACGCCCAGTCCACGAAGGTCGTCCGGCCGCCCGCGGCCGCCGCTGCGGACGGGCAGCGGGCCGAACGCCGTGCCTGGGACCGCGACTGGCAGGTCGAGGGGACCGGCTTCTGGCAGGTGCACCCGGCCGCGGCCGACGCCCTGGTGGGGGCGGTCGCGGGGTACGCCGCCGTCGCCGAGGGCGAGCGGGTGCTGGACCTCTACGCCGGCGCCGGCCTGTTCGGCGGCTCGCTGGCCCCCGGTGTCGGGGTCGGGGGGCAGGTGGTCTGCGTCGAGTACGACGCCGGGGCCTGCGCCGCGGCCGCGGACAACCTGTCCGACCTGCCCCAGGCCGAGGTCTGGCAGGGGGCGGTGGACGCCGAGGGGCTGACCGGGCTGCTGGCCGAGCTCGACGGCCCGCCCGACGTCGTCGTCCTCGACCCGCCGCGCGCCGGTGCCGGCAGGGAGGTCAGCGCCGTGCTCGCCGACTCCGGCGCGCGGGCCGTCGTCTACGTGGCCTGCGACCCGGCGTCCCTGGCCCGAGACGTGGCCGTGTTCGCCGAGTCCGGCTGGTCGGTCACCGGCCTGCGGGCCTTCGACGCCTTCCCCATGACCGCGCACGTGGAGTGCGTGGCGCTGCTGGAGCCGGTCCGTCCCTGACACCCCGTCACCCCGTCACCCCGTCGCCAGGGCGGACAGGTCGTAGAGGTCGGTCTCCCCGGCCGGGACCCGTGTGCCGTGCGCGGCGACCCAGGTCTGGATCCGGAGGGCGTCGGGGCCGCCGGAGACCCCGGCCACCCACCAGTGCACCCGGTGCGCGGTGACGTCGGCGACGAACTGGTCGAACGTGGGGGAGGGGTCCTGGCCGGCGAAGCCGCCGACGTCCATCACCGGGACGCCGGCGGCGAGCTGGATCGAGGCGCCGTGGTGCCCGGTGGTCGCCGCGGCCCAGGTCCAGCCCTCGGCGCCCTGCTCGATCAGCCGCAGTGCGCGCTCGCTGATGCCCGCGCCGTCCCGGCGGGGGGCCGACCAGCCGGCTGCCGTCCGCGGGGGAGGCTCGGCGACCACGTTGCTGCCGGTGTGCGCCCGGGCGGCGGTGCCCACCGACCAGGCCAGCGGCCCCAGGGACACCGCCAGGACGGCGAGTCCGGCCACCCACGTGCGCCGCCGCCCCAGCAGCCCGACGACGGCCGGCCCGCCGGTCGCGGCGATCGCGAGGACCAGCCCGAGCGACCCACCGATCCGCAGCACCACGAGGGTGGCGGCCCAGGCGACCGCGGTCAGCACGCCGAGGGCCAGCAGCACCCGGGCGGTGCGGTCGCGCCGGCGCCACAGGAGGGTGCCAGTGACGGCGACCAGCGCGGCGACCGCGGGACCGAGCACCACCGCGTAGTAGCTGTGCTCGATGCCCTTCATCAGCCCGAGGACGACGGCGCTGACCAGCAGCCACCCGCCCCAGAGCAGCAGCGCGGCCCGCACCCGGTCGGTGCGCGGGGCCCGGCGGACCAGCCAGAGCCCGGCGACCAGGGCCAGCAGTGCGGTGGGCAGCAGCCACCCGGCCTGGTCGCCGGCGCTGCCGAACAACCGGCCCAGGGTGCTGGGCCCGTGGTGCAGCCCGGCGCCGCCGGCGGACTCGTCGCCGTCGAGCCGGCCCAGCCCGTTGTAGCCGAACGCCAGGCCGAGCGGGCTGTCGTCGGCGGTGCCGCCCACCCACGGCCGGTCGGCCCGGGGGACCAGCGCGACCACCAGCAGCCACCAGCCGGCCGCGGCGACCAGGGCCACCCCGGCGAGCACCAGCTGACCCAGCCGACGACGCAGCCGCGGCGGACCGGCGACCAGGTACGCACCGGCCAGCCCGGGCAGCACCAGGAACGCCTGCAGCGACTTGGTCAGGAACCCGAACCCGACGACCACCCCGGCCAGCAGCAGCCAGCGGGTCCGGCCGTCCTCCAGCGCCCGGCTGGTGGCCCACCCGGCCAGCACGAGCAGCAGGGTCAGCAAGGCATCGGGGTTGTCGTACCGGAAGACCAGGGTGACCACCGGGGTGAGGGCGAGCAGCAGGCCGGCGAGCACCCCCGGCCACGGGCCCAGCAGCCGGCGCACGGTGGCCGCCAGCACCGCCACCGCAGCCACCCCCATCAGCGCCTCGGGCACCAGCAGCGACCAGCTCGAGAGCCCGAACAGCCGCACCGACAGGCCCATGACCCACAGTGCGGCCGGGGGCTTGTCCACGGTGATCGAGCCCGGGGCGTCCGAGGCGCCGTAGAACCAGGCCCGCCAGCTCGCCGCCCCGGCCTGGGCGGCCCCGGCGTAGAACGCGTTGCCCCAACCCGACCGTGGCAGCGCCACCGTGTACAGCGCGGTCGTCCCGGCCAGCAGCAGGCCCAGCGCCACCCGGTCGGGACGCGCCCGGCGGCGGGCCCGCGGTGGGGCGGGCACCGGCGCGGGCGGCCGGACGTCGACGAGGGTCACGGGCCGCAAGGTGGGCCGCCGGGCTGGCGTGCGGCTGGGGACCGGCTGCACGGTCGCTGGGGACCCCGACCCGCAGCCAGCTCACCACCGGCGTGCAGGGACCCCCCAGCCCCGCGGCCGACCTTCCTGCCGGGCGGTCGACCGGACCACCCGCACGGGAGGAGGACCCGGTGGCCGGACGGGCGTGGCGCTGGTTCACCGGGCTGCAGCTGGTGACCGGTCCGCTGGCGACCGCGCTGGTGCTGGCGGTCGTGGTCGGGCTGCTCGTGCTCGTCACCTCGCACCGCAGCCGTCGGTGGCTCACCCGCCGGGTGCCGCTCGCGGTGCTGGTCGCGGGCCTGGGCCTGGGTCTGGTGTGGGTGCTGCTCCGGGTGCTGAAGCCGTTCCCGGACGGGCTGCCGTGGCTGGTCTTCCTGTGGATCGGCCTGGGCCTGCTCGGTCTCGTGCTGGCCGTGGTGTCCTGGCCCGGGCAGCGCTGGTGGCGGCGGGCGCTGACCGTCCTCGCCGTCCTCGCCGTGGTCGTCGGTGCCGCCAACGGGGTCAACCGGGTCTACCAGCCCTACCCCACCGTGGCCGCAGCCCTGCAGCTGCCGCCCTACGACGAGGTCGACGCCCGGGACGTGCTCACCGGCGACACCGCCGCACCGGTGAGCCCGGCGGACTGGACCCCGCCGGGGGACGTGCCGACGACCGGGGCGCTGTCCCAGGTGACGATCCCGGCGACCGCCTCGGGTTTCCCGGCCCGGGCCGCCTGGGTCTACCTGCCGCCGGCGTACCTCACCGCGCACCGGCCGCTGCTGCCGGTGTGGGTGGTGCTCGGCGGCCAGCCGGGCAGCCCCCGGGACTGGATCGACGGCGGCGGCATCGCCCAGCGGCTGG
Source organism: Geodermatophilus sp. Leaf369 (assembly GCF_001424455.1). NCBI lineage: Bacteria > Bacillati > Actinomycetota > Actinomycetes > Geodermatophilales > Geodermatophilaceae > Geodermatophilus > Geodermatophilus sp. Leaf369. The sequence continues at coordinate 278,974 of NZ_LMQA01000004.1, read as the reverse complement.
ACGCCTGGGCCGACGCCCACCACGGCCTCGCCCCGGTGGTGGTGATGCCCGACGACCTGGGCGGGGAGGTCACCAACCCGCTGTGCCTGGACTCCGCGCTGGGGAAGGCCGACACCTACCTCAGCCAGGACGTGCCGGCCTGGATCACCCACACCCTGCAGGTCGACCCCGACCACGCGCACTGGGCGGTCGGCGGGTTCTCCTACGGCGGCACCTGCGCCCTGCAGCTCGCCGTCGCCCACCCCGGCCTGTTCCCGACCTTCTTCGACGCCTCGGGCCAGGCCGGCCCCACCCTGGGCGGTGCCACCGCCACGGTGGCCGCCACCTTCGGCGGCGACACCGCGGCCTTCGACGCCGTCGACCCGCTGCACGAACTCGCCGCCCGGCGGTACCCGGAGCTCTCGGCGTACCTCACCGTCGGCGCCGGGGACGACGAGTACCGCCCGCAGGCCCGTCAGGTGACCGCTGCGCTGCGGGCCGCCGGGGTCGACGTCACCAGCACGGAGATCCCCGGCGGGCACTCCTGGGACGTGTGGGGCCCGGGCCTCCAGCAGGCCCTGCCGTGGCTGGCCGCGCACACCGGCCTGCCGTCGTGACCGGGGTGCTGCGCCGGGTGCCGCTCACCGCCGGGCTGGTGGGCACCCTGCTGGCCGGCGCGGTGCTCGGCTCGCCGGCCTCCTGGGCCACCGGCGTCGGCCCGTTGTCCGCCGGTCGCTGGTGGACCCTGCTGACCGCACTGCTCACCGCGGCCACCCCCCGCACCGCGCTGGGGACGGCGCTGGTGGTGGGGGCACTCCTGGGCACCGTCGAGCACCGCTGGGGCACCCGGTGCACCGGCCACGCCCTCGTCGCGGGGCAGGTGGGGGCCGGGCTGGTGGGCACCGGGGTGGTGGCCGCCCTCGCCGGGACGGGGGACCGGTGGGGTGGCCTGCTCGCCGGGGCCGGCGTGACCGGGCCGCTGCCCGGGGTGCTGGCCGCCGTCGCGGCGGCCTCGGCGTGGGCCTCGCCGCTGGGCCGCCGCCGGCTGCGACTGGGCCTGGGGGTGGTGCTCTCGATGCTGGTGCTCTACTCCGGCACGGCGGGCGACGTGCACCGCGCTGCTGGCGCCGTGCTCGGGCTGGTCGGAGGGGTCGTGCTGGCCCGGCCGCGGGGCCGGGCACCCGACGGCGGCCCGGTGAGCCGCCGGGAGTCCCGGGCCCTGGTCGCGCTGATCGTGGCGGCCGCGGCGGTCGGTCCGCTGCTCGCCGCGCTGTCGCGGACCCCGGAGGGCCCGTGGGCGGTGGTCTCCCACCTGTTCGCCTCCGGACGGCCGTCCGCGGAGGTGCTGCACCGGGTCTGCGCCGGCGGCGGGGACCGGGCAGCCTGCCGGGTGCTGCTGGCCCGGGCGCACCTGGCGGGCCCCGGGCCCGCCCTGCTCTCGGTGCTGCCGGTGGTGGTGCAGCTGGTGCTCGCCGAGGGGCTCCGGCGCGGACGACGGGCGGCCTGGGTCGGTGCGGTGCTGTTCTCCGCCGCCCTCGCGCTGGTCGGCGTCGTCGTCGTGGTCGCGGTGCTCGGCCACCCCGCCGACGCGCTCACCGCGCTGGGCGCCGACCGCTCCAGCCTGCCGGCGGTGTCGCTGTGGGCACCGGTGGTCGCGCCCGGCGCGGTGCTGGTGCTCCTGCTGTCGACCCGGTCGCGGTTCGCCGTCCCGGCCGCCCCGGGGACAGCCCGCCGGTGGTCGCTGCCGGCCGGTGCCGGACTCGCCGCGGTCGTGGCCGGGTACCTGGCCACCGGGGCGCTGCTGGCGGGGGACTGGGCGCACCCGCCCGGGGTGGGCCGGCTCCTGCTGGACCTCCCGGCACGGCTGCTGCCGCCGGGGTGGTTGGGCGAGGTGGCACCCCGGCTGGTCCCGCTGCACGGGCCCGCCCGGGTGTTGGCCGACTGGACGGGGGTGGCCTGCTGGGCGGTGCTGCTGGGCACCGCGTGGGCCGTCGTGCGCCCGGCGGTGCCCCGGGGGGACGCCGCCCGGGCCCGCGCCCTGGTCGACCGGCACGGCGACGGCCCGCTGTCGTTCATGACCACCTGGGTGGGCAACCGCTGGTGGTTCACCCCCGACGGGTCCGCGGTCGTCGCGTTCCGGGTGGTCGGCGGGGTCGCGCTGACCACCGGGGACCCGGTCGGCCCGCCCGCGGCCCGGGTCGAGGCGGTCGCCGGGTTCACCGCCTGGTGCACCGCCCGGGGCTGGACGCCGTGCTGGTACTCGGTGACCGGCGACACCGCCGACGCCGTCACCGCCTCCCTGCCCGGGGCGCACCGGGTGCAGGTGGCGTCGGAGACCTGGCTGCCGCTGGGCGGGCTGGCGTTCACGGGCAAGCGCTGGCAGGACGTGCGGACGGCGGTCAACCGGGCCGCCCGGGACGGCGTCGAGGCCCGGTGGGTGACCTGGGCGAGCGCACCGCTGGCACTGCGCGAGCAGGTGGCCCGCGCGTCGGAGGAGTGGCTGGCCGGCAAGGGGCTCCCCGAGATGGGGTTCACCCTGGGCGGGCTGGACGAGCTCGCCGACCCCGCCGTCCGGTGCCTGCTGGCCCTCGCCCCGGACGGGCGGGTGCACGGGGTGACCAGCTGGCTGCCCGCGCACCGCGACGGCGTGCCGGTCGGCTGGACGCTGGACCTGATGCGGCGGGCACCGGGCTGCCCGCCCGGGACGACGGAGTTCCTCGTCGGCACCGCGGCGCTGGCCTTCCAGGCCGAGGGTGCGCTGTGGTGCAGCCTGTCCGGCGCCCCGCTGGCGCTGCCCGGGGGCGAGCCGGAGGCGGCCCTGCTGGCCCGGCTGCTGGAGACCACCGGGCGGTGGATGGAGCCGGTCTACGGGTTCCGCTCGCTGCTGGCGTTCAAGGCCAAGTTCCAGCCCCGGCACCGTGCGCTGTGGTTGGTCTACCCCGGGCCCGCCGACCTGCCGCGGATCGCCCGCGCGGTCTCCCGGGCCTACCTGCCGCACCTGGGGCCGGCCCAGGCGGTGCGGCTGGTCCGCGCCGTGCTGGCCGGACGGCGGGCCCGCCCGGCCGCCTCCGCACCGGTCCGCGAGCACGCCGGGTCCGGTGCCCGGTGAGGCGGGCGGCGGCCCTGGTCGGCGGGGTGCTGGTGCTCGCCGGGTGTGCCGCGCCGGTCGCGACGCCGCGGGCGGTGCCGGCGTCGTCCCCGGTGCTGCGGGTGGTGGCCGTGGGCGACTCGATCACCGAGGCAGACAGCCCGGACTTCGACACCGGGCAGATCGGCGAGGACTCCTGGGCCTGGTGGGCGACCGGGGACGGCGTGGACGTGCTCGGCGGCTGGGCGCACGCGGGGGCCACCACGGCGGACATGGCCGCGGGCGTGCAGCCGATGGACGCCGACGTGCTGGTGCTGATGGCCGGCAACAACGACGTCGACCTCGACGTGCCCACCGACGAGGTGCTCGACCACCTGGTGGCGATCGCCGGGACCGCCGGGGTGCCGCGGGTGCTGCTCTCGGCGGTCGCGCAGGAGGACGGTCGGGGCCCGGAGGTGCGCGCGCTGGACCGCCGGCTGCAGCGCCTCGCCCGGGAGCAGGGCTGGCAGTGGGTGGACCCGATGACCGCCGTCCGGGCCCCGGACGGCGGGTACGCCCCCGGCGACAGCGACGACGGCGTGCACCCGTCGGGTCCGGCGGCCCGGTCGGTGGGGGAGGACCTCCGGACGGCGCTGCTGTCCTGACCGGTGTCGGAGCGCCGGTGCACACTCGGGTGGTGACGTCGACCGGCCGCGCCGAGCCCTCCCGCCAGGGGCTGGGCCGGGACGGCACCGCCCCGCCCGGCTGGCCCGCGGAGGTCCGCCCGCCGGGTGCCCCGGACTGGGAGCGCACCGCCATCGCCTGGCTGTACGACCTGGTGCCCCCGGAGTACCGCGCCCACGAGGTGCTGCGCCGCTACCCGGTGCTGCTGGCCCGCTTCGCCGGGGACCACGTGACCGCCGGGCTCGAGGCGGCCCGCGCCGGCTGGCGCACGGTGCGGGTGGAGCTGGCCGACGACCTGCCCCCGGAGGCCATGGAGGCGGCCGTCTCGGCGTACGAGCGGGAGGGCGCCCGGTTGGCCGCGGCGGCCCGGGGCGTGGAGATGGTGGGGGGCGCGCTGCGGGGGGAGCGGTGGGTGCCCCGCCTCTGACCACCCGGCTCGGTCCGGCCCCCGCGGCTACAGTCGATCTCGCTCCACCCCCTCAGGAAGGACCCGTTCCCGCCGTGTCGTTGCTCCGTTCCGTGACCGGGCCCGCCGACGTGCGGGCACTGGCGCCCGACCAGCTCCCGGTGCTCGCCGCCGAGATCCGTGACGCCCTGGTGACCAACGTGGCCAAGACCGGCGGACACCTGGGCCCCAACCTGGGCACCGTCGAGCTGACCATCGCCATCCACCGGGTCTTCGACTCCCCGCGCGAGCCGGTGGTCTTCGACACCGGCCACCAGGCCTACGTGCACAAGCTGCTCACCGGCCGGCTCGAGGGCTTCACCGGCCTCCGCCAGCGCGGTGGCATGTCCGGGTACCCGTCCCGGGCCGAGAGCGAGCACGACTGGGTGGAGAACAGCCACGCCTCGACCTCGCTGTCCTACGCCGACGGGCTGGCCAAGGCCTTCGCCGTCCGGGGCGACGTCCGGCCCGTGGTGGCCGTGATCGGCGACGGCGCGCTGACCGGTGGCATGGCCTGGGAGGCGCTGAACAACATCGCCGCCGCGCAGGACCGGCCGGTGGTGATCGTGGTCAACGACAACGGCCGCTCCTACTCCCCGACGATCGGCGGGGTGGCCGACGCGCTGGCCACCCTGCGGCTGCGGCCGGGCTACGAGCAGGTGCTGGACGCCGTCCGGCAGACCCTCACCAAGGCCCCGGTCGTCGGCAGCACGCTCTACGACGCGCTGCACGCGATCAAGAAGGGCCTCAAGGACGTCCTGAGCCCGCAGGGCATGTTCGAGGACCTGGGCATGAAGTACGTCGGCCCGGTCGACGGCCACGACGTCGCCGGCATGGAGTCCGCGCTGCGCCGGGCGCGGGCCTTCGGCGGTCCGGTGATCGTGCACGCGGTGACCACCAAGGGCTTCGGGTACGCCCCGGCCGAGACCGACCTCATCGACGCCTGGCACGCCACCGGCGTCTTCGACCCCGACAGCGGGGTCTCCTCCGCCGCGGCCGGGCGCGACTGGACCTCGGCGTTCTCCGACGAGCTGGTGGAGATCGGCGGGGAGCGCTCCGACGTCGTCGCGATCACCGCGGCGATGCTGCACCCCACCGGGCTGGCCCCCTTCGCCGAGCGGTTCCCCGAGCGGACCTTCGACGTCGGCATCGCCGAGCAGCACGCGCTGACCTCGGCCGCCGGGCTGGCGATGGCCGGCCTGCACCCGGTGGTGGCGATCTACTCCACGTTCCTCAACCGGGCCTTCGACCAGCTGCTGATGGACGTCGCGCTGCACCGCCAGCCGGTCACCGTGGTGCTCGACCGGGCCGGGGTCACCGGCACCGACGGCGCCTCGCACAACGGCATGTGGGACACCTCGATCTGCGCGGTCGTCCCCGGGTTGCGGATGGCCATGCCGCGCGACGAGGCCACCCTCACCGAGGCACTGCGCGAGGCCCTCGCGGTCGCCGACGGGCCCACCGTGCTGCGCTTCCCCAAGGGCGCCGTCCCGCCGGACATCCCCTCGCTGGAGCGCCGCGGCCCGGTCGACGTGCTGCGCCGCTCCGAGGCCCGGGAGGTGCTGCTGGTGGCCTGCGGGTCGCTGGTGCCGATGGGCCTGGCCGCCGCCGAGCGGGCCGCCCGGCAGGGCATCGACGTCACCGTCGTCGACCCGCGCTGGGTGCTGCCCGCCTCGCCCGAGCTGGTCGCGATGGCCGCCGAGCACCGGCTGGTCGTCACCGTCGAGGACGGCGGACGCTCCGGCGGTGTGGGGGACACCCTGGCCACCGCGCTGCGCGACGCCGAGTGCGACGTCCCGCTGCGCACCGTGGGCCTGCCCCAGCAGTTCCTCGAGCACGGCAGCCGCAGCGAGGTGCTCGCCGAGCACGGCCTCACCGAGCAGGACCTCGCCCGGCGGATCGTCGAGTGGGCGTCCAAGATCGTCGACCGCGACGACGTCTCCGTGCCGGTGGGGGAGCAGCAGTGAGCGACACCGTGATCGCCGAGATCCAGGTCGCGCCGTCCCCGCCCGGGACGCCGGAGGACCCGCACGCCCACGTCGAGGCCGCCATCGCGGTGGTCCAGGCGTCCGGGCTGCGCTACGAGGTGGGCGCCCTGGGCACCACCCTCGAGGGCCCGGCCGACGACGTGTGGGCCACCCTGCGCGCCGCACACGAGGCGATGCTGGCCGCCGGGGCCACCGGCGGCATCAGCCACGTGAAGATCGCCCAGGTCGCCCGCACCATGGACTCCCTGACCCACAAGTTCCGCTGACCGCCGGACGAGGAGCGGCCCTCCTCGTCAGGCGGTGGTCGCGGCCTCGGTCAGCGGGTCGACGGTCAGCCCGACCTGCCAGGGTCGGGCGCCGCCCTCGCGCAGGAACGCAGCGACCGCCTCGGGGGTCACCTCGGCGGGCGGGCTCCACATCAGCCGGCGCACCAGGTCCGGGGTCAGCAGGTTCTCCACCGGCACCGTCCACTGCTCGGCGAGCGCGGCCAGCCCGGCGCGGGCGGCCTGCAGCCGCTTGTGCGCCGCGGGGTCGCGGTCGGCCCAGCGGTTCACCGGCGGCGGGCCGTCGCCGGGCAGGCTGTGCGGCGGCAGGTCGCCGTCGGGGACGGCGCGGCCCTTCTGCAGCGCGGCGTACCAGGTCGAGGCGAGCTTGCGGTTGGCCCGGCCGCGGAAGACCGGCAGGTCCGACAGCTCGGCGTCGCTCTTGGGGTCCGCCGCGACCGCGGCCACGATCGCCGAGTCCGGCAGCACCCGGCCCGGCGCCACGTCCCGGCGGCGGGCCAGCAGGTCGCGGGCCTCCCACAGGGCCCGGAGGACGGCGAGCTGCCGTCGGCTGCGCAGCCCGTGCATGCCCGAGGTGCGCCGCCACGGGTCGACCCGCGGGGCGGCTGGTCCGGCGGCGAGGATGGCCGCGAACTCCTGCCGGGCCCACTCGGTCTTGCCCTGCTCTTCGAGGATGGCGGCGAGGGCGTCCCGCAGGTCGACGAGCACCTCGACGTCGAGGGCGGCGTAGACCAGCCAGTCGGCCGGCAGCGGACGGGTCGACCAGTCGGCGGCGGAGTGGCCCTTCTGCAGGCTGAACCCGAGCAGGGACTCCACGACCGCGCCCAGCCCCACCCGGGGCTGACCGGTGAGCCGGGCGGCCAGCTCGGTGTCGAACAGCCGGGTGGGCACCAGGCCGATCTCGGCCAGGCAGGGCAGGTCCTGGTTGGCGGCGTGCAGCACCCACTCGGCGTCCCCGATGGCCTGCTGCACCGGGCTCAGGTCGGGCAGCGGCACCGGGTCGATCAGCCCCGTCCCGGCCCCGGCACGGCGCAGCTGCACCAGGTAGGCCTTCTGCCCGTACCGGTAGCCCGAGGCCCGCTCGGCGTCGACGGCCACCGGCCCGCTGCCGGCGGCCAGCGCCCCGGCGTAGCCGACCAGCGCGGTGGAGGTCTCGATCACCGGGGTCAGCCCGTCGCGGGGGGCCAGCAGGGGGACGGCGGTGGACTCGGGCTCCTCGACGGGGGTCACCGTCTCCTCGCTCACGCGATCACCCCGCTGCGGATCCCGAGGGCGACCATGTGCGCCCGGTCGCCGGTACCCAGCTTGCGGGCGATGCGGGACAGGTGGCTCTTCACGGTGAGTGCGGACAGGTCCACCAGGGCACCGATCTCCTTGTTCGTGTGTCCTTCGGCGACGAGCCGGAGGATGTCGCGTTCGCGGACCGACAGCTCGCCGGTCCCGTCGTCGGGGCCGGCCCGGGTGAGCCCCAGCGCGAGGCTGCTGGCGATGCCGGGGTCGGCGTAGACCTCACCGGACAGCGCGCAGCGCAGCCCCTCGGTGAGGGTCGTCAGGGGCGAGGACTTGAGCAGGTACCCGGCCACGCCGGCCAGGAAGGCCGCCCGGACGACGGCGGGGTCGGTCACCGCGGTGAGCACGACCGTGACCGGCCAGCCGTCGGCCCGCAGCGTGGGCAGCAGCTCCAGGCCGCGGCCGGGGTCGCGGGGGCCGTCGGCACCGCGGGTGCCCTCGGGACCGGCGTCCCGGCCCACCTCGGGCAGGTCGACGTCCAGCACGCACAGGGCCCGCGGGCCCGAGACGTGCGCCCGCACCCGGGCCTCCTCCAGCGAGGCGGCCTCCTCGACCTCCCGGGCCCCCAGGTCACGCAGCCGGGCCGCCAGGGCCTCGCGCACCAGCGGCGCGGGGTCCACGACGAGCGCAGTGGCGTCCGGGGGCAGCACCGCACCGTCCGGGCGGGCGGGTCCCCGGGGGGTCCTCAGGTGATCGGGCATGTCTCCACGTGCGGTGCGGCGGTCGTTCGGCCCAGCGGCCGTTGCTCCGGATGGAGCAACGGCGGCGAGTCTACGAGCCGCTGCCGCCGGTCGCCCGGTTGATCAGGTGCACCCCGGGCGGGGGCAGGCCGGCGGCGTTGCCCAGCACCTCGAGCCAGGCGTCGAGGTGCCGGTCGAGGTCGGTGTCGCTGGCGGTCCAGGACGCCCGGATCTCCACGTCGACGGAGTGCTCGGGGCCGGCGATGTCGCCGAACCGGGTCGAGGCGGTGCGGGTGACGGTGCCGCCCACGGAGTGGTGCCCGGCGTCGTGGTCGACCAGGGCCTCGGTGAGCCAGCTCCAGGCGACCTCGGAGAACATCTGGTCGTCGACCATGGTCTCGTCGGTCACCGCCGAGACGTAGCCGACGCAGCGGGTGGTGCCGTCCCAGGCCTCGTGGCCGGCCGGGTCGAAGAGCACGATGAAGCGGCCGCTGGCGATCTCGACCTCGTCCTCGCCGGCGATCTCGCCGGGCTCGGCGACCCGGGCGCCCACCGCGTGCGACCAGGGGGCCAGCCGCTGCGGGGCCGGGATGTGCTCGAGCACGATCTCCGGCCGGGAGCGCACGGTGGCCAGGGAGTCCAGGGCCGCCTGGAAGTCGGCGGGGGGAGCGGGGGTCCCGGCCGCGTCGTCCGGACTGCGCTGCTGCTCCACGTCCGCAATGTAGGCCGGTGCTCACGGGCCCACCCCTCCCGACGCGCCGCCCGGGTGATCATGCCCGCACGCCGGACGCCCCGGGGTCTGGGAGGATGGCCGGTCGTGGGCACAGCTGCGACACCCGGGACCCCGACCGAGACGACCGGACCGGCCGACTCCGACCTGGTGCGCGCAGCACTGGGTCGCGAGGTCCGCCGCACCCCGGTGTGGTTCATGCGCCAGGCCGGCCGGTCGCTGCCGGAGTACCGCGCACTGCGCGCCGGCACCGCGATGCTGGCGGCCTGCCAGGACCCCGACCTGGTCACCGAGATCACCCTGCAGCCGGTCCGCCGGCACGGGGTGGACGCCGCGATCCTGTTCTCCGACATCGTGCTGCCGCTGGTGGTCGCCGGCATCGACATCGACATCAAGCCCGGTGTCGGCCCGGTCATCGCGAACCCGGTGCGCAGCGTCGCCGACGTCGACGCGCTGCCCGACCTGGAGCCCGAGGCGCTGGGCTTCCTGGCCACCGCGGTGTCCCGGCTGACCGCCGAGCTGGGCGACACCCCGCTGATCGGCTTCGCCGGCGCCCCCTTCACCCTCGCCACCTACCTGATCGAGGGCGGGCCCTCCAAGGAGCACGCCCGCACCAAGGCCTTCATGTACGCCGAGCCGCAGGCCTGGGAGCGGCTGCTGGCCAAGCTCTCGGTCTCCGCATCGGTCTTCCTGCGCACCCAGGTCGACGCCGGGGCCTCGGCCGTGCAGCTGTTCGACTCCTGGGCCGGCGTGCTCTCGGCGTCCGACTACGCCACCCGGGTGCTGCCGCACTCCCGGGCGGTCTTCGACGGCCTGGGGGACCGGGCCGCCGGGGTGCGCGACGTGCCCCGCATCCACTTCGGGGTGGGCACCGGTGAGCTGCTGCCGCTGATCGGGGACGCCGGCGCCGACGTCGTGGGCGTCGACTGGCGGGTGCCGCTGGACGAGGCCGCCCGCCGGGTCGGTCCCGGGTACTCCCTGCAGGGCAACCTCGACCCGGCCGTGCTGCTGGCCGACCGGGAGACCCTGGACCGCGAGGTGCGCCGGATCGTCGAGCAGGGCCGCGCAGCCCGGGGCCACGTGTTCAACCTGGGCCACGGCGTGCTGCCCGACACCGACCCGGGCGCGATCACCCACGCCGTCGAGCTGGTGCACGAGCTCACCACCCGCTGATGGGCCGGGTCGTGGTGGTCGGGGCCGGCATCACCGGGCTCACCGCGGCGTACGCCTGGTCCCGCACCCGCCCGAACGACGAGGTGGTCGTGCTGGAGGCCGGCGACCGGGTCGGGGGCAAGCTGGGCCGGGTCCGGCTGGCCGGCGCCTGGTACGACACCGGTCCCGAGGCGGTGCTGGCCCGGGTGCCGGAGGCGCTGGAGCTGATCGCCGAGCTGGGCCTCACCGCGATCGCCCCGAGCACCACCCAGGCCGCCGTCGTGCTGCCCGACGGCCGGCACCCGCTGCCCGCCGGCACCCTGCTCGGGGTGCCCACGTCGGCCGAGGGCCTGGGGGCGCTGCTGTCACCCGAGGGCGTCGCGCGGGTGCGCGCCGAGGCCTCGTTACAGCCACTGCACTTCGTCGACGACGCCCCGGTGGGGGCCCTGCTGCGGGACCGGCTGGGGGACGAGGTGGTCGACCGGCTGGTCGAGCCGCTGCTCGGCGGGGTCTACGCCGGGCAGGCCGACCGGCTGTCACTGGCCGCCACCATGCCGGCGCTGGCCGCCCACCTGCCCCGGCACGGCACCGTGCTGGCCGCCGCCGCGGCCGCCCGGGACGCCGGTGCACGCAGCCGCGAGGGCGCCACCGCCGACGCCCCGGTCTTCGCCACCGTCGCCGAGGGGATCGGCTCGCTGCCCGACGCGCTGGTCGCCGCCTCCGGCGCGGTCCTCCGGCTGCGGACGCCGGCGCACGGCCTGCGCCGGGTCGGTGCCGGGTTCGAGCTCACCGTCGGCGCCGACCGCGAGGTGCTCACCGCGGACTCGGTCGTCGTCACCGTGCCGGCCGGCAAGGCCGCCCGGCTGCTCGCCGACATCGCCCCGGACGCCGTGGAGCCGCTGCAGGGCATCCCGTACGCCTCGATGGCCGTGGTCGCGATGGCCTTCCCCGGCCAGCACCTCGCCTCGGGGTCGGGTCTGCTGGTGCCGCCGGTCAGCGGCCGGCTGGTCAAGGGGGTCACGGTGTCCTCGCAGAAGTGGCCGCACCTGTCCGGGGACGGTCTGCTGCGGGTGCGCTCCTCGGTGGGCCGCTACCTGGAGGAGGACCAGCTCCAGCGCGCGGACGACGACCTCACCGCCGCCGTCGTGGCCGACGTCGCCGACCTGCTGGCCCTGGAGCGTCCCGAGCCGGTGGAGACCCACCTGGTGCGCTGGGGCGGGGGACTCCCGCAGTACCTGGTCGGCCACCCCGCGCGGGTGGCCGCGGTGGACGCCGCGGTCGCCGCCGTCCCGGGCCTGGCCGTGGCGGGCGCCGCCTACCGCGGCGTCGGCGTGCCCGCCTGCATCCGGGACGCCCGCCGGGCGGTGGCCAGCCTCACCTGAGGTGCCCACCGACGCCGGTGGAGAATGGCGGGCATGACTGAGGAGCCCGAGCAGAAGAGCATCGGCAAGCGGGCCAACGAGCTCAACGCCCAGATCCGCTACACGATGTGGTCGGTGTTCCGGCTCGCCCGCCCCTTCGGCGACGAGCCCCGTGACGAGGCCGCGGCGGAGGTCGCGGCCCTGGTCGAGGAGCTCGCCGGTCAGGACGTCGTCGTCCGCGGGCTGTACGACGTGGCCGGTCTGCGCGCCGACGCCGACGTGATGGTCTGGTGGCACGCCGAGACCGCCGAGGCCCTGCAGGGCGCCTACACTCGGCTGCGTCGCACGGCGCTGGGGCAGCGGCTGGAGCCGGTCTGGTCGCAGATGGCCCTGCACCGCCCGGCCGAGTTCAACCGCTCGCACATCCCGGCGTTCCTGGCCGACGAGGAGCCGCGGGCCTGGGTCTGCGTCTACCCGTTCGTCCGCTCCTACGAGTGGTACCTGCTCCCCGACGAGGAGCGCCGGGACATGCTCAAGGAGCACGGCATGCAGGCCCGGCCCTACCCCGACGTGCGGGCCAACACGGTGGCCTCGTTCGGGCTGGGCGACTACGAGTGGATGCTGGCCTTCGAGGCCGACGAGCTGTTCCGGATCGTGGACCTCATGCGCGACCTGCGGGCCAGCCGCGCCCGGCGGCACGTGCGTGAGGAGATCCCGTTCTACACCGGGAGCCGGCGGACGGCAGTCGAGCTGGTGGCCGGCCTGGCCTGACCGGTCAGTCCGGGTCGGTGCTCGACTGCCGGATCAGCCAGTCCAGGCCGCGGAACACCCCCATCCCGGCGAGCACCGGAACCGCGACCGAGGCCAGGAGCAGACCCGCGCAGCCGAGCACCTGACCCCAGTCGGTCTCACCGGTCGTCGTGCCGCTGCCGTCGGTGCCGCTCCACCCCCAGGCCAGGCCGATGACCAGCCACGGTGCGGCGGCCAGCGCGGGGAGGGCGACGACCGCACCGGTCACCCAGCCCAGGATGCGCGCCACGGGGCTGCGGGTCGGGGCCTCGGTCATCCGCCCACCCTGCCGCACACACGACGGAGGGGCACCCGTGCAGGTCGCCCGGGTGCCCCTCCGTGATGCGATGGTCAGCCCTCGGCGGGGGCCAGGGCGATGCTCACGCTGTTGATGCAGTAGCGGTCCCCGGTGGGGGTCTGCGGGGCGTCCTCGAAGACGTGGCCCAGGTGGCTGTGGCAGGTGCCGCACTGCACCTCGACCCGGCGCATGCCCAGGCTGCGGTCCTCCAGGAGCACCACGTTGTCCCGGGAGGACGGCTCGTAGAACGACGGCCAGCCGCAGTGGCTGTCGAACTTGGTCTCCGACCGGAAGAGCTCGGCCCCGCAGGCCCGGCAGTGGTAGACGCCGACGGTCTTCGTGTCGACGTACTCCCCGGTCCAGGGCCGCTCGGTGCCGGCCTGGCGCAGGACGGCGTACTCCTCGGGGGACAGCTGGGTGCGCCACTCGGCGTCGGTCTTGGTCACCGCGGGTGTGTTCTCGACGTGCTGGCTCATGCACCCGACGATACGACCGGCCCGCCACCGGCGCCCCTGGTCGGGACGCCGGTGACGGGCCGGTCGGTGGTGCGGTCGGCTCAGCCGAAGAGGCCGCGCAGCCGGTCGATCAGCTCCTGCCAGACCGAGCGCAGCGTGATCGACGTGGTCGCGGTCTCCCCGGAAGACCCGGTGAGGACGACGGCCTGCTCGCCGGCGCCCAGCAGGACCGGCACCCGCGGGGTGAGGGTGACCGTGCCGGCGTCGTCCGCCGTCCCGGAACCGACCGGGCGGCCGCCGATGGTGACCGTGACCCGCTCACCGGCGGCGAAGTCGGTGCCGGTGACGGTCAGCCGGTCACCCCGGAAGGGACGCGCCGTGCCGACCGTGGCGGTGGCCGCGGTGTCGGCCTCGCCCAGGGACAGGCCCAGGACCGTGGGGTTGTGGTCGCTGGCCCGGTAGGGGTCGGCGGCGTACAGCGGCTCGTAGCCGTCGTACTGGTAGGCGTAGGACTCGGTCGCGTTGGTGTCCCAGACGGTCAGCCCGGTGAGCTGGCCGACCATCGAGGGCGAGGCGAACACGTGGTCCAGGGAGCCCGAGCCGCCGTCGAAGACGTAGCTGTACTGGCCCTCGGCCAGCACCGGGCCCATGTCGGTGAACCCGGCGTCACGGATCACGTCCAGCGGGTCCTCGAACCGGTAGGAGTTGAAGTCACCGGTCAGCAGCACGTCCGGGTCGATGGCCGAGAGCTCGGCGGCGAAGGCCACCAGCGCCTGGGCCTGGGCCACCCGGTCGGCGTTGGAGGCGCCCTGCCCGTCCCCGGTGTCGGTGTTGCCGGCCCCGGAGCCGCTGCCCTTGGACTTGAGGTGGTTCGAGACCACCGTGAACTGCTCGCCGTCGTGCTCGAACGTCTGGGCGATCGGGGTGCGGGCGTTGTCGAAGGCGCTCAGGTCGGCCGGCACCCGGGGGGCGCCGACCGCGGTGACGACGTCGGTGCGGTAGACGATCGCGTTGGTGATGACGTCGCTGTCCTCGCTGGCCGGGACGTAGGCCCAGCTGTTGCCGTCGGCGGCCTCGAGCGCGGCGAGCAGGGTCTCCACCGCGGCGTACGGGGTGGCCGGGGTCGTGACCGAGGAGTTCTCGATCTCGTGCAGGGTGATCACGTCGGCGTCCAGCGCCGTGAGACCGGCGACGATCTTGGCCTGCTGCTGGGCGAGCTCGGCCGGCGTGGTGGCGCCGCGCGCCTGGCCGCCGAAGGTGACGAAGTAGTTCAGCACGTTGTAGTCGGCGACCCGCAGGTCACCGCCGACCGGCGCGGGGGCGTCGGTGCGGGGGTTGGTCGGGGTGAACGTCGAGCCCGCCGCGGTGCCGTCGGCCGGCTGGAGGCGGTACTCGCCGAAGCCGTAGCCGAGCACGAACGCCTGGTCCAGCACCGCGGTGTCACCCACCCGCACCGGGTCGCCCGGGGCGAGGAAGGGCGGCGCCTGGCCGCTGGTGGCCAGGTTCGTGCTCACCCCGTCGTCCAGGGTGATGGAGCGGGCGGCGTTGTCCGCGGCGACGGCCTGGGCGGCCGGGCCGGGCTCGGCGGCCTCGGTGGGGGACAGCGTGCGCCCACCGGTGGCCAGCAGCAGCTCGCCGAACGTGTTCAGTCCGTAGACCTCGGTGACCGTGAGGTCGGCCGGGGGAGCGACGAGCATGCCCTCGAGGGACTCGCGCTGCTCGGTGCTCGAGGGCAGCGGCAGCGCGGTGGCGGCGGGGAGCTCGGCAGTGCCGCAGACGGTGTAGAGGGCGCCGCTGAGCTGGGTGGTGCCGTTGAACTCGGTGGCCGTGCCGGTCACGGTGACGACGTCGCCCAGGGCGACCTCGGGCCCACCGGGGGCGTAGGCGAACACGCCGTCGGAGGTGGCCGGGTCGCCGTCCCCGGCGTCCTGGACGTGGAACCCGCCGAAGCCACCGGTCTGCAGGTCACCGACCACGGTGCCGCGGACGGTGACGGTGGTGCCGGCGGCCGGGGAGGTCTCCCCGGTGCCCTGCACGCTCCCGATCGGGACGGCGGTGGTGGCACAGGTCGGCAGCGTGGGCTCGGGCTGCGGCTCGGGTTCCGGCTCCGGGGCGGCGCCGGACCCCTGGGGGGTGGGCGCGCCGGCGGTGAAGTCGGCGGCGTTCACGTCGGTGTCCGGGCCGGTGCGGGAGACCGAGGTGGCGTTGGACGTGCCCGGGGCCGGGGCGCCCTCTCCGCCGACCGCGGTCGACCCCCAGCCGACCAGGTCGCGCACGGCGGGCGTGCCGGCGCAGCCGGTGCCGCAGGTGAGCGCGGTGGCCGAGGGGACCAGTGCCACCTTGCCCGCGGTGCCGCTCATCGCGATGGTGCCGGTGGTGTCGACGTCGGTCAGCGGGACGGTGCCGCCGGACCCGCTGGCCTCGGCGACGAGGTAGCGGCCGCCGGGGGCGATCGAGCCGGTCAGCGGGGTGGTCTGCCACGTGGTGCCGGCGGCCGAGGCGTACTGCACCGACCACCCGGTCAGGTCGACGGCCGTGCCGGCGTCGTTGCGGAGCTCGATGAAGTCGGTGGTCAGCGTGGCGCCGTTGTTGCCACCACCGCCGTAGACCTCGGCGATGACGACGTCGGGGGAGACGGCGGCAGCGGGGGCGGCGGTGGTGACCAGGCCGCCGGCGACGACGGCGGCGACCGTCAGGCCGAGGACGGCGGGTCGTGCGGTGCGGGGTGTCGACACGGTTCTCCTCACGACCGCGGGGGCGGCCGTTCCGGTGCGGGGGACCGGTCGATCCTGTCAGTGCGCTGTGCGAGTGTCGATGAACAACGGGTTACCTCTTTCCCCGTGCTCATGACCTCCGCTCACCACCACCGCCCCGCACCGGGCACTGCGTACCGTGGACGGGCTCGGCCGCACCCGGCCGGGAGCCCGTGCCCGAGAGGACCCCATGACCGACCCGCTGTCCGACTCCTGGTTCACCCGCGACCTCCCGGTGCTGCGGGCGGTGGCCCGGCTGGTCGACAGCCCGGAGCACGGCGGGGCCCCCTACCTCGGCCAGGTGGTCCCGGCGAGCGGGCTGCCGCGACCCCAGGTGGTCGCCGCGATCCGCGGGCTGGTCGACACCGGGTACGTCGCCGCGCTGACCAACCACGCCGGCGAGGTCGTCCGGGTCACCGGCATCTCGGGGGAGGCCCGCCGGCTCACCGGGCTCTGGCCCACCCCGCAGACGGAGTGGGAGCGGCTCACCGAGCAGGTGGGCGCCCGTGCTGCGAACGCCGCGACCGACGTCGAGCGGGCCCGCTGGCAGGCGCTGGCCGACGCCACCGCCGCGGTCGGCCCGGATGCCGGGGCGCTGCTCATGTCCGCGCTCATCGGCGGGTACGTGCCGCGGGCGCACTGAGGGCAGACACAGCAACGCCCCCCGACCCGGAGGTCGAGGGGCGTTGCCGGTGGTTCAGGTGGCTGGAGTCAGCCGCCCGGTCGGGAGATCAGACCGGGTTGACGTTCGCAGCCTGCGGGCCCTTCTGGCCCTGCTCGACGTCGAACGAGATGCGCTGGCCCTCATCGAGCGAGCGGTACCCGCTGGTCTGAATCGCCGAGTAGTGGACGAAGACGTCCGGGCCGCCGCCATCGGGGGTGGCAAAGCCAAACCCCTTCTCGGCGTTGAACCACTTCACTGTTCCTTCGGGCATTGCTCGCTCCTAGCTGAGGTCGTGCGTCGGGGTCCTGCCACTTACAGAGCCTTCCCGACACCACGAGCCTAACCACACCACGCCAGCTGCGAAAGCACCGCACCCAGATCCGGGGTGTCCAGAGCCGGTCGACCCCCGCTGCGGACGGCGATCGCCACGGCCACCAGGCCCAGCGCGTTGGTGGCCAGGTGGGCGGCCACCGGGGCGAGCAGGCTGCCGCTGCGCAGCCGGAGGAACGCGAAGACCACCCCGGCGCCGGCGGTCGCAGCGACCACGCCCAGCACGGCCACCGCGCTCAGCAGCGGGTCCTGCACCGCGGCGTCCGGGGTCCGGGCGGTCGCCAGGTGCCACAGACCGAACACCACCGAGGTGACGAGGGCGGCGCGCACCGGGCCGAGCACCCGCAGCGCCAGGCCCAGCAGCACCCCGCGGAAGGCCAGCTCCTCGGCCAGCACGGTGCCCAGCGGGATGAACACCAGCACCCGCAGCAGCAGCTCGGCGGTGGTCTCGGTGCCCGCCGCGTCGTCCAGCAGCTCGTGCAGCGGCGGGACCAGCAAGGCCACGACGTAGGCCGCGCCGACCACGCCCAGCACGAGTCCGCCCCAGCGCAGGCCGGACCCGGCCCGATCCCGGCGCAGCCCCAGCTCGGTGCGGGAGGGCCGGGTGACCGCGAGCAGCACGGCGACGGCCAGCAGGTTCGCCGTCGTCCGCACGCCCGGGGCCGGGGGCAGCCGCGGCACCACCAGCACGCCCCAGACCAGCAGGGCGACCGACGTGAGGGCCAGCGGGAGGAACCGGCGGGTCACTCCTGCTTCTTGGCCCGCGAGGGCTGCACCCGCATCGGCTCGCCGGGCATCTTCGGGTAGTCCGGCGGGAAGGGCAGCTCGCCGCCGGGCAGGGTCTCCCACAGCTCCAGCAGCGGGGCCAGGTCGTGGGCCACCTCGTCCACGTCGGCCCAGGGGTCGCCGTCGGCCAGCCGGTCGGGCACCGTCGTCACGTTCAGCGTCGCCGGGTCGGCCAGCTCGGCCAGGTCGGCCCAGGTCAGCGGAGTGCTGACCGGGGCGCCGGGGCGGGCCCGCAGGCTCCAGGCCCCGGCGATGGTGCGGTCCCGGTTGTTCTGGTTGAAGTCCACGAACACCCGCTCGCCGCGCTCCTCCTTCCACCACGCGGTGGTCACGCCGTCGTCCCGGCGCTCGAGTTCACGGCCCAGCCCGATGGCGGCGTGCCGGACGTCCTCGAATGAGTGCTCGGGGCGGATCCGGACGTAGACGTGCACGCCCCGGTTGCCGCTGGTCTTGGCGTACCCGCGCATCCCGAGCTCGGCGAGCAGCTCCCGGGTGGTCTCGGCGACCCGGCGGACGTCGGCGAAGGTGCAGCCCGGCTGGGGGTCCAGGTCGATGCGCAGCTCGTCGGGGTGGTCGACGTCGGGCCGGCGCACCGGCCACGGGTGGAAGGTCAGGGTGCCCATCTGGGCGGCCCACACCAGGTGGGCGGTCGAGGTGGGGCAGAGCTCGTCCGCCGTCCGGCCGCTGGGGAAGGTGATGCGCGTGGTCTCGATCCAGTCGGGGGCGCCCTTGGGCAGCCGCTTCTGGTAGAAGCCGTCGGCATCGGGGTCCCGGGGTCCGGTGGCCAGCCGCATGCCCTCGTGCCAGCCGTCGGGCCAGCGCTCCATGGCCGTCGGGCGGTCGCCCAGCGCGCGCAGCATCGGCTCGCCGACGGCGACCAGGTACTCGCAGACGGCCAGCTTGGTGACCGCCGGGGTGCTGTCGGTGGCGTCGTAGACCACCCGGCCCGGGCTGGACACCCGGACCTCGTGCCCGTCGACGGTCAGGACGACGGCGTCCTTGCTGCTGGCCACGACCGGAGACCCTAGGCGGTCAGGCGGGGCAGGTCAGCCCGTCGAGCGGGGCGACCAGGTCGACGAGGTAGCTGTTCACCGCGTCGGTCACGCACTGGGTCTGCGGGTAGGCAGTGTGCCCGGACCCCTGCCAGGTCAACAGCACCCCGGAGGTGAGGTCCTCGGCCATGTCGACGGCGCCGGGCAGCGGGGTCACCGGGTCGCCCTGGGTGCCGACCACCAGGATCGGGGCGGCGCCCTCGGCGGTGCGGTCGGGCAGCGGGGTGCGCGGGGCCTCCCACGGCGTGCAGGTGTAGAGGCCCAGGGCGGCGTCGGCGCCGAACAGCGGGTAGGTGGTGTTCCACTCCGCGACCAGGGCCCGCACCTCGTCGGCATCGTGGCTCTCCTCGGTGTCCGAGCAGCTCACGGTGAGGTTCGCGTCGATGGTGTTGGTGTACGTGCCGTCCTCGCCGCGACCGGTGAAGGTGTCGGCCAGGGTCAGCACGCCGGCGGCGTCCCCGGCCTGCGCGGCGGCCAGCGACTGGGCCAGCTGCGGCCACGCGGCCGGGGTGTACAGCGCCGAGCGGACGGCGGCCAGCACCAGCCCCGGGGTGGCCTGACGGGTCTCGCCCTCCCGGCTGCTCGCGATCGGCGTCGTACCGGCCTGGGTCAGCAGGTCGTTGACGAACGTGCGCGGGTCGGCGCCCACCGGGCAGCCGCTCACCAGGGCCACGCAGTTGGCGGCGAAGGCGTCGAAGGCGGTCTCGAAGCCGGCGGCCTGGGCCTCGGCGGCCTCCTCGCGGTCGGCGTCGGGGTCGACCGCGCCGTCGAGCACCATGGCCCGGACGTCCTCGGGGAACAGCTCGGCGTAGGTGGAGCCCAGCGTGGTGCCGTAGCTGTAGCCCAGGTAGGTCAGCTGCTCGTCACCGACGGCCTGCCGGACGACGTCGAGGTCGCGGGCGGAGTCCACGGTGGAGAAGGCGCCCAGGCCCTCGCCGTACTCCTCGGCGCAGCCGGCGGCGACGTCGTCGGCCAGGGCGAAGGCGTCGTCGAGCTGGGCCGCGGTGGTCGGCCGCGGTTCGGACGCGGTGAGCTCGTCCTTGGTCTCGTCGGAGATGCACTCCACGGGCTGGGAGAGCCCGACCCCGCGCGGGTCCACGCCGACGACGTCGAAGCGGCCGAGCACGGCGTCGGGCAGCGTCAGTGCCGACTGGACGGCGGCGTCGGTGGCCGAGAGGCCGGGGCCGCCGGGGTTGACCACCAGGGAGCCGATCCGCTCGGCCTGCGTGCCCGACACCGCGCGGACGGCGAACAGCGACAGGCTCGGGCCGGTCGGGTCGTCGTAGCTGAGCGGGACCGCGATCTGCCCGCAGGAGAAGGTCAGCGGCCGGTCGGCACCGGGGCGCCCGGCGATGATCGGGGCGATCTGGCTGGTGCAGTCCTCCCACGCGACCGGCTCGACCGGGGCCTCGGTTGGTGTCGCGGAGGTGCTGGTGGCGGTCGCGGCGGCGTCGGTCTCCTCGCCGGAGGTGCAGGCCGACAGCACCATGAGGGCGGCGGCGAGCACCGCCAGGAGGACGGCGGGGCGGCGCGCGGGAGCAGTCACGGTCGTCCAGCGTAGGAGGGTCACCTGTGTCCCGCCCGTCACACCCGCCCCAGACGCCTGCGGTTCAGCCCCCGAGGACCTCGCCCAGGTCGTACCGGACCGGGGTGTCGAGCTGGTCGTAGGTGCAGTCGGCAGCGTCCTTGTCCGGGCGCCAGCGCTGGAACTGGCCGGTGTGCCGCAGTCGGCTGCCCTCGAGCTGGTCGTAGCGGATCTCCACCACGAGCTCCGGGCGCAGCGGCACCCAGGACAGGTCCTTCCCGCTGTTCCAGCGGCTGGTGGCCCCCGGCATCCGGCGCTCGCCGTCGGCCTCCACCTGGGCGTTGGCCCAGTCCTGCCAGGGGTGCCCGGAGAGCGCGTCGGCGCGGTACGGGTCGAGCTCGGCGACCAGCTCGCCACGGCGCTTGGTGGTGAAGGAGGCGGCCACCCCGATGTGCTGCAGCCGGCCGTCGCCGTCGTACAGCCCCAGCAGCAGCGAGCCGACCAGCGGGTGCTCGGGCGTGGTCGTCTTGTGCCAGCGGAACCCGGCCACCACGCAGTCCGCCGTCCGGACGTGCTTGACCTTGGTCATCAGCCGCTGGTCGGGTTCGTAGGCCTGGTCCCCGCGCTTGGCGACGACGCCGTCGAGGCCGGCGCCCTCGAACTCCTCGAACCAGCGCTGGGCGACCTCGGCGTCGGAGGTGATCGTGGAGACGTGGACCGGCGCCTGGGCCTCGGCCAGTGCCTCGCGGAGGCGGGCCTGCCGGTCGGCGAACGGGGTGGCCAGCAGCGACTCCTCGCCCAGGGCGAGCAGGTCGAAGGCCACGAAGGACGCCGGGGTCTCCGCGGCCAGCTTCGTCACCCGGGACGCGGCGGGGTGGATGCGCTGCAGCAGCGACTCGAAGTGCAGCCGGTCGCCGCGGGGCATGACGATCTCGCCGTCCACCACGCACTTGTCCGGCAGCTGGGCGCGGGCGGCCTCGACGACGTCGGGGAAGTACCGGGTCAGCGGCTTCTCGTTGCGGCTGCCCAGCTCGACCTCGTCGCCGTCCTTGAACACGATGCAGCGGAACCCGTCCCACTTGGGCTCGTAGAACCAGCCCTCCCCGGTGGGGATGGTCTTCGCGGCCTTGGCGAGCATCGGCTTGACCGGGGGAGCGACGGGCAGGTCCACCAGCCCAGTCTGGCAGTGCGCCGGTCGGCACGGGGGGTCACCGGGAATCTCACCCTGGGTGGCGGCCTGCCGTCTGTGCGTGCCCGTCCACAGGTGGGAGGAGCCCTGGCCACCACCAGAGGGCTGCGGCGTGTCACTCTCGGGAGGGACGCCCGTACGGCGTAGCAGACGAACAGCCGGTGCGGACGGGGACACGACGATGACAGACGAACACTGGGCTGCCTGGGACCCCTCGGCCGCCGAGCCGGCGCGGCGCCCGCTCGTCGGACCCCGACCGGTGGACCGCAGCCGCAGCCTCCCCGGTCGCGTCGTGGACGGCATCCGGGGCCTCGGCTTCCGCCGGACCATCCCCGTGCTCATCGTCCCGGCCGTCGTCGTCGGTGCCGTCGGTGTCCTCTTCCTCGTCACCGCGCCCTCCTCCGACTCCACCGACGCACCTCGCCTGGTCGTGACGTCCACCGCGCTCAGCGGCGCGGGCGTGGCAGCGGTCGGCAGCGCGCAGACCGGTGCCCCCTTCGTCGTCCGGCTGGAGGGTGAGGCAGCCGGCGTGCTCTCCATCGGCCTGGAGGCACCCTGCGCGGAGCTGCCCGCGGTGGACCTGGTCGTCACCACCGGCTCGGCCGGTGCCGTGCCCCGCAGCGCGTCGGCCTGCGCCGCGGCGACCGACGACTGGGAGGTGGCCGAGCTCAGCCCCGACGAGCCCGTCGCCTCCTTCACCCTCAGCGCGGTCCCGGCCGCGGGTCAGACGGGGCCCGCGCAGTGGACCGGCCGCATGGTCCTGACCCTCGGCGCGGGTGCCGGCGCGGTGGCGCAGGACGTGGCGATGTCGCTGACCGGCGAGGGGAGCGTCGTGGTCGAGGACCCGACCGTGCTGCTGCCGCCCTCGAGTGCCGTGACCGCGACCGCACCGTCGGCTGACCGCACGACCACGACGTCCCGGCCGCCTTCGTCCGGGACCACGGACTCCCCGGCGACGACGGCGCGCCCGTCCGGCGGGGGTCCCGTCCCGACCGGTTCGCCCCAGCGGCCGTCGTCTCCGACCGGCGCTGCGCCGACGGCAGGGGGGTCGTCGAGCGGGGGCTCGACCGGCGTCCCGTCCAGCCCCGCGCCCACGACGCGACCCCCGACATCGCCCCCGGCGACGTCCCCTCCGTCGTCGTCCGAGCCGCCCACCGAGACGGAGGCGCCGCCGACGACACCCCCACCCGCGGAGACATCGGCTCCGGCGGACCCCGACCCGGTGGAGGGCCCCTGACGCGGTGTGCTCGGCGACGTGCTGGGGAGGGGGCTCCGGTGGGCCTGATGTCGTCCCCGGGGGCGTGGCGATGAGTCGGGAAGGTCGGGCGGTAGGCCGGCCGACGGCGAGGCCGTCGAGCAGCGCCGTGTTGGGTCGCACGGCTCGCTGGCCGCCGCAGGTCCAGCCAGCACCCGTGCCCGGTTCCCGTGGGACACGAGGACCGCCGTGGTCAGGGGTGGCGGAGCTCAGACAGGGCGCAGGGTGCGGGATCCGCCCGCATCAGCCTCGACGGGCTCGACACCGGAGGGTGGGTCCACGTCTCCCCGTGCCCCTGGCCCTCGCGCATCCACTCGTGAGGAAGGTGCCGTCGCCACGACGGCGCAGACCATGAGGACGAGGGCCCCCAGGCCACGGGGACTGTGCAGGACGGCTGCCCAACGGCCCAACTCGGGGACGACCCACCGTGGTTCCCCCACCACGGCTGCCGCCGGCACGGGGTCCAGATCGGCGACGTCGTTCGCGTCGCCCTGCGTGCTGAAGAGCGGTTCGCGACCCGACGTGTCCACGGCGACGACCCGGTGGGTCACCAGTTCACCCGCGCCGCCCGGCCGGACGAACGTGAGCACGTCCCCCACGGACACGTCATCGGTGTCGACCGGCTGGGTGAAGACCATCGCCCCCACCGGCATGGCCGGGGTCATGCTCCCGCTCAACACGGCGAGAGCCTGACCGTCGGTGACCCGCGGGAACAGCGCGACCGTCAGAGCCACGGCCGTGGTGCCGAGGAGGACGAGCCCCAACGACCAGGCGGTGAACTGGCGGATCCTGCGCACGAGAGTGGGCACCCGCCCATCCTGGGGACGCCGTCACCCCCGCGGCATCATCAGAACAGACGATGCCCGGCCCCCTCGGGCGCCCGCACGATGACGGGGTGCGCCGACCCCCCGTGAGCCGTGCCCTGGGTGGCCTGGCGCTCACCGCTGCAGTCGCGGGTCTCCCGGTGGGAGTCGCGCATGCCGAGGACGGGCTCGCACCCGGGGGCAGCTGGTCGACCACGGTGTCCCTGCCCGCGTCGTGGGCCGGGCAGGCCGACCGCCTGGGGGTGACCGTGCTCGCCCTGGACCAGGGCGAGAACGGCTGTTTGGCGCCGGAGGTGGCCGCCGGCGACACCACGTGCACCGCGGACGGCGGCGAGCTGGCCGCCCAGGTGGAGGTCACCGCGGAGGCGGGGCGGTACGAGGCAGGCTCGTGCCGGACCCTGTCCGATCCCGCCGCCCTGGACCTCGGTGGCGGACGGGTCGCGCGCGTCGATGTCGCCGGTCCCGAGTGTCTCGTCCTCACGTTCGCCTTCCCCGACGGCGAGGACGACGACCTCGCGCAGTCGGACACGTTGGCTCTCAGCCTCGGGCTGGTCGCCTCGGGCCCCGGTGGCGCGCTGGGTGGGGAGTCGCTGCCGGCGGAGAGCGACCGACCGGACGTGGCAGCCGGGGCCGGCGGGACCACCTCGCAGGTCGACCTGGGTGCCGCTCCGGTGGCAGCCGGCACCCAGGGGGTGGACCGCGGCTCGTCGACGGCGCGCCCTGCCGACGCCGCCGCGCTGGTGGCCCCGGGGCCGGACACCGTGGGGACCGCGACGGTCGACGTGGCTGTCGGCGGCGATGACGGTGTTGTCCGGGCCACGGCGGCCGGATCGGTGTTCGACGCCCCACTCGCCCTGGGAGCGCTCTTCGTGGGCGCATCTGTTCTGTTCTGGGCCTTGTTCGTCCTGGTCCGGCGCCGGCGTCAGGACCAGGTCCGATGACCAGGCGTCGCTCCGTGCTGGTGGCCGTCCTGGTGTGCGCGCTGTGTGGTGGTTGGGCCGGGGCTGGTTCCGGTCATCTGGGTACGTTCGCCCTGCTCAGTGACAGTGCGGCCGTCACCGCCGATGCGGGGGCGGGGACCCTGTGGTTGACGAGGGTCCTCCCCCCGGGGGAGTCGCAGGACCCGGTGGCCCTCGTCGGGCCCGACGCCGGTGCGGAGGTGCTGGTGAGCATCTCGACCTCACGCGAGACGTCGTGGGTGCTGACTGCCCGGGTGCTCCCGGTCGGGGACACGGATGCCGACTGCGGGCCCCTGGCCGGGAACAGCCTCTCCATCGAGGCCAGCGGGCCTGCATCCCGCACGGTGGCGGCGTGCGGTTCCGAGGCCCCGATCGCGCGGGGCACCGGCGCGGCGGTGTCGACCGTCGTGGTGCGGTGGGCCGGAGCCTCTGACGGAGCCGCCTGGGAGGGCCGGGTCCAGCTGGTGGTGACCCAGGAGGGCGGGGGCTTCTCCGACCGCTTGGACGTCCCCGTCGGGGTGCTCCCCCCGGCACTCCTCCCGCCTCCGGCCGGGGGTCCGGTGGTGCTGCCGCAGACCGAGCTGCCGCCCACGTCCGTCGTGGAGGACGAGGACCCCTCGACCCAGGAGCCTGCGGAGCCTGTGGCGGAGGCGCCCGCCACCGCCTCACCCACCGCCAGCAGCCCGTCGGCCACGACGAGCACACCTGCTCCACCCACCGTGGCGCCCGCGGCCCCGGCGGCCTCGACACCGGTCCCCGCCGAGGCGCCGTCGTCCGACGGACCCCCCACGGACGCGCCGATCAGCACGGAGTCCGGAGCCACCACGCTCCCGGCCGGCGGCTGATGGTCAGGGACCCGTGTCCTCCAGCCAACCTGCGCGACGAGCGACGGCCACCGCCTGCAACTGGGACTGCACGCCCAGCTTGGTGAGCACTGCCCGGATCTGCGTGCGGACCGTCGCCTCGCTGACGTGCGCCGTCCTCGCTATCGAGCCGGCGGCCTGGCCGGCGGCGAGCAACCGGAGCACCTGGGCCTCCCTCGGGCTCAGCTGGCTGAACGCGGCCAGCTGAGCGGCCCGAGCACCCCTCACCCGTCGGGCGGCCGCGATGAGCTGGTGTCGTCGACCGGGGTCGGTGACGACGTCGCCCCGCTGAACCATTTCGACGGTCGCGGCGAGGACGTCGAGGTCGACGTCCTTGGGCAGGACGGCGACGGCCCCTCGTTCGAGGGCCGTGCCCCAGACGTGGTCCCCCTGCTCACCGGTCAGGACGATCACCCGACACCCGGTGGACGCCACCTCTGCGACCAGGTCCAGACCGTCCAGGTGCTCGCCGTCCTCACCCGTGCCCAAGCGCAGGTCCAACAGGACGACGGCCGGGGCTGCTCGACCGCAGGCGTCCACCACCTGCGCGGCGGACCGCGGCGACACGAGCACCGGAGAGGACCCGCGGGACTCGAGTGCCAGGGCCACGGCCTGCGCGAAGAGGACGTGGTCGTCCACCACGAGGACCGCACCGTTCACCCGGCGAGCCGGAGACCGTGCAGCGGTGAGGAGCCCTCGGAGCCGGGAGACCGGACGTCGCACGGTGCGACGGGCGTGACCGGCAGGGTCAGACGGAAGTGGGCACCCTCCGCCGCGGGTCGGGCGACGAGGTCCCCGCCGTGTCGCCGGGCCAGGTCGCGGGAGAGAGCGAGGCCGATGCCCTCACCCGGGCTTCCGTCCCGGCGTGCCCCGGCCTCGAAGACACTGTGCCGCTGCAGGTCGCTCAACCCGGGGCCGTCGTCGGTGACCGAGACGGTCAGCTCGTTTCCGACGGTGACCTCGAGGTCGACGACGCTGTCCGCGGCGTGGACGAGGGCGTTGCCCAGCAGGTTGCCCACGATGACGGCGAGAGCGTCCCCGTCGGCGCGGACGGGCGTCTGGCCGGTCCCACTCCACCGGATGCGGAGGCCGCGTTCCCGGTGGACGGCCACGAGGCTGTCCAGGAGGACGTCGAGATCGACGTCGGCGATGACCGGCGTCCGCTCGGGCATGCGCAGCAGGCGTTGCAGTCGGGCCATCTCGGCCGTCGTCGCACGCTCCAACTGCTCGCGCCGGACCGGGTCCGCCCGCACGCTGGGGTGGTGGGCGGCCGAGGCCCCCGCCTGGATCCCGGCGAGGGCCGCTCGGGCGTCGTGCAGGCAACCCCGCGTCTGCTGCAGCTGCAGCTCGTGGTGGGCCAGCTGCTCGATGAGCGCGGCGACGTACCGCTCCTGTCCGTCCAGGGAGTCGGTGATGCGGCGGGCAGCGCCGACAGCTGCGATGACGCCGGCAGTCAGGAGAGCGCCGTCCACGAGACCGGCGGGCACCGCCCCACCGCCGTCCCCGAGCTGTGCGACCGCCGCGCCGGTCGTGGACGCAGCGACGAGGGCGGCCATGGCGGCGATGGCCCTCGATGACGCGCGGCCCCGGTCGCCGAGCGGGTCGACCCTCGCGGCGACCACAGCCACACCGGCCCACAGCCCCGAGGCGCCCAGGAAGCCGAGGGCGAGAGCCGCGCGCACCGTGGCCGGGTCCGGGGCAGCCAGCAGTCCGGTGAGGACGGTCCCCGCCGCCACCACCGAGCCCACCAGTGTCCGGGCCAGCCAGCGCCGGACGTGGGGGACGGCGGCGCGCAGGGCGAGGACGGCGGCCGTGGCGTAGGCGGCAGCGTGCACACCTCGTGCCAGGACGGCACCCTGTGCGTCGAGCAGGACGAGCACCGCGAACGAGGCAGGCAGCTGCAGCCCGAGCGTCGCCAGCGCCAGGCCGAGCCGCGTGCTGGTCAGGTTCCCGGTGACCCGACCGCGAAGGAGGTGGCCGGCGCCAGCGGCCAGGAAGGCCAGCGCGGCAGCGACCTCGAGCAGCTGGTGGCGGTCGGTCCCCGGCGAGACGACCACGACGACGACGCCGAGAGCCACGAACCCAGTGGCGGGGCTGGACAGGACCCGGCCGAACCGGTCGAGGACCTGGTGTCGCGTGGACTGCTGGGAGCCGACGACCGACCCCTGACGTACGTGCATCGAGTGACCCCCCGTGGTCGCCAGTGACGACATCACACGAACGGGTGTCAGTCCATGACCTGAGAGTCACGAAACTGAACGGTTCCGTCACGACACGCGGCCACGTCTGTCGCAGATCAACAGAAGTGACGATGTGGGGCCCCTCCGCCTTCGGAGAGCCTCCTCGTGTTCGCCAGGCAGGGGCCGGCGAGAAGGCGTCGCGGAGCGACGAACACGTCAGGAGACACACCGTGAAGAAGATCGTTCTCGCCTCGGCCGCCATGGGCGGCGCTGCGCTGGTCGCATTCGGCGCCAGCGGCACGTTCGCCGCGTTCAGCGACACCGGAAGTGCCACGGTTCCCGCTGCGCAGGCCGGCACGCTCTTCCTGCAGGAGTCGTCGCCCACGGCCACGACGACGGGTCTGAACGTGAACAACCTCGCTCCCGGTGATGTCGTGACTTACTACACGGCCATCCGAAACGCAGGTTCTCTGCCCGGTTTCATCTCGGGGCGCATCGTCAGTGAGACCCAGCGTGAAAACGGATGCGTCGGAGGTGAAGAGGTGGTGGACCGCACCTGTGGAGACGACACATCCGGGGAGTTGGCGGCCAACACCTCAGTCAGGTCTACGTACGGTTCTCTGAGGACCGGTCAGAGCTGCGACGCCTCGTACACAGGGGGACAGTCTTACGACGCGGGGACGTTGTCGGATCTCACGCGCGCCCAGGAGTACAGCCAGCCCGCTCCCATCGCTGCAGGCGAGACCGCCTGCTCCATCATCACCGTCACCGTGAACAGCAACGCAGGCAACGAGATCCAGAGCGACCAGTTCTCGTTCCGCTACGACTACCGGCTCACCCAGCTGCCAGCCCAGAACATCTGAAGTCGAGGGGGCGGCCGCGATGTCAGCGGCCGCCCCCGCTTGGTCGGCGTTCGATGACGTACCGGGTGAGGAGGACGCCGTCCTCCTCCAGCAGCCCGACGAGCTCGGCGCGGGCCGGAGCGGGCAGGCCGTGCTCGCCGAGCAGGCCGGCGGCACCGCCGGTGAGCAGCGGCGCGATCGTCAGGCACAGCTCGTCGACCACTCCGGCCGCCACGGCGGAACGGAACAGCGTGGGGCCGCCCTCGCAGAGCACGTGGGTGAGGCCGCGGTCGGCGAGGGCGTCCAGGGCGGCGGGCAGGTCGACGTCGTCGTCGCCGCAGACCAGCACCTGCACCCCGGCCGCCGTCAGCACGGCCCGTCGGCCGGGGTCGCTCGCGGTGCAGGTGACCAGGTGGGTGGGGGAGACGGCCTGAGTCACCAGCCGGTCGGTCGGCGGCAGCGAGGCGTGCCTCGACACCACGACCACCGGGGCCGTCGCCGGCCGGCCCAGCTCGGCGCGGATGCGGCCGACCGGGGAGTCGGGGGTGAGCGGCCGGTAGCCCTCGGCGGTCGCGGTGCCCCGGCCGACCAGGACGGCGTCCGCCCAGGCCCGCAGCACCCGGAAGACCGCCTTGTCCGCGGCCGAGCCCAGCCCGCTGCTGAGCCCGTCGACGCTCGTGGCGCCGTCCAGGGCCGCCACGAACCCCGCCCGGACGTGTCGGCCGGGCGGGGGGCGGTAGGTCTCGGCGAGCGTGGCAGCGTCCAGCAGCCCTGCCGCCGGTGGCAGCAGGGCCCGCATCAGCGGGTGCTCAGCACGGCCGCGGACTGCGCCGGCAGGGTGACCGCGTGCCCGTCGACCTCGGGGAGCTCCCCGGTGGCGAACAGCACCCCGGTGGCCTCGACGTCCAGGTCGACCTCGCGCGGCTCGTCGGCCAGGTTCACCGCCACCCGGAGCGACCCGCGGTGGACGACCAGCCAGCGGTCGGCGTCGTCCCACTGCACCTGCACCTGGGCCAGGTGCGGGTCGACCAGGTCGGGGTGCGTGGACCGCAGCGCGAGCAGCGCGCGGTGCACCCGCAGCAGGTCGGCGTGCGGCTGCTGCTCCAGCTCCGACCAGTCCAGCTTGGAGCGCAGGAAGGTCTCCTCGTCCTGCGGGTCCGGCACGACCGCGGCGTCCCAGCCGTGCTCGGCGAACTCCCCGATCCGTCCCTCGGCGGTGGCCTTGCCCAGCTCGGGCTCCGGGTGGCTGGTGAAGAACTGCCACGGGGTGCTGGCGCCCCACTCCTCGCCCATGAACAGCATGGGGGTGAACGGGCTGGTCAGCGTGATGGTGGCGCCGACGGCGAGCAGCGCGGGGGAGAGGTCGGCCGAGACCCGGTCACCGACGGCGCGGTTGCCGATCTGGTCGTGGTCCTGCAGGTAGGCCAGGAACTTCCAGCCCGGCAGCGCCTGGGTGTCCACCGGCCGGCCGTGGTGCCGGCGGCGGAAGGACGACCACGCACCGTCGTGGAAGAACGCCCCGGTGAGCACCTTGGCGAGCCCGCCCAGGCCGGCCTCGGCGAAGTCCCGGTAGTAGCCCTGGCCCTCGCCGGTCAGCACCGCGTGCAGGGAGTGGTGGAAGTCGTCGGACCACTGCGCGGTGAGCCCGATCCCGCCGGCGACCCGGGGGGTGACCATGCGCGGGTCGTTGAGGTCGCTCTCGGCGATCAGGGTCAGCGGGCGGCCCTCGGCGACGCTCAGCGCGTCGACCTCGGCGGCCATCTCCTCCAGCACGTGGGTGGCCCGCTCGTCGACGAGGGCGTGCACGGCGTCCAGCCGGAGCCCGTCGACGTGCATGTCACGCAGCCACATGACCGCGTTGTCGATGACGTAGCGGCGCACCTCGTCGGAGTCCGGGCCGGACAGGTTCACCGAGTCGCCCCAGGTGTTGGCCCCGCCCTCGCTGAACACCGGGAAGAACTCGGGCAGGTAGTTCCCCGACGGGCCCAGGTGGTTGTAGACGACGTCCTGGATGACGGCCAGCCCGCGCTGGTGGCAGGCGTCGACGAAGCGCTGGTAGCCCGCCGGGCCGCCGTAGCCCTCGTGGACGGCGTACCAGGCGACGCCGTCGTAGCCCCAGTTGTGCGTGCCGTTGAACCCGTTCACCGGCAGCAGCTCCACGAAGCTGACCCCCAGCTCGACCAGGTGGTCCAGCCGGGCGATCGCGGCGTCGAAGGTGCCGGCCTCGGTGAAGGTGCCCACGTGGAGCTCGTAGACCACACCGCCGGCCAGCGGGCGGCCGGTCCAGGTGCGGTCCACCCACCGGTACGCGGCCGGGTCGAAGCAGCGGGACAGACCGTGCACCCCGTCGGGCTGACGGCGCGAGCGCGGGTCGGGCCGGGCCGGGGTGGTGTCGTCCAGCAGGAACCCGTAGTCGGCCTCGGCCGGGGCCGGCACGGTCACCCGCCACCAGCCCTCGTCGTCCCGGGTCATGTCGTGCACGGCGGCATCGGGGCCGGCCCCCAGTTGGAGGCGGACCCGCTCGGGCACCGGCGCCCAGACGGTGAACTCGACGGGCTGGTCCGGGGACGACATGGGAGTGGATCCTCCAAGGGGGTGGGACTGTCGGTGGCCGGGACGACTATGCCCGTGTGGACCCCACGCAACCCCGCCCCGGTGCCGAGGTGACCGGTCGCACCGTGGAGCTGCGGGTGCACGGGGTCAGCGGCACCTCCCCGGAGGACCTGCTCGGCGAGCCGGTCGTCACCCAGGTCGCCGGCGACGGCCTGGGCCGGTTCTTCCGCCCGGTCGCCCCGCAGGCCGACGGGACGGTGCTGGAGGGCTACCACTGGGCGCTGTTCACCTCGGGGAGCTGGCGGCAGGGGCTGTGGTTCCTGCTGCTGCCCTTCGGGCTGGCGAACCTGGCCGCGCACGCCCTCCCGGCCGGGCGGACCGGCCCGGAGCGCGTCGTCGCGCTGGCCGCCCTCCGGCTGCTGGGTGCCGCGCTGACCGCGACGCTGGCGCTGGGCGCGCTGACCGTGCTCGTCGACCTCGTCGCGGTGCAGGGTCCGGGCCGGGGCCGACCCTGGGCCGTCGTCACCGGGCTCGCCGTGGTGGTCGGGGTGCTGGCCGTCGTCGCGCTCCTGGGCCGCGGGCGGGTCCCGGCACCGCCACCGGGCCCGCAGGCCGTGGTGGCCCCCGACGTGCCGCGCACGGTGCTGGCCGACCCCGGCTTCGGGGCCGGTGACCCCGACGTGCCGGTGCTCCGCCGGCTGCACGTGCTGGTCGGGCTGCTGGTCCTCGCCGTGCCCGGGTGGACGGCGGCAGGGCTGGCCTGGGTGCCGACGGCGGCGGCGGCGGTCACGGGGGCGGTGGTGCTCGGGCTGGGCGACCCACGGACGCCGGGCCGGTGGTGGCGACGGGCCGGCCCGGTCGCCCGGCGGCCGGTCGCGGTCCTCGCCGCCGTGGGTGTCGGCGCGGGCGCCGTGCTGGCGGCGGTCGGTGGTCGACTGCTGGTCGGTGACACGGGCGACCGGCTCGCGGGGCTCGGTGGTGCGCTGACCACGCTCGTCGTCACCGGGGCGGCGTGCCTGGTGGTGCTGCTCGGCGCGGTGCTCCTCGGCCGGCGCGGTGCCGCGCCGGTACCCGCGCCGTTCCGCCCGCTCGCGGCGGGGCTGTCGGCCTGGGTGGTGGCCGTGGTCGCCGCCGCCCTGGGCCTGGGGTTCACCGCCGGGCTGGTCTGGGCCACCCGGCGGGTGCTGGGCGGTGAGGTCGCCGGGGTCTACCGGGCCACCGCGGCCGGCTGGGGTGTCGCGGTCGTGGGCCTGGCCGCGGTCGGTGTCGCCGTGCTGGTGGCCCGGGCCCGGTCGGCGCCCGGCCGGCGCTCGAGGGCCGCGGCCTCCTACCCACCGGGAACCGACGGGCGGGTGGTCGAGAGCGCCGCGACCGGGCTGTGGCTGGCCGGGCTCCGGTCCTGGGCGCCGGGCGTGCTGGTCGGGCTGGCGGCGCTGACCGTGCTGGCGGCCGGGGTCCTGCTGGCCGGGCTGGCCGGGGTGCCGCTGCCCGACGCCGGACCCGTCGGCCGGGTGCTGGTCGGGGTCGGCACGGTGGCCCTGGTGGGCTTCGCGGTCGGGCTGCTGCTGGCGGGTCGGGGCGCGGTGCTGCACCCCGCGGTCCGGCGAGGGGTCAACGTGCTCTGGGACGTCGTCGCGTTCTGGCCCCGCGAGGTGCACCCCGTCGTCCCGCCGCCCTACTCGCGGCGGGCGGTCGGCGACGTGGCCACCCGGGTGGGGTGGCTGCTGGCCCGGAGCGGGGCCGACCGGGTGACGCTGGTCGGCTACAGCCAGGGCAGCCTGATCTGCCTGGCCGCCCTGCTGCAGGTGCCGCCCGGGCTGCGGCCCCGGGTCGCGCTGGTCACCCACGCCTCCCAGCTCCGGCTGGTCTACGCCCGGGTGTTCCCGCGGGCGGTGCCGGTGGCGCTGCTGCGCTGGACGCTCGGGGTGCTGGACGGGCGGTGGTCGAGCCTGTTCCGGGCGACCGACCCGTTCGGCGGGCCGGTGCTGGCGTGGGACCGCAGCCCCGACGGGGGCCTGCTGACCTCGACCCGGCTGACCGCCGACGGCCAGGACGACGGCGTCGACGTCGTCGGTGCCGACGGCGTGCGGGCGTCCGGTACCGAGTGGCGGCTGCCCGACCCCGCGGTGGTGGACCCGCAGGAGGAGCCGTGGCCCGGCCGGCGCGGGCACACCGACCACACCCGGGACCCGGCGTGGCCGGCTGCCCTGGCCGCGGTCTGGCGTCCTCCCGGGGGGTGACACGACACGGCACCGGATCGGTCCGGGGGAGGATCCGCAACCGCCCCGGCGCCGCTACCTTGCTGGTCACAGCCCCACCGACGTACGAGACGAGCCGCCATGAGGGTCCTGCGCACCCTGGTCTTCCCCGGTCTGAGGTTGCTGGTGTGGGCGGTGATCGCGGTGGCCCTGGTCGTGCTGGCCTTCCGGGGCTCCGGCGCCGGCGAGGCCTCCGCGGACGGTGCCACCACCCCACCCGCGGTGGACCTGGAGAGCCCTCAGGTGCCCGTCTCCCTCGGGACGGTGCAGAACACCGTGACCGTCACCGGCACCGTCGTCGCCGACCCCGCGGTGCCGGTCAAGGCGACCGCGATCGGGGAGGTGCGTCGGCTGCTCGTCGCCCCGGGCGCGGTGGTCTCCGCCGGCGACGGTCTGCTCACGATCACCGTCACCACCGAGCGCGACCCGGTGACCACGACCGACGCCGAGGGCACCGAGACGGTCACGCCGCGGGAGCCGCTGGTCACCGTCTCCACGGTCACCGCGACCGCAGCCGGCACGGTCACCTCGCTCGACGTCCTGGTGGAGCAGGTGGTGGCCGTCGGGGACGTCGTGGGGCAGATCAGCCCCGGCACGCTGTCGATCAGTGCGCCCCTCACCCAGGACGACCAGTTCCGGCTGCTCACCCCGCCGGCCGCGGCCGACGTCACCGTCCAGGGCGGGCCGGCGCCGTTCACCTGTTCCGGGCTGACCCTGGGTGCCCCGCCGGCGTCCACCGGCGACGGCACGGGGACGACGGGCGGGTTCGACCCGACCACCGGGGCCATCACCACCGGGACCACCGCCCGGTGCGCGGTCCCCGCGGGGACCCCGGTGTTCGCCGGGATGGCCGCCTCCGTGGCGGTCCAGGCCGGCACCGCGGCCGACGTCCTCACCCTGCCGGTCACCGCCGTCCAGGGCTCGGTGCAGGCCGGCAACGTCTGGGTCGTGGGAACCGACGGCGAACCCGTGTCGACCCCGGTCACCCTCGGGCTCACCGACGGCCTCCTGGTCGAGGTCACCGGCGGCGTCACCGAGGGCCAGCTGGTGCTGGAGTACGTCCCCGTCGCCGACGACACCCCGGTCGACGCCGGGACGGGCTTCGGGTACGGCGGGTGAGCCAGCTCCAGCTCACCGGGGTGGGCCGCGACGTCCGGCTGCCCGACGGCGGCGTGCTGCCGATCCTCACCGGCGTCGACCTCACCGTGGCCGCCGGCGAGCACGTCTCGATCGTGGGCCGCTCCGGATCGGGGAAGTCGACCCTGCTCAACGTGCTCGGGCTGCTGGACAGCCCCACGGCGGGGGAGTACCTGCTCGACGGCCAGGACACCGCCCGGCTGCGTGGCCGGCGGCGGGCCCGGCTGCGCGGGGAGTGCTTCGGGTTCGTGTTCCAGCAGTTCAACCTGCTGCCCCGGCGCACCGCGGCGGAGAACGTCGCCGCCCCGCTGCTCTACGCCCACGGGAAGGACTTCCTCCGCCGCGGCCGGACCGCCCGGGAGGTGCTCGACCGGGTCGGGCTGGGCGACCGCGCCGACCAGGTGCCCGAGCGGCTGTCCGGCGGCGAGCAGCAGCGGGTGGCCATCGCCCGGGCGCTGGTCCGCCGTCCCCGCGTGGTGCTGGCCGACGAGCCCACCGGCGCGCTGGACGTCGAGACCGGCCGGGCGGTGATGGCCCTGCTCGCCGAGGCCGCCGCCGAGCAGGGTGCGGCCCTGGTGACGATCACCCACGACCTCGCGGTCGCCGCGCTGGCCGACCGCCAGCTGCGCCTCGAGGCCGGCCGGCTGACACCGATGACGGCCGCCGAGACCGCGGCGGCGACCTCGTGACCGGGCTGCTCGGGGTGCTCGCGGAGGCCTGGAGCGAGGTCCGGGTGCACAAGGCCCGGGTGGTGCTCTCCCTGGTCGGGGTCTTCCTCGCCGTGTTCGCGATGACCGCGGTGACCGCGCTGGGGCTGATCGTGGCCCAGGTGCAGCAGGAGCAGGCGGAGCGGTACGGCGGCCGGCCGGCGACCATCTCCATCAGTGGCTACGACCCGACGACCGGCCTGCCGCCGGCCGCCGCGGAGTGGGACGCCGCGACCGGGGACCTGCTGGACCGGTACGGGGTGTCGGAGTTCGCCACCTCCCGCAGCAGCAGCGCGTTGTTCCGGCTGCCGGCCGGCACCCAGGAGCTGCCGACGATGGAGGTGTCGCCGTCCTACGGGGAGCTGCACCGGATCGAGCCGGTCGCCGGGCGGTGGCTGGTCGACGCCGACCGGGACTCGCTGTCCCCGGCCCTGGTGGTCAACGAGTTCGTGCTGGCTCAGATGGGCGGCGGGGAGTTCACCGGGCCCCGCAGCGTCGTCCTCGGCGGCGCCCGGCCGGTCACCGCGACCGTGGTGGGGGTGCTGAAGAACGACGGCGGGGAGTACCCGCTGGTGTACCGCGTCGACCGCTCGGGGCTCGGGGTGGCCGACACGACCGTCTCCAGCAGCTACGGGTTCGGGCCCACCACGCTGGAGCTCTGGGTGCCGCCTGAGCAGGCCGACGCCGTGATCGCCGCGGTGGGCAACGACCTGTCGCTGGTGCTGCCCGGCCTGCAGGTCGACGCCTACCGGATGGACTCACCCGGGGTCGCCGACAGCCTGGACGTGCTGCGGCTGGCCATCCGCGGGGCCGGGGCCGTCGTCCTGCTGCTGGGCGGGCTCGGGGTCTTCAACGTCGGGATGATGGCCGTCCGCCAGCGGGTGCGGGAGATCGGCATCCGGCGCAGCTTCGGGGCGACGTCGTCCCGGGTCTTCGGCGCGATCATGCTCGAGTCGGTGGTCGCCACCCTGCTCGCCGGACTGGCGGCCGTGGCACTCGCCGTGGTGGTGGTGGCGAACCTGCCGATCGAGCAGTGGTTCAACGGCGGGGTGCCGATCGCCGACGAACCGGGCTTCCCGGTGCAGGCCGCCGTCGAGGGCCTGGTCGCCGCCGCCGGCGTCGGAGCGCTCGCCGGCCTGCTCCCCGCGCTGCTGGCGGTGCGCGTCAAGGTCATCGACGCCATCCGCTTCTGAAAGGACCCCCTCGCCCCCCACCACTCGCAAGCTCGTGGTGGGCCCCTGCGAGGGGGCCGTTCCAGTACGTCACCTGGCGAGGAGGTCCTTCGTCAGTCCTTGACCAGCAGCGCGACCGGGAGGGCCGTGAGCAGCTCGGCCACCGAGACGCCGTGCGCGTCGGAGACGACGCGGGTGCCGGTGAGCAGGTCGCGCCAGCCGCCGTGGGACAGCTCGAGGGCGGTGTCGCCCCACCCGGTGGCGGCCAGGCCCACCGGCAGCCGGGTCGCGACGGTCACGACGCCACCCCGGTCGAAGGCCACCGCGTGGTCCGCCGCCGACCCGGTCACGCCGACCGGCTCGTAGCGGGAGAACGACCCGGGGGAGTCCCGCCGGTGTCGGAGCACCCGGGAGACCACCAGCAGCTTGGCCGCGCCCGAGGCGTCCACGGCCGGGACGGCGCCGTCGTCCAGACCGGCGAGCAGCTCCTGACGGGCCCGGTAGTCCACCGGA
Organism: Geodermatophilus sp. Leaf369; assembly: GCF_001424455.1. Classification (NCBI taxonomy): domain Bacteria; kingdom Bacillati; phylum Actinomycetota; class Actinomycetes; order Geodermatophilales; family Geodermatophilaceae; genus Geodermatophilus; species Geodermatophilus sp. Leaf369. Next base: position 242,210 of record NZ_LMQA01000004.1, on the reverse strand, counting down.
CGGCGGTTGTCCGGGTCGACCAGGCTGAAGTCCCACAGCTCGGTGCCCTGGTAGACGTCCGGGACCCCGGCGATGGTGAGCTGCAGCAGCTTCTGGGTCAGCGAGTTCGACCAGCCGGGCGGGGTGATCCGCTCGACGAAGGCGTCGATCTCCGACCGGGTGGTCGGGTCGTCGAACGCCGCGTCGACCATCGCGTGCAGGGCTGCCTCGAACTCCTCGTCGGGAGCGGTGTACGTGGTCGACGTGCCGGCCTCGCGGGCGGCCTTCTCCACGTAGGCCTGCGCCCGCTCGCGGGACAACGGCCAGGCCCCGACCAGGTTCTGCCACACCAGGTGCGCCAGCGGCCGGTCGGCCAGCGGGTGCCGGGCCAGCCAGCCCCGCACCAGCCCGGCCCACTCCTCGGGCAGCTCGGCGAGCACGGCGAGCCGGGCCCGCACGTCCTCGCTGCGCTTGGTGTCGTGGGTCGACAGCGTGGTCATGGAGACCGACCGCTCGGCCGCCCGGTGCTCCTGGGCGGCGTGGAAGTCCGCGACCGAGATGCCGAAGTGTGCGGGGTCGCCGCCCACCTCGTTGAGCATCACGAACCGGGCCCACCGGTAGTAGGCGCTGTCCTCCACGCCCTTGGCCATGACCGGGCCCGAGGTCTGCTCGAAGCGGGTGGCCAGCTCGGTGTGCGGGGTGGCCAGCAACGGGTGCAGCCCGTCGACCGCGGCGGTGAGGTCGGGTCGACGCTCCCGGACGGCCGCGACGGTGGCGTCCAGGTGCGACCGGCCCTCGGGCAGGTAGGTGCGGTACACCGGGAAGGAGGCGAGCAGCTCGGCGAGCCCCTCGACGACCTGCTCGGCCGGGACCCCGGGGAGGTCGCCGACCAGCCGGGCCAGCCGGGCGACCTCGGAGCCGAGGATGCCGTCGGTGACCTCGCGCTTGGTGCCGTGCACCAGCTCGGCGTAGTCGACCCCGTGGCCCACCAGCTCGGTGTCCAGCGCGGTCAACGCGGCCTCGCCGGCCGGGTCGACGAGCACGCCGTCGACCTCGGACAGCGCGTCGTAACCGGTGGTGCCCGCGGTGGCCCAGTCGGCGGGCAGCTGCTCGCCGGGCTCCAGGATCTTCTCCACCACGGTCCAGCGGTGGCCGCTGGCCTCGGCGAGCCGGTCCAGGTACTGCTGCGGGTCGGCCAGCCCGTCCGGGTGGTCGATCCGCAGCCCGTCGACCAGGCCCTCGGACACCAGCGACACCGCCAGCTCGTGGGTGGCGTCGAAGACCCGCTGGTCCTCCACCCGCAGCCCGGCCAGGGTGTTGATGGCGAAGAACCGGCGGTAGTTGAGGTCGCCGTCGGCCCGGCGCCAGTCGACCAGCTCGTAGTGCTGCCGGTCGTGCACCTCCTGCGGGGTGCCCTCGCCGGTGCCGGGGGCGATCGGGAAGCGGTGCTCGTAGTAGCGGAGCTCGCCGTCCTCGACCTCCAGCTGCGCCACGTCGTCGGCACTGCCCAGGACGGGCACCCGGACCCGACCACCGCCGAACTCCCAGTCGACGTCGAAGGCGTGCGCGTGCGGGCTGTCCTGGCCCAGCTCGAGCAGCGACCACCACCACTGGGAGGCGTGGGCGTCGTCCACGCCCATGTGGTTGGGCACCAGGTCCAGCACCAGGCCCAGACCGTGCTCGTGCAGTGCGGCGACGAACCGGTCGAGGGCCTCCCGGCCGCCGCGCGCCTCGTCGACGTGCGCGTGGTCGGTGGTGTCGTAGCCGTGGTTGGACCCCTCGGCCGAGCGCAGCAGCGGCGAGGCGTAGGCGTGGCTGACGCCGAGGTCGGCCAGGTAGCCGGCCAGCTCCGCGCCGGCGTCCAGGGTGAAGTCGGCGTGGAACTGCAGCCGGTAGGTGCCCGAGGGCACCCCCCGGCTGTGCTCCCGGGTCTGCTCCCGTGCCCCCGTGGCCGTGGTCACGAGACGCTGCGCAGGACGACCATGGCCCGGCCCTTGACCGTGACGACGTCGCCGGCGGAGTGCTCGTTGGGGTCCACCGGGCCGAACTCGGCGGTGTCCACGACGACCGACCAGGTCGGGGCGTACTCGTCGGAGGGCAGGGTGAACTCGATGTCCTCGTGCCAGGCGTTGAACGCCAGGATGAAGCAGTCGTCCACCACGGCCTCGCCGCGCTCGTCGGTCGAGCGGATGCCGTTGCCGTTGAGGTAGACCGCGACGCTCTTGGCGTAGTGGGCGTCCCAGTCCTCCTCGCTCATCAGCTCACCGGACGGGGTCAGCCACGCGATGTCGGGGACCGGGTCGCCCTCGCCGCGACCGACCGGACGGCCGTTGAAGAACCGGCGACGGCGGAACGTCGGGTGCGCGTGCCGCAGGTGGGTGACCAGCTTGGTGAACTCGACCAGGCCCTCGTCGACGTCGGACCAGTCGATCCAGGTCAGCTCGGAGTCCTGGCAGTAGCCGTTGTTGTTGCCGCCCTGGCTGCGACCCAGCTCGTCGCCGTGCAGCAGCATCGGGACGCCCTGGGAGAGCATCAGGGTGGCGATGAAGTTGCGGCGCTGCTGGGCGCGCAGGGCGAGGATCTCGGCGTCGTCGGTCTCGCCCTCGACGCCGCAGTTCCAGCTGCGGTTGTGGCTCTCGCCGTCGTTGTTGCCCTCGCCGTTGGCCTCGTTGTGCTTGTCGTTGTAGGAGACCAGGTCGTTGATCGTGAAGCCGTCGTGGGCGGTCACGAAGTTGATGCTGGCGACCGGACGACGTCCCGAGTGCTGGTAGAGGTCGGCCGAACCGGTGATCCGGCTGGCGAACTCACCGACCGTGGCGTCCTCGCCGCGCCAGAAGTCGCGCACGGTGTCGCGGTACTTGCCGTTCCACTCGGTCCACAGCGAGGGGAAGTTGCCCACCTGGTAGCCGCCGTCGCCGACGTCCCAGGGCTCGGCGATGAGCTTGACCTGGCTGACGATCGGGTCCTGGTGGACCAGGTCGAAGAACGCCGACAGCTTGTCCACGTCGTGCAGCTCGCGGGCCAGGGTCGAGGCCAGGTCGAAGCGGAAGCCGTCGACGTGCATCTCGGTCACCCAGTAGCGCAGCGAGTCCATGATCAGCTGCAGCGACTGCGGCTGGCGCACGTTGAGGGAGTTCCCGGTGCCGGTGTAGTCCATGTAGAACTGCTCGTCGCCCTCGACGAGGCGGTAGTACGCCTGGTTGTCGATGCCCTTGAACGACAGCGTCGGGCCGTTGTGGTTGCCCTCGGCGGTGTGGTTGTAGACCACGTCGAGGATCACCTCGATCCCCGCCTCGTGCAGGGTGCGGACCATCCCCTTGAACTCCTGCACCTGCATGCCGTTGTCGGTGTTGCTGGCGTACTCGTCGTGCGGGGCGAAGAAGCCGATGGAGTTGTAGCCCCAGTAGTTGCGCAGGCCCTTCTGCTGCAGGGTGTCGTCCTGCACGAACTGGTGCACCGGCATGAGCTCGATCGCGGTCACGCCGAGGTCGGTGAGGTGCTCGATGACCGCCGGGTGCGCGATGCCGGCGTAGGTGCCGCGCAGCTCCTCGGGGACCCGCGGGTGGGTCATCGTCAGGCCCTTGACGTGGGCCTCGTAGATGACGCTCTTGTGGTACGGCGTGCGCGGGGCGCGGTCGGTGCCCCAGTCGAAGTAGGGGCTGACCACGACGGACTTGGGCATGTGCGCCGCGGAGTCGTCGTCGTTGCGCTCCTGGGTCTCGAAGTCGTAGCCGAAGACCGAGGGGTCCCAGTCGATGCCGCCGTCGATCGCCTTGGCGTAGGGGTCCAGCAGCAGCTTGTTCGGGTTGCAGCGCAGCCCGGCCTCGGGGTCGTACGGGCCGTACACCCGGTAGCCGTAGCGCTGGCCGGCCTGGATGCCGGGCAGGAAGGCGTGCCAGACGAAGGCGTCCATCTCGGGGAGGCGGATGCGGGTCTCGGTGCCGTCGTCGTCGAACAGGCACAGCTCGACCTTCTCGGCCACCTCGCTGAAGATCGCGAAGTTGGTGCCGGTGCCGTCGAACGTCGCCCCGAGGGGGTAGGCGGTACCGGGCCAGACCTGGGTGGTCATGTGGTGGCGTTCCTCCTGCTGTGGGCGGTCCCCGGACGTCCGGGGACCTGCGGGTCGTGCGGGGTGCCGCCGGGGGCGGCTGGTCGGTGACCGGGTCGGGGCTGCGGTGCCCACGGACGGTGCCCACGGACGAGGCGGGGGACACGCGTCCGCCGCGACGATCGGGTCACGGTCGTCGGGAGGAGTCTGCCAAGAGCCGGCCCGGTCCGCCGGGCGTGCGGTGCGTGCCGTCGCGCACGGCCCGGTCGGGCGGTCTGCGGGTGGGACGCGACGAGGCCCCCCACGGTGTCCGTGGAGGGCCTCGAGTCGGGCAGGGGCGGGTCCGGCCGTGCCCGGTGTCCCGGGTGGTACCGGATCTCGTCGTCGCCCCGCGGTACCCGGTGCGTGCCCGGGCCGTTCGGTGCGGCTGACGCTGTCCCCGTCGTCCTGCACCACCGACGCTAGGGCCGGGCACCCGGCCCCACAACCCCCTGTGACGGGGTCTTCACACCCCGTGTGTCACAACCGTGTAATTACGTCCCACACGTCACTCCTGGGGTCGGTGGGACGTCCCGTCGGGGTGCCGGGCGGGGGGTGCCGGGAGGGGTCCGGACGTCGTCGTCGGGTTTCTGTCGTACCCCCGTCGTACCGTCGGGGCGTGACGACGAAGACCGGTCTGAAGCCCACGCAGGGCACCTTCGAGGTGATCAGCGAGTTCGTGCCCTCGGGTGACCAGCCGACGGCGATCAAGGAGCTGGCGACCGCGGTCAACGCCGGCCAGAAGGACACCGTGCTCCTGGGTGCCACCGGCACGGGCAAGTCGGCGACCACGGCCTGGCTGATCGAGCAGGTGCAGCGGCCCACCCTGGTGATGGCGCCGAACAAGACCCTCGCCGCGCAGCTGGCCAACGAGTTCAAGGAACTGCTGCCCAACAACGCGGTGGAGTACTTCGTCTCCTACTACGACTACTACCAACCCGAGGCGTACGTCCCGCAGACCGACACCTACATCGAGAAGGACTCCTCGATCAACGAGGAGGTGGAGCGGCTGCGGCACTCGGCCACCCAGAGCCTGCTCACCCGGCGCGACGTCGTGGTGGTCTCCACGGTGTCCTGCATCTACGGCCTGGGCACCCCGCAGGAGTACGTCGACCGGGCGCTGAAGATCTCCCTGGGCCAGGAGCGAGACCGCGACGAGCTGCTGCGCACCCTGGTCACCGAGCAGTACACCCGCAACGACCTCGCCTTCACCCGCGGCACGTTCCGGGTCCGCGGCGACACCATCGAGGTGTTCCCGGTCTACGAGGAGCTCGCGGTCCGGATCGAGATGTTCGGCGACGAGGTCGAGCGGCTGTACTACCTGCACCCGCTCACCGGCGAGGTCGTGCGCGAGGTCCAGGAGCTCTACGTCTTCCCGGCCACCCACTACGTCGCCGGCCCAGAGCGCATGGAACGCGCCATCGGCGGCATCGAGGCCGAGCTCGAGGGGCGGCTGGCCGAGCTGGACAAGCAGGGCAAGCTCCTGGAGTCCCAGCGGCTGCGCATGCGCACCACCTACGACATCGAGATGATGCGCCAGGTCGGCTTCTGCTCCGGGATCGAGAACTACTCCCGGCACATCGACGGCCGCGGCGCCGGCACCGCAGGCTCCTGCCTCATCGACTACTTCCCCGACGACTTCCTGCTCGTCATCGACGAGTCGCACGTGACCGTGCCGCAGATCGGCGGCATGTACGAGGGCGACATGAGCCGCAAGCGCACCCTGGTCGACCACGGCTTCCGGCTGCCCTCGGCGATGGACAACCGCCCGCTGAAGTGGGAGGAGTTCACCGACCGCATCGGTCAGGCCGTCTACCTCTCGGCCACCCCGGGTAAGTACGAGCTCGGCCGCACCCAGGGCGAGTTCGTCGAGCAGGTCATCCGGCCCACCGGCCTGGTCGACCCCGAGATCGTGGTCAAGCCGACCAAGGGCCAGATCGACGACCTGGTGCACGAGATCCGCACCCGCACCGAGAAGGACGAGCGGATCCTGGTCACCACGCTGACCAAGAAGATGAGCGAGGACCTCACCGACTACCTGCTCGAGCTGGGCATCAAGGTGCGGTACCTGCACTCGGAGGTCGACACCCTGCGCCGGGTCGAGCTGCTGCGCGAGCTGCGGCAGGGCGAGTACGACGTGCTGGTGGGGATCAACCTGCTCCGCGAGGGCCTCGACCTCCCGGAGGTGTCCCTGGTGGCGATCCTCGACGCCGACAAGGAGGGCTTCCTCCGCTCGGGCACCTCGCTGATCCAGACCATCGGCCGCGCCGCCCGCAACGTCTCGGGCCAGGTGCACATGTACGCCGACAAGATCACCCCGTCGATGGCCCAGGCGATCGACGAGACCTCGCGGCGCCGGGAGAAGCAGGTCGCCTACAACACCGCCCACGGCGTCGACCCGCAGCCGCTGCGGAAGAAGATCGTGGACATCCTCGACGGCATCTACAAGGCCAGCGAGGAGGCCGAGGCCGCCACCGAGCAGTTCGGCGGGTCCGGTCGCCAGCAGTCCCGCGGGAAGGCCCCGGTCCCCGGGCTGTCCTCGAAGTCCAAGGGCAAGGCCAAGGCGGGGTCGATCGACGTCGAGGGGCTGCCCCGGGCCGCGCTGGCCGACATGATCACCGAGATGAACGACCAGATGCTCTCCGCGGCCCGCGAGCTGCAGTTCGAGGTCGCCGCCCGCCTCCGCGACGAGCTCAACGAGCTGAAGCGGGAGCTGCGGCAGTTCGACCAGGCGCACGCCTGACGCCGGGGGCACACCCCGACGGACGAGCCCCGGCCGGCACCCACGGGTGCCGGCCGGGGCTCGGTCGCGTCCGGGGTCAGCCGCCGGGACCGGCCGGGCCACCCGCCGGACCGCCGGCCGGCGGTCCACCCTCCGGGCCGTCCGCCGGGTCGGCCGGTCCACCCGGCCCGGGCCGCTCCTCGTCCGCGGCGGCGGGGTCGTCCGCCGAGTCCCCAGGAGCCGGGTCCGTCTCGGTGGGGTCCGACTCGGTGGGGGCGGTCTCCGAGGGGGAGGACGTCGAGACGCTCACCGTGGGGTCCGCGCTGCTGACGTCGGGGCTGATCGCGGCCCCGGCACCGACGGCGACCCCCACCACCAGGGCCAGCGCGGCCGCGCCGATCGCCGACCCGACGAGCAGTCGCCGCCGACGCCCCGACGGCGCCGCAGGCTCCCGCACCGGGTCCCGGTCCGGGCCGGCGTCGCGCCAGTACTCCCAGTCGTCGTCGGTGCCCCGGGTGCCCAGCGCCCAGGGGCCCACCACGTGGGTGGGCTCCCGGCCGGCCGGCACCGCGGGGAACTCGGCGGTGTCGCCGTCCCGCCAGCTCACCGGAAACCGCCCGGGAGGCCCGGTGCCTGCGTCCGCACCAGGGTCAGCGCCTGGTCCGCGACCGCGGTGGCCGCCGACCCCAGCTGCGAGGCCCGGGCGGTGGCCAGCCACTCCCCGGCGGGGCCGGGTCCGCTGGACAGCAGGGCCAGACCGCCGCCCACCAGCACGGCGGCGAGCACGAGCCCGCCGACCGCGCCGGCCGCCCGGTCCAGCAGCGACAGGTGGAGCCGGGCCAGCACGGTGGCCAGGAGGCCGCCGAGCCCACGGCCCAGTGCCGAGCCCAGTGCGCCCACCAGCAGGACCCCGACCACCTCGACCAGCCGGGCGGTGCTGCCGGTCAGGTCGGCGGCGAGTGCCGGCACCACGGCCAGCCCCACGGCGAGGCCGACGACCAGCCCGGCCACCGACCCGGCCAGCCGCAGCCCCCCGCGCCGCCAGCCGGCGACCGCGCCGGCGACCAGGAGCGCCAGCAGGACCAGGTCGACCCAGAGCGGGCCGGTCATCGCGGCCCGACGGCGCTGTCGGTGGCGACCACGGTGTCGTCGGTGACCGTGCCGCTCAGGTGCACGTCGTCACCCACCGCGGGCACCTCGGACAGTGCCGCGGCGTCCACGTCGACGTGCAGGCCGGGGGTGGTGACCACGGTCAGGTCGGTGCCGTCCACGGAGACGACGACGCCGTCCACGTGGGCCAGGGCCTCGCGGACCTCGCTGGCGGTGCCGTCGGTGGCCCGGACCTCGACCCGGTCGCCGGTGGCGAGGTCGGCGACCGACCCCTCCTCGCCGGGGCCGCCGCCGATGCGGGTGTCGTCGGTCAGGGTGAGCTCGTGGGTCTCGCCGGTGTCGTCGGTCAGGGTGAGTGCGGTGTCCGAGACCGCCGTGACGGTCCCGACCAGCCGGTCGCCCTCGGCGCCCGGGCCGCCGGCGGCCGGACCGCCCGCGGGGGCCTCGCCGTCGGCCGGGGGCGTGGGGGCCGCGCCGTCCGCGGGGGGCGTGGGGGCCTCGCCGTCGGCCGGCGGGGTGGGCCGCTCGCCGTCGGCACCGGGGCCGACCGGGCCGTCACCCGGTGCGGGCGCACCGGCGGCCGGGGCGTCGGTGGCGGGCGCGTCGGTGGTGGGGGCCTCGGTGGTGGAGCTGCCGCCGTCGGCGAGGGCGACCCCGCCGCCGAGCAGCACCGCACCGGCGACGGCGCCGCCGACGACCCCGGCGGTCCAGCGGCGGGTGCGGGTGGTGGGGAGAGCGGAGCGGTTCACGGTTCCTCCAGTGCTGGGGGCCGCTCGGAGGAGCGGCGCTGGTCCCCACCGTGTGCGCCGGACCTGAACCCACCCTGAAGCGAGCGCCCCTGGACCGGTTCTTCAGCGCACCTTCAGGGAGCGCGGGGCACCATCGCTGCCGTGCCTACCGAGCAGAGAGCGCGACCCCGGGTGCTCGTGGTCGAGGACGAGACCGCGATCCGGGAGGGAGTGGTGACCGCGCTGGCCGAGGAGGGCTGCCTGGTCGAGGGGCGGGCCGACGGGACGACGCTGGCCGCGGACCTGGCCGGGTTCCGCCCGGACCTGGTCGTGCTCGACGTGATGCTGCCCGGGCGGGACGGGCTGGCGCTGGCCGGAGACGTCCGGGCGGCGGGGGACGCCGGCATCGTCGTCCTCACCGCCCGGGACGCGGTGCCCGACCGGCTGGCCGGCTTCGCCGCCGGCGCCGACGACTACCTGGTCAAGCCGTTCGCGATGGCCGAGCTGGTCGCCCGGGTGCGCGCAGTGCTCAACCGCCGGGGTGCCTGGCCCGGCGCCGTCGAGGTGGGCGACCTGGTGGTCGACGAGCCCGCCGGGACGGCGACCCGCGCCGGGCACCGGCTCGAGCTGACCGCCACCGAGCTGCGGCTGCTGGGCTACCTGGTGGGGGCCCGGGGCCGCACGGTGAGCAAGACCCAGATCCTCACCCAGGTGTGGGGCTACGAGGACTACGACCCCAACCTGGTCGAGGTCCACGTGAGCGCCCTGCGCCGCAAGCTCGAGGCGCACGGCCCGCGGGTGGTGCACACCGTCCGCGGCCTGGGCTACACGGTCCGGACGTGAGCGGGGACGGACTGGCGACGGCGTCGCTGCGTCGCCGGGTGAGCCTGCTGGTGCTGGCCCTGCTCGCGGTGCTGCTGGTCGTCCTCGGGGTGACGGTGGACCTGGCGCTGGGCGCCCAGCTGCGCAGCGACCTGCGGGACCGGCTGGTCGACCGGGCGGAGATCGCGGCCACCCTGGTCGAGCAGGGGCGCACCGACGAGCAGGTCGTCGCCGCGGTCACGGGGGACACCGTCCAGGCCCTGCTGCAGACCGCGGACGGCGAGGAGGTCGGCGGCATCCCCGACCCGCCGGCCGGTCCTGCCGGCGGCCCCGGACCCGGCGGGCCGGCGGCGCGCCCGGACCCGGGCCAGGTGCAGGACACCGGCGACGCCTACGTGCTCCAGGAGGAGCTGCCCGACGGCGCCCGGATCACCCTGGTCGCCGACCAGAGCCCCATCACCGACGCGGTCACCCAGCTGCGCTGGGTCCTGGCCGTGGCCGCCGCGGTGACCCTGCTGCTGGCCGCGGCGCTGGTCAGCGGCACGGTGGGGGTGGGCCTGCGGCCGCTGGGGCGGATGACCGGGCTGGCCCGGTCGATCACCTCGGGCGACCGGGGCCGTCGGCTGCGCCCGGACCGGCCGCACACCGAGCTCGGCCGCACCGCCGCCGCCTTCGACGACATGCTCGACGAGCTGGAGGGTGCCGAGCGGCAGGCCCGGCGGGCCGAGGCCGGCATGCGGGACCTGCTCGGGGACGCCGCCCACGAGCTGCGCACCCCGCTGGCCGCCGTCCAGGCCTCGGTGGAGACCGTGCTGCGCGGTGACCCGCCCCGGGAACGCCGGGAGGAGCTGCTGGCCGGGGCGGTGCGGGAGCTGCGCCGGTCCGCGCGCCTGGTCGGTGACCTGCTCGACGTCGCCCGGCTGGACGCCGGCGCCGCGCCGGAGCTCGCGCTGCAGTACGTCGACCTGACCGCCGTGGCCCGGGCGGTCGCCGGCCGGGTCGGGGGAGCGGTGCAGGTCACCGGTGACCCGGTGCTGCTGCCCGCCGACGCCGACCGGGTGGCCCAGGTGCTGGACAACCTGCTGCGCAACGCCGTCCGGGCGGCCGGAACGGACGGGCAGGTCCGGGTCGCGGTGCACCGGGAGGGTCCCGACGCGGTGGCCGACGTGACCGACGACGGGCCGGGCGTGCCCGAGGCCGACCGCGAGCGGGTGTTCGAACGGCTCGTCCGGCTGGACGCCGCGCGCAGCCGGGACGGGGGAGCGGGTCTGGGCCTCCCCATCGCCCGCGGGCACGCCCGCGCACACGGTGGGGACGTGACCTGCGAGCCGTCCACCGCCGGGGCGCACTTCCGGCTCCGCCTGCCGGTGAGCCAGCCCACCGCCTGACCCGGAACTCCGCGCGGGGCCGGGTCGTTCACGTCTTCGAGTCCGGCACGGGCACTGGTTGGCGTTTGCAAGCGCCACCTGCTGCCGATACCCGGGTTCACGTGGAGGGGAGTATCCCCCGCGGCAGCTGTCGTCAACACGAGGTCGCCATCGACCTCCGGCGCTGTCGGTCGACCCCCGGGTCGGCGGGAGAGACCTCCGGTGCACTTCTGAGACTCACCGGAGGAACCACCGTTGGACGTCCCCATCTGGGTGTGGGCTGTCACCGTCGCTGCGATCGTCGGCATGATCGTCTTCGACTTCGTCGGCCACGTACGCACCCCGCACGCCCCCTCGCTCAAGGAGTCGGCCACCTGGTCGGCCGTCTACGTCGGCATCGCGATCCTGTTCGGTCTCGGCGTCCTGGTCTTCGCCGGCGGCACCTTCGGCGGTGAGTACTTCGCCGGGTACGTCACCGAGAAGGCACTGAGCGTCGACAACCTGTTCGTCTTCGTGCTGATCATGGCCAGCTTCGGCGTGCCACGGGAACTGCAGCAGAAGGTGCTGCTGTTCGGCATCGCCTTCGCGCTGGTCCTGCGCACCGTCTTCATCTTCATCGGTGCCGCGGCCATCGAGAACTACAGCTGGGTCTTCTACCTCTTCGGCGCGATCCTCATCTACACCGCCGTCGTGCAGGCCCGCAGCGGCGGTCACGACGAGGAGGAGGAGTTCAAGGAGAACGGGATCCTCAAGCTCGTCCGCAAGGCCGTGCCGACGACCGAGGAGTACCACTCCGACCGGATGACCACGAAGATCGACGGCAAGCGCTACATCACGCCGTTGTTCATCGCGCTGATCGCCATCGGCACCGCGGACATCATCTTCGCCGTCGACTCGATCCCGGCCATCTTCGGTCTGACCCAGGAGACCTACCTGGTCTTCGCGGCCAACGCGTTCTCCCTGCTCGGCCTGCGCCAGCTGTTCTTCCTCATCGACGGCCTGCTCGACCGCCTCGTGTACCTGGCCTACGGCCTGGCCGTCATCCTCGGGTTCATCGGCATCAAGCTGGTCATCCACGCCCTGCACACCAACGAGCTGCCGTTCATCAACGGCGGTGAGCACATCACCGTGATCCCGGAGATCCCGACCTGGCTCTCCCTGCTGGTCATCCTGCTCACGCTGATCGTCACCACGGTGCTCAGCCTGCGGAAGAACAAGAAGGACGAGGCGGCCGGCAAGAGCCACGCCACGACGGCCGGCGACCCCGGGGCCACGAAGGACGGCCTCCAGGTCCAGGGCCCGGGCGACCGTGACGGCAGCCCGGACGCCGCCCCGGCCGACGGTCCGCCGTCCGCTCGCGGCGCGAACGTCACCGGGGGCAGCAACCAGCGCTGACCCACCGCACCACCCCGCACAGGCCCGTCGGACGTCGTCCGGCGGGCCTGTCGGCGTCCCGGGCACTTCTGGTCGTAGACGTCACGGGGGGACCGGGTGCACCGGCCAACGAGCGCCGTAGTGTGCCCGGACGTGGAGCTCCCGGTCTGGTTCGAGATCGGCACGTTCGTGGGACTCACCGTCCTGCTGCTGGCCGACCTCGCCCTCGTTGCCCGTCGTCCGCACGAACCCTCGGTGCGGGAGGCCAGCATCTGGGTGACGTTCTACATCGCCCTGGCCCTGCTGTTCGGCCTGGTGCTGCTGGTGGTCACCAACGGGGACTTCGCGACCCAGTTCTACGCGGGCTGGCTCACCGAGTACTCGCTGTCGGTGGACAACCTCTTCGTCTTCGTGATCATCATGGCCCGCTTCAAGGTGCCCAGGAAGCTGCAGCAAGAGGTCCTGATGGTCGGGATCATCATCGCCCTGGTGCTGCGCGGGATCTTCATCCTGCTCGGCGCCGCGGTGATCGAGCGGTTCACCTGGGTCTTCTACATCTTCGGCGCGTTCCTGGTCTACACCGCGATCAACCTGGTGCGGAACCACGGCGAGGAGGAGGACTACGAGGAGAACGCCCTCATCCGGCGGCTGAAGAAGGTCCTGCCGATGACGGCGGACTTCCACGGCAACAAGATCCGGGTGGAGAAGGGCGGCAAGAAGCTCTTCACCCCGATGATCGTGGTCTTCCTCGCGCTGGGGACGACGGACCTGCTCTTCGCGCTGGACTCCATCCCGGCCATCTTCGGGCTGACCCGCGAGGCGTTCATCGTCTTCACCGCCAACGTCTTCGCCCTCATGGGCCTGCGGCAGCTGTACTTCCTGCTCGGCGGGCTGCTCAAGCGGCTGGTCTACCTCTCCTACGGCCTCGCGGTGATCCTGGCCTTCATCGGGGTCAAGCTGGTCCTCGAGGCGGTGCACGAGAACACGCTGCCGTTCATCAACGGCGGCGAGCCGATCGAGGCGGTCCCGGAGATCCCGATCTGGCTGTCGCTGGCGGTCATCCTCGGCGTGCTGGTGATCGCCACCGTCGCCTCGCTGCTCAAGACCCGCGGCCAGCTGCCCCCCGCCGAGGGCACCGGGGTCGACCCCGAGGGTCAGCCCACCGGTGAGCCCGGCGAGGACAGCGCCCGCGACGAGGCCGAGTCCCGGGCGGCTCGGGCGCGCGACCAGCAGTAACGGCTCAGGCAGCCGGGTCGGCGACCCGGCCGCCGTGCACCACCCGCTCGCCGTCCTGCCACACCTCGCGCACCCGGCCGGCCAGGCCGGTGAGGTCCGCGGCGTCGCCGTCCAGGACGACGACGTCGGCCCGCTTGCCCGGCTCGAGCGAGCCCAGCTCGTCGTCGACCCGCATCAGCCGGGCCGCCGACAGCGTGGTGGCGTGCCAGACCTCCCCGGTGGTCATGCCGCGGTCGGCCATGAGCTGCAGCTCGCCCAGGTTGTCCCCGTGCTGACCCACCCCCGAGTCGGTGCCCATCGCGATGCGCACCCCGGCGGCGTGGGCACGCGCCACCGACTCGTCGTGGGTGGCCTGCACCGCGACGGCCTTGTCGATCACGGCCTGCGGCAGCGCCGCCCCGGCGGCGACGGCGGCCAGCACCGCGCGGGGTGCCGACAGCGTGGGCACCAGCCAGGTGCCGTGCTCGAGCATGAGCTCGATGGCCTCGTCGTCGAGGAAGATGCCGTGCTCGATCGAACGGATCCCGGCCCGGACGGCGTTCTTGATCCCGTCGGCGCCCTGGGCGTGCGCCATCACCGCCAGTCCCGCGGCGGTGGCCTCCTCGACCAGCACGGCGAGCTCGGCCGGGCGGAAGTGCGCGTGCCGCGGGTCGTCCCGCGGGGACAGCACACCGCCGCTGGTGGCCACCTTGAGCACGTCGGCCCCGGCACGGACCAGCAGCCGCACCGTGCGGCGCACCTCCTCGGGCCCGTCGCAGACGCCGTCCGGCCGGCCGGGGGTGGGCGGCAGCAGCGGCGTCTCGGCGCCGCAGACGTGCCAGTCGTCGGCGTGCCCGCCGGTCTGGCTGATCATGGCCAGCGAGATCTGCATCCGCGGACCGCGCACCAGCCCGGTGCGGACCGCCTCGGCCACCCCGAGGTCGGCCCCGGCGGCGTCACGCACCGAGGTGATGCCCAGCGCGAGGGTGCGCCGCAGGTTGCGGACCGCCTCGAAGTACACCTGGCTGTAGGGGGTCTGCAGCTGGCGCAGGGTGTCCACACCGCTCATCAGCACGTGCACGTGGCAGTCGAACAGGCCCGGCAGCACGGTCGCGCCGGTGCAGTCCACGCTCTCGTCGCCGTCCAGGCCGGTGCCGACCTCCACCACCCGGCCGTCCTGCACCGCGACGTCCGCGGGGGCGGCGGGGGAGCCCGTGCCGTCGAGGACCAGTCCACCGGTGAACACCCGTCGCGTCATGGGGTGACCCTAGGACCCTGACCTCTGCTAAGCACCTGCCCGCTGGGTTAGCGTCTGCGCCATGCGGCCGTCCGACCTCGCCCTGCTCCGCACCCCCGGCACGGCCACCGTGTCCCCGGACGGTGCCACCGCCGTCGTCGCCGTCACCCGGCTGGACCTCGACGCCGACGAGTACCGCAGCCAGCTGTGGGCCGTTGCCACCGACGGCGGCACGCCGGCCCGCCCGCTGACCCACGGCCACCGCGACTCCGCGCCCCGGTTCTCCCCGGACGGCCGGTGGCTGGCCTTCCTCGGTGCCGAGAGCGGCGGCCGACCCCAGCTGCACGTGCTGCCCACCGGTGGGGGCGAGGCCCGTCGGCTCACCGACCACCCGCTCGGTGCCGGCGCACCGGTCTGGTCCCCGGACTCCCGGCACATCGCCTACACCTGCCGGGTGCCCGCCGAGGGTCGCTACGGCACCGCCGACGGCGTCGACGCCGCGGCCGAGCCGCCCCGGCTGATCACCACGCTGAAGTACCGGGCCGACGACCTGGGCTTCACCACCGACCGCCGCCAGCACGTCTTCGTCCTCGACCTGCCGCAGGACGGCGACGACGACGCGGTCGAGCCGGCCCCCCCGGTGCAGGTGACCTCGGGCGACCACGACGACAGCGACGTGGCCTGGCACCCGGCGGGCACCGAGCTGGTCTTCGTCTCCGCCCGGCACGCCCGCGCCGACCGCGACCTGGTCACCGACGTCTACGCGGTCCGCCCCGACGGCAGCCACCTGCGCCGGGTCACCGAGAGCCGGTCGTCGGTCTCCGCGCCCACCTACGACCCGGGCGACATCGAGGGCCGCACGCTCTACCTCGCCGCCCAGCCCGACCTCGGCCCCGACGGCCTGGACTTCGTGGGCCGGAACACCACGCTGTGCAAGGTCAGCGCCGCCGGCGGGTTCCCCGAGCCGCTGCTCGACCCCGAGTGGCACGACCTCGGCCACGACTTCGGCCGCGTGGTGGTCGCCGACGGGGCCGCCTTCGTCGCCGTCCAGAAGCAGGGTGCGGTCGAGCTGCTGCGGGTGCCGCTGGCCGGCGGTGACCCCGAGCCGCTGGTCGACGGGCCCTTCACGGTGTCCGGGGTGGCGGTGGGCGGTCGCGTCGTCGTCGCCACCGTGGGGCACGACCGCTCGGCGGGGGAGCTGCTGGCCATCACCCCCGGCCGCCGCCGGCTGCTCACCGGGTTCGGTGCGCAGCTGCAGGCCACCGGGCGGCTGCACCGGATGCGGGAGAAGACCGCGACCGCGCCCGACGGCTACCCGGTGCACGGCTGGATCACCACCCCGGCCGGGCCGGGCCCCCACCCGGTGCTGCTCACTGTGCACGGCGGGCCGTTCAGCCAGTACGGCTGGACGCTGTTCGACGAGACGCAGGCCTACGTCGAGGCCGGCTACGCGGTGCTGCAGTGCAACCCCCGCGGCTCCTCCGGCTACGGCCAGGAGCACGGCCGGGCGGTCAAGGAGCGGATGGGCGAGCTCGACGCCGACGACGTCGTCGCCTTCCTCGACGAGGCGCTGCAGGAACCCGACCTGGACGACGGCCGGGTGGGGGTCATGGGCGGCTCCTACGGCGGGTTCATGACCACGCTGCTCATCGGCCGCACCCAGCGCTTCGCGGCCGCGATCAGCGAGCGGGCGTTCAACGACCCGGTGAGCTTCGTCGGCTCGTCGGACATCGGGTTCTTCTTCGCCGACCAGTACGTGGGCACCGACCCCGAGCGGATCGCCGCGCAGTCCCCGATGGCCGGGGCCCACCGGATCACCACCCCGACGATGGTCGTGCACTCCGAGGAGGACTGGCGCTGCCCGCTCGAGCAGGGCACCCGGCTCTTCGTGGAGCTCAAGCGCCGCGGGGTGCCCACCGAGCTGCTGCTGTTCCCCGGTGAGGGGCACGAGCTGTCCCGCAGCGGGCGGCCCTCGCACCGCCGGGCCCGCCTGGAGCACGTGCTGCGCTGGTGGGGCCGCTGGCTGCCGACGTCGCAGAACACCTCGGCGGCGGCCCTGCCGGCAGGGAGCACCCGGGACCCGGAGGAGCCGCTGGCCGTCGAGGCCACCCGGGTGCGCTGAGGCGCCGCAACGCGGGTGTCACACCCCGGCCCTACGGTGCCGGCATGGACGTCGTCGAGATCACCCCGTCGTTCGAGCAGTACGCCTTCACCTTCGGCGGGGTCGCCCCGTTGGCCCGGGTCGCCCCGGGCACGGTGCTGCGGCTGTGGTCCGACGACGCGTTCTCCGGCGCCCTGCGGGCCGGCACCGACGTCTCCAGCGAGAAGGTCGACCTGTCCGCGGTCAACCCGCAGACCGGTCCGTTCTGGGTCGAGGGCGCCGAGCCGGGGGACACCCTGGCGCTGCACTTCGTGTCCATGGAGCCGGCCCGGGACTTCGGCGTCAGCGCCGTCATGCCGTTCTTCGGCGGGCTCACCTCCACCGAGCGCACCGCCATGCTGCAGGCGCCGCTGCCCGACCTGACCTGGGTGTACGAGCTGGACCGGGCGGCCGAGACGGTGGGCTTCGTGGCCAAGCACGGCGACTTCCGGGTCGAGCTGCCGGTGAACACGATGCTCGGCACCGTCGGGGTGGCCCCGGCCGGGGGCGAGGTGCGCAGCTCCCTGGTGCCCGACGCCTTCGGCGGCAACACCGACACGCCCCAGATGCGCGCCGGGGCCACCTGCTACCTGCGGGTCAACGTGCCGGGTGCGCTGTTCAGCCTGGGGGACGGGCACTACCGCCAGGGCGAGGGCGAGGCCTGCGGCACCGCCGTCGAGGGGGCGATGACCACCACGGTGATCGTCGAGCTGGTCAAGGGCGCGGCCTCGGCCGGCGGACCCGCCTGGCCCCGGGTCGAGGACGACACGCACTGGATGACCATCGGCTCCTCCCGCCCGCTGGAGGACGCCTGGCGGATCGGGCAGAGCCAGCTCGTGCACTGGTTCGTCGAGCTGTTCGGCCTGGACGTGATGGACGCCTACCAGCTGCTCTCCCAGATCTCCGAGGCGCCGATCGCCAACGTCGTGGACGCCAACTACTCCTCGGTGGTCAAGGCGGCCAAGGCGCTGCTGCCGCCCGCCCGCGCCTACGACGGACTGCACGCCGACCTGCGCGCCCGCGCGGCCCGGCTCTGACCCCACCCCGAGAGGAACTACCGTGGACCTGCAGCTCACCGGCTCCCGCGTGCTCGTCACCGGCGGCACCCGCGGCATCGGCCGCGCCGTCGTCGAGGCCTTCCTGGCCGAGGGGGCCCAGGTGGAGTTCTGCGCCCGGGACGCCGCCGTCGTCGCGGCCACCGCGGCCGAGCTGGGCGCCACCGGCACCCCGCTGGACGTCGCAGACGGCCCGGCGCTCACCGCCTGGGTCGAGGCCGCCGCGGGCCGGCTGGGCGGCATCGACGTGGTGGTGGCCAACGTGAGCGCGCTGGCCATCCCCGACACCGAGGAGAACTGGCAGGCCTCGTTCCAGACCGACCTGATGGGCACGGTCCGGCTGGCCACGGCGGCGCTGCCGCACCTGCGGGCCTCCTCGTCCGCGGCGCTGGTGGCGATCTCCAGCGTCTCCGGGCGCGAGGTGGACTTCACGGCCGGGCCCTACGGGGTGATGAAGGCCGCGATCGTGCACTACGTGCAGGGCCTGGCCTTCCAGCTGGCCGGCGAGGGCATCCGGGCGAACACCGTCTCGCCGGGCAACACCTGGTTCCCGGGCGGCGTGTGGGAGCAGATCCAGGAGGGCCAGCCCGACCTGTACGCCAGCTCCCTGGCACTGAACCCGACCGGCCGGATGGGCACCCCGCAGGAGATGGCCGCCGCCGTGGTGTTCCTGGCCAGCCCGGTGTCCAGCTTCACCACCGGGACCAACCTGGTCGTCGACGGGGCCCTGACCCGCGGGGTGCAGTTCTGACCCGGTGACGGGCTGGGCACCCGCTGTGAGCCCGCTGTTGGGGTTCGCTACGGTCTCGATCGGCCCGTCGTCGACCTGCTGGAGGACCTCCCGGTGACCGAGTTCCTGCTCGTCGTGCTGCTGATCGCGGCGGTGGCCGTCATCGCGGTGCTGGTGCTGCGCAGCCGGCGGACCCGTCGTCCCGCGCCCGGCCGGGTCGACCCGCTGGCCGACCAGCCCGACACCTGGGACCCGATGAAGATCGGCGTGGCCGACGTGATCACCTACGCCGGGATCGACCACGTCGTGCGCGGCACGATCACCATGACCGAGGGCGGCGTGAGCTGGTACGAGCACCTGCTCGACGGCTCCACGGGTCGCCGCTGGCTCACCGTGGAGGACGACGAGGGCGACCTCGAGCTCACCCTGTGGCAGCGCGTGGAGGGCACCGACCTGGTGCCCGGTGGCGACGTGGTCGTCAACGACGTCGTGCACCGGCAGGTCGAGCGCGGCCAGGCCGCCTTCCGCTCGGAGGGCACCACCGGGACCCCGCCCACCGGCACCGCCGACTACGCCGACTACGCCACCCGCGACAAGACCGGTCTGCTCGCCTTCGAGCGCTGGGCGCCCACCCAGTCGTGGGAGGTCTCCACCGGCCGCCGGGTCACCCCCGCCGAGCTCACCGTCTACCACGCCCAGCCCGGCTCGTGACGGCGCTGGACCTCGCCGTCCCCACCCGCGACGTCGCCGCCTCGGCGCTCGGGCTGCTGCTCGACGCCCCGGCACCGCCCGGGCTCGCGTCGACCGTGCTGTCCGACGGCCGGGGCGGGGAGCTGGTGCTCACCGTGCTGGGCGCCTCGCACGTGGTCACCGCCCGCCGGGACGGTGCCACCCGCACCGAGCAGGTCTCCTGCGACGCGGTGGCCGACGGCGGCGACCCGCTGCCCGGCCGCGCCGACCGCCCCGGGTACCGCTTCACGTCGACCGTGGAGCAGGTGCCCACCGCCGAGCTGGCCGACCGGGTGGCCGGTCTCCGCACCCGGGCGGCCGGCCGGTCCGACTGGCTGGTCGCGGCCTTCCCCGGCCACGCGGCCGCGCTCACCGCCCTCACCGGTGCCGCGACGGCGACCGGCTGGACCTGGCGGACCTGGCACCTGTACCCCGGCGCCGGGACCAGCGACGTCGTCACCACCCACAGCGACTGGAGCCCGGCATGAGCACCCGACGCGTCCTCCCGGCAGCCCTCCTGACCGCGGCCCTGGTGCTGGCCGGCTGCGGGTCCGGCGGCAGCCCGGAGAGCTTCATCCGGGACACCTACACGTCCACCGGCAGCGACTCCGACGGGGAGGGCTTCTCCTCCCCGGACCCGGTGGGCACCACCACCGCCGACATCGCCGAGGCGGCCCCACCGGCGGCGCGACAGAGCGACGGCGGCGCGGAGTACCTGCGCTACGACGACGACATCGTCATCGTCTCCACCGCCACGGACGGCAGCACCGTCCGGGTCGAGGACGTCGACGGCCGGTACAGCAGCGGTTACTACGCGTTCCTGGGCTCGGGCTTCCGGCCGGGGTCGCCGGCCTCCGGCGGCGGCGACGGCGGCCCCGGAGACGGCAAGTGACCACCCACCGCACCCCCGACAGCAGGAGCGCCCCGTGACCTTCGGATCCCTGGACGGCAGCGAGCTCGGCGACGGCGTCGTCGCCACGCTGCTCTACTTCGTCGTCGGCATCGCCGTCCTCGGCCTGGGCTTCCTGGCCCTGGACCTGCTGACGCCGGGCAACCTGCGCAAGCAGGTCTACACCGACCGCAAGCCCAACGCGGCGATCCTGCTGGGGGCCAACCACCTGGCGCTGGCCGTCATCGTGACCACCTCGATCATGACGAGCTCCGACGAGCTGCTCCAGGGCCTGGTCGACTCCGCGGTGTACGGCGTCCTCGGGGTGGTGCTGCAGGCCGTCGCGCTGCGGGTGCTCGACGCGTTCGTGCCCGGACACCTGCGGGCCATCGTCGACGAGGAGCGGATGAGCGGCGCGGCCTGGGCGGTCGCGGCCAGCCTGTTCGCCATCGGCGTCGTCAACGCCGCCGCGCTCTCCTGAGCTGACCGTGGCGGTGCTCGAGCGCGAGACGGTCCGGCCGGTGCGCTGGTACCGGCCCCTGCTGCTGGCCGCCGTCGCCGTCTGCGCCGCCTGCGGGCTGGTCTACGAGCTCGTCCTGCTCACCCTGTCGGCCAGCCTGGCCGGGGGCGGGATCACCCAGACCTCGCTGATCGTGGCCGGGTTCGTGGCCGCGCTCGGGGTGGGTGCGCTGCTGGTCAAGCCGTTGCTGGGGCACGCCGCCGCGACCTTCGTGGCCGTGGAGATCCTGCTGGGCGTGGTCGGCGGGCTGTCCGCCGTCACCCTCTACGTGACGTTCAGCTTCTACGGGGCCAGCGGTGCGGTGCTCGTCCTGGGCACCGCGGTCATCGGCGTGCTCGTCGGCGCCGAGGTGCCGCTGCTGATGACCCTGCTCCAGCGCGACGCCGACGGGGTGGACGCCGAGGGCAGCGGACGCCTGCTGGCCGACCTCAACGCCGCCGACTACGCCGGGGCGCTGCTCGGCGGCCTGGCCTGGCCTTTCCTCCTGCTGCCGCTGGCCGGACAGGTGCGCGGGGCGGCGCTCACCGGACTGGTGAACCTCGTCGCGGCCGCCGTCGTCGCCTCCGTGCTGCTGCGCCACCAGCTCACCCCCCGGGCCCGCCGGACGGCGACCGGCGCCCTGCTCGCCGCGGCCACCCTGCTCGGCGTGCTGCTCTGGCAGGCCGAGGACATCGAGGTCGGCGCACGACAGCGGCTGTACGACGACCCGGTGGTCGCCGCCGAGCGCTCCCAGTACCAGGACGTCGTGGTCACCCAGCGCGGCGACGACGTCCGGCTCTACCTGGACGGCGACCTGCAGTTCTCCAGCGTCGACGAGCACCGGTACACCGAGTCCCTGGTGCACCCGGTGCTGGCCCGCGACCCGCGGCGGGTGCTGGTCCTGGGCGGTGGGGACGGACTGGCCGCCCGGGAGGTGCTGCGGGCGCCCTCGGTGGAGGAGGTGGTGCAGGTCGAGCTGGACCCCGCCGTCCTGGAGCTGGCCCGCACCCGGCTGGCCGGCCTCAACGCCCACGCGCTGGACGACCCGCGGGTGCAGGTCGTGGTCGAGGACGCCTTCAGCTGGTTGCGCGAGGCTCCGGGGGAGCCCTTCGACGCCGTCGTCGTCGACATGCCCGACCCGGACACCCCGGCGCTCGGGCGGCTGTACTCGACCGAGTTCTACGGCCTGGTCGGCAGCGTCCTGGCCCCGGACGCGCTGGTGACCGTGCAGGCCGGCAGCCCGTACTCCACCCCGACGGCCTACTGGCGGACGGTGAGCACCGTGGACAGCGCCGGGCTGACCGGCACCCCGTTCCACGTTGACGTCCCCAGCTTCGGCGACTGGGGCTTCGTGCTCGCCCAGGCCGGGGACGTCGCGCCGGAGCTGGCGCTGTCGGACCGGCTCCCGCCGACCCGCTTCCTCGACGCCGCCGTGCTGGAGGCCGCCGGGGTCTTCCCCGCCGACCGGGCGCCGCAGCGCCTGGAGCCCAGCACGCTGGACCGACCCCGGATCGTCGAGGACATGCGGCAGGGCTACCAGGGATGAAGGTGACGAGATGAGCAGGTTCGTGAACGGGCTGATCGCCTGCGCCAACCGCACGCCGCTGGCGATCGGGGTCTACCTGACCTCGGTGCTCGCCTCCGCGCTCGGGGTGAGCCGGGTGGAGGGCTGGGGCTTCGGGGACTCGGTGTGGTGGGCCTTCACCACCACCACGACGGTGGGGTACGGCGACCTCTCCCCGGCCACGGTGCCGGGCCGGGTCATCGCCGTGGTGACGATGTTCGCCGGGATCATCGGGATCGGCGTCATCGTCGGCCGGATCGCCGCGGTCGTGATCCGCACGCACGACGACTTCACCCACGAGGAGCAGGAGGAGCTCGCCGCCGACGTCGACGAGCAGCTCCGGCTGCTGCGGCAGATCCAGCGCGACCTCCGCACGGCCACCGGCGCCCGCGGGACGGCCACCGGCTCCAGCCGCGCGCGCGGCTGACCCGGGGCTGCCCTAGCGTCGGGGACGACGATCCCCGACCTCCCTGGAGCTCCACGTGGCTGCCGCCTCGCACGACCCGACCACGACCGCCGCCTGGTCGGCCCTGCAGGCCCACCGGGACGCGCAGAACCCCGACCTGCGCGGCTGGTTCGCCGACGACCCGGGCCGCGCCGAGCGGCTCACCCTCGACGTGGCCGACCTGCACGTCGACCTCTCCAAGAACCTGGTCACCGACGAGACCCTGGGCCTCCTCCGCGAGCTCGCCGAGCAGACCGGCGTGCTGGACCGGCTGCAGGCGACCTTCGCCGGTGAGCACGTGAACGTGACCGAGGACCGCGCGGTGCTGCACACCGCGCTGCGCCGTCCCGAGGGCATGCAGCCCCCGTTGGTCGTCGACGGCCAGGACGTCGACACCGACGTGCACGCCGAGCTCGCCAAGGTCTACGCGTTCGCCCGCAAGGTCCGCTCCGGGGAGTGGACCGGGGTCACGGGGCAGCCGATCGCCACCGTGGTGAACATCGGCATCGGGGGCTCGGACCTCGGCCCGGTGATGGTCTACGAGGCGCTCAAGGCGTCCGTGCAGGACGGGTTGGAGTGCCGGTTCGTCTCCAACATCGACCCCACCGACCTGGCCGAGACGACCAAGGACCTCGACCCGGCCACGACGCTGTTCGTCGTCGCCTCGAAGACCTTCGGCACCCTGGAGACCCTCACCAACGCCCGGCTCGCGCGCCAGTGGCTGTGGGACGGCCTCGCGGTCCCGGACTCCGACGACGAGCGCCGGTCCGCCGTCGCGAAGCACTTCGTCGCGGTCTCCACCGCGCTGGAGAAGGTGGCCGACTTCGGGATCGACACCGACAACGCGTTCGGGTTCTGGGACTGGGTCGGCGGCCGGTACTCGGTGGACTCCGCCATCGGCACCTCGGTGGTCGTCGCGATCGGCCCCGAGCGGTTCGCCGAGTTCCTGGCCGGCTTCCACGCCGTCGACGAGCACGTCCGGACGACGCCGCTGGAGCGCAACGTGCCCCTGCTCATGGGGCTGCTCAACGTCTGGTACGTCAACTTCCTGGGGTCCCAGACCCACGCCGTGCTGCCCTACAGCCAGTACCTGCACCGGTTCCCGGCCTACCTGCAGCAGCTGACGATGGAGTCCAACGGCAAGTCCGTGCGCTGGGACGGCGAGGCGGTCACCACCGACACCGGCGAGGTGTTCTGGGGCGAGCCCGGCACCAACGGCCAGCACGCGTTCTACCAGCTGATCCACCAGGGCACCCGGCTGATCCCGGCCGACTTCATCGCCTTCGCCACCCCGGAGCACCCGCTGGTCGACGCCGACGCCGACGTGCACGCCCTCTTCCTGGCCAACTTCTTCGCCCAGACCAAGGCGCTGGCCTTCGGCAAGACCGCCGAGGAGGTCCGGGCCGAGGGCACGGCCGAGGACGTCGTCGCGGCCCGGGTGTTCTCCGGCAACCGGCCGACCACGTCGATCATGGCCGCGGCGCTGACCCCGTCGGTGCTGGGCCAGCTCATCGCGCTCTACGAGCACGTCACCTTCACCCAGGGCGCGGTCTGGGGGATCGACAGCTTCGACCAGTGGGGCGTGGAGCTGGGCAAGCAGCTCGCGCTGCAGATCGCCCCGGCGCTCACCGGGGACGACGAGGCCCTGCAGGCGCAGGACTCCTCCACGAAGGCGCTGATCGACTGGTACCGGCAGCACCGGGCCTGAGGAGGGCGCGCGCCCGCGGCGGGCTCACCAGCCGCGGGCGCGCCACTCCGCGAGGTGCGGGCGCTCGGCGCCGAGGGTGGTGTCAGAGCCGTGCCCCGGGTAGACCCAGGTGTCGTCGGGGAGCGTGCCGAACAGCCGCTCCTCGACGTCGTCGACGAGCTGGGCGAAGCGCTGCGGGTCCTGCTGGGTGTTGCCCACACCGCCGGGGAAGAGGCTGTCGCCGGTGAACACGTGCGTGCCGGCGCCCTCGCCGCCCCGCCAGACCAGGGCGACCGACCCGGGGGTGTGCCCCCGCAGGTGCACCACCTCCAGCACCTGGTCGCCCACGGCGACGGTGTCGCCGTGCTCGACCGGGTGGGTCACCGGGACCGGCAGGTCGGCGGCGTCGGCCGGGTGCGCCATCGTCACGGCGCCGCTGGCCGCGACCACCTCGGGCAGCGCCCGGTGGTGGTCCCAGTGCCCGTGCGTGGTGACGACGGCGGTGACCCGCGCGTCGCCGATGAACGCCTGGAGAGCCGCGGGGTCGGCGGCCGCGTCGACCAGCACCGAGTCGCCGGTCGCCTCGTCGGTGAGCAGGTAGGCGTTGTTGGCCATCTCGCTGACCGCCAGCTTGGCGATCGTCAGCCCCGGCAGGACCCGGGTCGCGGGGGGCCCGCCCACCTCGACGTCGCCGGTGTACCCGCTGCTGTCCGCGCTCATCGAGCCGCTCCGATCTGAGAAGTGTCGGACCCCCCGGATAGGTTCGCCCGCATGGACGCCAACCTAGCCACGGACCCGGTCGGCGGCTCGGCGCAGCTGGTCGGCCTGCCCGCCACGGAGCTCGCCGCGCGGGTCCGGCGGGGCGAGCTGAGCGCCGTCGAGGTCGTCCGCGCCCACCTGGCCCACATCGCCGCCGTGGAGGCCCGGGTGGGTGCCTTCCGGGTGGTCCGCACCGAGGCCGCGCTGGCCGAGGCGGCCGCCGTGGACGCCCACCCCGACCGTGCTCGGCTGCCGCTGGCCGGCGTCCCGGTCGCGGTCAAGGACAACGTGGCGGTGGCGGGGGAGACCCTCACCGACGGGTCCCGGGCCCACCGCCCGCTCCCGCAGACCGTCGACCACCCGGTCGTCGCCCGGCTGCGGGCCGCCGGCGCCGTGGTCGTCGGCATCTCCCGGGTGCCCGAGCTCTGCCTCTACGCCGCCACCGACGGCCCGGGCACGGTCAGCCGCAACCCCTGGGACACCGCGCGCTCCCCGGCCGGTTCCTCCGGCGGCAGCGCTGCGGCGGTCGCCTCCGGCGGGGTGCCGCTGGCGCACGGCAACGACGGCATGGGGTCGCTCCGGTTGCCGGCCGCCGCCTGCGGGCTGGTCTCGCTCAAGCCGGGTCGCGGGGTGGTGCCCGCCGGCCTGGGCGCCGACGACTGGTCCGGGATGGCGGAGAACGGTGCGCTGGCCACCACGGTCGCCGACCTCGCGGTCGCGCACGCCGTGCTGGCCGACGGGGTGCCCGCCGAGCCACGCGACGGCGACTCGACCCCGCTGACCGTCGCGGTGTCCACCCGGTCGCCTCTCCCGGGGGTGCGGCTGGACGCCGAGGGACGCGCCGCGGTGGAGGCCACGGTCGCCGGGCTGCGCGAGCTCGGGCACACCGTGGTCCGGAAGGACCCTCCGGTGCCGCTGGGTGTGGCGTTGGGCACGGTCGCCCGCTGGCTCGCCGGTGCCGACGCCGACGCCGAGGCGCTGGGCCTCGACCGGCACGCGATGGAGCCGCGCAGCCGCACGCACGCCCGGCTGGGGCGGCTGGTCCGCAGGGCCCGGCTGGTCCGACCGGGCACCGCGGAGGGTTTCCGCACCCGGATGACCGGCTGGTTCGCCGGGTCCGCGGCCACCGCCGACCCGGGCGTCGACCTGCTGCTCACCCCGGTCACCACCGGGCCCCCGCTGGCCGCCCGCCCCTGGCACGAGCGGGGGTTCCTCGCCAACGTGACGGCCAACGCCCGGTGGGCCCCGTGGACCTCGGCGTGGAACACCGCGGGCCTCCCGGCGTTGGTCCTCCCCGTCGGCCACCGGGCCGGCGGACTGCCCACCGCGGTCCAGTTCGTCGGGCCCCCGGGGGCCGAGACCCGACTACTCTGGCTGGCTGCGGAGCTCGAACGCCAGCGCCCTTGGCGCAGGTACGCCCCCGTCTTCGACCCCACTGCCCACGGCGCCGACCCGGTCGTCGCCGGCACCACCCCGAGCACCACCGGCTGAGGCCGCGCGAGCCCCGGCTCGTGCCCCGGCCGCCTCCCGCACCCGTGCAGCACTCATCGACAGGGACTCCCATGATGGATCGGCTCGTCGTCCGCGGCGCCCGTGAGCACAACCTGAAGGACGTGCACCTCGACCTCCCGCGGGACGCGATGATCGTGTTCACCGGGCTCTCCGGGTCGGGCAAGTCCAGCCTGGCCTTCGACACGATCTTCGCCGAGGGCCAGCGCCGCTACGTCGAGTCGCTCTCGGCCTACGCCCGGCAGTTCCTCGGCCAGATGGACAAGCCCGACGTCGACTTCATCGAGGGCCTGTCCCCGGCCGTGTCGATCGACCAGAAGTCGACCAACCGCAACCCGCGGTCGACCGTCGGCACGATCACCGAGGTCTACGACTACCTCCGCCTGCTCTACGCGCGCGCCGGCCAGCCGCACTGCCCCAACTGCGGCAAGCCGATCGCCCGGCAGACCCCGCAGCAGATCGTCGACCAGGTGCTGGAGATGACCGAGGGCACCCGCTTCCAGGTCCTCGCGCCGGTCGTGCGGGCCCGCAAGGGCGAGTACGTCGACCTGTTCTCCTCCCTGCAGACCCAGGGCTTCTCCCGGGTCCGGGTCGACGGCGTCATCCACTCGCTCACCGAGCCGCCCAAGCTCAAGAAGCAGGAGAAGCACACGATCGAGGTGATCGTCGACCGCCTGACGGTCAAGGAGAGCGCCAAGCGGCGGCTCACCGACTCGGTCGAGACCGCGCTGGGCCTGGCCGGCGGGCTCGTGGTGCTGGACTTCGTCGACCTCGAGGAGGGCGACCCCGAGCGGGAGCGCACCTTCTCCGAGCACCTGGCCTGCATCGACGACGGGCTGAGCTTCGAGGCCCTCGAGCCGCGGTCGTTCTCCTTCAACTCCCCGTTCGGCGCCTGCGCCGAGTGCACCGGCATCGGCACCCGCAAGGAGGTCGACCCCGAGCTGGTCGTCCCCGACCCGGAGAAGAGCCTGGGCGAGGGCGCCATCGCGCCCTGGGCCGGCTCGATGAGCAACGAGTACTTCACCCGGCTGCTGACCGGGCTGGGCGACCAGATCGGCTTCTCGATGAAGACGCCCTGGGAGCAGCTGCCGGCCAAGATCCAGAAGGCCGTGCTGCACGGCTCGCCCGACCAGGTGCACGTCCGCTACAAGAACCGCTACGGCCGCGAGCGCAGCTACTACGCCGCCTTCGAGGGCGTGCTGCCGTTCCTGGAGCGTCGGCACGAGGACACCGACTCGGAGTTCATGCGGGACAAGTACGAGGGCTACATGCGCGATGTGCCCTGCCCGGTCTGCCACGGCACCCGGCTGAAGCCCGAGATCCTGGCCGTCAAGCTCGACGGTCGCTCGATCGCCGAGGTCACCGGGCTCTCGATCGGGGACGCGTCGGAGTGGCTGGACGCGCTCACCCTGGGCGAGCGCGAGCGGGCCATCGCCGACCGGGTCCTCAAGGAGATCCAGGCCCGGCTGTCCTTCCTGGTCTCCGTCGGCCTGGACTACCTGTCCCTGGACCGCCCGGCGGCGACGCTGGCCGGTGGCGAGGCGCAGCGGATCCGGCTGGCGACCCAGATCGGGTCCGGGCTGGTCGGGGTGCTCTACGTCCTCGACGAGCCCTCCATCGGGCTGCACCAGCGGGACAACGTCCGGCTGATCGAGACCCTGGTCCGGCTGCGCGACATGGGCAACACGCTCATCGTCGTGGAGCACGACGAGGACACCATCAAGCAGGCCGACTGGATCGTCGACATCGGCCCGGGTGCCGGTGAGCACGGTGGCGAGGTCGTGGTCTCGGGCACCTATGAGGACCTGCTGGCCAGCGAGCGCTCGCTGACCGGTCAGTACCTGTCCGGGCGCAAGGAGATCGTCATCCCCGCCGAGCGCCGCCCCCGCACCCCGGGGCGGGAGCTGGTGGTCAAGGGCGCCCGTGAGCACAACCTGCGCGGGGTCGACGTGACCTTCCCGCTCGGCATGCTGGTCGCGGTCACCGGCGTCTCCGGCTCGGGCAAGTCCAGCCTGGTCAACGACATCCTGTACACGGTGCTGGCCAACCAGCTCAACCGTGCCCGGATGGTGCCCGGCCGGCACCGCACCATCACCGGTCTGGACCAGCTGGACAAGGTCGTCGGCGTCGACCAGTCGCCCATCGGCCGCACGCCGCGGTCCAACCCGGCCACCTACACCGGTGTCTGGGACGCGATCCGCAAGCTCTTCGCCTCCACCGAGGAGGCGAAGGTCCGCGGGTACCAGCCGGGCCGGTTCAGCTTCAACGTCAAGGGCGGGCGCTGCGAGGCGTGCTCCGGCGACGGGACGCTGAAGATCGAGATGAACTTCCTGCCCGACGTCTACGTGCCCTGCGAGGTCTGCAAGGGCGCCCGGTTCAACCGGGAGACCCTCGAGGTCCGGTACAAGAACAAGACGGTGGCCGAGGTCCTCGACATGCCGATCGAGGAGGCCGCGGAGTTCTTCGCCCCGATCAACAGCATTGCCCGGTACCTGACCACGCTGACCGAGGTCGGCCTGGGCTACGTCCGGCTCGGCCAGCCGGCGACCACGCTGTCCGGTGGTGAGGCGCAACGGGTGAAGCTGGCCAGCGAGCTGCAGAAGCGGTCCAACGGCCGGACGATCTACGTCCTCGACGAGCCCACCACCGGGCTGCACTTCGAGGACATCCGCAAGCTGCTGCTGGTCATCCAGGGGCTGGTCGACAAGGGCAACTCGGTCATCGTGATCGAGCACAACCTGGACGTGATCAAGAGCGCCGACTGGCTGATCGACATGGGCCCCGAGGGCGGGTTCCGCGGCGGCACGGTCGTCGGCGAGGGCACGCCCGAGCTCATCGCCGGCATCCCGGAGAGCCACACCGGGAAGTTCCTGGCCGAGATCCTCGACCCGGCCCGGATGGAGGCCGCGGCGAAGAAGAAGCCGCGGAAGAAGGTGGCCGCGTCCGCGCCGGCCGCCGACGTCGTGACCGACCCGGTGTCCGCCGGCCGGACGGTCTGACCCGCCGCGCGGGGACGGCTTGACCCCCCGTCCCCGCGCCGGTATCCCTCCACCATGACGACGACGGCCGACGGCCCGGTCCCCAGCGAGTTGCACGACCTGCCGTCGACCGACGGCACCCGGGTGCGCTACCGCCGCTGGCTGCCGGCCGGTGACGTCCGGGCGGTGCTGCAGGTCGTGCACGGGGCCTCGGAGCACTCCGGGCGCTACGGCCGGCTCGGTCGGGCGCTGGCCGAGCGGGGCTACGCCGTCTACGCGATGGACCTGCGTGGCCACGGGCACACCGCCGAGGCCACCGGGGTGGGCCGGTTCGGGGCACCGTCGTTCGCCGCGGTGCTGGACGACGTCGTCGCCCTGCACCTCCTGGCCCGCGACGAGCAGCCCGACGTCCCCCGGCTGCTGCTGGGCCACTCGATGGGCTCGATCGTCGCGCTCGCGTCGGCCGAGCGGGACGGCGAGGGCCTGGCCGGGCTCGCGCTGTCCGGCCCGATCGGTGCCGCCCCCCAGCTCGCCGAGCAGGTGACCGCCCTGGAGGGGGCGGTGGCCGCAGGCATCGGCGACCACGCCCTGGACGCCCTGGGGGCCTTCAACCAGCCCTTCGAGCCGGCCCGCACCCCGTTCGACTGGCTGTCCCGCGACGAGGCCGAGGTGGACGCCTACATCGCCGACCCGCTGGCCGGGGACGAGATGCCCCTGACCTACGCCTACGCTGCCGGAGTCTTCGGCGCCGCCGTCTCCGCGGCCACCCCGGACGCCGTCGCGCAGCTGCCCGCCGACCTGCCGGTGCTGCTGCTGTCGGGCTCCCGCGACCCGGTCGGCGGGGTCGATGCCACCCAGGTCACCGCCCTGGCCGGGATGCTCACCGACCGCGGGCTGCCGGTCGAGCAGCACGTCTACCCCGACGCCCGGCACGAGGTCTTCAACGAGACGAACCGGGACGACGTGACCGCCGACCTGCTGGCGTGGCTGGACGCCCGCACGACGGGCTGAGGGCCCGGCGGCGGTCCTCGGAACGTCAGACCCGCGACCTACTGTGGAGGCATGCCCGACCCCTCCTCCTACCGCCCCGCGGTCGGCAGCATCCCGGAGTCCCCAGGGGTCTACAAGTTCCGTGACCCGAGTGGCCGGGTCGTCTACGTCGGCAAGGCCAAGAGCCTCCGCCAGCGGCTGAACAGCTACTTCGCCGACGTCCGCGGCCTGCACCCGCGCACCCGCCAGATGGTCACCACCGCGGCCAGCGTCGAGTGGACCGTGGTGGGCACCGAGGTCGAGGCCCTCCAGCTCGAGTACAACTGGATCAAGGAGTTCGACCCGCGGTTCAACGTCCGCTACCGGGACGACAAGAGCTACCCCTCGCTCGCGGTCACGCTGAACGAGGAGTTCCCGCGGCTGCAGGTCATGCGCGGCCCCAAGCGCAAGGGCGTCCGGTACTTCGGGCCCTACGCGCACGCCTGGGCCATCCGCGAGACGCTGGACACCCTGACGCGGGTGTTCCCGGCGCGCACCTGCTCCACCGGCGTCTTCAAGCGGCACGGCCAGATCGGCCGGCCCTGCCTGCTGGGCTACATCGGCAAGTGCGCGGCCCCGTGCGTGGGCAAGGTGTCCGCCGAGGAGCACCGCGACATCGTCGACGACTTCTGCGACTTCATGGGCGGGCGGACCGAGCAGATCACCCGCCGCCTGGAGAAGCAGATGGCGCAGGCGGCCCAGGACATGGAGTACGAGCGCGCCGCCCGGCTGCGCGACGACCTCGGCGCATTGCGCCGGGCGCTGGAGAAGCAGGCCGTGGTGCTCGCCGACGGCACCGACGCCGACGTCGTGGCCTTCGCCCAGGACGAGCTCGAGGCCGCGGTGCAGGTCTTCCACGTGCGCGGCGGCCGGGTGCGCGGCCAGCGCGGCTGGATCGTCGACAAGGTCGAGGAGGTGTCCACCGGGGAGCTGGTCGAGCAGTTCCTGCTGCAGGTCTACGGCGGGGTGGACGACCAGACCGGGCTCGGCGAGGCCGGCGAGCAGGTGCCGCGCGAGGTGCTGGTGCCCGAGCTCCCCGAGGAGGCCGACGTCTACGCCGAGCTGCTCAGCGAGCTGCGCGGCTCCCGGGTGTCGCTGCGGGTGCCCCAGCGCGGGGACAAGCGCGCGCTGATGGAGACCGTCGAGCGCAACGCCAAGGAGGCCTTCGCCCGGCACCGGGTCAAGCGCGCCGGCGACCTCACCGCCCGGTCCATGGCGTTGTCGGAGCTGCAGGAGGCCCTCGACCTGCCTGACGCCCCGCTGCGCATCGAGTGCATGGACGTCAGCCACGTGCAGGGCACCAACGTGGTGGCCAGCATGGTGGTCTTCGAGGACGGGCTGGCCAAGAAGTCCGACTACCGGCGCTTCCAGGTCGCCCAGGGCACCGACGACACCGCGGCCATGGCCGAGGTGGTCCGACGTCGGTTCGCCCGGCACCTCAAGGACGAGGCCGACCGCGCCGACGAGCAGGGCGTCGCCGCC
This sequence comes from Geodermatophilus sp. Leaf369, assembly GCF_001424455.1. Classification (NCBI taxonomy): domain Bacteria; kingdom Bacillati; phylum Actinomycetota; class Actinomycetes; order Geodermatophilales; family Geodermatophilaceae; genus Geodermatophilus; species Geodermatophilus sp. Leaf369. The sequence goes on along the minus strand of NZ_LMQA01000004.1, from coordinate 210,074 downwards.
GAGGAGGGCCGGCCCCGCCGGTTCGCCTACCCGCCCAACCTGCTCGTCGTCGACGGCGGGCAGCCCCAGGTCGCGGCGGCCGCCCGCTCCATGTCCGAGCTCGGCATCACCGACGTGGCCGTCTGCGGGCTGGCCAAGCGGATGGAGGAGGTGTGGCTGCCCGACGACCCGGACCCGGTCATCCTGCCGCGCACCTCCGAGGCGCTGTACCTGCTGCAGCGGGTCCGCGACGAGGCGCACCGCTTCGCGATCACCTACCACCGGCAGAAGCGCTCGGCCGGGATGCTCGTCTCGATGCTGGACGACGTCCCCGGCCTGGGGGACACCCGGCGCAAGGCGCTGATGAAGGAGTTCGGCTCGCTGAAGCGGCTGCGCGCGGCGTCGGTCGAGGAGCTCACCCGGGTGCCGGGCATCGGCAAGCGGACGGCGGAGGCGGTGCTGGCGGCCATCACCGACCCGACCGCCGACCCGACCGGCGACGCCGAGCCCCTGCCCGGCGATGATGGGTCCCCGACGACCGCCGAGCCCGCCGGAGCCGCCTCGTGACCGACACCCCGCTCGACACCCCTGCCGACCCGACCGCCAGCGCCGCCGACGAAGCCGCCGACCAGGGGCCGCTCGAGGTCGTCGTGGTCACCGGGCTCTCCGGGTCGGGCAAGAACAGCGCCGGCCGGGTCCTGGAGGACCTGGGCTTCTACGTCGTGGACAACCTCCCGCCGGCCCTGCTGGCCCCGATGGTGGAGCTCGGCGCCCGCGGTGACCTGCGGCGGTTCGCCGCGGTCGTCGACGTCCGCAGCCGGGCGTTCTCCTCCGACCTCGCCGAGGCGATCCGCAGCCTCACCGACGCCGGGCACCGGCCGCGGGTGGTCTACGTGCACGCCCGCGACGAGGTGCTGGTCCGCCGCTACGAGTCCAACCGGCGGGAGCACCCGCTGCAGGGGTCCGGGCGGCTGTCCGACGGCATCGCCGCCGAGCGCGCCCTGCTCACCGGCATCGCCGGGGACGCCGACCTGTGGGTCGACACCTCCGACCTGAACGTGCACCAGCTGCGTACCACGCTGGAGTCGGCGTTCGTCCGCGAGGGCACCACCCCCGAGCTCACCGCGACCGTGCTCAGCTTCGGCTTCAAGTACGGCCTGCCGCTGGACGCCGACCTCGTCGTCGACGCCCGGTTCCTGCCCAACCCGCACTGGATCCCCGAGCTGCGCGAGCAGACCGGCCGGGACGCAGCGGTCCGCGACCACGTGCTGGGGTCCGCCGACGCGGGGGAGTTCCTGGAGCGCTACCTGCAGGTGCTGCGGCTGCTGGTGCCCGGATACCGGCGCGAGGGCAAGCGGTACCTGACCCTCGCCGTGGGCTGCACCGGCGGCAAGCACCGCTCGGTGGCCATCGCCGAGGAGTTCGCCCGGCGGCTGTCCGCCGAGGGCGTCACCGCCAGTGCCCGGCACCGCGACCTGGGCCGCGAGTGAGCCGCCGGTGAGCGGGCGGCACGAGGCCCCGGGACGGGCGGCCGAGCCCGCGCCGGGGCACGGTCCGGCCGGCCACGCAGCACCCGAGGGGGCCACCGCACCGTCGGTGGTGGCGCTGGGGGGCGGACACGGGCTGGCGGTGACGCTGGAGGCCTGGCGGCCACTGGCCGGCGAGCTGACCGCCGTGGTCACCGTCGCCGACGACGGCGGCTCCTCCGGCCGGATCCGGCGGGAGATGCCGGTGCTGCCCCCCGGCGACCTGCGGATGGCGCTGGCCGCGCTCGCCGGCGACGGCGAGCGCACCCGGGAGATGACCGAGCTGCTGCAGCACCGACTCGGCGGCACGGGCGTGCTCGCCGGGCACCCCGTGGGCAACCTGGTGCTCACCGGACTGGTCGAGATCCACGGCGGGGACACCGTGCGGGCCCTGGACACCCTCTGCGGGCTGCTCGGTGCCCGCGGCCGGGTGCTGCCGATGGCCGACGTCCCGCTGGACCTCGTGGCGACCGTCGAGAGCGTCGACCCCGACGACCCGGCGCGCACCCGGCGGATCCGCGGGCAGGTGGCCATCGCCACCACGCCGGGCCGGGTCCGGGACATCCGGGTCAGCCCGGCCGACCCCCCGGTGCACGCCGACGTGCTCGCCGCCATCGCCCGGGCGGACGTCGTGTGCCTCGGCCCCGGCTCCTGGTACACCTCCGTGTTGCCGCACCTGCTGGTGCCGCGGCTGCGGGCCGCGCTGGCCGCCACACCGGCCCGGGTGGTCGTCGTGCTCAACCTGGAGGCCCAGGTGGGGGAGACGGACGGGTTCTCCCCGGAAGAGCACCTGCGGGTGCTGCAGGCCCATCTGCGCGGCGTGCCGTTGCACACGGTCATCGCCGATGCCGAAGCGGTTGTTGACCGGCGTGGTCTGCTGTCTGCGGCGCGGGAGTGCGGGGCCGATCTGGTCCTCACCTCCGTCGCTGCGTCGGACGGCGCGCCCCGGCACGACCCGGCGCGCCTGACGGAGGCGTTCACCTCGGTGCTCGCCTCCGGGGCGGGCGCCCGGTGAGACCGGTCGGTCCGCCGGGGCACCGGGTGCGGCAGGATCGGACGGGACGGTGCGGCACCTCGCACCGGGTGCGTCAGCAGCACCGGGTGTCAGGGGTCGAGGGGGAGAGGGGTCGCACATGGCGATGACGGCGATGGTCAAGGACGAGCTGTCCCGGGTGGAGTGCACGAAGACCTCCGAGCGCAAGGCCGAGGTCACCGCGCTGCTGCGGTTCTCCGGCGGCCTGCACATCGTGGGCGGACGGGTGGTCATCGAGGCCGAGCTGGACACCGGCTCGGTGGCCCGCCGCCTGCGCCGCGACATCAGCGAGGTCTACGGCTACACCAGCGGCGTCAGCGTGCTCGCCGGGGGCAACATCCGTCGCGGTGTCCGCTACCTGGTCCGGATCGCCAAGCACGGCGAGGGCCTGGCCCGGCAGACCGGTCTGGTCGACCAGCGTGGCCGGCCGGTCCGGGGGCTGCCGCCGGCCGTGGTCTCCGGTGGGCTCAACGACGCCGAGGCCGCCTGGCGCGGGGCCTTCCTCGCGCACGGTTCGCTCACCGAGCCGGGCCGGTCCTCCTCGCTGGAGATCACCTGCCCCGGCCCGGAGGCCGCGATGGCCCTGGTCGGTGCGGCGCGCCGGCTGGGCATCGCCGCCAAGGCCCGCGAGGTGCGCGGTGCCGACCGGGTCGTCGTGCGCGACGGCGACGCGATCAGCGCCCTGCTCACCCGGATGGGCGCGCACGAGGCCGTGCTGGCCTGGGAGGACCGCCGGATGCGCCGCGAGGTCCGGGCCACCGCCAACCGGTTGGCCAACTTCGACGACGCCAACCTGCGCCGGTCGGCACGGGCCGCGGTCGCCGCCAGTGCCCGGGTGGAGCGCGCCCTGGAGATCCTGGCCGACGACGCCCCCGAGCACCTGCTGGTCGCCGGCCGGCTGCGCCTGGAGCACGGTCAGGCGTCCCTGGAGGAGCTCGGCCAGCGCGCCGACCCGCCGATGACCAAGGACGCCGTCGCCGGCCGCATCCGCCGCCTGCTGGCGATGGCGGACAAGCGGGCCAAGGACCTCGGCATCCCGGACACCGAGTCCGTGGTCACCGACGACATGATCGGCCCCTGAGACCGGGGACCCGTGCCGCGGCCACGAGACGTCTGGGACGTCCACCGGGCCGCTGACCTGGGCCGGGACGGTGCCGGGTGCGCTGTCGGTGGGGGCCGATAGGCTCTCCGCGAGCGAGGTCGCGACCACCACTGCGGCCTCCCGCCAGAGCCCCACGTGGAGCCAGGCAGTGGCTCCACAGCAACCTCGGAGGTCACAGTGACGGTTCGCGTCGGCATCAACGGCTTCGGCCGCATCGGCCGCAACTTCTACCGGGCGGTCGCCGCCAGCGGCCAGGACGTCGAGATCGTGGCGGTCAACGACCTGACCAGCAACGACGTGCTCGCCCACCTGCTCAAGTACGACTCGGTCCTCGGCAAGCTGCCCGAGGAGGTCCACGCGACCGCCGACGGCATCGTCGTCGGCGACAAGACGATCACCGCGCTGGCCGAGCGCGACCCGGCCAACCTGCCCTGGGGCGACCTGGGCGTGGACGTGGTCATCGAGTCCACCGGCTTCTTCACCAAGGCCGCCGACGCCCGCAAGCACGTCGAGGCCGGCGCCAAGAAGGTCATCATCTCCGCGCCCGCCACCGACGACGACATCACCATCGTCATGGGTGCCAACCACGAGCTGTACGACGGCTCGCAGACGATCATCAGCAACGCGTCCTGCACCACGAACTGCCTGGCCCCGCTGGCCAAGGTGCTCAACGACTCCTTCGGCATCGAGCGTGGCCTGATGACCACGATCCACGCCTACACCGCCGACCAGAACCTGCAGGACGGCCCGCACAAGGACCTGCGTCGCGCCCGCGCCGCCGCGCTGAACATCGTCCCCACCTCGACCGGTGCGGCCAAGGCCATCGGCCTGGTCCTCCCCGAGCTCAAGGGCAAGCTCGACGGCTACGCCCTGCGCGTCCCGGTCCCGACCGGCTCGGCCACCGACCTCACCGTCACGCTGTCCCGCGAGGTCACCGTCGAGGAGGTCAACGCCGCCTACAAGGCCGCGGCCGACGGCCCGCTGGCCCCGTACCTGGTCTACACCGACGCCCCGATCGTGTCCTCGGACATCGTCACCGACCCGGCGTCGTGCATCTACGACTCGGGCCTGACCAAGGTGTTCGGCAACCAGGTCAAGGTCGTCGGCTGGTACGACAACGAGTGGGGCTACTCCAACCGCCTCGTGGACCTGACCGCGCTGGTCGGCTCCAAGCTCTGATGGCGGCTCCCATGCGGACCGTCGACGAGCTCATCGCCGCGGGCGTCCAGGGGAAGCGCGTGTTCCTGCGCGCCGACCTGAACGTCCCCCTCGACGACAGCACGGGCGACGCGATCATCACCGACGACGGCCGGATCCAGGCCAGCCTGCCCACGCTGCAGGCGCTCCGGGAGGCCGGCGCCCGCGTCGTCGTCGCGGCGCACCTGGGTCGGCCGAAGGGCGCCCCGGACCCGCGGTACTCCCTGGCCCCGGTCGCGGCCCGGTTGTCCGAGCTGCTGGGGGTGTCGGTGCCGCTGGCCCCGGACACCGCCGGTGAGGGTGCGCAGGCCGCGGTCGCCGCACTCGGTGACGGTGACGTGGTGCTGCTGGAGAACGTCCGCTTCGAGGCGGCCGAGACCAGCAAGGACGACGACGCCCGCGGTGCGCTCGCCGACCGGTTCGCCGCGCTGGCCGACGTCTACGTCGACGACGCCTTCGGGGCGGTGCACCGCAAGCACGCCTCGGTGTACGACCTGGCCACGAGGCTCCCGCACGCGGCCGGCCGACTGGTCGCCCGCGAGCTGGAGGTGCTCACCCGGCTGACCGAGGACCCGCAGCGGCCCTACGTGGTCGTGCTCGGCGGGTCCAAGGTCAGCGACAAGCTGGGCGTCATCGAGTCGATGCTGCCCAAGGTCGACCGGCTCCTGATCGGCGGCGGCATGTGCTTCACGTTCCTCGCCGCCCAGGGTCACGGCGTGGGCGACTCGCTGCTCGAGCAGGACCAGGTGGACACCTGCCGCCGCCTGCTCGAGACCGCCGGGGACAAGATCGTGCTGCCGGTCGACGTGGTCTGCGCCGAGGCGCTGGTTGCCGACGCGCAGGTCAAGGTCGCCCTGGTCGAGGGCATCCCGGACGGGCTCAAGGGCCTCGACGTGGGCCCGCGCACCGTCGAGCTGTTCGCCGGGCACCTCGCCGAGGCGCACACCGTGTTCTGGAACGGCCCGATGGGCGTGTTCGAGCTCGCCCCGTTCACCGCCGGCACCCGGGGGGTGGCCACCGCGGTGGCCACCGTCGACGGGCTGTCGGTCGTGGGTGGTGGCGACTCCGCCGCCGCCGTCCGCCAGCTCGGGCTGGACGAGGACGCCTACGGCCACATCTCCACCGGGGGCGGTGCGTCCCTGGAGTTCCTCGAGGGCCGTGAGCTCCCGGGTCTGGCCGTCCTGGCCGGAGGGGCCGCCTGATGGCCCGGAACAAGGCCGGCCGGGTCTACGAGGGCCGTCGTCCGCTCATCGCGGGCAACTGGAAGATGCACCTGACGCACCTGGAGGCCATCGGCCTGGTGCAGAAGATCGCCTTCACCCTCAAGGAGCCCGAGCTGGAGGCGGCCGAGATCGTCGTCGTCCCGCCGTTCACCGCGATCCGCAGCGTCCAGACCCTGGTCCAGGGCGACAAGATCGAGATGGGCTTCGGCGCGCAGGACGTGTCGGCGCAGGACTCCGGCGCCTACACCGGTGAGGTCAGCGGCTCCCAGCTGGCCGCGCTGGGCTGCACCTACGTGGTGGTCGGGCACTCCGAGCGCCGGGCGATGCACGCCGAGACCGACGAGGTCGTGGCGAGCAAGGTCCAGGCGGCGCTGCGGCACGGCCTGGTCCCGATCCTGTGCGCGGGGGAGGGGCTCGACGTCCGCAAGGCCGGCGAGCACGTGCCGTACACGACCGCCCAGGTCGACGCGGCCCTCGAGGGCCTCGACGCCGCCACGGTGGCCGGCATCGTGATCGCCTACGAGCCGGTGTGGGCGATCGGCACCGGCGAGGTCGCCACCCCCGACGACGCGCAGGAGGTGTGCGGGGCCATCCGGGCCCGGCTCGCCGAGCGTTTCGGGCCGGAGACCGCCGACGTGGTCCGTATCCTCTACGGCGGTTCGGTGAAGGCGGGCAACACCGTCGGCATCCTCGCCGGACCGGACGTGGACGGGGCACTGGTCGGCGGCGCGAGCCTGGACGCCGACGAGTTCTCCTCGATCTGCCGCCACGCCGCCGAGAGCCGCTGACCCCTCACCGGGAGGCCGGCCAGCCACCCGGAGGACCGCTGTTCCCGTGACACCCAGCACCACGAGCACCCCGACGGGGCGCCGCACCCGGACCACCCGGCGTGCGGCGCCCCGTCGGCGTCTGCTGCCCGTCACCCTGCTGCTCCTGGTGGCCCTGCTCGCCGGGTGCAGCGGCGGGGACGCCTCCGACGCCGCGGTGCCCACGCAGGGCGGGACCGTCGACGCCGGGCTCAGCGAGGTGCGGGCGCCCTCGGCCGAGGCCGGCGGCACGCTGCGCGTGGTGACCTCCCAGATCGACAGCCTGGACCCCCAGCGGTCCTACCTGACCGGGGTCTGGAACCTGATGCGGCTCTACGTGCGCACGCTGGTCACCTACTCCAGCGAGCCCGGCCGCACCGACCAGCTGGTGCCCGACCTGGCCACCGACCTGGGCACCACGCCCGACGGCGGCCGCACCTGGACCTTCACCCTCCGCGAGGGGGTGGCCTTCGAGGGCGGCCGGCCGATCACCAGCCAGGACGTCCGGTACGGCATCGAGCGGTCCTTCGCCTCGGAGGTCATCGTCGGTGGCCCCCGCTACGTGCTGGACCTGCTCGACGACCCGGCGCTGCCCTACGCCGGGCCCTACGACGCGGAGTCGCAGGAGGGCGGTGGGCTGGCCTCCGTCAGCACCCCCGACGACCGGACCATCACCTTCACGCTGACCACCCCGACGCCGGACTTCCCGTACGTGCTGGCGCTGCCGTCCTCCAGTCCGGTGCCCGCCGAGAGCGACACCCGTGGCGACTACGGCCTGGACCCGGTCTCCTCCGGGCCCTACGCGATCACCTCGGTCGACGACGAGACCGGGATCGTGCTGGACCGCAACGAGGCCTGGGACCCGGCCACCGACGACGTCCGCACGGCTCTGCCCGACCAGGTCGTCGTGCGCACCGGGATGTCGGGGCTGGACCGGGACCAGGCCCTGCTCGCCGGGTCGGCCGACCTCGACCTGTCCGGCACCGGGGTGCAGGTGGCCACCACGAACCGGGTGGACGGCGACGGGGACCTGCTGGACCGGATCGACGACGTGACCACCGGTGCGATGCGCATGCTGGCCCTGCCCACCACGGTGGCGCCGATGGACGACGCGAACTGCCGGGCCGCGGTGTCGGCCGTGGTGGACCGCAGCGCCGTCCAGGACCAGCTCGACGGGGCGGGCAACGCCGTCCGGACGTCGGTGCTCTGGCCGCGCGCGCTGACCGGGGGACCCGAGGACACCGACCCCGCTCCCGACCTGGACGCTGCGCGCGCCTCGCTGGCCGCCTGCGGGAGGCCCGACGGGTTCAGCACCGTGCTCGCGGTCGCCGACGTGCCGATGGCGGTGGACGTGGCCGCCGAGGTCTCCGCCCAGCTGGCCCAGGTCGGCATCGCCGCCGAGGTCCGCCCGCTGGACGCCGCCAGCTTCTACGCCACCGAGATCGGGGACCCGGCGACGGTGGCCGCGAACGGGTACGGGGTGGTGCTGGCCACCTACACAGCGGACTTCCCGACGCCGGCGTCCTTCCTGGTGCCGCTCGTCGACGGGCGCAGCATCCGGACACCGGGCAACACCGACTACGCGTCGCTGGCCGACCCCGGGGTCAACGGCCTGGTCGACGCGGCCCGCGCCGCCCCCGACCCGGCCGCGCAGACCGCGGCCTGGGCCCAGGTCGCCCAGGCCGCCGCGGACACCCATGCCTACGTGCCGTTGGCGGAGAACCGGGTGCAGCTGCTGGCCGGCCAGCGGCTGCGCAACGGGGTGGTCATGCAGGGCTACGGCGGGTACGACGTCGCCACGGCCGGAGTCGGCACGGACTGACCGGGGCCGTCGTCTAGGCTGGTGCGTCGAGTGGCCCCCGCCCGCCGGGTGGCCCGACGCCCCGTCCGACCAGGGGACGAGCCGAGCCCCCGTGCGCGGGACAGGAGACAACCGTGATCGAGATCGTCCTCAACTCGCTGCTGGTGCTGACCAGCCTGCTGTTGATCGTGCTCATCCTGCTGCACCGCGGCAAGGGCGGCGGCCTGTCCTCGATGTTCGGTGGCGCCGCGTCGTCGTCGCTGTCGGGGTCCTCGGTCGTGGAGAAGAACCTGAACCGGCTGACCGTCTTCACCGGCGCCGTGTGGACGGTCTGCATCGTCGCGATCGGCATCCTCCTCAAGGTCTGAAGCACCCCATCCGGTCGTGCGCCACGCGTCTGACCTGCACGGATGTCGCGTCATCGTGACCTGGGAACGGGCTGAGAACGCTTAGACTCCCGGCGTCCGGTCTTTCGATGGCAGGGGGCGCTCGTGGCAGGTGGCAACGCGATCCGGGGCAGCCGGGTCGGTGCAGGTCCGATGGGTGAGCGGGAACGCGGCGAGGCCGCACCGCGGACCCGGGTGGGGTTCTGGTGCGCCAACAAGCACGCCACGAACGTCGCCTTCGCCAGCGACGTCGAGGTACCGGAGACGTGGGACTGCCCGCGCTGCGGTCTGCCGGCCGGTCAGGACGAGGCGAACCCGCCGCCCGCGCCGCGCAACGAGCCGTACAAGACCCACCTGGCGTACGTGCGGGAACGCCGCACCGACGCCGACGGGGACGCCCTCCTCGAGGAGGCGCTGACCCGCCTGCGGGCCCGCCGAGGCGCGTGAACGACACCGGCCGGCACCCCTCGGGGGTGCCGGCCGGTGCGCGTCAGCGCTGCAGCTGCGAGGCGGCGGCGGCGTCCAGCAGCCAGCGGGTGGCCCGGGTGCCGTGCACCCCGGCCGCCGGCAGGTCCACCGGGGACTCCGTGCCCGACAGCCCACGGGCCACCGCCTCGGCCTTGCCCTCGCCCGACACCAGCAGCCAGACCTCCTCGGCGGCGTTGATCGTGGCGAACCCGAGGCTGACCCGGGTCGGCGGCGGCTTCGGGCAGTCCCGTACGGCGAACACCGTCCGGTCGTCCGTGATCGCGGGGGAGTCCGGGAAGATCGAGGCCACGTGCCCCTCGGGGCCGACCCCGAGCATCAGCACGTCTATCCGCGGCACCCCGCCGTCGCCGGCTGCGGCCAGCTCGGCCGCGTAGGCCGCGGCGGCGTCCTCGGGCTCGGCGTGCCCGGCGTCGGAGGCCGGGATGGCGTGCACCCGGTCGGTCGGCACACCCACGGCGTCCAGCAGCGCGTCGCGGGCGCCCTTCTCGTTCCGCTCAGGGTCGTCGCCGGGCACCCACCGCTCGTCACCCCACCAGACGTCGACCTGCGTCCAGTCGACGACGGCGGCCTCGGGCTCGGCGGCCAGCCGGGCGGCCTCGACCAGCACGGCCGTCCCGATGCCGCCGCCGGTGAGCACCACCGAGGCGGTGCCGTGCACCGCCTGGGCGGCGGCCAGCCGGGCGACCAGCGCCGAAGCCACCGACCGGGCGAGCCGGCCGGCGTCGGGCTCGACGACCACGTCGGGGGTGGGTCGGGCGTCGGTCACGGCGTCTCCTCCTGCGGGGAGTCGTCCCCACCGTCGTCGTCCCCGTCGGTGCCGGTCGCGGCGACCTCGTCGTCCTCGACGGAGTCGGCGGGCACGTCCGGGGCGGTCGGTGCCGAGGCCGGCAGCGGCCGCATCGGGTCGAACCACCGGTGCTCGCGCACGGGCTGCCGGGCGGCCAGCCCGGTCACGCCGGTGGCGGCTTCCAACGCCTCGCGGTAGGGCTCGTCGGAGTCCAGCCGCTTCATCTCCTCGCCGATCAGCTCGCCGAGGGAGCGCTTCGGGAGCGCCACCGTGGAGTCGGGTCGGTAGGGCTGGCTGATCACCGCGCCGCCCTTGCGGTCGTCGGTGAGGCGGACCTCCTCGTCCTGGTCCAGGGTCAGCACGACGGTGTCGATGCCCTTGGAGCCGGTGGTGCGCTGGCCGGCCTCCACGGTGACGGGGCAGCCGCATCGGGCGCTGATCCACCCGGCGACGAGCTGGGCGGTCGGGTTGCCCGGGTCGCCGACCACGTGGCCGCCGAGCACCGCCACCGGCCCACCGCGACGGCCGACGACGGCGTCCAGGGTGGAGGCCAGCGTGGCCCGCCAGGGCGTGCTGCGGGTCCAGGACAGGTCGGTGTCGCCGGGGGCGAAGTCCTCGGCCCGCAGCTGCAGGGCGGCCATGCCGTCCTCGGCCATCCAGCTGTCGGTGATGCGGCGGTTGGCGATCACGCCCAGCGCATCGGTCTCGATGCGGCCGGGCGGGGCGGCGAACCACCAGGTGACGACCGGGGCGTCCGCGGCCAGCAGCGGCAGCACGACGGACTCGGCGTGCAGCCCCAGCCGGCCGTACATCCGCATGACCACGGCCTCCCCGGGCCCGAGGCGCCCACCGATGAGCACCTCGGCGTCCAACCGGGGGGAGGGCGCCTCGACCTGTCGTCGGACGACGATCAGCAGCCGGCAGGGGTGGACCTCCGCGGCCGCCGCGGCCGCGGCCTCGGCCTCCTGCACGCGGTCCTCGTCGGCGACGACCACGAGGGTCAGGGCGACCCCGCTCATCACGGCCCCGCCGGTGCGTCGCTGGGCGGCGAGCTCCTTGACGATGGCCGAGCCGTTGGTGTCCCACAGGGTGCTCATGAGGGGTTCTCCCGGGAGAGGTCGGCGGTCACGGTCGGCGCCACGCGCGGCCCTCGGAGGCGAGCATCTCGTCGGCGGCCCGGGGGCCCCACTCGCCCGCCCGGTAGGAGAACGGCGTCGTCGTCGCCCAGTACTCCTCCAGCGGGTCGATGACCGCCCAGGAGGCCTCGACCTCGGCGTTGCGCGGGAAGAGGGTGGCATCGCCCAGCAGGACGTCGAGGAGCAGGCGCTCGTAGGCCTCGGGGGAGGACTCGGTGAACTGCTCGCCGTAGAGGAAGTCCATCGACACGTCGCGGACCTCCATGACGCTGCCCGGCACCTTCGACCCGAACTTCAGGGTCACGCCCTCGTCGGGCTGCACCCGGACGACGAGCTGGTTGTGTCCCAGCTCCTCGGTGTCGGTGGGGGCGAAGGGCAGGTGCGGGGCCCGCCGGAAGGACAGCGCGATCTCGGTGACCCTTCGGGGGAGCCGCTTGCCGGTGCGCAGGTAGAACGGCACCCCGGCCCAGCGGCGGGTCTCCACGCCCAGCCGGACGGCGGCGTAGGTCTCGGTCGCCGAGTCGTCGGCCACGCCGTCCTCCTGGCGGTAGCCGGTCGCCCGCTGGCCGGCCAGCCAGCCCTGCTCGTACTGCCCGCGGACGGCGAAGCGCTCCTTGTCCGCCGGCAACGAGATGGCCCGCAGCACCTTGAGCTTCTCGGTGCGGATCTCCTCGGCGGAGAACTCGACCGGCTCCTCCATGGCGGTGAGCGCCAGGAGCTGGAGCAGGTGGTTCTGCAGCACGTCGCGGGCGGCGCCGGTGCGCTCGTAGAAGTCGGCGCGGCCGCCGATGCCGACGTCCTCGGCCATCGTGATCTGGACGCTGTCGACGTGCGCGCTGTTCCAGACCGGCTCGAACAGGGTGTTGGCGAACCGCAGCGCCAGCAGGTTCTGGACGGTCTCCTTGCCCAGGTAGTGGTCGATGCGGAAGACGTCGTCGGCGGTGAACACCGAGTCCACCAGCTGGTTGAGCTCGCGGCTGGAGGGCAGGTCGTGGCCGAAGGGCTTCTCCACCACGACGCGGCGCCAGCGGTCGTCGGTGCTCTCGGCCATCCCGGTGCGCTCCATCTGCTTGAGCACGACCGGGAACAGGCTGGGCGGGATGGAGAGGTAGAACGCGGCGTTGCCGCCGATGCCGTGGGTGCCCTCGAGCTCGCCCAGCGTGCGGGCCAGCTCGTCGAAGGCGGCGTCGTCGTCGAAGGAGCCCTGGATGAAGCGGACCGAGTTGGCCAGCCGCTCCCAGACCTCCTCGCGCCACGGGGTGCGGGCGTGCTCCCGGGCGGCGGACCGCGACAGCTCGGCGAAGTCGACGTCGTCCCAGTCGCGGCGGGCGAAGCCCAGCAGCGCGAAGTTGGTGGGGAGCAGGCCGCGGTTGGCCAGGTCGTAGACCGCGGGGAGGAGCTTCTTGCGGGCCAGGTCGCCGGTGATGCCGAAGACGACGAGCGCACAGGGTTCGGGGACCCGGGGCAACCGCCGGTCCCTCGGGTCACGCAACGGGTTTGCGGGCATGGGTCCCTCTGTCGCCGTGGGTGTGGGGTGGTGCGCCGGGGGCCGGTGCGGCGGTGCACCGGCCCCCGGGTCTCACTTCTTGTCCTGCAGCTGCTTCTGGACCGAGCTGGTGAGCTCGTCCCAGGCCTCGGCGAACTTCTGCACGCCCTCGTCCTCGAGCACCCGGAAGACGTCGTCCAGGTCGATGCCCGCCTCGGACACGGCCTGCAGCACCGCGGCGGCCTCGGCATAGGTCCCGGAGACCGGGCTGCCCACCTGACCGTGGTCGGCGAAGGCCTCCATGGTCTTGCCCGGCATGGTGTTCACCGAGTCGGGCGCGGCCAGCTCCGAGAGGTACATCGTGTCGCTGTAGTCGGGGTTCTTGACCCCGGTGGAGGCCCACAGCGGACGCTGCTTGGCCGCACCGCGGGCCTCGAGGGTCTTCCAGCGGTCGGAGGAGAAGACCTCCTCGTAGGCCTGGTAGGCCAGCTGGGCGTTGGCGACGCCGGCCTTGCCCTTGAGCGAGGCGTCGGCACCGGCGGCGTCCAGGCGCTTGTCGATCTCGGTGTCCACGCGGGAGACGAAGAACGACGCGACGCTCTCCAGGCCCGCGAAGCTCGCCTCGGGGTCCTCGGCGCGCTTCTCCAGGCCGGCCAGGTAGGCCTCCATCACGGCCTTGTAGCGGTCGAGGCTGAAGATCAGCGTGACGTTGACGCTGATCCCGTTGGCGATCGTCTCGGTGATGGCCGGCAGACCCTCGATGGTGGCGGGGATCTTGATGAACAGGTTCGGCCGGTCGACCAGCCACCACAGGTGGGCGGCCTCCGCGGCGGTCGCGTCGGTCTCGTGGGCCAGCCCGGGGGCGACCTCGAGGGAGACGCGGCCGTCGCGGCCGGTGCGCTCGGCGACCGGGGCGAGCAGGTCGCAGGCGTCGCGGACGTCGGCACCGGTGATGGTGCGCAGCGCCTCCTCGACGGTGACCCCGCGGACGGCCATGGCGTGCAGCTGGTCGTCGTAGGAGTCCGAGCCGCTGATGGCCGCGGCGAAGATCGAGGGGTTGGTGGTGACGCCGACGACGGAGCGCTCGTCGACCAGCCGCTGCAGGTCACCGCCGTGGATCAGGTCGCGGGACAGGTCGTCCAGCCAGACGCTGACGCCGGCCTCGGACAGTGCCTTCAGGTTCTCGTTCTGGGTCATGTCGTCGTCCTTCACTGATCGGCAGTGCGGGTGTGCAGGCCACCGATGACGTCGGAACCGGTCGAGAGACCGGTGCCGGCAGCGACGGCCTGGATGCTCTCGCGGGCGGCTGCGACGACCGCCTCGGCGGTGAGGCCGAACTCCTCGTAGAGCTTGGTGTACGGGGCGCTGGCGCCGTAGTGGTCCAGCGCGATGATCCGGCCGGCGTCGCCGACGAAGTCGCGCCAGCCCATGGCGATGGCGGCCTCGATGCTGACCCGGGCCTTGACCGACGGCGGGAAGACCTCGTCGCGGTAGCTCGCGTCCTGCTCGGCGAACCACTCCTGGCACGGGATCGAGACGACCCGCGTCGGGGTGCCCGCGGCCTCGAGCTGCTCACGGGCGGCCACGGCGATCTGCACCTCGGACCCGGTGCTCATCAGGATGACCTCGGGGGTGCCGGTGCTGGCCTCGGCCAGCACGTAGGCGCCCTTCGCGGTGCCCTCGGCCGAGCCGAAGACCGAGCGGTCGACGATCGGCAGGTTCTGGCGGGACAGGATGATGCCGGCCGGCCGGTCGTTGTGCTCGAGGATCGTGCGCCAGGCGACGGCGGTCTCGTTGGCGTCCGCGGGACGGACGACGTCCAGGCCGATGATGGCGCGCAGCGCGGCCAGGTGCTCGATCGGCTGGTGGGTCGGGCCGTCCTCGCCGAGGCCGATGGAGTCGTGCGTCCACACGTAGGTGACCGGCAGCTGCATGAGCGCGGCCAGCCGGACGGCGGGGCGCATGTAGTCCGAGAACGTCAGGAACGTCCCGCCGTAGACACGGGTGCCGCCGTGGAGGGCGATCCCGTTCATGATCGAGCCCATGGCGTGCTCGCGGATGCCGAAGTGCAGCGTGCGGCCGTAGGGCCCCCCGCTCCACATCTTGGTCTGGCGGCTGGCCGGCAGGAACGACGGCGCCCCCTCGACCGAGGTGTTGTTGGACTCGGCCAGGTCGGCCGAGCCGCCCCACAGCTCCGGGATCGCCGGGTAGAGCGCGGCGAGCACCTCACCGGAGGCCTTGCGGGTGGCCAGGCCCTTCGGGTCGGCGTCCCAGCTGGGCAGCGTGTCGGCCCAGCCCTCGGGCAGGGTGCGGGTGCGCATCCGGTCGTAGAGCGCGGCCTGCTGGGGGTTGCTCTCGCGCCAGGCGTCGAAGCGGGGCTGCCAGGCGGCGTGCGCGGCCTGGCCACGCTCGACCACCTTGCGGGTGTGGGCGATGACCTCGTCGGCGACGGCGAAGGTCTGCTCCGGGTCGAAGCCCAGGACCTCCTTGGTCGCCTTCACCTCGTCGTCCCCGAGGGCCGAGCCGTGCGCGGCACCGGTGTTCTGCTTGTTCGGGGAGGGCCAGGCGATGACGGTGCGCAGCACGATCAGCGACGGGCGCGACGTCTCGGCCTTGGCCGCGGCCAGCGCGGCGTCCAGGGCCGCGAGGTCCTCGCCGTCCGCGACGTGCTGCACGTGCCAGCCGTAGGCCTCGTAGCGCTTGCCGACGTCCTCGGTGAACGCGATCGTGGTGTCGTCCTCGATCGAGATCTTGTTGTCGTCGTAGACCAGCACGAGGTTGCCCA
Organism: Geodermatophilus sp. Leaf369; assembly: GCF_001424455.1. Lineage (NCBI taxonomy): Bacteria > Bacillati > Actinomycetota > Actinomycetes > Geodermatophilales > Geodermatophilaceae > Geodermatophilus > Geodermatophilus sp. Leaf369. The sequence goes on along the minus strand of NZ_LMQA01000004.1, from coordinate 194,338 downwards.
GCTGCTGGGTGCCGGCCAGCGAGGACGCCTCGCCGGAGATGCCCTCCTCCATGTCACCGTCGGAGGCGATCGCCCAGACGGTGTGGTCGAACAGGCTCTCACCCGACGGGTCGGAGTCGGGCTCGTAGAGGCCCAGCTCGCGACGGGCGGCCATCGCCATGCCCACGGCGTTGCCGACACCCTGGCCCAGCGGGCCGGTGGTGGTCTCCACGCCGGTGGTGTGCCCGACCTCGGGGTGGCCCGGGGTCTTCGAGCCCCAGGTGCGCAGCGCCTCAAGGTCGGCGAGCTCCAGGCCGTAGCCGGAGAAGTAGAGCTGGGTGTAGAGCGTCAGCGCCGTGTGCCCGGGGGAGAGCACGAAGCGGTCACGGGCGACCCAGTTGGGGTCCGACGGGTCGTGCTGGATCCACTTCTGGAAGAGCAGGTAGGCCAGCGGGGCCAGGCTCATCGCCGTGCCGGGGTGGCCGTTGCCGGTCTTCTGCACCGCGTCCATCGCCAGGACGCGGGCGGTGTCGATGGCCCGTCGGTCGAGGTCGGTGAAGCCCTCGGGCAGCGTGGGGTTCGGCTGCGCGGGGGAGCCGGTGGGGCTGTCGGAGGCGGCCTCAGCCGGTGCCTCGGACTCGGTGCTGTTGTCTGCCATCAGGCTGGTGCTCCTCGGGTCGGTCGTTCGTCGAGCCCGTCCCGGTGGCGGTTGTCCCGCTCACCCGGACGGACGACGGTGCGTGTGGCAGCGGTGTTCCCGCCTGCCGGGGAGCCCCTCGTCGGGGAGCCCGGCGCGCCGTCGTCGTCGACGGAGGGCCTACCCACTGCGTGCGCAGCATCAACGTGATCAACCCTAGTGGTACCGGGGGATTCCCCACGTGCCGCAGGGATACCATGGGGTGAACGTCAGTCCCTCGACGAAGTGGTGTGGATACCCCGTGCTGCCCTGCCGTCCGAGCTGCCGGTGACCGCCGTCGCCGAGCGCCGCACCACCCGGGCCCGCACGTCGCCGCTGGCCCTGGTCGGTGCCTACGTCTCGCTGACCAAGCCCAAGCTCGTCGAGCTGCTGCTGGTCACCACGCTGCCGGCGATGATGCTGGCCGACGGCGGCTGGCCCGGCACCGGCCTGGTGATCGCCACCCTGGTCGGCGGGATGCTCGCCGCGGGCGCCGCCAACACGATCAACTGCTGGTACGACCGCGACATCGACCGGCTGATGTCCCGCACCCGCAACCGGCCCATCCCCAGCGGGGTCATCGCCCCGCGGTCGGCGCTGCTGTTCGGCGTGATCCTGGCCTGGGTGTCCCTCGTCGTCCTCGGGGTCTTCACCACGCCGCTGGCCACCGCCCTCACCGCCGTGGCGATGCTGGCCTACTCGATCACCTACACGATGGTGCTCAAGCGCCGCACCCGGCACAACACCGTCTTCGGTGGCCTCCCCGGCGCCGCCCCGGTGCTCATCGGCTGGGCCGCGGTCACCGGCTCGCTGGACTGGCCGGCCGTCGTCTTCTTCGCGATCGTCTTCTGCTGGCAGATGCCGCACTTCTGGGCGCTGGCCAGCCGCTACCGGCACGACTACTTCCGGGCCGGTGTCCCGATGCTCTCCGTCGTCGCCGGACCGGTCAGCGTGGGCCGGCAGTCGGTCGCGTGGGCCTGGGGCACCCTCGCCGTCTCCTTGCTGATGGTCCCGGTCACCCCCGGCCTGGGCGCGCTCTCGGCCGTCCCGATCGTCGCCCTGGGCGCCTGGTACGTCTACGAGTCGCACGCCTGGCTGACCCGGATCAAGGGCGAGGGCCCCGACCGCCCCATGCGCCTGTTCTCGGTGTCGATCACCTACATGACCCTGCTGTCCGTCGCCCTGGTCCTCGACGTCCTCCTCTGACCCGATTCCAAAAACCGCGGTTTCTGGGGTCGGGCGGGTCGGGCGGTCCCCCAGGATCCGCGCTTTCCGGGATCAGCGGGCACGCTCGGCGAGCAGCTGGCGGATCCGCCGGACGATCCCGGCCATGTCGTAGAGGTCCGCATTGGCCAGCCGGAGCACCGACCACCCGGCGGCGCGCAGTCTGGCCAGCCGTCCGTCGTCGAGTGGGATCTGCTGGTCCTGGAAGTGGTGGACGCCGTCGTACTCAACGGCGATCTTGAGCCCCGGGAAGGCAAGGTCCACCCGGGCGATCTCCCCGCCCGCGTCGTCCCGAACCACGTACTGGACCTCGGGTGACAGTCCGTCCCGCACACAGGCGACGCGCACCCGGGACTCGGGGAACGACTCGGCGCGCGCGTCGGTGAACCCCAAGGCCAGACGCACCCGCGTAACGCCCCAGACCCCGGCCCGGTCGGCGACCCAGGTGCCGAACCGCCCCAGGTCGAGCGCCCCCCTGCGGGCGAGCATGTCCAGGGCGGCGACGGCGGTGGGCAAGGGCTCCAATGTGGCGATGTCCCACGCGGTGCGCCAGGGATCGGTGACGGGGACGTCACGCAGGTCGACGAGAACGTCGTCGGAGTCGAGGTCACTGGCGTGCACCCTCAGCTCGCGGGGGCCCCTCCACTTCAAGCCGGAGGGGACGATGACCGTGACCCGGTCGACCGGGCCGAGCATCGCGTCCCCGAACCAGCCCAGGGCCGACAGACCGCCGATCGCGGAGCCGGGAGGCAGGACGAGCGCCGCACCGCGGGCCTTCGTGTCGTGGTCGAACGGCAGTCCGCGGGTGGCATACACCCCCTGCAGGAGACGCTGGTGACGACGCCGAAGGTCATCCGGTCGGACGAGTCCCTCGGCGACAGCGGCGCTGCCCAGGAAGACGCCGTCGGTCAGGCGGAGTGGGGTGGACACCCGGGGAGGATGGTCGAGCCGCGGCCCCGGAACCGGAGTTGTCCACAGGCCCGGCCATCACTGGATCCCAAAAACCGCGGTTTCTGGGATCCAGAGGCTCAGAACCCGCGGTCTCTGGGGTCAGCGGGCGGAGGCGAAGGCGTCGGCGGGGGCGTCGACGGGGACCTCGGAGGCCGGGCCGCGGACGGACCAGACCAGGCGGGCGGTGTAGGCGGTGATCAGCACCGCGCCGGCCATGTGCAGCAGGACCAGGACGACGGGCAGGCCGGTGAAGTACTGCACGTAGCCGATGACGCCCTGGGCGAGCTGGACGACGAGGAGGTCCCGGGCGGCCCGGCGGACCCGGCCGGGGGAGTCGGTGGCGTAGAGCGCGACCAGCAGCGCGACGGTGAGCCCGATGAGCAGGAAGACGACGTCGGCGTGCAGCTGGCTCACCAGCTCGGGGTCCAGGCCGGTGCGACCGGCCTCGGGGTCACCGGAGTGCGGGCCCGAGCCGGTGACCACGGTGCCCAGCACCTGGACGGCGGCCACGGCGACCGCGATGCCGGCGACCAGCAGGGCGAAGGGACGGCGGACGAGCAGCTGCCCGACGCCTGGTTCCCGGGAGCGGAGCCAGAGGGTCGTGGCCACCGCGACCAGCACCATCGACACCAGGAAGTGCGCGGCGACCGTCCACGGGTTGAGGCCGGTCAGCACGGTGACCCCGCCGAGGAGCGCCTGCGCCGGGATGCCCAGGAAGCTGCCGACGGCCCACTTGCGCAGCTCGCGGCGGGCCGAGCGCCAGACCACGACGACGGTGGCGATGGCGACCGCGGCGACGACGAAGGTCAGCAGCCGGTTGCCGAACTCGATGAGCCCGTGGCCGGCGAGCTCGGCGGTGGGGCGGATGGACCCGTCGGTGCACTCGGGCCACGTGGGGCAGCCGAGGCCGGATCCGGTGAGCCGGACCGCACCCCCGGTGACGACGATGAGGCCGTTGGCGACGAGGTTGGCGAGCGCGACGCGACTGACGACGGCTGAGGAGACCGGCACCCGCCCAGCGTAGGTGCCCGTCACGGGTCGTTCGCCGACGGCGTAGCGCCGGCAGGAAGCGCGACGGCGACCGCGGTGCTGGACAGGGCAGCGGACACACCGGTCCGTGGGCGCCGGGGACGGCGCCACCCAGACACCCGAGAGGTGCACGCGTGACCACTCCGTTCGACACCGACTCCGCCGCCCGCCGTCGTCGCTTCGACGTCACCGCCCTGCTGACCGACCCGGCCCGCGAGGCCGTCACCGAGGCCACCCGGCAGGCCGCCGGCTGGGGCGCGCCCGCCCTGGACACCGACCACCTGCTGTGGGCGCTGGCCGCGGTCGAGCCCACCCGCACCCTGCTGACCCGCAGCGGCGCCGACCCCGACCTGCTGCGCGCCGACCTGGCCGCCCGGCTCGACACCGGCACCGCCCGGGACAGCGCGCCCCCGGTGAGCCCGGGCACCGAGCGCGCCCTGCGCGAGGCCCACCAGCTCTCCCGTGCCTTCGGCTCCCCGGCGATCGGCCCGGAGCACCTGCTCCTGGCGTTGTCCGCGCACCCCGAGTCCGCCGCCGGCCGGCGGCTGGCCGACCGCGGGGTCACCCCGCAGACGCTGCAGGAGGCCGCGCAGGAGCCGGCCGAGCCCGCCAGCAGCACCCCGACGCTGGACCGGTTCGGTCGCGACCTCACCGACGCTGCCCGCGAGGGCCGGCTGGACCCGGTGATCGGGCGGGAGTCCGAGATCGAGCAGACCGTCGACGTCCTGGCCCGGCGCACCAAGAACAATCCGGTGCTGCTGGGCGAGGCGGGTGTCGGCAAGACCGCCGTCGTCGAGGGCATCGCCCAGCTGATGGTGGGCGAGGACGTCCCGGACTCCCTGCGCGGCAAGCGGCTCGTGGAGCTGGACCTCACCGGCATGGTCGCCGGCACCAAGCACCGCGGTGACTTCGAGGAGCGGATGACTGCCGTCATCGCCGAGGTGCAGGCGCACGCCGACGAGGTGGTGCTCTTCATCGACGAGCTGCACACCGTCGTCGGGGCCGGCGCCGTCCAGGGCTCCGCGGGGGCCGCCGACATGCTCAAGCCGGCACTGGCCCGCGGTGAGCTGCACGTCATCGGCGCCACCACGCTGACCGAGTACCGGCGCAGCATCGAGGCCGACCCGGCCCTGGAGCGCCGGTTCCAGCCGGTGCGGGTCGCCGAGCCCACGGTGGCCGACGCCGTCCTCGTCCTGCGCGGGCTGCGGCAGCGCTACGAGGACCACCACCACGTGCGGTTCACCGACGACGCGCTCGTCGCGGCCGTCGAGCTGTCCGACCGGTACGTCACCGACCGGCAGCTGCCGGACAAGGCGATCGACCTGGTCGACCAGGCCGGTGCCCGCCGGCGCCGCACGGCCGGTGCCCCGACCGCCGACCGTGACCAGCTCGAGCAGGAGCTCGTCCGCCTCGGGGTGGAGAAGGACGCCGCCGTGGCCGCCGAGCAGTACGAGCGCGCCTCCGAGCTGCGCGACCGGGTGACCGAGGCGCAGGCCCGGCTCGACCGCGCCGGGGACGACGTGCCGGTGGTCGGGGTGGACGACGTCGCCGAGGTGCTCAGCCGGGCCACCGGCATCCCCGCCGCCCGGCTCACCGAGGCCGACCGCGAGCGGCTGCTCCGCCTGGAGGACCACCTGCACCAACGGGTGGTCGGTCAGGGCGACGCGGTCGAGGTGGTCGCCGAGGCGGTCCGCCGCTCGAGGGTCGGCCTGGGCGACCCGGACCGGCCGATCGGCAGCTTCCTGTTCCTCGGCCCCACCGGCGTCGGCAAGACCGAGCTGGCCAAGGCCCTGGCCGAGGCGCTGTTCGGCGACGAGGACACGATGGTCCGGATCGACATGAGCGAGTACCAGGAGCGGCACACGGTCTCCCGGTTGATCGGCTCGCCCCCCGGCTACGTGGGGTACGAGGACGCCGGCCAGCTCACCGAGGCCGTGCGCCGTCGTCCGTACTCGGTGGTGCTGCTCGACGAGGTCGAGAAGGCCCACCCGGACGTCTTCCACACGCTGCTCCAGGTGCTGGACGACGGCCGGCTCACCGACGCCCAGGGCCGCACCGTCGACTTCCGCAACACCGTCGTGGTGATGACCAGCAACCTGGGTTCGGAGCTGGTGGTGGGCAACCGGGAGCCGCTGGGCTTCGGCAGCAGCAGCCGCTCGGCCGACGACGGGCTGCGGACGGCGATGATGCGCCAGCTCAAGGACTCCTTCCGACCGGAGTTCCTCAACCGGATCGACGAGATCGTGGTCTTCCGCCAGCTCGAGACCGACCAGCTGGCCGAGATCACCGACCTGCTGCTGGGGGAGACCCGGGCCCGGCTGACCGCACAGGGGATCAGCGTCGAGTTCGCCCCCGAGGCGGTGCGCTGGTTGGCCGAACGGGGCCACGAGCCCGAGTTCGGCGCCCGCCCGCTGCGGCGGACGATCCAGCGCTCGGTGGACAACCCCGTCTCCCGGCTGGTGCTCTCCGGTGCTCTCGCCGCCGGTGGACACCTGGTCGTCGGGGTCGTCGACGGCGAGCTCGACCTGGTCGTCGAGCAGCCGCTCGAGGAGCCGGTCGCCGTCTGACCTGGCACGCAGTGCCACGGGGCTCGGACGCACGTCGTCCGGGCCCCGTCCTGCGCCCGGAGCTGCGCGTTCGGGTTAGGGCGACCTTGCTTGCGAGCCTCCGGATATAGCGCACACTCGTGTTGTGGAATCCACCGCGGCGCAGTCCGCCCGCACGTCGGCACCGGCCGACGACGGGCGCACCCGCGACCGCGTGACCGGGCTCCTGCTTGAGCACGGCGCCCAGACCGCGACCGAGCTGGCCACCCGGCTGGGGGTCTCCCCGGCCGCCGTCCGCCGGCACCTGGACTCCCTCGTGGCCGAGGGCCGGGTCGCCGAGCGTGCGCTGCCCGGGTCGGTCCGCGGCCGCGGCCGTCCGGCGAGGCACTTCACGCTCACCGACGCCGGCCGCTCGGGCTTCCCGCACGCCTACGACGACCTGGCGCTCACCGCGCTGCGGTTCGTCGCCCGGCACGGTGGCCCCGACGCCGTCCGCGACGTCGCCGAGCAGCAGCTCGCCGGGCTGGAGGAGCGCTGCTCCACCGCCGTCGAGCGGGCCGCGTCGACCACCGGCCCGGAGCCCGCCGACCGCGCCCAGGTGCTCGCCGAGGCGCTCACCGCCGAGGGCTACGCTGCCTCGGCCTCGGCGATCTCCAGTGGTGGGCAGCTGTGCCAGCACCACTGTCCGGTCGCCCACGTGGCCGCCGAGTTCCCCCAGCTGTGCGAGGCCGAGACCGCGGTCATCGGCCGGCTGGTCGGCACCCACGTGCAGCGGCTGGCCACCATCGCCCACGGCGACGGGGTCTGCACCACCCACATACCCGGGAGCCGTCCGGGCGGGAACACAACCCGCCCGCTCGGCCCTGTACAGAACGAGCGGGCGGACCAGCGCCGCCCCGCACCGAGCCACACCCGACAGACCGCCCGGGAGAGGACACCCGCATGACCACCACAGAGCAGCCGGTCACCCCCCTGACCCAGGACGAGCAGATCGACCAGCTCGGCCGCTACAAGTACGGCTGGGCTGACGCCGACGTCGCCGGCGCCTCGTCCCGTCGTGGCATCGACGAGGACGTCGTGCGGGACATCTCCCGCCGCAAGAACGAGCCGGAGTGGATGCTCGAGCGCCGCCTCAAGGCCCTCAAGATCTTCGGCAAGAAGCCCATGCCCGACTGGGGTTCCGACCTCTCCGGCATCGACTTCGACAACATCAAGTACTTCGTGCGGTCGACGGAGAAGCAGGCCGCGACCTGGGACGACCTCCCGGCCGACATCAAGAACACCTACGACAAGCTGGGCATCCCCGAGGCCGAGAAGCAGCGCCTGGTCTCCGGTGTCGCCGCCCAGTACGAGTCCGAGGTCGTCTACCACTCGATCCGCGAGGACCTCGAGGAGCAGGGCGTCCTGTTCCTGGACACCGACACCGCGCTGCGCGAGCACGAGGACCTGTTCCGCGAGTACTTCGGCTCGGTGATCCCGTCCGGGGACAACAAGTTCTCCGCGCTGAACACCGCCGTGTGGTCCGGTGGCTCCTTCATCTACGTGCCCCCGGGCGTCAACGTGGAGATCCCGCTGCAGGCCTACTTCCGGATCAACACCGAGAACATGGGCCAGTTCGAGCGGACCCTGATGATCATCGACGAGGGCGCCTACGTGCACTACGTCGAGGGCTGCACCGCGCCGATCTACAAGTCGGACTCGCTGCACTCCGCGGTCGTCGAGATCGTCGTGAAGAAGAACGCCCGCTGCCGGTACACGACCATCCAGAACTGGTCGAACAACGTCTACAACCTGGTCACCAAGCGGGCCGTGGCCCACGAGGGCGCGACCATGGAGTGGGTCGACGGCAACATCGGCTCCAAGGTGACGATGAAGTACCCGGCCGTGTGGATGACCGGTGAGCACGCCAAGGGCGAGGTGCTCTCCATCGCCTTCGCCGGCGAGGGCCAGCACCAGGACGCCGGCGCCAAGATGGTGCACGCCGCCCCGCACACCTCCTCGAACATCATCAGCAAGTCCGTCGCCCGCGGTGGCGGCCGGACCTCCTACCGGGGCCTGGTGCAGATCGACGAGGGTGCTCACGGCTCCCGCTCCACGGTGAAGTGCGACGCGCTGCTGGTCGACACGATCAGCCGCTCGGACACCTACCCCTACGTCGACGTCCGCGAGGACGACGTGTCCATGGGCCACGAGGCGACCGTCTCCCGGGTCAGCGAGGACCAGCTCTTCTACCTGATGAGCCGTGGCCTCTCCGAGGACGAGGCGATGGCGATGGTCGTGCGCGGCTTCGTCGAGCCGATCGCCCGGGAGCTGCCGATGGAGTACGCCCTCGAGCTGAACCGCCTGATCGAGCTGCAGATGGAAGGTGCCGTCGGCTGATGACCGACCCACAGACGACCCTCACGACCGACTCCGCGGCCCTCGCCGGCGAGCTCTTCGCCCCCGGCGTGGGTGCGCAGGCCGGCCCGCCGACCACCCCCGCCTCCGACACCGGCACCGCCGGTGCCGGGGCGGGTGCGCACAGCCACGGCGGTCCCGCGCCGACCGGCTCGCCGGCCGAGCGGTTCTCCTCCGACGACCCCGAGGACTTCCCCGTCGTCACCGGTCGCGAGGAGTCCTGGCGCTTCACCCCGATGAAGCGGGTCCGCCCGCTGCTCGAGGGTGCGGCGTCCGACGCCCGCCTGGAGCTGCAGACCGACCTGCCCGACGGGGTCGAGCTGTCGACCGTCGGTGCCGACGACGCGATCCTGCAGGGCCTGCCCAAGCCGGTCGACCGGCTCGCGGCCCTGACCCGGGTCAACGCCGGTGGCGCGACCGTCGTCCGCGTGCCCGCCGAGGCACAGCTGGACCGTCCGGTCACGCTGTCGCTGCGCGGCACCGGCTCCGACGAGGTCGTGTGGGGCCAGACCGTGATCGAGGTCGGCCGGTTCGCCAAGGCGACCGTCGTGCTGGACCACTCCGGCTCGGCCAAGTACGCCGGCTCGGTCACCGTGCTCGTCGGCGACGGCGCGCACGTCGAGCTGATCAGCGTGCAGGAGTGGGCCCCCGGAACCGCGCACGGCGGCCAGTACGACGCCGTCGTCGGCCGGGACGCCACCTTCCGCCAGGTCGTGGTGACCCTCGGCGGGGACATGGTCCGGCTGGTCAGCAACGTGGAGTACGCCGGCCCCGGCGGGACCGCCGAGCTGTCGGGCGTCTACTTCGCCGACGAGACCCAGCACCAGGAGCACCGCCTCTGGGTCGACCACGCCACGCCCAACTGCGTCAGCAACGTCGTCTACAAGGGCGCGCTGCAGGGCGAGGCCGCGCACACCGTGTGGGTCGGGGACGTCCGGATCCGCCCCGCGGCGACCGGCACCGAGACCTACGAGCTCAACCGCAACCTGGTGCTCACCGACGGCGCCCGCGCCGACTCGGTGCCCAACCTCGAGATCGAGACCGGTGAGATCGTCAGCGCCGGCCACGCCAGCGCCACCGGCCGGTTCGACGACGAGCAGCTGTTCTACCTCTGCTCGCGTGGCATCGACGCCGAGACCGCCCGCCGGCTCGTCGTCCGCGGCTTCTTCGCCGACGTCGTGCAGAAGATCGCCGTCCCCGAGCTGGCCGACCGGCTGATGGGCACCATCGAGCAGCGCCTCGGTGCCCTGCCGGGCCTCGAGGCCCAGGACGTGGACGAGCACGCCACGGAGCTCCAGCCGGCATGAGCTTCCAGCGGGCCTGTGCCCTCTCCGAGGTCCCCGAGGACGGCGCCACGCCCGTCGTCCTCGGGGACCTCGAGCTGGTCCTCGCCCGGTACGACGGACAGGTCTACGCACTCACCGACCTGTGCTCGCACCAGGACTACCCGCTCAGCGACGGCGACGTCGAGGTGATCGACGGCGTCCCCACCATCGAGTGCACCTGGCACGGGTCGTGCTTCGACCTGCGCACCGGCGCACCCACCAACCTGCCGGCGAACCAGCCGGTCACCACCCACCCGGTCCGCGTCGAGGGCGACGACGTCCTCGTCGACACCTCCGCGGCCGAGAACTGAGAGGCACCACATGACCGAGACCACCGGCAGCGTGCTGGAGATCCGCGACCTGCACGTCACGGTCGGGGAGGGCGACGAGACCAAGGAGATCCTCCGCGGCGTCGACCTCACCATCCGCAGCGGCGAGACCCACGCGATCATGGGGCCCAACGGCTCCGGCAAGTCCACCCTGGCCTACTCCATCGCCGGGCACCCGAAGTACACGATCACCGGCGGCACCGTGACCCTCGACGGCGAGGACGTCCTCGCGATGACCGTCGACGAGCGCGCCCGGGCCGGCCTGTTCCTGGCCATGCAGTACCCGGTCGAGGTGCCCGGCGTCTCGGTGTCCAACTTCCTGCGCACCGCGGCCACCGCCGTCACCGGCCAGGCGCCCAAGCTGCGCACCTGGGTCAAGGACGTGCGCACCGAGATGGAGGCGCTCGAGATGGACGCCGCCTTCGCCGAGCGCAACGTCAACGAGGGCTTCTCCGGTGGTGAGAAGAAGCGCCACGAGATCCTCCAGATGGGCCTGCTCAAGCCGAAGATCGCGATCCTCGACGAGACCGACTCCGGCCTGGACGTCGACGCCCTGCGCGTGGTCTCCGAGGGCGTCAACCGGGCCAAGGCCAGCAGCGCCGTCGGCGTCCTGCTGATCACGCACTACACCCGGATCCTGCGCTACATCGAGCCCGACTTCGTGCACGTCTTCGTCGCCGGTCGGGTCGTCGAGGAGGGCGGCAAGGAGCTGGCCGACAAGCTGGAGGCCGAGGGCTACGCCTCCTACCTCAAGGCCGACGCCGACGCGCTGGTCGCCTCCGACGCCGCTGCCTCGCTGAGCGGGTCGGCCACGGCATGACCGTGACCGCCTCGCGCTCCGAGACGGAGCGCGCACCGCTCCCGCTGGACGTCGAGGCGGTCCGCGCCGACTTCCCGATCCTGGGCCGCACGGTCCGGGACGGGAAGCGGCTGGTCTACCTGGACTCCGGTGCCACCTCGCAGAAGCCACGCCAGGTGCTGGACGCCGAGCGCTGGTTCTACGAGAACGTCAACGCCGCCCCGCACCGGGGTGCGCACGCCCTGGCCGAGGAGGCCACCGAGGCCTACGAGCAGGCCCGGGCGACGATCGCCTCCTTCATCGGCGCGCAGACCGACGAGGTCGTGTTCACCCGCAACTCCACCGAGGCGATCAACCTGGTGGCGTACGCGATGAGCAACGCGGTCACCGCCAAGGAGCCGGAGTTCCACCGGTACGCGGTCGGTCAGGGCGACGAGATCGTGGTGACCGAGATGGAGCACCACGCCAACCTCATCCCGTGGCAGCAGCTCTGCGAGCGCACCGGGGCGACCCTGCGCTGGCTGGGGATCACCGACGAGGGCCGGCTGGACCTGTCTGACCTGGACACCGTGGTCAACGAGCGCACCAAGCTCGTCACGGTCACCCAGCAGTCGAACATCCTGGGCACGATGCCGCCGCTGGCCCCGATCATCGCCCGTGCGCACGAGGTCGGTGCGCTGGTGATGGTCGACGGGGCGCAGTCCGTGCCGCACCAGCCGGTCGACGTGGCCGCGCTGGGGGCGGACTTCCTGGTGTTCTCCGGGCACAAGATGCTCGGCCCCACCGGGGTCGGCGTGCTCTGGGGCCGCGCCGAGGTGCTCGCGGCACTGCCGCCGTTCCTCACCGGCGGCTCGATGATCGAGGTCGTCCGGATGGAGGGCAGCACCTTCGCCCCGCCGCCGCAGCGCTTCGAGGCCGGCGTGCCGATGACCGCGCAGGTCGTCGGGCTGGCCGCGGCATGCGACTACCTCACCGCGCTGGGCATGGACACCGTCCTGGCCCACGAGGAGGCGCTCACCGAGTACGCCCTGGCGCAGCTGCAGGCGATCCCGGGCGTCCGGGTGATCGGCCCGGCCGACACCGTGGCCCGCGGGGGAGCGATCAGCTTCACCGTCGACGGCATCCACCCGCACGACGTCGGCCAGGTGCTCGACGACCAGGGCGTCGCCGTCCGGGTCGGGCACCACTGCGCGTGGCCCGTCGTCCGCCGGATGGGCGTGCCGGCCACCACCCGCGCCACGTTCTACGTGCACACCGGGTACGACGACGTCGACGCCCTGGTGGAGGCCGTCCGGCATGCCCAGCGGTTCTTCGGTGTTGACGCGGTGGAGGAGGCCTGATGAAGCTGCAGGACATGTACCAGGAGATCATCCTGGACCACTACCGGAACCCCCACGGCCGCGGTCTGCGTGACCCGTTCGACGCCGAGGTGCACCACGTCAACCCCACGTGCGGCGACGAGGTGACCCTGCGGGTCAAGGTCGAGGGCGACACCCTCACCGACGTCTCCTACGAGGGGCAGGGCTGCTCGATCAGCCAGGCCTCGGTGTCGGCGATGTACGACCTGGTCGTCGGCAAGAGCGTGACCGAGGCCCTGGCCACCGGTGAGGACTTCGTCCGGTTGATGCAGGCCAAGGGCGACACGTCCGTGGCCGACGAGCTCGAGGACAGCCTGGAGGACGCCGTCGCGTTCGCCGGGGTGTCGAAGTACCCGGCGCGGGTCAAGTGCGCGCTGATGAGCTGGATGGCCCTGAAGGACGCCAGCGCCCGTGCCTGGACGCCGTCCGACCCCACCCCGACCACGGAGGAGTCCGCATGAGCGAGACCACCGAGACCACCGTCGAGACCGCTGCCCCCGCGGCCCCGCTGATCAAGCCCGACCTCGAGGAGCTCGAGGAGGCCATGCGTGACGTCGTCGACCCCGAGCTCGGGGTCAACGTCGTCGACCTGGGCCTCGTCTACGGCATCGAGGTGGACGACGCCAACGTCGCCGTCATCGACATGACGCTGACCTCGGCGGCCTGCCCGCTGACCGACGTCATCGAGGACCAGGCCCGCCAGGCCCTCACCGGTGGCCCCGGCCCCGGCCTGGTCGAGGACATCCGGATCAACTGGGTCTGGATGCCGCCGTGGGGCCCGGACAAGATCACCGACGACGGTCGGGAGCAGCTCCGCGCCCTCGGGTTCCGGGTCTAGCACTGGACGACCTGTTCGACGCGCTGGCAGCGGGGGAGCACCCGCCGGCTGACGGCAGCGTCACGACACGGCCCGCGCCCCTCGGGGCGCGGGCCGTCGTCGTGGGCGGCACCGCCTGGGCCGTGGTCGGCGCCGACGTCGACCCGGCCTGGGTGACGGCCTGGATCGCACGGTCGCCGGACCCCATCGCCGCCCCGCTGTCCGCGCGGTTCCTGTCGGCCCTGGCCGACGAGACCGGGGTCGAGCCGGGTGTGGTGGACGCCGTCCTCGTCGCGCCGCCCGCGCGGGCCCCGGGCATCCCGTTACAGCCGCTGGAAGCAGGCGACCACCCGCGGGTGCAGCGGGCGCACCGACACCGTACCGACGTGCGGGTGCTGGGCACGGCGGACGGCGCCGGGGTGCTGACCCTCGGACGAGGCCTGGCCGGACGCTGGGAGGTCTCGATGGAGGTCGACCCGGACGCCCGCGGCCGCGGGCTGGGCACTGCGCTGGCCGCCGCCGCCCCCGCGCTGGTGCCCGGTCCGCTGTGGGCCCAGGTGGCGCCGGCGAACACCGCGTCGCTGCGGTCGTTCCTGCTGGCGGGGTACCGCCCGGTCTGCGCCGAGTCGCTGTTCGGCAGCTGACTCAGCGGAAGGCCGCGACCCGTTCCCGCAGCGTGCTGCCGGCCTCGCGGTCGGCGCCCCAGGCGAGCCAGAACAACAGCAACCCGGCCAGCAGCAACGCCAGCAGCCCGGGTCCGGGCACGGCGTCGACGGCCCAGGCGACGGCCGCCCCGGCCACGGTCAGCGTGCCCAGCTGGAAGGGTGCCCGCAGCCGCCCGGCGACGCCGAGCAGCGCGACGGCCACCCCGGCGACCAGCAGCACCGGGTGCCGGGGTTCGGCGGGGTCGAGGAGCACCAGGGCGAGCGAGGGCAGCAGGCCGACCGCGACCGCCGGCCCCCAGGTCGGCCACGACGGCCCGTCCTGCAGCTCCCGGCCCCGGGCCAGCAGCAGCCCCAGGGCCAGCGGGACCGTCCACCGCTCCAGCCCGGTCCAGCCCAGCTGACCGGTGGCCGACCACGCGGCCAGCACGAGCAGCCCGGCGCCCAGGTGTGCCGGACGGTGCGTCGCTGCGGCGTAGCCCAGCAGTGATGCGCCCAGCACGGTCAGCAGCGCGGGGGTGACCCACGCCGGGTCACCCCCGGCGGCCACCAGCACCCCGACGACCCCGGTCACCGCGCCGCTGGTCGCGGTCGGTGCCGAGGCCCGGCGGTCGGCGTCGCTGGCGCCCCTCGAGGTGGCGTCGGCGCGGTTGCCGCCGTCGGCGCGGGAGAAGGCGGCGCGGAGGTCGGGACGGCCCTGGTCGTCCAGGGGTCGCTCGTCCGCCGACCGGGCGGGGCGCCGGGCCAGCACGACGGCCTGGACCACGGCGGTCACCGCCACGAGCACGAGCACCGCCCCGATGCCGGTCTCCGGTGCGTCGGTCAGCGCCAGCAGCAGGGCCGCAGCGATCGAGCCGACCGTGAGCGGGATGGTCTCCGGGCGGCTCTCCGACCGGCGGGCCGACAGGAGCCCCGACGCGAGCGCCGTGAAGACCAGCAGCAGGGCGACCCAGCCCCACCGGGCGGCCGCGACGTCCTGCAGCACCGCGAGCACGGTGAGCACCACGGCCGCGGCGAGCCCGGCGTCCCGGGGCACCCAGTCCTTCCCGCGGGCGGCCGCCACCGCCACCAGGGCGGCGAGCAGCAGCCCGGCCACCCCGGACAGCGACACCGCGTCCGCGCCCGTCGCGTGGGCCGCACCGGCGACCCCGAGGCCGGCGGTCACCCCGGCCAGCACCGGGACGACGTCCCGGTCGCCGGTGGGCACAGCGGGCACCCGGTCGGCCGCGGTGACCAGCAGCCCGGCCCCGGCCAGCACCGTCGCCCCGGCGGCGGGGACGGCACCGCCCCACGCCGCCTGCTGGGCGACGACGACACCGGTCACCCACCACGGCACGGCGGTGAGCAGCCCGACCCGGGAGAGCAGCCCGTGGCCCGCGCCGTCCGCGGTCCAGGCGACGGCCAGCCCGACCCCGGCCACGGCGAGGAGGACGACAGCCAGCACCGCGCCGCTGACCGGGGTGTCCCACGGGCGCGGGTCGGTGGTCAGCCAGGACAGTACGGCCACCTGACCGGCGACCAGGGCGGCGACCGGCCAGGTGCGCAGCCGGTCCGGGGCCACCTGCAGCGCGGTCCACAGCAGGGCGGCGGTGGCAGCGAGGGCGGCCACGAGCGGGGCCGGGGTCGGCTCGCCACGCGCCCACAGCCCGATCCCCGCGGCGGTGGTGAGCACCGAGGTGACGGCCAGGGCCTCCGCGGTCGTCGCGGCCCCGCTGCGGGCCACCAGGAACGCGCAGGCGCCGCCGGCCACGGCGAACAACGCGGCGACCGCGAGGCCCACCCACGCACCGACCTGGGCGGCGGCGAGGACGAAACCCAGCACGGTGACGACGGCGGTGCCCAGCACGACCTGCTGGGCGCTGACGCCGGGCAGCCGGGACGGCGACGGGGCTGAGGACGCTCGCGGCGGGGTCGGCGGCGGGTACGGAGGCGGCGGTGGCGGGGGATAGGTGCGCGGGGCAGCCTGCACGTCCACCTCCTCCGGTCCGAGCGACGCGGGAGACGCCGACCCGCCCACGGTAGGGGCGTGGACCGCCCGGCGCGGCCCCGAGCTGCGCGCCAGGTGCCGCCGACGTCACCGTCGCAACCCCTCGGAACCCGGCCCCGACGCGGTTACCCTGGGCTCAGTGATCACGACCACCGGCCTGGAGCTCCGCGCGGGGAGCCGCATCCTCATCAGCGAGGCGGACCTGCGCGTCCAGCCCGGTGACCGGATCGGTCTGGTCGGGCGCAACGGCGCCGGCAAGACGACCACGCTCACCACGCTGGCCGGTGAGCGGGTGCCGCACGCCGGCAAGGTCGACCAGGTCGGCGAGCTGGGCTACCTCCCGCAGGACACCCTGAGCGGTGACCTGTCGATCAGCGCGAGTGACCGGGTGCTGTCCGGCCGTGGCCTGGACGAGCTCAAGGCGCAGCTGACCAAGGCCCAGGTCGCCATGGCCGAGCCCGCCGACGACACCGAGCGCGACCGCGCCGTCCGCCGCTACGGCCGGCTCGAGGACCAGTTCGCCGCCATGGGCGGGTACGCCGCCGAGTCCGACGCCGCGCGCATCTGCACCAACCTGGGCCTGCCCGACCGGGTGCTGGAGCAGCCGCTGTCCACGCTGTCCGGTGGTCAGCGGCGCCGCGTCGAGCTGGCCCGGATCCTGTTCTCCGACGCAGAGACGTTGCTGCTCGACGAGCCGACGAACCACCTCGACGCCGACTCCATCGCCTGGCTCAAGGGCTTCCTGGCCACCCACCGCAGTGGGCTCATCGTGATCAGCCACGACGTCGAGCTGCTCGCCGCCGTGGTCAACAAGGTCTGGCACCTGGATGCCAACCGGGCCACCGTCGACGTCTACAACCTGGGCTGGAAGCGCTACCTGGACGCCCGGGAGACCGACGAGCGCCGGCGCCGCTCCGAGCGGGCCAACGCCGAGAAGAAGATCGGTGCGCTCACCGCCCAGGCGGACAAGATGCGTGCCAAGGCCACCAAGGCCAAGGCCGCCCAGTCGATGGACAAGCGCGCCCAGCGCCTGGCCGCGGGTCTGGAGCAGGTGCGGGTGCAGGACCGGGTCGCCAAGCTCCGCTTCCCGACCCCCGCCCCCTGCGGCAAGACCCCGCTGACCGCCGAGCGCCTGTCCAAGTCCTACGGGTCGCTGGAGATCTTCACCGGCGTGGATCTGGCGATCGACCGCGGCACCCGCGTCGTCGTCCTGGGCCTGAACGGCGCAGGCAAGACCACCCTGCTGCGCATGCTGGCCGGCACCGAGGTGCCCGACACCGGTGAGGTCAAGGCCGGGCACGGGCTGCGGCTGGGCTACTACGCCCAGGAGCACGAGACGCTGGACATGGACCGCTCGCTGCTGGAGATCATGCAGTCCGCGGCACCGGACCAGACCGCCACCGAGCTGCGTCGCATCCTGGGTGCGTTCCTCTTCTCCGGGGACGCCGTGGACCAGCGGGCCGGCACGCTGTCCGGTGGGGAGAAGACCCGGCTGGCGATGGCCGCCCTGGTCTGCTCGGCGGCCAACGTGCTGCTGCTCGACGAGCCCACCAACAACCTGGACCCGGCCAGCCGCGAGCAGGTGCTCGAGGCGCTGCGCACCTACCAGGGCGCCATCGTGCTGGTCACCCACGACGAGGGCGCGGTGACCGCGCTGGACCCGGACAAGGTCATCCTGCTGCCCGACGGCACCGAGGACACCTGGTCGGCCGACTTCGCGGAGCTCGTCGAACTCGCGTGAGCTGAGTGGCCGCACCGTCGGCACTGGGTGATCATCGGTCGGAGAGGCCGACGTCATCAGGACGGCGGTCCGGGCGACCAGCGGACGGCTCCGGCGTTGCCGGCACCCCGCTGGCACGGAGGGGAGTCATGGCCGACTCGAACGCACCTGCCGAGGGCACCGCAGAGCTCGCGAAGGGCAAGCGGATCACCGGTGGGGACCGCAGCACCCTCGCCGACGAGCTGCGCAAGCGCTACGACGGCGGGGAGAGCATCCGGCTGCTGGCGGCCTCCACCGGCCGCTCCTACGGCTTCGTGCACCGGCTGCTGTCGGAGTCCGGTGCGACCCTGCGCAGCCGCGGCGGGGCCAACCGCTCCAGCGCCGGCTCGTGACCGGCGACCCGGCCCGCGGCTGGGTCACCACCTCGCTCGACGGCCCGGTCCTCACCGTCACCCTGGACCGGGCCGAGCAGCTCAACGCCCAGACGCCGGAGACCTGGCACGCCCTGGCCGAGATCGGCGCGACCCTGCCCGACGAGGTCCGGGTGGTGCTGGTCCGCGGGGCCGGCCGGGCCTTCTCCGCGGGGCTGGACCGCTCGCTCTTCGCCACCGACCCCGACCTGCCCGGCGGGTTGGGTGCCCTGCTCGCCCTCGGTGACGACGGCGCCCGTGAGCGCATCCGCGGGTACCAGGACGGGTTCCGGTGGCTGCGCACCCCGGGGATCGTCAGCGTCGCCGTCGTCCAGGGCCACGCCATCGGCGCCGGTGCGCAGCTGGCGCTGGCCTGCGACCTCCGGGTCTGCGGCACCGAGGCCACCTTCTCGCTGCCCGAGGCCCGGCTCGGGCTGGTGCCCGACCTCACCGGCACCTCCACGCTGGTGCAGGCGGTCGGGTACTCCCGGGCGCTGGAGATGTGCCTGACCGGCCGCAAGGTCGGTGCGGCCGAGGCGCTGGCGAGCGGGTTGGCGACCGTCGTCGTCCCCACCGAGGAGCTCGAGGACGCCGTCGCCACCCTGGTCGCCGGGATCGTGGGCCCCGACGTGCGGGCCAGCCGGGAGACCGCCGCCCTCGTGCGCGCGGCGGCGGCCACGGACACCGACGCCCAGGACGCCGCCGAACGTGCCGCGCAGGTGCGCAGGCTGCACGCGCTGGTGGAACAGGCACCGCGGTCACGGGGTTGAGCGCGGGGACGAGAGGGGTCACCCCATGAGCTCACCGATGACCTCGATGGCCGCGATGCGGTCCTTCCAGCGGCAACCAAAGGCCGGCCGGGAGATCCCGAAGGGCACCGTCAAGCGGATCCTCGGCATCGCCGGTCCCTACCGACGCGACCTGACCTGGTTCCTGAGCCTGGTCGTCGTCTCGGCGGTGATCGGCGTGGTCACCCCGCTGCTGGCCGGCGACATCGTCAACCGGATCGCCCGGCTGGACGGCACGGCCGGCGACATCGTCCGGATCGCGCTGTTCATCGCCGGTCTGGCGGTGCTGGACGCCGGCAGCTCCCTGGCCCAGCGCTGGTACTCCTCCCGGATCGGTGAGGGCGTCATCTACGACCTGCGCGCCCGGATCTTCGCCCACGTGCAGCGGATGCCGGTCGCGTTCTTCACCCGCACCCAGACCGGCGCGCTGGTCAGCCGGCTCAACAACGACGTGATCGGTGCCCAGCAGGCGTTCACCTCGACGCTGAGCGGCGTGGTCTCCAACGTGATCGGCCTGGTGCTCACCGCCGGCGTCATGTTCACGCTGTCCTGGCAGATCACCCTGCTGTCGATCGTGATGGTCCCGCTGTTCGTGCTCCCGGCCAAGCGCATCGGCGCCAAGCTGCAGGAGATCACCCGGGAGTCCTACGGCCTCAACGCCTCGATGAACGCCACGATGACCGAGCGGTTCAACGTCTCCGGTGCGCTGCTGGTCAAGCTGTTCGGTCGCCCCGAGGCCGAGGTCGCCTCCTTCAGCTCCCGGGCCGCCCGGGTGCGCGACATCGGTGTGCTGTCGGCGATGTACGGGCGCACCTTCTTCACCGCGCTCACCCTCGTCGCGGCCCTGGCCACCGCGCTGGTCTACGGCCTGGGCGGATCGCTGGCCTTCGACGGCTCGTTGTCCCCGGGCGCCGTGGTCTCCCTCGCGCTGCTGCTGTCCCGGCTCTACGGGCCGCTGACCGCGCTGTCCAACGTCCGGGTCGACGTGATGAGCGCGATGGTCAGCTTCGACCGGGTCTTCGAGGTGCTCGACCTCGAGCCGATGATCTCCGACGCCCCCGACGCCCGGCCGGTGCCCACGACGGACCGGTCGGTGGAGTTCGACCGCGTGACCTTCCACTACCCGACGGCGTCCGAGGTGTCGCTGGCCTCCCTGGAGGACCTCTCGCTGCCCGAACACGGCGAGGAGGCCACCGTGCTGCACGAGGTCAGCTTCCGGGCCGAGCCCGGCCAGCTGGTCGCGCTCGTGGGGCACTCGGGGGCGGGCAAGTCCACCATCGCCAACCTCGTGCCGCGGCTCTACGACGCCACCGGGGGCACCGTGCGGGTGGGCGGCCTGGACGTCCGGCAGGCAACCGCGGACTCGTTGCGCGACTCGATCGGCGTGGTCAGTCAGGACGCGCACCTCTTCCACGACACCATCCGGGCGAACCTGCTCTACGCCCGCCCCGAGGCGACCGAGGAGCAGCTCTGGACCGCGCTCACCGGAGCCCGGATCGCCGCGCTCATCGCCTCGCTGCCCGACGGCCTGGAGACCGTGGTCGGTGACCGCGGCTACCGGATGTCGGGCGGGGAGAAGCAGCGGCTGGCGATCGCGCGGGTGCTGCTCAAGGGCCCCGGCGTGGTCATCCTCGACGAGGCCACCGCGCACCTGGACAGCGAGAGCGAGGCCGCGGTGCAGAAGGCGCTGGACGCCGCGCTGGCTGGCCGCACCTCGCTGGTCATCGCGCACCGGCTGTCCACCATCCGCGCCGCCGACCTGATCCTCGTCGTCGACGCCGGCCGCATCGTCGAGCAGGGCACCCACGAGGAGCTGCTCGCGCTGGGCCACCGGTACGCCGACCTGTACCGCACCCAGTTCTCCTCGGGCGAGGAGACCGTGTCGCCCGTCGTCGTCTCGAGCTGAGCACTAACGTCACAGCCGTCCCACCCGCACCACCGCCGGGAGCCTCCCCATGAGCACCACCCATCCCGACGACGCCGAGATCCGGTCGGTCTACGCCGAGTACCTGGCCGGGTGGAACGCCCGCAGCGGCGCCCGCATCTCCGCCGTGCTCACCGACGACGGCGACGTCATCGGGTTCGACGGCAGTGCCGCCCACGGCCGGCTGCAGATCGCCGCGGACATGCGGCGGCTGTTCGCCGACCACCAGACCCCGGCCTACGTCGGCGTCGTCCGCTCGGTGCGCACCGTGGCCGAGGACGTCGCGGTCGTGCACGCGGTCGCCGGCATGGTGGACGTCGGCTCCGACCGGCTGGACCCCGCGTTGCACGCCGTGCACACCGCGGTCGTGGTCAAGGACGGGCGCCGCTGGAAGATCTCCGTCCTCACCGCCACCCCGGCCCGCTACCACGGTCGGCCTGCCGCGGTGGCCGCGCTCACCGCGGAGCTCGAGGCCGCCCGGTGACCCCGGTGCTCGCCGGCCCGGACGACGTCGCCGGTGCCGTGCTGCTCGACGTCCGCTGGGCGCTGGGCCGCACCGACGGACACGAGCAGTACCTGACCGGGCACCTCCCGGGCGCGGTGTACGTCGACCTGGACACCGAGCTCGCGGCGCCGCCCTCGGCCGCCGGCCGGCACCCGCTGCCCGCCGTCGAGGACCTGCAGGCCGCGGCCCGCCGCTGGGGGGTCTCCACCGGTGACAGGGTCGTGGTCTACGACGCCGGCCCGGGCACCTCGGCCGCCCGCGCCTGGTGGCTGTTGCGCTGGGGCGGGGTGGCCGACGTGCGCATCCTGGACGGCGGACTCGCGGGGTGGACCGGGCCGGTGGAGGACGGCGACGTCGTCCCCGCCCCGGGCGACGTGGTCCTCACGGCCGGCGGCATGCCCGTCCTCACCGCGGACGAGGCCGCCGGCCTGCCGGCGGCCGGCGGTGTGCTGCTGGACGCCCGGCCGGGGGAGCGGTACCGCGGAGAGGTGGAGCCGGTCGACCCGCGCGCCGGTCACGTGCCCGGGGCGGTGAGTGCGCCGACCACCGACAACCTGGCCGACGGCCGCTTCCGGGACGACCTCGCCGACCGGTTCGCCGCGCTGGGCCTCACCGCGGACACCCGGGTGGGGGTCTACTGCGGCTCCGGGGTCACCGCAGCCCACGAGGTGGCCGCGCTGGCCGTCGCCGGCGTGGAGGCGGCGCTCTGGCCGGGCTCCTGGTCGGAGTGGTCGGCCGACCCGGTCCGCCCGGTGGCCACCGGGGCCTGACCCGGGTCAGGCGTCGACGTCGTCCGGACTGGGCCAGAAGTCCAGGGTCTCGACCCGGTTGGGGGCGCGCACCGCCGCGGTGCGGCGCGCGGTCTCCACCGCGGCGTCGTAGCGGTCGAGCAGCACTGCCGCGATCCGCTCGTCGGGCAGCAAGGGAGCGGTGACCAGGTCGGCGCCGGCCTCGGCCAGCTTGTCGTGGAAGTACCCGGGCGCCAGCAGGTAGGCCGCGACCACGACGCGCTCGGCGCCGGCGGCCCGCGCGGTGGCGATCGCGTCGGGCACGGTGGGCTGGGCCGCCGAGCCGTAGCCGGTGGTCACCGGTCCGGCCCAGGAGCGCTGCAGCAGGTCGGCGGTGTCCTCGACGTCCGCGGTCGCGCGGGGGTCGCTCGACCCGGCCGCGGCGACGACGACGGCGGTGGTGGGGTCCTCGGGGTCGGCGCCGACGGCGCGGAGCCTGGTGAGCAGCACGTCGACCAGGCGCAGGTCCGGGCCCAGCGCGCGGGCCGACAGCGTGCCGGGGTGCGCGTCGACGGCACCGGCGATGTCGACGTGCACGTGGAAGCCGCCGGACAGCAGCACCGGGACGACGACCGCGGGGGTGCCCTCGGCGGCCAGGCCGGCGACGACGTCGCCGACCGTCGGCGGCTGGACGTCGACGAACGCCGC
Organism: Geodermatophilus sp. Leaf369; assembly: GCF_001424455.1. Lineage (NCBI taxonomy): Bacteria > Bacillati > Actinomycetota > Actinomycetes > Geodermatophilales > Geodermatophilaceae > Geodermatophilus > Geodermatophilus sp. Leaf369. The sequence goes on along the minus strand of NZ_LMQA01000004.1, from coordinate 171,476 downwards.
GGTGGTCTGCAGGCCCGGCCGCAGGTCGCGGGCGGCCAGCGCCAGCTCGGCGATCAACCGGCGCCCGGTGGGGTTGCGGGTGCCGTGCGCGCAGGCGACCAGCACGGGGTCGGGGGAGCCGGGGGCGCTCACAGCGCCCTCGTGAGGCCGCCGTCGACCGGGATCATGACGCCGGTGAGGTAGCCGGCGGCCGGCGACAGGGCGAAGGCGGCGACCTTGCCGAACTCCTCGGGCCGGCCGACCCGGCGCAGCGGGATGCCGGACTCGGTGCGGGCCCGCATGGCCGCGGGCTCACCGGAGGCGGCCTCGATGTCGGTGATCCGGTCGGTGGCGATGGTGCCCGGGAGCAGCCCGAACACCCGGATGCCGCGGGGGCCCAGCTCGTCGGCGAGCGCCTTGGCGGTCATCGCCAGGCCCGGGCGCAGCCCGTTGGAGATGGCCAGGTGGCCGATCGGCTGGCGGACCGAGGTGGACAGCACCAGGCCGATCGCGGCGCCCTCGGACAGCACCGGCACGAGGGCCTTGACCAGTCGGATCGTGCCCAGCAGCACCGAGTCGACGGCGTCGCGCCAGTCGGCCTCGTCGGTGTCCAGGACGGTGCCCGGCTTCGGGCCGCCGACCGAGACCAGGGCGCCGTCGACCCGCCCCAGCTGCTCCGTCGCCGTCCGCACCAGGTCCCCGGCCGCCGCAGGCGCAGCCAGGTCGGCGGACAGCCCGAACGCCGCCGGCGCACCCCCGAGGGAGGCGACGGCGGCGTCCACGGACTCCGCGGAGCGCGAGCTGACCAGCACCCGCGCCCCGTCGTCGACCAGGGCCCGGGCGGTCGCGTACCCCAGCCCCCGGCTCGCGCCGGTGAGCAGGTAGCCGCGACCGCCCAGACCCAGGTCCACCGGTCAGACCGAGGCAGACCCGCGGAGGGAGCGCAGCACGTACTGCATGATCCCGCCGTTGCGGTAGTAGTTCGCCTCGCCGGGGGTGTCGATCCGGACGGTGGCCTCGAAGGTCACGTCGCCGGCCTGCACGGTCACGGTCTTCGGGGTCGGGCCGTCGTTCATGGCCGAGATCCCGGTGACCGTGAACTCCTCGTCGCCGGTCAGGCCCAGGGACTCGCGGTCCTGGCCCTGGGGGTACTGCAGCGGCAGCACGCCCATGCCGATGAGGTTGGAGCGGTGGATGCGCTCGTAGCTCTCGGCGATGACGACCCGGACGCCCAGGAGCGCGGTGCCCTTGGCGGCCCAGTCGCGGGAGGAACCGGAACCGTACTCCTTGCCGGCCAGCACGACCAGCGGGATGCCGGCGTCGGCGTAGGAGCGGGAGGCGTCGTAGATCGTCGTCGTCTCGCCGGTCAGGTGGTCCTTGGTGACCCCGCCCTCGGTGCCGGGCACCAGCTGGTTGCGCAGCCGGATGTTGGCGAAGGTGCCGCGGATCATGACCTCGTGGTTCCCGCGGCGCGAGCCGTAGGAGTTGAAGTCCCGACGCTCGATGCCGTGCTCGGAGAGGTACTTGCCGGCCGGGGAGTCGGCCTTGATGGAGCCGGCGGGGGAGATGTGGTCGGTCGTCACCGAGTCACCCAGCACCGCCAGGGTGCGGGCGCCGCTGATGTCCACGACCGGGGAGGGCTCGGCCTCCATGCCGTCGAAGTACGGGGGCTTGCGCACGTAGGTGCTCTGGCTGTCCCACTCGAAGGTCTTGCCCTCGGGGGTGGGCAGGGCCTTCCACTGGGCGTCGCCGGCGAACACGTCGGCGTAGTCCTCGATGAACATCTCCTTGGTGATCGACTCGTCGATCGTCCGCTGGACGTCCAGCGGGGAGGGCCAGATGTCGCGCAGGAAGACGTCGTTGCCCTCGGGGTCCTGGCCCAGCGGGTCGTTGTTCAGGTCGACGTCCATCGAGCCGGCGATCGCGTAGGCGATGACCAGCGGCGGGGAGGCCAGGTAGTTCATCTTGACGTCGGGGTTGATCCGGCCCTCGAAGTTGCGGTTGCCCGAGAGCACCGAGACCACGGCGAGGTCGTTGTCGTTGACCGCCTTGCTGACGGCCTCGGGCAGCGGACCGGAGTTGCCGATGCAGGTGACGCAGCCGTAGCCGACCAGGTAGAAGCCGAGCTTCTCCAGGTAGGGGGTGAGCTGGGCCTTCTCGTAGTAGTCCATGACGACCTTGGACCCCGGCGCCAGCGTGGTCTTGACCCACGGCTTGGCGCTCAGGCCGCGCTCGACGGCGTTCTTGGCCAGCAGGGCCGCGCCGATCATCACCGAGGGGTTCGAGGTGTTGGTGCAGGAGGTGATCGAGGCGATGGTGACGTGGCCGTGGTCCACGAAGGTCTCCGTCCCGTCCTCCATCGTGATCGCGACGGGGTTGGAGGCGCGGTCCGGTACCTGGTCGGGGACGACGGTGTGCGGCTCGGCACCGGCGTTGCCGTTGCTGGCCGAGACCGGGTCCGAGGCCGGGAAGGTCTCCTCCACGCCCTCGTCGGAGACCGAGGCGGCGGTGGGGGCGTCGTCCACGCTGGTGTCGGCCGAGCCGGCGTAGGTGGGCAGCACCTCGCGGAAGGCCGCCTTGGCGTCGGTCAGCTGCACCCGGTCCTGGGGGCGCTTCGGGCCGGCGATGGAGGGCACGATCGTGCCGAGGTCGAGCTCCAGGTACTCGGAGAACGCCGGCTCGCGGGCGTCGTCGTGCCAGAGGCCCTGCTCCTTGGCGTAGGCCTCCACCAGGGCGACCTGCTCGGCCGGGCGACCGGTGAGCTCGAGGTAGCGGATGGTCTCCCCGTCGATGGGGAAGATGGCGGCCGTGGAGCCGAACTCCGGGCTCATGTTGCCGATGGTGGCGCGGTTGGCCAGCGGCACCGCGGAGACCCCGGCGCCGTAGAACTCCACGAACTTCCCGACCACGCCGTGCTTGCGCAGCATCTCGGTGATGGTGAGCACCAGGTCGGTGGCGGTGGTGCCGTCCGGCAGCTGGCCGGTGAGCTTGAAGCCCACGACGCGGGGGATCAGCATGGAGACGGGCTGGCCGAGCATGGCCGCCTCGGCCTCGATGCCGCCGACGCCCCAGCCCAGCACGCCGATGCCGTTGACCATCGTGGTGTGGCTGTCGGTGCCGACGCAGGTGTCGGGGTAGGCCAGCGTGCGGTCGCCCTCGGGGCGGGCGAAGATGACGCGGGCCAGGTGCTCGATGTTGACCTGGTGCACGATGCCGGTGCCCGGGGGAACGACCTTGAAGTCGTCGAACGCGCCCTGACCCCAGCGGAGGAACTGGTAGCGCTCGCCGTTGCGCTGGTACTCGATCTCGACGTTGCGCTCGAAGGACTCCGGGGTCCCGAACACGTCGGAGATGACCGAGTGGTCGATCACGAGCTCGGCCGGGGCCAGCGGGTTGATCTTCGTCGGGTCGCCGCCGAGGTCGGCCATCGCCTCGCGCATGGTGGCGAGGTCGACGATGCAGGGGACACCGGTGAAGTCCTGCATGACCACGCGGGCCGGGGTGAACTGGATCTCCTGGTCGGGCTCGGCCGACGGGTCCCAGTTCGCGATCGCCCGCACGTGGTCGGCGGTGATGTCCGCGCCGTCCTCGGTGCGGAGGAGGTTCTCCAGGAGGATCTTGAGGCTGTAGGGCAGCTTGTCAGCGCCCTCCACCGCGTCGAGCCGGAAGATGTCGTAGTCGGTGCCGTCGACGCTGAGTGTCGACCGTGCTCCGAAGCTGTCCTTGCTGGCTGCCACTGCGTGCGCCTCACCCTCGCTGGTCCGTTGCGCTTCTAGCACCCCCGATCATCCCAGCTCCCGCTCGAGCGTGCGGAGGAAGGCAACCCTTCCTTCCCGAGGTGACGGCGCTCACCGGGACTGCTGGGGCCCGCGGGACGTGTCCGCGCGGGAAACACCCCACGACCTGCGGGTGGTCGCCTAGCGTCCGCGCGGTGACGACGACGGTGGTGCCGACCCCGGCGGTGCTCGTCGCGGCCGACCGGCCCGCGCGGGGGCGCCGGCTGCGGACGGCGCTGTCGACGCTGCACCTGCTCGCCCTGACCGCCGTGTGCCTGGTGCTGGGGCTGCCCACCGACCGGCTCAGCGTGCTGCTCTGGGTGCTGACCGGGCTGGCCTGCCGGTGCCCCGGCCGCGGCCGGCGGGCCGCGGTGCAGCTGCTCGTGGACTGGGTGCCGCTGGGCGCGGTGCTGCTGGTCTACGACGCCAGCCGCGGGCTGGCCGACACCCTGGGCGCCCCGGTGCACGTCGCCGAGCCCGCCGCGGTGGACGCCGCCGTCTTCGGGGTGGTGCCCACGGTCTGGCTGCAGGCGAACGTCGCCGTCCCGGGCTGGCTGGCCGTGGTGGTGACGCTGGTCTACAGCAGCCACTTCGTGGTCACCCCGTTGCTGCTGGCCGGGCTGTGGCTGCGCGACCGGGCCCGCTGGCGCCGGTTCGCCGCCATGGTCGTCGGGCTCTCCCTGGCCGGGCTGGTCACCTACGTGCTCTACCCCGCCGCCCCGCCGTGGCTGGCGGCCCGGCAGGGCGTGATCGGCGAGGTGCACCGGCACAGCGGGGACGGCTGGGCCGAGTTGGGGCTGCCCCGGGCCGGGGCGCTGCTGCACGCCGGGCAGGGCTCGGTGAACCCGGTGGCCGCCGTCCCGTCGCTGCACACCGCCTTCGCCGTGCTGGTCTGTCTGGTCGGGCTCACCCTGGTCCGTCGTCGCTGGCAGCGGGTGCTGCTGGTGGCCTATGCGGTCGCGATGCCGGTGGCCCTGGTCTGGTCGGGGGAGCACTACGTGGTGGACACCGTGCTGGGGGCGCTGTACGCCGGGGCGGTGTTCCTCGGGGTGACCCTCGTCGTCCCGGTGCTGGGTCAGGCGGCCGGACGCGCGCGGGGCCGGGTGTCGGGGGCAGGCGTTAGCGTGACGTCGACCACGTCCCGCGGCTGACCCCCGGTCGGCCCACGACCCACCGGAGCCGGCATGCGCGTGCCCCTGACCACCCGTGACTTCCTCGACCGGGCCGAGCTCGTCTACGGCGACCGGGTGGGCATCGTCGACGAGCCCACCCAGCCCGCGGAGTCCCTCGGCGAGCTGACCTACCGCGAGGTCGCCCGCCGGGCGCGCGCGGTGTCGGCCGGCCTCGACGCGCTGGGCATCGGGGAGGGCGAGCGGGTGGCGGTGGTCAGCCACAACTCCGCCCGCGTGCTGGAGCTGCTCTACGGCGTGCCCAGCCACGGCCGGGTGCTGGTGCCGGTGAACTTCCGGCTCTCGGCGGAGGAGGTCTCCTACATCGTCGAGCACTCCGGGGCCCGCGTGCTCATCGTCGACCCCGAGGTGGAGCCCACGCTGACGGGCGTCACCGCCGAGCACCGGCTGCTCACCGGCGAGGAGTACGAGCAGGGCCTGCTGCGCTTCGACGCCGAGGCCCGGCCGTGGGCCGAGCCCGACGAGGACGCCACCGCCACGATCAACTACACCTCGGGGACGACGGCACGGCCCAAGGGCGTGCAGATGACCCACCGCAACATCTGGACCAACGCGGTGCTGTTCGGCATGCACATGCAGGTCAGCGACCGCGACGTCTACCTGCACACGCTGCCGATGTTCCACTGCAACGGCTGGGGCCTGCCCTACTCCATGGCCGGGGTGGGCGCCCGCCAGGTGCCCATCCGCAAGATCGACGGCGCCGAGATCCTGCGCCGGGTCGAGCAGCACGGGATCACGATGATGGCCGGTGCCCCGGCGGTCTGGAACGCCGTGCTGGACGCCGCCGCCGAGTGGGAGGGGGAGGTGCCCGGCCGCGACCAGGTGCGCATCGTCGTCGCCGGCGCCCCGCCGCCGTCCCGCACGATCGCCCGGGTCGAGCAGGAGCTGGGCTGGGAGTTCAACCAGATCTACGGCCTCACCGAGACCGCGCCGTTGCTGACGGTCAACCGCCCGCGGGCCGAGTACGACGACCTCGAGCCGATCGAGCGGGCCAGGGCACTGTCCCGGGCCGGGGTGCCGTCGCTGGGCACCCGGATGCGCACCAGCGAGTCCGGTGAGGTGCTGGCGCAGTCGAACACCGTGCTCGCCGGGTACTGGGAGAACCCCGACGCCAGCGCCGAGGCCTTGGACGGGGGCTGGTTCCACACCGGTGACGGCGGCACGATCGACGAGGCCGGCTACCTCACGATCTCCGACCGCAAGAAGGACGTGATCATCACCGGCGGGGAGAACGTGTCCTCCATCGAGGTGGAGGACGCCGTGTTCAGCCACCCCGCCGTCTCCGAGGTCGCCGTCATCGGGGTCCCCGACGAGAAGTGGGGGGAGATGGTGACCGCGCTCGTCGTGCTCACCGAGGGCGAGACGGTCTCCGAGGCCGACCTGATCGCGCACTGCCGCACCCGGCTGGCCGGCTACAAGCTGCCCAAGCGGGTCGAGTTCCGCGACGCCATCCCGCGCACCGCCACCGGCAAGATCCAGAAGTTCAAGCTGCGCCAGGCCTTCTGGTCGGGCAGCGAGCGGCAGGTCAACTGACACCGGGCGTCTCCCCCCGAGGGGGGAGACGCCCCCGGCACCCCCTCAAGGCCCCACCACCGCCCGTCGACGGGACACGTGAGGCCGCTCCCCGGAGAGCGGCCGACCGTGGTCGTGAGTGGTGGAAGAGGTCGTCAGGCGTGCAGACGAAGGTGCGGGGAACCCTCCGGGGCGAGCGTGGTCAGCGGTGGTCGGTGCGGTTCGGTGGGGTGCTCATCGCCGCGGCGGTCGCCGTCGGGATCGCGCCGGGGACGGCCTCGGCCGCGCCGGTGAACCCCAGCGACGGGGAGATCGCCCAGGCCCAGACCGCCCAGGACGCCGCCGCCGCCGAGGTGGGGGCGATCTCCGCCCAGCTGGCGTCCGCGCAGTCCGGTGTCGCCACCGCGCAGCAGGAGTCGGCCATCGCGCTGGACTCCTACCAGCAGAAGCAGGAGGAGTACGAGACCGCCCGCGCCGCGGCCGACACCGCCGCTGCGGCCGCCACCCAGGCCACCGCCGACCTCGGCGTCGCCCAGGTGCAGCTCTCGGACTTCGCCCGCACCTCCTACATGGAGGGCAGCACCTTCTCCGGTGCCGCCTCCCTGCTCGACGCATCCTCCCCGGGGGAGCTGATCGAGCGGGCCGCCCTGCTCGAGGCCGCCGGTGCCGACCACTCCGACGTCCTCGACGAGGTCACCGTCCTGCAGCAGCAGGCCACCGCCGCCGACGCCGCCGCCCAGACGGCGCTCGCCGACGCCGACGCCCTGCAGGCCGAGGCCGCGGACTCCCTCGCCGCAGCGCAGGCCGCGGAGACCTCCGCCCGGGCCCAGGCCGCCGCCCTCGCCCAGCAGCAGGTCACCCTCGACGCCCAGCTGCAGGCTGCCCAGCAGGTCCTCCTCGGTCTCGAGGGCGCCCGCGAGGCCGCCGAGGCCTACGCCCAGCAGCAGGCCGCGGACGCCGCCGCCGAGGCCGCCGCGCAGACCCAGGCCCAGCAGCAGGCCGCCGCGGCCGCCGCCGCGGCGAACCGGCCGTCCACCCCGGCCGCCTCCGCGCCGTCCTCGTCCCGCCCGACCACGGCGGCCCCGGCGCCCGCGCCGGCCCCGTCCCGCCCGGTCACCCCGGCCCCGGCCCCGGTCGCCGGTCCGGCCAACGCCTCCGCGTCGACCACCGCGATCAACGCCGCCATGCGCTACCTGGGCACGCCCTACTCCTGGGGTGGCGGCGGCAGCCGCGGCCCGGGCTACGGGATCAGCCCCGACACCGGCGTCTACGGCTTCGACTGCTCCGGGCTGACCCAGTACGCCTACGCCCAGGCCGGCATCTCCATCCCACGCAACAGCCAGAGCCAGTACAACGCCCTGCCCAAGGTCTCCCGGGCGAACCTGCAGCCCGGCGACCTCGTCTTCTGGGGCACCAACGGCTCGGCGTCCCGGATCTACCACGTGGCGATCTACATCGGGAACAACAAGGTGGTCCAGGCCCCGCAGAGCGGCGACGTCGTCAAGGTGTCGTCGATCTGGAACTACGACTACGCGGGAGCAGCCCGCCCGTCGGCCTGAGCGCAGACGCAGAACAGGCCCGCACCGGAGTCCGGTGCGGGCCTGTTGTGCGTTGGGGCGTCGGGCAGCCACGGGGGGAGCTGCCCGACGCAGGCCGAACGGTAGCAGCAGTGGGGCGGGTGGGACACCCGGTGCTCCCCGCCTGGGGACGGCGAGTCGCCGGGCGCCGCTCACCCGCCGCTCACCCGGCCGAGCAGTGGGTGGACACAGGCAGGTGGGGGACACTGGGGAGGCGGGGGCGCGTCGGCCCCGTACGGACCAGACCGCACACGCACCAGGGAGCCCCGTGACCAGCGCTGCCAGCAGCCCGCCCGAGCAGTCCCCGCAGCAGCACACCCCGCCGGCCACCGACGCGGCGTTGCTCGAGCGGGTGGTGTTCGAGGTCAAGCGGGTCATCGTCGGGCAGGACCGGCTGGTCGAGCGGATGCTCGTCGGCCTGCTGGCCCGGGGCCACGTGCTGCTCGAGGGCGTCCCCGGCGTCGCGAAGACCCTGGCCGTGGAGACCCTGGCGACCGCGGTCGGCGGCTCGTTCGCCCGCCTGCAGTTCACCCCCGACCTGGTGCCCGCCGACATCATCGGCACCCGCATCTACAAGGCCGGCCAGGACGCCTTCGACACCGAGCTCGGCCCGGTGTTCGCCAACTTCGTGCTCACCGACGAGATCAACCGCGCTCCGGCCAAGGTGCAGTCGGCGCTGCTGGAGGTCATGGCCGAGCGCCAGGTGTCCATCGGCGGTGTCACCCACCCGCTGCCGGACCCCTTCCTGGTGCTGGCCACGCAGAACCCGATCGAGAGCGAGGGCGTCTACCAGCTGCCCGAGGCCCAGCGGGACCGCTTCCTGATGAAGGTGCTGGTGGACTACCCCACGCCCGAGGAGGAGCGCGAGATCGTCTACCGGATGGGCGCGAACCCGCCGCACGCGGAGACCGTGCTCGGCCCCGACGACCTCCGTCGGCTGCAGCGGACCGCCTCGGGCGTCTTCGTGCACCACGCACTGGTCGACTACGTCGTCCGGCTGGTGGTGGCGACCCGGTCGCCGCGCGAGCACGGCATGGCCGACGTCGCGAACTGGGTCACCTACGGCGCCAGCCCGCGCGCCACGCTGGGCCTGATCGGGGCCAGCCGTGCGATCGCGCTGCTCCGCGGCCGGGACTACGTGCTGCCCCAGGACGTCCTGGACATCACCGCCGACGTGCTCCGGCACCGCCTGGTGCTCTCCTACGACGCGCTGGCCGACGGCGTGCCCGCCGACCACGTGGTCAAGCGCATCTTGCAGAGCGTTCCGCTGCCCCAGGTGACCCCGCGGCAGCGCTCCGGCGGCTTCGGTCCCGGCACCCCCGGCGGTCCGGCCGTGCCGGGCAGCGGCGGCCCGCAGGGTCCGCAGCCGTGGGGCGGTCCGCAGGGTCAGCCCCGTCCCGCGACCCCGCCGCAGTCGTCCCCCCAGCAGGGCTTCGGCGCCGGACCGCAGTCGGCGTGAGCCCGCGCCGCCGTCCCGACGCCGAGCCCACGGCGGTGCCGCCGCCCACCCACTTCGGGGACGGCGGCAACGCCGACGTGCTGCTGCGCCGCCTGGAGCTCACCGTCCGGCGGCGGCTGGACGGCCTGCTGCAGGGCGACCACCTGGGGCTGGTGCCCGGCTCGGGCACCGAGGCCGGTGACTCGCGCAGCTACCACCCCGGGGACGACGTCCGGCGGATGGACTGGTTCGTGACCGCCCGCACCCAGACCCCCTACGTGCGGGAGACCATCGCCGACCGGGAGCTGGAGACCTGGGTGGTGCTGGACCTGTCGGCCTCCCTGGACTTCGGGACGGCGGACTGCGAGAAGCGGGACCTGGCGATCGCCGGACTGGCCGCGGTGAGCCACCTGACCGTGCGCGACGGCAACCGGCTCGGAGCCGTCGTCACCACCGGGGAGCGGGTGGACCGCTACCCGGCGCTGCCCGGTCGGCTGGCTGCCGACCGGCTGCTGCGCCAGGTCGTGGCCACGCCCCGGGCGTCCGGGGGGCGCCGCGGCGACCTGGCTGCGGCGCTGGAGACGCTGCGCCGTCCGCCCCGCCGGCGGGGGCTGGTGTGCGTGGTCTCGGACTTCCTCGGAGACGCCGACTGGGAGCGCCCGCTGCGCGGGCTGTCCAGCCGGCACGAGCTGCTGGCCGTGGAGGTGCTCGACCCGCGTGAGCTGGAGCTGGCCGACGTCGGGCTCCTGACGGTGGTCGACCCGGAGACCGGACAGACCCTCGAGGTGCCCACCGGCAACGCCGAGGTGCGCCGGAGGTTCGCCGAGGGCGCCGCCGCCCAACGCCGCCAGATCGCCGCCACCCTGCGCCGCTGCGGTGCCGGGCACCTGCAGCTGCGCACCGACCGAGACTGGGTGACCGACGTGGTGCGGTTCGTCGCCGACCGCCGCCGCGCCGGCGCCGGAGGGGCCTCCCGATGACGTTCCAGTCCCCGCTGTGGCTGCTGGGCCTGCTCGCCGTGCTGGCGCTCGCCGCGTTCTACGTGGTGATGCAGCTCCGCCGGAAGACGTACGCCGCCCGGTTCACCAACGTGGCCATGCTCGGTTCGCTGGTGCCCAAGCGGCCCGGCTGGCGGCGACACCTGTCCTTCGGCCTGGTCGTGGTCGCCCTCGGCGCGCTGGTGCTCTCGCTGGCCCAGCCCTCCACCGAGGTGCGGGTGCCCCGGGAGCGGGCCACGGTGATCATGGCCGTCGACGTGTCGCTGTCCATGCAGGCCACCGACATCGAGCCCGACCGCTTCGCCGCGATGCAGACCGCGGCCAAGCAGTTCGTGGACATCCTCCCGGAGCGGATCAACCTGGGGCTGGTGTCCTTCGCGGGCTCGGCCACCACGCTGGTCACCCCGACGACCGACCGGGCCTCGGTGCGGACGGCGATCGACAACCTGGAGCTGGCCGAGTCCACCGCGATCGGCGAGGCGGTGTTCACCTCGCTCACCGCGATCCAGAACTACCAGTCCTCCCTGGAGGACACCGGTGAGGAGGCCGCCCCGGCCCGGGTGATCCTGTTGTCCGACGGCTACAACACCGTCGGCCGCCCCGACACCCAGGCCGTCGAGGCCGCGATCGGCGCCCAGATCCCGGTCTCGACGATCGCGTTCGGCACCGACTTCGGGACCCTGGACCTGGAGGGCGAGACCGTCCCGGTCCCGGTCGACCGGACCACCCTGGAGTCCATCGCCGACCAGACCGGCGGCTCCTACTCCGAGGCAGCCAGCGCCGAGGAGCTCGAGCAGGTCTACGCCGACCTGGGCAGCCAGATCGGCTACGTCAGCGAGCCCCAGGACATCAGCCCGTGGTTCGTCCGCGGGGGCGTCCTCTTCGCCTTCCTCGGCGTCGTCCTCTCCCTGCTCTGGACCAACCGCCTGCTCTAGCCGCCGTGTGCGACCCGCCACCCGGCGGAATGCCCCGGGCCCGGACCGGTTGTGGGCTGAGGGCGTCCGCCCCACCCGTCCCGCCCGAACCCCCGGAGCTCATCGTGCGCACCCGTTTGTCCCTGACCGTCGCCCTGGCCTCCGCACTGGTGCTGTCCGCCTGCAGCGGGGGCTCCGACGACGCAGGCTCCGGCGGCGACGCCGACGTGCTGCGGGTGGCCACCGAGGGCACGTACGCGCCCTTCTCCTTCCACGACCCGGACACCGACGAGCTCACCGGCTACGACGTCGAGGTGGCCCGCGCGGTGGGCGAGGAGCTCGGCATGGAGGTCGAGTTCAGCGAGACCACGTTCGACTCGATCTTCGCCGGCCTCGAGGCCGACCGGTACGACGTCATCGCCAACCAGGTGTCGATCAACCCCGAGCGCGAGGAGTCCTACCTCTTCTCCACGCCCTACACCGTGTCGACCGGTGTGGTCATCACCCGGGCCGACGACGACAGCGTGACCTCGCTGGCCGACGTCGCGGGGAAGACGAGCGCCCAGTCGCTCACCAGCTCCTTCTACGAGACCGCCACCGCCGCCGGGGCCCAGATCGAGGCCGTCGAGGGCTTCACCCAGGCGATCACGCTGCTCAAGCAGGAGCGCGTGGACGTCACGATCAACGACAGCCTGGCCTTCCTGGAGTACCAGGCGACCACCGGTGACGAGGACGTGAAGATCGCCGCCGAGATCGACGAGCCCAGCGAGCAGGCCCTGGTCTTCCGTCAGGACGAGACCGACCTGCAGTCCCGCGTCGACGACGCGCTGGAGTCGCTGCGCGCCGACGGCACGCTGGCCGAGATCTCCGAGCGGTACTTCGGCGAGGACGTCAGCGGCCAGTGACGCACCGGGCGGCGGGGCAGTGAACGGGATCGACTGGGAGCTGGTCCGCAGCAGCCTCTGGCCGCTGGCCGAGGGCCTGATCCGCGGGACCATCCCGCTGACCGTCGTCAGCTTCGTGCTGGGGCTGGCCCTGGCGGTGCTGCTGGCGCTGATGCGGCTCTCGGGCCGCCGGCTGGTGTCGGGGGTGGCCCGGGCCTACGTCTCGGTGATCCGCGGGACGCCGCTGCTCCTGCAGCTGTTCATCGTGTTCTTCGGACTGCCGTCGCTCGGGCTGACGATCGACCCGTGGCCCAGCGCGATCATCGCGCTGACCCTGAACGTGGGCGGCTACGCCTCCGAGGCGGTGCGCGGGGCGATCCTCGCCGTGCCGCGCGGGCAGTGGGAGGCGGCCATGACGGTGGGGATGGGTCGGACGACCACCCTGCGCCGCGTGGTGCTGCCCCAGGCCTCCCGCATCGCCGTCCCCTCGTTGAGCAACACGCTCATCTCGCTGGTCAAGGACACGTCGCTGGTCTCGGCGATCACGGTCACCGAGCTGTTGCGCACGGCCCAGGAGATCGCGGCGCCGAGCTTCGAGTTCTTCACGCTCTACGGCCTGGCGGCCGTCTACTACTGGGTGGTGTGCCTCGTGCTGTCCTTCGGTCAGACCCGGCTGGAGACCCGGCTGTCCCGGTACGTGGCCGCGTGAGCGCGGCGCTGCTCGAGGCCCGCGGGCTGGTCAAGTCCTTCGGGGACAACCAGGTGCTGCGGGGCGTCGACGTCGTCGTCCCCTCCGGGTCGGTGACCTGCCTGATCGGCCCGTCCGGGTCGGGCAAGACCACGGTGCTGCGCAGCCTGAACGGGCTGGAGACACCGGAGTCCGGCACGGTCCGGGTCGGCGACGTCGCGCTGGACTGGGCCGAGCGGCCCGGCACCAAGGCGGTGTCCCGGCTGCGCGACCAGAGCGGGATGGTCTTCCAGGCGCACAACCTGTTCCCGCACCTCACCGTGCTGGAGAACGTGACGTCCGGCCCGGTGCTCGCCCAGCACCGGCCTCGCGACGAGGCGCGCACCGAGGCCCGCGAGCTGCTGGCCCGGGTGGGGCTGGCGGACAAGGCGGACGCCTACCCGGTGCAGCTGTCCGGTGGCCAGCAGCAGCGGGTGGGCATCGCCCGTGCCCTGGCCACCAAGCCGCGGGTGGTCCTCTTCGACGAGCCGACCAGTGCGCTGGACCCCGAGCTGGTCGGTGAGGTGCTGCGGGTGATGCAGTCGCTGGCCGCCGAGGGCTGGACGATGGTCGTGGTCACCCACGAGATGCGGTTCGCCCGGCAGGTGGCCGACCAGGTGCTGTTCCTGGACGGCGGCGTCGTGGTCGAACAGGGGCCGCCGTCGCAGGTGCTCGTCGAGCCGCGCGAGCAGCGCACCCAGCAGTTCCTGCAGCGCCTTCTCGACCCGCTCTAGCGGCTGGGGTCGAGGCTCAGCTTGCCGGTGGTGCGGCGCGACAGGATGTCCTGGTGGGCCTCGCGGACGGCGGTCAGCGGGTACCGGCCGCCGCTGATCGGCTGCAGCTCCCCGGCGGCGACCATCGGCAGCAGCTCGCCCATGGCGACGTCGAGCATCTCCGGCGCCGCCATGCAGTGCGCCAGCCAGAACCCGATGACGGCGCGGGACTTCTGCATGAGCGCAGGGGCCTGCACCGGCGACGGAGGCGTGCGGGCCGCCATGCCGTAGGCGACCAGCCGGCCGAACGGGGCGAGCGCGGACAGCGCGCCGTCGAACACCGGCCCACCGGTCATCTCCAGGACGACGTCGACCGGCTTGCCGCCGTTGGCCTCCCGCAGCGCCGCGGTGAAGGTCTTCGGGTCGCCCTCGGCCAGTGCCGGGTCGACGGTGGCGTCGGCGCCCAGGGTCTGGGTGAGCTCGCGCTTCTCCGCACTCGACGCGGTGGCGATGACCCGCCCGGCGCCCCACCGCTTGGCCAGCTGCACCGCGAGCGAGCCGACCCCGCCGGCGCCGGCGACGACGACGACGGTCTCGCCCGCGGCCAGGTGGGCCGAGGTGCGCAGCAGGTGCCACGCGGTGGTGCCCTGTAGGACGACGGCCAGGGCCTGCTCGTCGGTCACGCCGTCCGGGACCGCCCACGACAGCCGGTCGACCGCGGCGACGCGCTCGGCGTAACCGCCGCCGTCGAGCAGCCCGACCACCCGCTGACCGCCGCCCACCGGGGTGCCGACGAACTCCGCGCCGGGCACCAGCGGCAGCGTCTGCGCCGCCAGGTAGGAGTTCTCGACCTGGTGGGTGTCGGCGTAGTTGACCCCGACCGCGGAGACCTCGTGCAGGGTCTGGCCCGCGCCGGGGGTGGGGTCGGGGAGGTCGACGACGTCGAGGACCTCGGGGCCGCCGAAGCGGGTGATCTGCACAGCACGCATGCCGGCGAGGCTAGGACAGACTGACCGGCATGGGCATCGAGGACCTGCTGGCGACCGTCCGCGGCTTCGACGGGGTCGTCGAGCTGGCGCCGCAGCCGGGCAGTGACGCCCCGGAGATCGCCTGGAGCGACCACTTCTTCTACTGGGCGGCCGACGGGCGCGTGCCCCAGCGCGGGCAGCCGTACGCCACGATCATCACGAAGGACTACCCGGACGACACGAGGTCCCAGCTCGACCGGCCGGGGCGCTTCAGGGTGAACGTGCAGGTCCCTGCGGCGGAGTTCGTCGAGCTGGTGGGCGACGTCGGTGACGACCGGGACCACGCCGAGGCCGACCGGGTCCTCCCGCACCCGGTGTACGCGGCGCAGTCGTGGATCGCGGTGGTGGACCCGGGCCCCCGGACGACGCCGATCCTGCTCCGGCTGCTCGAGGCCGCACACGACCGCGCCGGCCTGCGTGGGGTGCGCCGGGGGGACGTCGCCGGTCCGTAGCGTGCTCGCCGTGCCACCCAGCGACCGCGATCCCCGGCAGCGGTTGTCCGACCGGGCCAAGCGGGCCGTGACCGGCTCCGGCCCGCCCACCGAGCCGCTGGCGCTGCGGGCGCAGCCCAGCGGGGTCGACCCCGCCACCGCCCGCTCGGCGTTGAGCCTTGCGCTGCGGGTGGGGGAGTCGATGATGGCCGTCGGCGCCTCGGCGGCCGACGTCACCGCCACCGTGCTGCGGGTGGCCGCGGCCTACGGGCTCACCGACTGCCAGGTCGACATGACCTTCACCTCGCTGACGATCGGCTACGACCCCGACGACGTCCCGCCGCTGGTGCTGATGCGGATCGTCCGCCCGCGCGGGCTGGACTACACCCGGTTGCAGGGGATCACCGACCTGGCCGCCCAGGTGACCACCGGGCTGCTCGACCTGGACACCGCGCACCGGAGGCTGGACGTCGTGCTGGCCGCCCCGCACCCCTTCCGGCGGCAGATCCACGCCCTCGGCTGGTCCGGGGTGGCCGGGAGCGTGGCCTTCCTGCTCGGCGGCGGTTGGCTGGTGGCCCTGGTCGCCGCGGTCACCACAGCGGTCGTCGAGCGCACGATCCGGGCGCTGAACCGGCGCGGGTTGCCGGTGTTCTTCCAGCAGGCCGCCGGTGCCGCGGTCGCGACCGGGACGGCGGTCCTGCTCGTCGTGTTCGACGTCCAGATCCGTGCGTCGCTGGTGGTCGCGGCCGGCATCGTCGTGCTGCTGGCGGGCCTGTCGCTGGTGGGCGCGGCGGAGGACGCGATCAGCGGGTTCCCGGTGACGGCGGCGGCCCGGGCGTTCGAGGTGCTCACCCTGACCACCGGGATCGTCGTGGGCATCGCCGGCGTCCTGGACGTGGCCCAGCGCTGGCAGGTGCCGCTGCGGGTGGTCGACCCGGCGACGGTCACCGTCCCGTTCGTGGTCACCGTCGTGGCGGCTGCGGTGATGGGTGCCTCGTGGGCGGCGGCGTCCTACGCCCGGCCCTACGCCGTCGCGATCGCCACCGGTGCCGGGGCCCTGGCCTGGTCGGCGTCGGCCGGGGCGACGGCCCTGGGCGCGGGTCCGGCCGTGTCCGCCGGGGTGGCCGCCGTCGTCGTCGGTCTGGGCGGGGAGGCCCTGGGCGACCGGATGCACGTGCCGGCCCTGCTGGTCGCCGTGTGCGGCATCGTCCCGCTGCTGCCCGGGCTGGCGATCTACCGCGGGTTGTTCGCCGTCGTGGTCGAGGGCGACGTGCCTGGTGGCACCGCCCAGTTGATCGGGGCCGCCGCGGTCGGGCTGGCGCTGGCCGCCGGGGTCGTGCTCGGCCGGTACCTCGGCCGGCCGCTGGGCGGGCGGGGCGACCGGTTCGAGCGGCGTGTCCGGCGGCGGGCCACCCGGACCGAGTGAGGCGCACCGGTCCGCCGGCGGTGTCCACCCGGTAGGATCGGCGGCGACGTCAGGCCCCGGGCCGGCGCCGCTCGTCCCACGACCCCCCTCCCCGTGCACCTCGGGAGTCCGGGCCCCAGCGCATCGTCGGTGGTCCGCTCCGCCCACGGGTGGCCGTTCCGTCGTGGTGGTCGCCCCCAGACGTCGGGGGAGCCGGACGCAGCGTGTGCCGCGGGTGCCCGTCGTCCGGCCGCGGGGCGGTGCGTCTCGACGCACGGCAGCACCGGGCCGGGGCAATCCCCTGAGGAGGAGTGAGTGGCTCGAGCAGGACAGCGTTCCCACGGGGGTCGCGGCTCCACGAAGGAGCAGCGACGCACCCGGGGCCCCGAGGACGTCATCGCGGTGCTCGCCCGCGCCGTGCGCGACGTCGAGGGAGCCGCGCAGAAGGGCCGGGTCACCCCGGCCGTGCGCACCAAGTTCCAGGCCGTCGCGCTGCTGGTCCGTGAGCAGCACGCCAAGGTGAAGGCCGAGACCGAGGGCAGCGCCGCGCACCGCGCCGAGCAGCTCAAGCGCCTGGACGGCATCGGCACGATCCTGGCCAAGACCGCCGTCCGCGACCCCTCGCTGCTGGCCCTGCTCGCCGACGAGGCCGTCGTCTCCGGCGCCGCCCGCGCCTTGGCCCGGGACATGCTGCGGGTCGGTGGCATCGAGCCGCTGGAGGAGGAGGCCCCCGTGGCGGCCCCGGTCGCCGCCGCGCCCACGCTCGGCAGCGAGCGCCGCGTCGTCCCCCAGTCGGTGGTCTCCCGCCAGCTGGCCAACCCGTTCCTGGCGCCGGACTTCTCCGCCGTCCGGCCCGCCCAGACCGCGCCCCGCCGGCTCGGCGGCTGGGAGCTCATCGGCCCACTGCTGCGCTCCTTCGAGCGCGCCGGCGGCGGTGGCCCGGCCGTGATGGAGCTGCCCGACGCCACCTGGATCCGCCCGCCCGCGGGCCTGGAGCTCATGCCGCACCAGGTCCAGCTGGTCGCCTCGGCCGCCGCCGGGCACCGCACCTACCTGCTCGCCGACGAGCCCGGCCTGGGCAAGACCGCCCAGGCGCTGATGGCCGCCGAGGCCGCCAACGCCTACCCGCTGCTGGTCGTCGTCCCCAACGTGGTGAAGACCAACTGGGCCCGCGAGGCCGCTCGCTGGGTGCCCCAGCGGGCGACCACGGTCATCCACGGGGACGGCGAGACCATCGACGGGTTCGCCGACGTGGTGATCGTCAACTACGAGGTGCTGGACCGGCACGTCGGCTGGATCTCCGACTTCGGGTTCCGCGGGATGGTCGTCGACGAGGCGCACTTCATCAAGAACAAGACCTCCCAGCGTTCCCAGAACGTGCTCAGCCTGTCCGCGAAGATCCAGTCGCGGGGGCCCAAGCCGTTGCTCATGGCGCTCACCGGCACCCCGCTGATCAACGACATCGAGGACTTCCGGGCGATCTGGCAGTTCCTCGGCTGGATCGACGAGTCCAAGCCGCTCGGTGAGCTGATGGACGCACTCGACGACATCGGGCTCACCCCCGCCGACCCCGGTTTCTACCCCGAGGCGCGGCGCTGCGTGATCGACCTGGGCATCGTCCGGCGCCGGAAGGTCGACGTCGCCGCCGACATCCCGGCCCGCCGGATCGCCGACCTGCCCGTCGAGCTCGACGGCGCCGCCGGGCGCTCCATCCGGGCCGCGGAGAAGGTGCTGGCCCGCCGGATGGTCAACCGCTACGAGTCGGCGCTGGCCGCCCGGGGCGGGGCCACCGAGGTCGAGGGCATCGACCACGAGTTGGTGCGCAAGGTGGCCGGCTGGGAGCAGAAGGACACCAGCACCGGCGAGTCCGGGGAGAACGTGTTCTCCATGATGCGCCGGATCGGTGAGGCCAAGGCCGGCCTGGCCGCCGACTACGCCGCCCAGCTGGCCCGCAGCGCCGGCAAGGTCGTCTTCTTCGCCAAGCACGTCGCGGTGATGGACGCCGCCGAGCAGACGTTCGCCGAGCTCGGGCTGAAGTACTCCTCCATCCGCGGTGAGCAGACCTCGACCACGCGGCAGAAGCAGATCGACGCCTTCGTCAACGACCCCGAAATCACGATCGCGGTCTGCTCGCTGACCGCCGCCGGGGTGGGCATCAACCTGCAGGTCGCCTCCAACATCGTGCTGGCCGAGCTGTCCTGGACCGACGCCGAGCAGACCCAGGCGATCGACCGCAGCCACCGGATCGGGCAGACCGAGCCGGTGACGGCGTGGCGGATCATCGCCGCGCAGACCCTGGACGCGCGGATCGCCGAGCTGATCGACGGCAAGGCCGGGCTCGCCGCCCGCGCCCTGGACGGCTCCGACGAGGAGGTCGGCTCCTCGGTCGACGTCCAGCTCGAGGCCCTGGTCGCGCTGCTCACCGCGGCACTGGAGGCCCGGCCCGTCGTCTCGGCGCCGGTGTCGTTCTCCGCCTCCTGACCTGACCCGCCGAGCCGGGGCGGGGGTTGTGGCCCCGCTCACCTGACCGGTAGCTTCTGAGCCGTTGAGCGAGCACGCTGCTCGCATTGCGGACAAGGGAGTCGGCATGGCAGGCAAGTCCTTCGCGTCCTCGGCGGACCTCGGGGTCAAGGAGCAGACCCTCGAGGTGCTCGCCGACGGCGTCTACGCCCTCACTGCCGAGGGCGACCCCAACCTGGGCGCCATCGAGGGGGAGGACTTCCTCGTCTGCTTCGAGGCGCTGGCCACCCCGGTCGCCGCCCGGCGCTGGCTGTCCCGGCTGCGCGAGCACACCGACAAGCCGGTGCGCTACCTGGTGCTGAGCCACTACCACGCCGTCCGGGTGCTGGGCGCGAGCGCCTTCGACGCCGAGGTGGTCGTCAGCAGCGAGCAGACCAGGGGCCTGATCGCCGAGCGCGGCCAGCAGGACTGGGAGTCCGAGTTCGGCCGGATGCCGCGGCTGTTCGAGGAGCCCGAGTCCATCCCGGGCCTGACCTGGCCCACGATGACCTTCCGCGACAAGCTGACGATCGAGCTCGGCGGGGACCGCGGCGAGCTGGTGCTCGAGCACGTGGGCCGTGGGCACACCGAGGGGGACATCGTGGCCTGGCTCCCGAAGCACGAGATCCTCTTCGCCGGCGACCTGGTCGAGTCCCAGGCCGCGCTCTACACCGGCGACGCGTTCCACTTCGACTGGGCGGCCGGCACCCTGGACCGGGTCAAGGCCTTCGGCGCCCAGCAGCTGATCGGTGGCCGCGGCGCCATCGCCCGCGGCCGCGACGAGGTCGACGCCGCCGTCGAGCAGACCCGCGCCTTCCTCACCACGATGCACGACACCGTGGGCACCGCGCACCGGGCCGGCGGCACCCTCAAGGAGGCCTTCGACGCCACCCACGCCGCCCTCGCCCCGCAGTTCGGGCACTGGCCGATCTTCGAGCACTGCCTGCCCTTCGACGTCTCCCGGCTCTGGGACGAGTTCTCCGGCATCGAGCGCCCGGTGATCTGGACGGCGGAGCGGGACCGCCAGGTGTGGGACCAGCTGCAGTCATGAGCACCGCCCCCGTCCTCGTGGTGGGTGCCGGTCCGGTCGGCCAGACCACCGCCCTGCTGCTGGCCCGCTGGGGGCTGCCGGTCGTCGTCCTGGACGCCCGGCCGGCGCGTGACCTGGTCGGCTCCAAGGCGATCTGCCAGCAGCGCGACGTGCTGGACGTCTGGGAGTCCGTCGGCGTCGGCGCCGAGGTCGCCCGCCGCGGGGTCACCTGGACCACCGCGCGCACCTTCCACCGCGACCACGAGGTGTTCAGCTTCGACTTCGTCGACCGCGGGCAGTCCCCGTTCCCGCCCTTCGTCAACGTCAGCCAGTGCCTCACCGAGGAGCTGCTGGACGAGGCGATCGCCGGGCAGCCGCTGATCGAGGTGCGCTGGGGGTGCGCGGTCGAGGGCATCGACCAGGACGACGACGGCGTCACCCTGCGCTGCGCGGACGGCGGCGAGCACCGGGGGAGCCACGCGGTGGTCTGTGCCGGCTCGCGGGCCGACGTGCTGCGCCGGGAGCTGGGGCTGACCTTCGACGGGCGCACCTTCGGCGACCAGTTCCTGATCTGCGACATCCGCACCGACCTGCCCGGCTGGGACACCGAACGGCGCTTCTACTTCGACCCGGAGTGGAACCCCGGCCGCCAGGTGCTCATCCACCCCTGCCCGGACTCCACCTTCCGGATCGACTGGCAGGTGCCGCCGGACTTCGACCTGGCCGCCGAGGAGGCCTCCGGCGGGCTGGACGCCAAGATCCGCCAGGTGGTCGGCGACCGGCCCTACGAGGTGGTCTGGAAGTCGGTCTACCGCTTCCACTCCCGGGTCGTGGACCGGATGCGGGTGGGCCGGGTGCTGGTCGCCGGCGATGCCGCGCACCTGGTCTCGCCGTTCGGTGCCCGGGGGCTCAACTCCGGGGTGCTGGACGCCGAGAACGCCGCCTGGAAGCTGGCCTGGGTGCGCCGCGGCTGGGCCGGGGACGAGCTGCTGGACAGCTACTCCGCCGAGCGGCACGCCGCGGCGGTGGAGAACCTCGACGTCACCGGCGCCACCATGCGCTTCCTGGTGCCGGCCACCCCGGAGGAGGCCGCGCACCGGGTCGACGTCCTCGAGCGGGCCACCGCCGACCCCGCGGCCCGGGCCCAGGTCGACTCCGGCCGGTTGGCCGAGCCGTTCTGGTACGTCGACTCCCCGCTGACCACGCCGGACCCCCGCCGTCCCTTCGCCGGCCGGCCGCCCCGCGGGGAGGCACCCGAGCCCGCGCCCGGCGTCCTCGCCCCGGACTGCCCGGTCACCGTGGCCGACCGCCCCGACCTGACCCGGCTGCGCCAGCTCGCCCGCGAGGGCGTGACCGTGCTCCTGGGCCGGGACGTCGAACCGGTCGACGTCGCCGACGACGGCACCCAGGTGCACCGGATCGACGACCTGGACCCCACCGGTCTGCTCGCCGGGGCGCTCGGCGCCTGCCCCGACGAGGTGTGGGTGCTGCGCCCGGACGCCCACGTCGCCGCGGTGCTCACCGACGTCGCCGCCGTCCCCGCCGCCCTCGCCCGGGCCACTGCCCGCGCCACCGCCCGCACCCTGGAGACGATCTGACATGGCCTTCTACCGGCAGGTGGGCAGCGTCCCGCCCAAGCGGCACACCCAGCACCGCCGTCCCGACGGCGGGCTGTACAGCGAGGAGCTGATGGGGGAGGAGGGCTTCTCGTCGGACTCCTCGCTGCTCTACCACCGCGGCATCCCCAGCTCGCTGGTCGACGCCCGGCCGTGGGAGCTGCCCGACCAGTCGCTGGTCGCCAACACCCCGCTGGTGCCGCGGCACCTCAAGCTGCACGACCTGTTCACCGACGCCGACCGCGACCCGGTGCTCGGCCGCCGGCTGGTGCTGGGCAACGCCGACGTGCGGATCTCCTACGCGGTGTCCTCGCAGACCAGCCCGTACTACCGCAACGCGGTCGGCGACGAGTGCGTCTACGTCGAGCGGGGGAGGGCGCGGGTGGAGACCGTGTTCGGCGCGCTGGAGGTCGGCCCGGGCGACTACGTCGTCATCCCGCGGGCGACCACCCACCGCTGGGTGCCCGACGGCGAACTGCGCACCTACGCCGTCGAGGCGAACAGCCACATCGGCCCGCCCAAGCGCTACCTGTCGAAGTACGGGCAGCTGCTGGAGCACGCGCCCTACTGCGAGCGCGACCTGCGTGGCCCCACCGAGGTGCTGGTCGAGGAGGGCACCGACGTCGAGGTGTACGTCAAGCACCGCGGCGACGGCCCGGGCGGGCTGGCCGGCACGGTGCACGTCACCCCCGAGCACCCCTTCGACGTCGTCGGCTGGGACGGCTGCCTCTACCCCTACGCGTTCAACATCAGCGACTTCGAGCCGATCACCGGCCGGGTGCACCAGCCGCCGCCGGTGCACCAGGTGTTCGAGGCCGGCAACTTCGTGATCTGCAACTTCGTGCCGCGCAAGGTCGACTACCACCCGCTCGCCGTCCCGGTGCCCTACTACCACTCCAACGTCGACAGCGACGAGGTCATGTTCTACGTCGACGGCGACTACGAGGCCCGCAAGGGCTCCGGCATCGGCAAGGGCTCGGTGTCGCTGCACCCGGGTGGGCACAGTCACGGCCCGCAGCCCGGCGCCGTCGAGGGTTCGCTGGGTGCCGAGTCCTTCGACGAGCTCGCGGTCATGGTCGACACGTTCCGGCCGCTGGGCCTGGGCGAGGCCGGCCGGGCCTCGGACGACGGCAGGTACGCCTGGTCCTGGTCGGGACGGGGGCCGGCTGCATGAGCCGGGACACCCACACCCTGCCCTTCGGCGTCTTCTCCGAGACCCCGGACGGGCCCCGGAGGGTCGGCGTCCGGGTCGACGACCTCGTGCTCGACGTGGGCGCGCTCGACCTCCCGCACGCCGCCGACTTCGCCACGGCGTCCCTCAACGCGTTCCTGGCCCGCGGCCGGGCGCACTGGGACGACGTGCGGGCCCGGTTGCAGGAGCTCCTGGCCCAGGGCACCGACCACCTGCTGCCGCTGGCCGGGCTGACCCTGCACCTGCCGGTGGAGGTGGCCGACTACGTCGACTTCTACAGCTCGCGGCACCACGCGGAGAACATCGGCCGCATGTTCCGGCCGGACTCCCCGCCGCTGACCCCCAACTGGACCCACCTGCCGATCGGCTACCACGGCCGGGCCGGGACGGTCGCCGTGTCGGGCACCCCCGTCGTCCGGCCCTCGGGGCAGCACAAGGCGCCCACGGACGACGTCCCCACGTTCGGGCCGTCCCGGCGGCTGGACATCGAGGCCGAGGTCGGCTTCGTCGTCGGCACCCCGTCGGCGCTGGGCACCCCGGTGCCGCTGGGCGACCTCGCCGAGCACGTGTTCGGCGTCTGCCTGGTCAACGACTGGTCCAGCCGCGACCTGCAGGCCTGGGAGTACGTGCCGCTGGGCCCGTTCCTCGGGAAGTCCTTCCTGACCAGCATCTCGCCGTGGGTCGTCCCGCTGGCTGCGCTCGCCGACGCCCGGGTGCCCGCGCCGCCCCGGGAGACCCCGGTGCTGCCCTACCTGGACGACGCCGAGCACCCCTGGGGCCTGGACCTCGAGCTGGTCGTGACGCTGAACGGCCAGGAGGTCAGCCGCCCGCCGTTCGCCCAGATGTACTGGACCCCGGCCCAGCAGCTGGCCCACCTCACGGTCAACGGGGCGAGCCTGCGCACCGGGGACCTGTTCGCCTCCGGCACGGTCTCGGGCCCCGAGCGTGACCAGCGCGGCTCGTTCATCGAGCTCTCCTGGGGCGGCGCCGAACCGCTGACGCTGGCCGACGGCTCGACCCGCTCCTTCCTCGAGGACGGCGACACCGTGACCATCACCGCGACCGCCCCCGGCCCCGGCGGCACCCGCATCTCCTTCGGGGAGGTCACCGGCACGGTCCAGCCCGCTCGCTGAGCGCCCCGCACCACACCCACGGACGACGGAGTCCCGCATGACCACCACGACCGACCGGCCCACCGGCCGCCACCAGACCACCCGCGAGGAGCGCAAGGTCCTCGCCGGCACGCTCGCCGGGACCACCATCGAGTGGTACGACTTCTTCATCTACGCCCAGGCGGCGACCCTCGTCCTCGCCCCGCTGTTCCTGGCCCCGGTCAGCGAGGACAACGAGGGCCTGGCCACCGTCATCTCGCTGGCCACCATCGGGATCAGCTTCCTGTTCCGGCCGCTGGGCGCGATCGTCGCCGGCCGCTACGGCGACCGGCTGGGCCGCAAGAAGATGCTGGTGTTCACCCTGCTGCTGATGGGCGCCTCGACCGCGCTGATCGGCCTGCTGCCCACCTACGCCAGCATCGGGATCGCCGCGCCCGTGCTGCTGATCGTGCTGCGGGTGCTGCAGGGCTTCTCCGCCGGCGGTGAGTGGGGCGGTGCCGCGCTGATGGCCGTCGAGCACGCTCCCCGCGGCCGCCGCGGGCTCTTCGGCGCCTACCCGGGCATCGGCGTCCCGCTCGGGCTGATCCTGGCCACCGGCGTGCTGCTGCTCATGACCACCCTCACCACCCCCGAGCAGTTCCTCGCCTGGGGCTGGCGGGTGCCGTTCCTGCTGTCGGTGGTGCTCATCGGGGTCGGCTACGTGATCCGCCGCTCGGTCGAGGAGAGCCCGGTCTTCCAGGAGATGCAGCAGCGCAAGCGGGAGTCCTCCGCGCCGCTGCGCGACCTCTTCGCGCACAACACCAAGCAGGTCGTGCTCACCGCGCTGGTCTTCGTCGCCAACAACGCCGCCGGCTACCTGGTGATCGCCTACTTCATCGGCTACGGCACCCAGACCCTGGGCCTGGCCCGCGGCCCGGTGCTCACCTGCATCGTGGTGGCCTCGGTGGGTTGGCTCGTGTTCACCCTCTACGGCGGCTCGCTGAGCGACCGGATCGGCCGGGTGCGCACCTTCCAGATCGGCTATGCGCTGGTCTTCGTCTGGATGATCCCGATGTTCCTGCTCGTCGACACCGCGAACATCTGGCTGTTCGGCATCGGGGTGCTGGTGCTCACCGTCGGGCTGGGGCTGTCCTACGGGCCCATGTCGGCGATGTACGCCGAGATGTTCCCGGTCGCCGTCCGCTACTCCGGAGTCTCGATCGGCTACGCCCTGGGCGCGATCCTGGGCGGTGCGTTCGCCCCGGCGATCAGCGAGCTGCTGGTGCAGGAGACCGGCACCGGCATCTCGGTGGGCGTCTACATGATGGTGCTGGCCGCGATCAGCTTCGCCGCCGTCTCGATGATCAAGGAGACCCGGGGCGCCGACCTGGGCGTCACCGCCTCCGACCCGGTCCGCTGAGTCCCGCCGGCCGGGTGGCCCAGCCACCCGGCCGAGCGGCTCAGGTCAGGTCGACGCCGAGGTGGTCGGCCAGCACCCGGACGACGAGGTCGTGGTCGGCCCGCTGCGGCAGCCCGGACACTGCGATCGTGCCCACGCACCCGGTGCCGCGCACCAGCACGGGGAACGCCCCGCCGTGCGCGGCGAACCGGTCGGGGTCCAGCCGGGACCCGGCCTCGAAGCTGGTCCCGCCCTGGCGGAACTGCTCGCCGATCAGCAGCGAGGAGTGCCCGAACCGGTCGACGACGGCGCACTTGCGCTCCAGCCAGGCGTCGTTGTCCGCCGACGAACCGGGCAGCGCGGTGTGGAACAGGCGCTGGCCGTTGCGGCGCACCGAGATCGCCACCGGCAGCTCCAGGCCCAGCGCCGTGGCCCGCAGCGTCGAGCCCACCGTCCAGGCGGTCGACTCGTCGAAGCCGTCGAACACCAGGCGGTGCTCCTGCTCGCGCAGCTGGTCCAGGAGGGTGGTGGGAGCGGTCATCGCTGCAGTCTGCCGGGTGCCGCTGCGCCCCCCGCGTGGTCCATGATCACGCGATGGACGTGAAGCTGGAGCTCGTACCGGTCCCGGTGTCCGACGTCGACCGGGCGCTGGTGTTCTACCGGGACGGCCTCGGGTGGCACGTCGACGTCGACCACGCGATGGACGGCGGTGTGCGGATCGTGCAGGTGACCCCGCCGGGGTCGGGGTGCTCGATCGGCTTCGGCACCGGCCTGGACCTCTACCAGGGCACCCCGGTGCGGGGCGTGCACCTCGTCGTCGCCGACGCGCACGCCGCCCGGGCCGAACTGGTCGGCCGCGGGGTGGACGTCACCGACGTCACCGACGTCGGCGGCGGGGTGCTGATGGCCTCGTTCGCCGACCCCGACGGGAACGGCTTCCTCCTGCAGGAGATGCCCTGGCGGAGCGGCGACGCGTTCTGAGCCGTGTGATGCTCACCCCCAGTAGTCCCTGTCGTGCAGCGTCGCGTGACCACCGGAGGAACACCTGATGACCGACGACGAACCGGTACCGGTGTTCTTCCTGTCCGACAGCACCGGGATCAGCGCCGAGACGATGGGCAACGCGCTGCTCATCCAGTTCCCCGACGTGCACTTCGAGCGCACCCTCATCCCGTTCATCTCCACCGTCGAGCAGGCCCGCGACGTCGTCGCCCAGCTCGACGCCGCGATGGAGGGCCCGGTGAAGCCGCTGGTGTTCACCACCGCCGCGGTCGACGAGGTGCGCGAGGAGCTGCTGCGCACCACGGCCCCGATCATCGACTTCTTCGGCATCCACATGGCCCGGGTCGAGGAGCAGCTGGGCTCCCGCGGGCTGCGCGAGGCCCGCCGGCTGCACGGGGTGGGCGACGTCCGGCGCTACAACGACCGGATGGCGGCCATCGAGTTCGCCATCGAGCACGACGACGGGCTGGGCTCGCGCGGACTGGAGCGGGCCGACGTCGTGCTGCTGGCGCCCTCGCGCTGCGGCAAGACCCCCACCGCCATGTACCTGGCCCTGCAGCACGGGCTCTTCGTGGCCAACTACCCGCTGGTCGACGAGGACCTGGAGACCACCGACCTGCCCCGCCCGGTCAAGGACCTCGCCGGGCGCTGCTTCGGGCTGACCACCACGGTCTCCCGGCTGTCCCGGGTCCGGCAGGAACGTCGTCCGGACTCGACGTACGCCAGCGAGGACCAGTGCCGCTGGGAGCTCCGCCGCGCCGTGGACATGTACGACACCCACAACCTGCCCACCGTCGACACCTCCGCGGCCTCGGTCGAGGAGATCGCCGCCGTCGTCATCCAGACCCTCGCCCGGCAGCGACGTCGCGCCGGGACCGCCCCCCGTCGTGGAAGGACCACCAGCCCATGAGCACCGACACCACCACCGGCCAGACCGTCCCCGCCGTGCCCGACGACGCCGACAACGTGCGCTGGTTCGCCGACCTGGGCCTGGCCGACCTCGAGGTCGTCGGCGGCAAGAACGCCTCCCTCGGGGAGATGATCAGCAACCTGGCCGACGCCGGGGTGAGCGTGCCCGACGGTTTCGCCACCACCGCCGCGGCCTACCAGCGGTTCCTGGGCGACACCGGGCTGGCCGACCGGATCAACGCCCAGCTCCGCGAGCTGGACACCGACGACGTCCGGGCGCTGTCGGCGGCGGGCAAGCAGATCCGGCAGGCCGTGGTCGACCAGCCGTTCCCGCCGGCCCTGGAGGCCGACATCCGCACCGCCTACGAGAAGCTCGTCGGCGACGACGCCGAGGCCTCCTTCGCCGTCCGCTCCAGCGCGACCGCCGAGGACCTGCCCGACGCCTCGTTCGCCGGCCAGCAGGAGACCTTCCTCAACGTGCGCGGCATCGACGCCGTGCTCCAGGCCGTCCGGGAGGTCTACGCCTCCCTCTACAACGACCGGGCCATCGCCTACCGCGTGCACCACGGCTTCGCCCACGCCGACGTGTCGCTGTCGGCCGGCGTGCAGCGGATGGTCCGCTCGGACGTCGGTGCCTCGGGCGTGCTGTTCACCATGGACACCGAGTCCGGCTTCCGGGACGCGGTGTTCGTCACCTCCGCCTACGGGCTGGGCGAGGGCGTCGTGCAGGGCGCGGTGAACCCCGACGAGTTCTACGTCTACAAGCCCGCGCTGGCCGCCGGCCGCCCGGCGATCCTCAAGCGCGGGGTCGGGGACAAGGCGACCAAGATGGTCTACACCGAGCACGCCGAGGTGGGCCGGACGACGGAGTTCGTCGAGGTCGCCCCCGCCGACCGGCGACTGCTGTCGCTCACCGACGACGAGGTGCTCACCCTCGCCCGCCAGGCGGTGAAGATCGAGGAGCACTACGGCCGCCCGATGGACATCGAGTGGGGCAAGGACGGCGTCACCGGGGAGATCCTGATCCTGCAGGCCCGCCCGGAGACGGTGCAGTCCCGCACCGGGTCCACCACCGAGCGCTACCGGATGACCGGCAGCGGGACGGCGGTCGTGGAGGGCCGGGCGATCGGGCAGAAGATCGGCGCCGGTGCCGTCCGCATGCTGTCCGACATCGAGCAGATGGACGGGTTCACCGCCGGCGACGTGCTGGTGGCCGACATGACCGACCCCGACTGGGAGCCGATCATGAAGCGCGCCTCGGCGATCGTCACCAACCGGGGTGGCCGCACCTGCCACGCCGCGATCATCGCCCGCGAGCTGGGCATCCCCGCCGTCGTCGGCACCGGCAACGCCACCCGGGCGCTGTCCGACGGCCAGGAGGTCACCGTCTCCTGCGCCGAGGGCGACACCGGGCTGGTCTACGAGGGCCTGGTCGACTTCGACGTCACCGAGACCAAGCTCGACGAGATGCCCGACATCCCCACCAAGATCATGATGAACGTGGGGACGCCGGAGCAGGCGTTCGCTTTCTCCCGGCTGCCGCACTCGGGGGTGGGCCTGGCCCGGCTGGAGTTCATCATCAACCGGCAGATCGGCATCCACCCCAGGGCCCTGCTGGAGCTGGACACCCTCGACGCGCCGCTCAAGGCCGAGATCGAGGAGAAGATCGTCGCCTACCCCTCGGCCCGGGACTTCTTCGTCCAGCGGGTCGCCGAGGGCGTCTCGATGATCGCCGCGGCGTTCGCCCCGGAGCCGGTGATCGTGCGGATGAGCGACTTCAAGAGCAACGAGTACGCCAACCTGCTCGGCGGGGAGGCCTACGAGCCGCACGAGGAGAACCCGATGCTGGGCTACCGCGGCGCCTCGCGGTACCTGTCGGCGGACTTCGCCGAGTGCTTCGCGATGGAGTGCGAGGCCCTGCGGTACGTGCGCGACGAGATGGGCCTGACCAACGTCAAGATCATGATCCCGTTCGTGCGGACCGTGGCCGAGATCGAGGGCGTCATCGAGCTGCTGGCCTCGCACGGGCTGCGCCGCGGGGAGAACGACCTGTCGGTGGTGATGATGTGCGAGCTGCCCTCCAACGCGCTGCTCGCCGACGCCTTCCTCGACCACGTCGACGGGTTCTCCATCGGCTCCAACGACATGACCCAGCTGGTGCTCGGCCTGGACCGCGACTCCTCCCTGGTCGCCGCCAGCTTCGACGAGCGCAACCCGGCGGTGCTCAAGGTGCTGGAGATGGCGATCGCGGCCTGCCTGGCCCGGGACAAGTACGTCGGCATCTGCGGCCAGGGCCCCAGCGACCACCCCGACCTCGCCGACTGGCTCCTCGAGCAGGGCATCGGCTCGATGTCGCTGAACCCCGACACCGTCGTCGACACCTGGCTGCACCTGGCGAAGACCGCCGCCGCCAAGGCCTGACCCCGGCTTCGATCAGCTCCGACGACACACGTGCGTCCTCCTCCACCGGGGTCGGTGGAGGAGGACGCACATTGGTCGTCTGAGCTGATCAACGCCGAGGGGGACGGCGGGTCAGAGCTGGGGCTGGCGGTACGGGTCGTGCTCGGCCAGCAGACGCTCCAGGCGGGCCTCGTCGAGGCGGGACATCACCGTCGAGCCCTCCTGGGCGTCCCGGATCACCTTGGCCAGGGTGAAGGCCGAGGTGACGACGAACAGGCCGGTCATCGCCAGGAAGGCCCGGGCCCAGGCGTCGATGGGCAGGTAGAGGATGCCGACCATCAGGCCCACCGTGCTGATCCCGAACGCCAGTGCGGCCTGGGCGAAGAAGGCCGAGGTGTTCTTGTTCTTCATCGGGTTGCTGCCGCTCATGGTCCGCTCCGTCCACCGGTGGGCGCCCTGTGCGCCCGCTGGGGTCCACCGTGCCCGCGGCCGGGACGCCGGGGGACCGCAGCACCACGGGGGTCCACTGAGTGGCGTTACTCACTTTCGGGGGTGGTGGCCACATGCGCACCCGACGAAGGTGGGGGAGCCGGCCCCGGCCGGACCCTGTGCAACGACGCGCGAAGGAGCTCCCCTGTGAAGACCAAGGCCGCGGTGGTCTACGAGACCGGCAAGCCCATCGAGATCGTCGAGCTGGACCTGGACGGCCCGCAGGCCGGTGAGGTGCTCATCCGCTACACCCACGCGGGGCTCTGCCACTCCGACGTGCACATCTCCCACGGCGACCTCGAGGCCCGGCTGCCGATGGTCCTGGGCCACGAGGGCGCCGGGATCATCGAGGAGGTCGGCCCCGGCGTGACCCGGGTGGCCGTCGGCGACCACGTGGTCTGCTCCTTCATCCCCAACTGCGGGGTCTGTCGCTGGTGTGCCACCGGCCAGCAGGCCATCTGCGACATGGGCGCGACGATCCTGGAGGGCTACCTGCCCGGCGAGCGCTTCCCGTTCACCGGCCCCGGTCCGATCAAGGACTACGGCGCGATGTGCATGCTCGGCACGTTCAGCCAGTACGCCACCATCCACCAGAACAGCGTGGTCAAGGTGGAGAACGACCTGCCGCTGGACAAGGCCGTCCTGGTCGGTTGCGGTGTGCCCACCGGCTGGGGCTCGGCGGTCAACGCCGCCGACGTGCAGCCCGGGGAGACCGTCATCGTCTCGGGCATCGGCGGCATCGGGATCAACGCCGTGCAGGGCGCCCGCTACGCCGGGGCCAAGAACCTCATCGCCATCGACCCGCTGGAGAACAAGCGGGAGAAGGCCATGGAGCTCGGCGCCACCCACGCCGTCGCGACGTCGGAGGAGGCCGGTGAGCTCGCCCGCCAGATGACCAACGGCAACGGCGCGGACAAGACCATCGTCACCGCCGGCCTGGTCACCGAGGAGATCGTCACCGGCGCGTTCGACGCCACCGGCAAGGGCGGCACCGTCGTCCTCACCGGGCTGAACAAGCTGTCGACCCAGAACGTCAACCTGCCCGGGTCGATCATGACGCTGTTCAAGAAGACGGTGAAGGGCTCGCTGTTCGGCGACTGCAACCCGACGGTGGACATCCCGAAGATCCTGGGGCTCTACCAGAGCGGGGACATCAAGCTCGACGAAATCATCACCCGCACGTACACGCTGGAGCAGGTCAACGAGGGCTACGAGGACCTGCTCAACGGCAAGAACGTCCGCGGTGTGCTGGTGCACGACCACTCGTGAGCCAGCTCTCCACGCTCCCCGGCCCGGACGCCACCGCGTCCGGGCCGGGTGACCCGGTCACCCCGGTCGTCGGCCGGGCCCGTGAGGTCGAGCTGCTCGTGGCCGCCCTGGACTCCGGGGCGCACGTGGTGCTCGAGGGCCCGCCCGGCACCGGCAAGACGACCCTGCTGCGGGCGGTCGCCGAGGAGGCGCACAGCGCGTTCGTCTTCGTCGAGGGCAACGCCGAGCTCACCCCGGCCCGGCTGATCGGGCACTTCGACCCCGCCCAGGTGCTGGAGCACGGCTACGGCCCGGAGACCTTCGTCGACGGCCCGCTGGTCGAGGCGCTGCGGCTGGGCGCGCTGCTCTACGTCGAGGAGGTCAACCGGATCCCCGAGGAGACCCTCAACGTGCTCATCACGGTGATGAGCGAGGGCGAGCTGCACGTGCCGCGCCTGGGTCGGGTCGCCGCCGCCCGGGAGTTCCGGCTGGTCGCCGCCATGAACCCCTTCGACGCGGTGGGCACCGCGCGGATCTCCTCGGCGGTCTACGACCGGGTCTGCCGGATCACCATGGGCTACCAGGGTGCCGACGACGAGGCCGCGATCGTCGACCTCAAGGCGCCGGCGCTGGACGAGGAGTGGCGCACGCGGGTGGTCGCGCTGGTGCGCGGCACCCGCGAGCACGCCGACGTCCGGGTCGGCTCCTCGGTGCGTGGGGCCATCGACCTCACCCGGTTGGCGGTGTCCCTGGCGGGCCGCCGCGGTGTGCCGACGACGGACTGGCACGTCGGGCTGGACGCCGCCCTGGTCGCCCTCTCGGGCCGCATCCGGCTGACCGAGTCGTGCACCCGCTCGCCGGAGGCCGTCGTCCGGGAGCTGTACGAGGCCCAGTTCGGCGCCGAGCCCACTCCCGACACCGACGACGACGCGAGCGACGACGAGGGCGGTGGTGCGCCGGGGGGAGCGTGAGCCCGCCACCGGCGGGCCCCGCACCCGGCGCCGACCGCCCGGCCCGGCCACGCTCGCGGCCCGGTGACCGGACGACGCCGCGCAGCGAGCTGGCGCGGCGGTCCTCGTTCGCGGAGATCTCCCCGGAGGTCGGGGTGCTCGACGCCGACGCCTTCGACGACGCGCTGGCCGCCGACCCCGACGACGCCCTGGCGCTGCTGGCCGAGATGGCCGGGGCCACCGACGAGTCGCTGCGCGCGGCCGCCCGGCGGCTGGCCGGCCGGATCGTGCTCGACCGGGCCCGCCAGGGCCCGCCCCGCGACCGGGGGATCGGCAGGCTGCGCGCGGTGCCCGCCGACCGTGGGGGCGACCTGGACCTGGACGCCTCGATGCCGGCGATCGCCGACGCCCGGGCACTGGGCCGGGCGCCGGCGCTGGACGAGCTGACCGCCCGCGCCTGGGCCCGTCCGGAGCTCGCCGTGTGCCTGCTGGTGGACGCCTCGGGCTCGATGGGCGGCGCCCGGCTGGCCGCGGCCGCGCTCACCGCGGCGGCCTGCGCCTGGCGCGCGCCGGGGGACTGGGCGGTGCTGTCCTTCGCCCGCGGGGTCACCGAGCTGCGCACCATCGGCTCGGCGAGCCCGCCCACCGACGTGGTCGACCGGGTGCTCCGGCTGCGCGGGGACGGCGTCACGGCCCTGTCGGCGGCGCTGAGCGCGGCGGGGGAGCAGCTGGGCCGGTCGCGGGCGGCCCGGCGGGTGACCGTGCTGCTCTCGGACTGCCGGGCCAGCGACGACGTCGACCCGGTGCCCGCGGCGGCCCGGCT
Source organism: Geodermatophilus sp. Leaf369 (assembly GCF_001424455.1). Lineage (NCBI taxonomy): Bacteria > Bacillati > Actinomycetota > Actinomycetes > Geodermatophilales > Geodermatophilaceae > Geodermatophilus > Geodermatophilus sp. Leaf369. Next base: position 138,256 of record NZ_LMQA01000004.1, on the reverse strand, counting down.
GGACGAGCTGGTGGTGCTGGCCCCGGCCGACGACTGCGACCAGGCCGCCGAGCTGGCTGCCCGGGTGGGCGCCCGCTGGGCGCCGATGCAGGGTCCGGCCGACGCGCCGGCGGCACTCAGCGAGCTGCTGACCCGCTAGTCCCGCGGCGGCCGGGCGTGCAGGGCCAGGCCCAGCACCGCCCGCGTCTCGGCGATGGTGGTGGGCCGGGTGCCGAGGTCGGCGAGCAGCTCGACCGCGCCGCGCACCAGCTCGGCGTTCGTCGGCGTCCCGGGGCCGGCGAAGTCCTCCAGCCCGACCCGCAGGTGGCCGCCCCGGCGCACCGCGTGCTCGGCCAGCCCGCAGGCGACGACGTCCCCACCGAGCACGGCCACCGACCACGGCAGCCCGCTGGGCTCCAGCAGCTCGAGGTAGGCCTCCAGCGCGGTGGGCGTGGGCGGCAGCCCGAACTCCAGCTGGCCGCCGAAGTACAGCTTGACGATCGCCCCGGCGGGCAGCCGGCCGTGCCGCTGCAGGGTGAGCGCGGTGCGCAGGAAGCCGGGCTCGAAGACCGAGATGCTGGGGGCGGCCCCGAGTGCCGTCGTCCGGGCGCACATGTGCTCGGTGTCGGCGGTGCTGTTCTGGTAGGGCCCGGCCGCCGCGGCGGGCGGGCACGTCCCGTCCGACATCAGACCGAGGTCCACCGAGCCCGGGTCGACCAGCGTCATGCCGCCCAGCCGCCGACGGGCGAGTTCCTCGACGTGTCCCCACCGGTCCTCGACCGCGATGCCCCGGGCCCCGGCGGCCATCGTGGGGTAGAGCAGCACGTCGGGGTGCGCGGCCAGGACCGGCGTCCAGGCCAGGACGTAGGGCTCGACGGCGTGCACCCCGGTCTCGGTGAACATGGTGTCGTCGGTGTGGTGGTGCCCGATGGTCGCGCCGAGGTCCATGCAGGCCAGCAGGTCCCGGCTCACCTCGAGCGGTGTGCGGGGCACGTGCGGGTTGACCGACGGCGGCGTCGAGCCGTTGACCGCGACTTCCAGGACCACCGGTGCAGGCACGCACCGATCCTGGCAGCAGGAGGGCCCGGCGGTCGGGTCGACCACCGGGCCCTGCTGTCCGTGCTGTCGGTCAGGCCCGGCCGGCGGGCTCCGGCGCCTCGTGCCGACCGTGCTCGGCGGCCGCCGGCCGCGAGGTCTCCAGCGCGCTGCCCTCGACGTCCAGGTGCGGCAGCCAGCCCAGCCAGCGGGGCAGCCACCAGGCCCGCTCGCCCAGCAGGGCGAGCGCAGCGGGCACCAGCACCATCCGGACGACGAAGGCGTCGAAGAGGATGCCGGCGGCCAGCGCGAAGGCGATCGACTTGATCGTCGCGTCACCGGCCGGCACGAACCCGGCGAACACCGAGAACATGATCAGCGCGGCGGCGACCACCACCGGGGCGGCGCGGGTGAAGCCCAGCCGCACCGCGTCGATGGCCTTGGCGCCCTGGGTGTGCGCCTCGTGCATCCGCGACACCAGGAAGATCTGGTAGTCCATCGCCAGCCCGAAGAGGATCCCGATCACCAGGATCGGGGTCAGGCTGATCAGCGGACCGGTGGAGTCCAGGTTGACCAGGCCGGACAGCCAGCCCCACTGGAAGACCGCGACGGTGGCCCCGAGCGAGGCGCCGATGGTGAGCAGGAAGCCCAGCACGCCGATCAGCGGGACCAGGATCGAGCGGAACACCAGGATCAGCAGCACCAGGGCCAGCCCGACGACGAGCACCAGGTAGACCGGCAGGGCGGCGTCCAGGCTCTGGGCGACGTCCACGCTCACCGCGGTGGCACCGGTGACGGCGGCGTCCACCCCGTCGGTGTCGGCGAGCAGCCCGCGCAGGTCGGCCACCAGGGTCTCGGTTGCCTCCGAGGTGGGCCCGGACTGCGGGATGACGGTGAGCAGCGCCGCGCTGTCGTCGGCGTTCGGGATCGCCGGGGTGACGGTGGCGACGTCGGTGAGCCCGGTGATGGCCGGGGCCAGCGCGGTGGCCTGCTCGGCGGCACCGGCGCCGTCGAAGAACACCGTGATCGGGCCGAGCAGGCCCTCGCCGAAGCCGTCGGAGAGCAGGGCGTCGGCGCGGGCCTGGGAGGTGCCCTCGGCCGGGGTCTGCACCAGCGTGGTCTGCATCGAGAAGAACGGGATCGAGACGACGCCCAGGGCGAGGACCGCGGTCAGCAGCGAGAGCACCCGGTGCTTCGTGACGGTGCCGATCCAGCCGGCCAGCGCGCGACCCTCCCGGGCGGGCACCAGCTCGGCACCGTCGGCGGCGCCCCGGTGCCTGCGCGGCAGCACCCGGCGGCCGAGCAGACCCAGGACGGCGGGCACCAGGGTCAGCGCGACCAGCACGGCGACCAGGATGGTGGCCGCGGCAGCCAGGCCCATCTGGGTGAGGAACGGGATGCCGACGATCGACAGCCCGGTCAGCGCGATGACGACGGTGAGCCCGGCGGTGACCACGGCGGACCCGGCCGTGCCGACCGCGGTGGCGATCGCGGCCCCCACGCTCGAGCCCCGGGCGAGTTCCTGCCGGTACCGGCTGACGATGAACAGCGCGTAGTCGATCCCGACCGCCAGGCCCAGCATCGCCGCCAGGATCGTGGTGGTCGAGGACAGCTCGACGAAGCCGGTGACGATGGTGATGCCCAGCACGCCGACGCCGACCCCGACGATGGCGGTCAGCAGGTTCATCCCCGCGGTGACCAGCGAGCCGTAGGTGACGGCGAGGACGACGAGGGCGACGACGACGCCGAGCACCTCGGCGATGCCCCCGATGTGGAACGGGGGCTGTGCGGCGTCCCCGCCGACCTCGGCGGTCAGGCCGGCGTCGCGGGCGGTGTCCAGGGCGGCGGCGAGGGCGTCCTGGTCCTCGACGGTGACCTCACCGGGGCCGACGTCGTAGGTGACCGTGCTGTACGCGGTGGTCTGCTCGGCGTTGACCGTGGGCTGGGCCGGGTCCAGCGGGTTGCTGGCCGACACCACGCCGGGCTGCTCGGCCAGGTCGGCGACGAGCGCGGTGACCACGGCGGCGTTCTCCGGGGTGGTCAGCGTCTGCCCGTCCGGGGCCTGCAGGACGACGCGGGCGGTGGCCCCGTCACCGGTGCCGCCGAACTCCTCGCCGATCCGCTCCAGTGCCCGGGTGGACTCCTGACCGGGGATGGAGAAGGAGTTGGTCGTGGTGCCGGCCAGGGTGACCGCGCCGACGCCGCTGAGCAGCAGCACCAGCACCCAGGTCAGGACCACGGGGAGTCGGCGGCGGTAGGAGAACGCGCCGAGACGGGACAGCAGGGCAGCCATGGGGTCAGGCCTCCATCGAGGGGTGGGCGGGGGTGCGGGTGGAGCGGTGTCCGAGGGTGTCGAGCGCCGTGGCGACCATGAGCGGGCGCCACGCGGTGGTGAGGTCCTCCTGGACCGCCGCCAGGGCGAGGACGGCCAGGCCGGCGAGCGCGCCGATCACCCGCACGACCCGCTCCGGGTCGGTGTCGGCGACGGCCTCGGGGTCGACCCCGAAGGCGCGCATCGCGGCCGCGGCGGCGTCGGTGGGGTCGTGCTGGCCGGGGTCGGCGGTGATCGGGGTGAGCAGCAGGGAGACGACGCCAGGGTGGGCCAGCGCGATGTCCACCACGACCTCGACGGCGCGCCGGTCCCGGTCGGGCCCGGGCGGCAGGCCCTCGACGGCGTCCAGCAGCCGCCCGCCGAGTGCGTCGGACTGCGCGAGGACGGCGTCGTGCAGCTGCTCCTTGCTGGGGAAGTGGTGCAGCAGGCCGGCCTTGGACAGCCCCACGGCGTCCGCGACGTCCTGGACGGAGGTCTTGGCGAACCCCCGGCGGGCGAAGATCGCCGCGGCGCGGTCGAGGATGCCCGCGTCGATCTGCTGGCGGAACGGTCGTGTCACGGGGACGACGGTAACCGCCGCCGACCGATCTGGTCGGCTCACCGACCGATCTGGTCGGTGGGCTTGCTCACCCCCGGACGGGGCTCCACGCACGGGTGGCCACCGAGGTGCCGACGGCGGCGAGGACCTCGGCGGCGGCGACCGCATCGGCCGGGGTGGCGCCCCCGCTGCGTCCGGCCAGCACACCGGTGAGGAACGCCGCGCACTCGGCGACCTTGGTGTCGTCGAAGCCCAGCCCGTTCCCGGCGCCGGGCTGGAAGCGGGCGAAGACGCCGTCCCCGGGCACCGAGGTGGTCGTGGTGGCGAACCGGTCGGTGTGCCCCTCGCCGGCGCAGACCACCAGCTCGGCGGGACGGCGGAAGTCCCAGGCCAGGAACCCGCGGTCGCCGTGCACCTCGAACCCGTAGTCGTTCTGCTTGCCGACCGCGACCCGGCTGGCCTCCAGGAACACCATCGACCCGGCGACGGTGCGGGCCAGGAAGGCGACGTGGTCGTCGTTCTCCACCTCGCCGGTCGGGCCGCCCACGACGGTGTCGTACTGGCTGGCGCCCTCGGCGGCCAGGGGACGCTGCCGGATGAACCGCTCGGTGTCCGCGACCACCTCGGCGACCTCCCCGAGCAGGAAGCGGACCAGGTCGACCCCGTGCACCGCGAGGTCGCCGAGCACCCCGGTGCCGCCCTGCGCGGTCTGGAAGCGCCAGGTCAGCGAGCCGGCGGGGGAGGCGGCGTAGTCGGTGAGCAGCCGCACCCGGGTGTGCCGGACGGCGCCGAGCGCGCCGTCGGCGATCAGCTGCCGGGCCCGCGCGACCGCCGGCACCTGCCGGTAGTTGAACCCCACCGTGGCGCAGACCCCGGCCGCGGCGACGGCGTCGGCCACCGCCCGGGCGTCGGCCACGGTCAGCCCGACCGGCTTCTCGATCCACAGGTGCTTGCCCGCCTCGGCGACCGCCACGCCGATCTCCCGGTGCAGTGCGTTGGGCGCGGTCACGCTCACCACGTCGACCTCGGGGTCGGTGAGCACGTCGCGCCAGTCGACGGTGGAGCGGGCGAACCCGTACCGGGCCACGGCGTCCTCCCGGGCGGTGGCCACCGGGTCGGCCACGACGACCAGCCGCGGGCGCACCGGCAGCTCGGGCCAGTGGTGGGCCAGCCGGAGGTGGGCCCGGGCGTGCAGGTGGCCCATCCAGCCGGCGCCGACGACGGCGACCCCGACCGTGTGCGGGCGGGCGGGCTCCTGGGGGGCGCTGGTCACGAGGTGTGAGCCTGGCACGTCACCGGGCGCGGGGTCGTAGCGTGCTGCTGTGCCGACCACGACCGACCCCCGTCCGCTCCCGGGCCCGGTGCGGGTGGCCGTCGTCGGCGCCGGCGTGATGGGGGCCCACCACGCGGCCCGGCTCGCCGGGCACGTCGCCGGGGCCCGGGTCACCGTCGTCGCCGGCGGGTCGGGTGCGGCGGCGCTGGCCGCCACCCTCCCGGGCTGCCGGGTCGAGGCCGACCCGTACGCCGCGATCACCGCCGAGGACGTCGACGCCGTCGTCGTGGCCGGCCCCGACGACACCCACGCCGGGTACGCGCTGGCCTGCCTGGCCGCCGACCGGCCGGTGCTCTGCGAGAAGCCGCTGGCCGACACGGTCGAGGCCGCCGCGGAGGTGGCCGCCGTCGACGCCGCGGTGGCCGCCCGCACCGGCCGGTCGCTGGTGCAGGTCGGGTTCATGCGCCGCTTCGACCCCGACTTCCGCGCGCTGCGGACGACGATCGCCGACCGGGAGCTGGGGGAGCCGCTGCTGATGCACTGCGTGCACCGCAACGCGAGCAGCCCGCCGCGGGCCACGACCGACCTGATGATCACCGGCTCGGTCGTGCACGAGGTGGACACCGTCCGCTGGCTGCTGGGCGAGGAGGTCACCGCGGTCACCGTGCACCGGCCGCGGGCCACCCGGCACGCCCCGGCGGGGGAGTCCGACCCGCTCCTGGTGCTGCTAGAGACCAGCGGCGGCCGGCTGGTCGACGTCGAGTGCTTCGTGCGCACCGGGGTCGGCTACGAGGTGCGCACCGAGCTGGTCGCCGAGGACGGCAGCGTGCTGGTCGGGCTGCCCACCGGCCCGGTCCGGCAGACCCCCGGGCACCGGGGGACCGCGGTGCCGGCGGACTACCGGACCCGGTTCGCTGCGGCGTACGACCTGCAGCTGCGGGCCTGGCTGGACGCCGTCGCCGCCGGACGCGGGGTGGCCGGACCCGGTGCGCGGGACGGACTGGCCGCCGCGGTGGTCTGCGCGGCCGGACTCCAGGCGCTAGCCACCGGTCGTCGGGTCGAGGTCCCGGCGCTGCCGGCATGAGCCTCGTCGAGGCCCTGCGGGCCGCGGGGCTGACCGAGGTGGAGGACGGGACGCGCCGGCGGGCCGAGTACAGCTCGGACGCCTCCAACCACCGCGTCGTCCCCACCGCGGTCGCGTACCCCCGGCACACCGACGAGGTGCTCGCCGCGCTGGCGGTCTGCCGCGAGCTGGGCGCGCCGCTGACGATGCGCGGCGGGGGCACCTCGATCGCCGGCAACGCCATCGGCCCCGGCCTGGTGCTGGACACCTCCCGGCACCTGACCCGCATCCTCGCCCTGGACCCCGAGGCCGCCACGGCAACCGTGCAGCCCGGCGTGGTGCTCGACGACGTGACCCGCGCCGGTGCCCCGCACGGGCTGGCCTACGGGCCGGACCCCTCGACCCACTCCCGGGCCACCTTCGGCGGCACGATCGGCAACAACGCCTGCGGGGCGCACGCGATGAGCGCCGGGCGGGCCGCGGACACCGTGGTCGCCCTGGACGTCGTCACCGCCGCGGGTGACCGGTTCACCGCCGGACCGGGCTCGGCCGGCCCGGTCGACCTCTGGCCGGTGGTCGACGGGGCGCTGGCCGCGATCCGCACCGGGTCCGGGCGCTTCCACCGGCAGGTGTCGGGCTACTCGCTGGAGCACCTGCTGCCCGAGCGGGGCCGGCACGTGGGCCGGTTCCTGGCCGGCAGCGAGGGCACCCTGGCCGTCCTGCTGGGGGCGACCGTCTCCCTCGCGCGGGTGCCGGCGGCCACCGCCCTGGTCGTGCTGGGCTACCCCGACATGCCGGCGGCCGCGGACGCCGTCCCCGGCCTGCTGCCGCACGCCCCGCGCGCGGTCGAGGGCCTGGACGCCCGGCTGGTCGAGGTCGTCCGCGGCCGCAAGGGCCAGGACGCCGTCCCGGACCTGCCGCGGGGGGAGGGCTGGCTGTTCGTCGAGGTCGGGGGCACCTCGCCTGCCGACGCCGCGGACGCCGCGCGCCGGCTCGCCGCCGACGCCGGGGCGCTGGACTCCCTCGTCGTGACCGGCGCGGACGCGCTCCGGCTGTGGCGGATCCGGGAGGACGGCGCAGGCCTGGGCGGGCGCACCCCCGCCGGCGCCCCGGCCTGGCCCGGCTGGGAGGACGCCGCCGTCCCGCCCGAGCACCTGGGCGCCTACCTGCGGGACTTCCGCGGCCTGCTGCACGCCCACGGACTCGACGCACTGGTCTACGGGCACTTCGGGGACGGCTGCGTGCACGCCCGGATCGACTTCCCGTTCGCCGACCGGCCCCGGGTGTACCGGGAGTTCGTCACCGCGGCGGCTGACGTGGTCGCCGGGTACGGCGGCTCGGTGTCCGGCGAGCACGGGGACGGCCGGGCCCGCAGCGAGCTGCTGCCCCGGATGTACGCACCCGAGCTGATCGCCGCCTTCGCCGCGGTCAAGCACGCCTTCGACCCGACGGGGCTGCTCAACCCGGGGGTGATCACCGACCCCGAGCCGCTGGACGCGACGCTGCGGGTGCCCGCGGCCCGGGCGCTGCCGTCGCGGGTGTTCACGCTGCCGCACGACGGCGGCGACCTGTCGGTGGCCGCGCACCGGTGCGTGGGCGTCGGCAAGTGCCGGGCCGACGCGACCGCCACCGGCGGCGTGATGTGCCCGTCGTTCCTGGCCACCCGGGACGAGAAGGACTCCACCCGCGGCCGCGCGCGGGTGCTGCAGGAGGCCGCCAACGGCACCCTGGTCGGCGGGCTCGCCGCCCCCGAGGTGCTCGAGTCCCTGGACCTCTGCCTGTCCTGCAAGGGCTGCGCCTCGGACTGCCCGGCCGGTGTCGACATGGCGACCTACAAGTCCGAGGCGCTGCACGCCCGGTACCGCCGCTGGTGGCGGCCGCGGTCGCACTGGTCGCTGGGCTGGCTGCCGGTCACCGCGCGGCTCGTCGCCCGCGCGCCCCGGCCGGTCAACGCCCTGCTGGGGACGACGGCCGTCGCCGCGCTGGCCCGGGCCGCCGGCGGCATCGACCCCGCCCGCCCGCTGCCCCGGTTCGCCGAGCAGACCTTCCGCGCCTGGTTCGCCGACCGCCCGGTGCGCACGGGCGGCGACCCGGTCGTGCTGTTCGTGGACACCTTCACCGACCACTTCACCCCCGCGGTCGGGCAGGCCGCCGTGGCCGTGCTGGAGGACGCCGGGTTCGCCGTCCGGGTCACCGAGCCGGTCTGCTGCGGGCTGACCTGGATCTCCACCGGCCAGCTCGACACCGCCCGCAGCCAGATCGCCCGCACCGTGGCCGCCCTCGACGTCGGGCTGCCGGTGGTCGGGCTGGAGCCCTCGTGCACCGCGGTCCTGCGCGGGGACGCCGAGGAGCTGGTGCCCGGCGAGGCCGCGGCCCGGGTCGCCGCCGCCACGCACACCCTGGCCGAGCTGCTGGCCACCCGGACCGGGTGGTCGCCGCCGGACCTGACCGGGGTGCACGGGGTGGCCCAGCCGCACTGCCACCAGCACGCCGTCCTGGGCTGGGAGGCCGACCGGGCACTGCTCGCCGCCGCCGGGGCCGACGTCACGGCGGTGGGGGGCTGCTGCGGGCTGGCCGGCAACTTCGGCGCCGAGGCCGGGCACCACGCGGTGTCCGTCGCCGTCGCCGAGACCGCGCTGCTGCCCGCCGTCCGCGCCGCCGCCCCGGGGGCGACCTTCCTGGCCGACGGCTTCAGCTGCCGCACCCAGCTCGACCAGGTCGGCGGCGTCCGCGGCGAGCACCTGGCCGAGCTGCTGGCCGCCCGGCTGCCCGCGACCGGGGCACGGGATGCTGTGCGCTGACCGACACCCCGTTCCAGGAGGCACCCCATCCACGCTGACCAGCTCCTGCCGACGGCGACCCGCATCGCCGACGCCCTGCTGGAGGTCCAGACGCGGGTGAACGCCCAGATCGACGCCGCCCACGCCGAGCTGCTCCCCGCCGTCCAGGCCGCCATGGGCGTCGACGACGGCACCGCGGTCGAGCCCGGCGACCTGGTCGACGCCCGGATCACCGGCGCCAGCGTCGTCGTGACCCCGGCGGCGGTCGCGGCCGTCGTCCCGCTGACCGCGGCCTCGGCGGCCACCACCCGGGCCGGCCGACGGGCCACCGCCGCCGTCCTCCGCGGCGAGGACCACCGGCTCGCCGTCATCGCCGGGCCCTGCTCGATCCACGACCCGGTCGCCGCGCTGGAGTACGCCGCGTTCCTGGTCGCGATGCGCGAGCGGCACGGTGGCGACCTCGAGATCCTGATGCGCACCTACACCGAGAAGCCGCGCACCGAGGTCGACTGGAAGGGCTTCGCCTACGACCCGTTCCTGGACGGCTCCAGCCGGATCAGCGTCGGCCTGGTCGCCACCCGGATGCTCATGGCCGAGATCACCGCGCTGGGCGTCCCGGTCGCCGCCGAGCCGCTCAACGCCCTGACCCCGCAGTACGTCGACGGACTGGTCACCTACGCCGGCGTGGGCGCCCGCAACGTCACCGACCAGACCGCCCGTGAGCGGGTCTCCGGGTTCTCCTCCGTGGTCGGGTTCAAGAACTCGCCCGAGGGCAGCATCGACGTCGCCGTCTCCGCGGTGATATCCGCCCGCGCCGCGCACGAGTTCCTCGGCGTCGACCGGCACGGGGTCAGCGCCCAGCTGTCCACCACCGGCAACGACACCGGGCACGTGATCCTGCGCGGGGACGCCGCCGGCCCGAACTACTCCGCCGCCCACGTCGCCGACACCCGCCGCCGGCTCGCTGCCCGCGGCCTGCCCGAGGTGCTGGTGGTGGACGCCTCGCACGGCAACAGCCAGAAGGACCACCGCCGCCAGGCCGACGTCGTCCGGGACCTGGCCGGGCAGGTCGCCGGCGGGGAGACCGCGATCCGCGGCGTGATGATCGAGAGCAACCTGGTCGCCGGCCGCCAGGACCTCGATCGCACGCAGCCCGGTGGGCTGGTCTACGGCCAGTCGGTCACCGACGCCTGCGTCGACCTGCCCACCACCGAGGCCCTCCTCGCCGACCTCGCCGCTGCCGCCCGCACCCGCCGCGCCGGCTGAGCGCTCAGCCGGGGAACGTGGACCAGGTGGGGGTGAGCCGGCGCACTTCGGGAGGGCCCAGCAGCAGCGGGGCGACCTCGCGCTCGTAGGCGAGGTACACCTCGGTGCGCAGGAACCCGGCGGCGGCCTCGGCGTCGGCGTAGACCTGGAACGCGGTGATGCGGTCGTGGTCGCCGTCGTCCAGGCAGTAGACGTAGGCGAGGTGACCGGGGTTGTCCGCGACAGCGGGGGCCATCCGCTCCTCCCAGATCGCCCGCACGGCATCCCGCTCCCCGGGTCGGGTGCGGTGGGAGATCAGCACGGCGACGGCGTTCGGTGTCATGGGCCGACCCGAGCAGACCACCGCGTCCCGGTCAACGCCCCTGCCCGGCCGCCGCACGACCTGATGACGAGCGCCCTCGTCGTCACCGGTCCTGACGACAAGGGCGTTTGTCGTCGGGGTGGGCGTCAGTCCTGGCGGAGGCTGCGGGCGACGACCTGGGAGCGGCGGACGGGGAGGTCACGGCCGCGCAGGGACGCCGCGTCCAGGTGGTCGAGCAACAGGTCCAGGCCCTCCGCCGAGAGGGCGGTGACCGAGCCGGCGTCGATCGCCGCCACCGGGACCGGTTCGCGGCCGTGCCGGCCGTGGAAGTCCGCCACGACCTCGGCCGACACCACACCGGCCAGGCACAGCACGCCCCCGTCTGAGGTGTTGAGGAGCCGGACCACGCCGCGGACGTCGTTCATCGGCCCAGTCTGGTGCGCACCTCGCCCGTCGGCCAGGGTGTGGCGGTGGACATCCCCCGGGGCACGGACCTGCGCGGCGCGGTGGTGGTCGAGGCCGACCTGCGCGGCGCGCGGCTCGTCGGCTGCGTGGTCGACGGGCTGCGGGTGGACTCCTTCGCCGGCGACCTCGGCTCGGTGGTGGTGGACGACGTGGAGGTCGGCGGCTTCGTCCGCGACACCCTCGACGCGCGGCACCCCGAGCGGCGCCAGCTGCGGGCGGTGCGGACCGCGGACGACCACCGGGCGATGTGGACGACCGTCGAGCGGCTCTGGACCGGGACGCTGGCGTCGGCCGAGGCGCTCCCGGACGCTGTCTGCACCGCGCGGGTGGACGGTGAGTGGTCGCTGACCGACACCGTCCGGCACCTGGTCTTCGCCGTCGACGTGTGGCTGGGGCGCGTGCTCGCCGACGAGCCGCGACCGGTCCACCCGCTGGGCCTGCCGACGGGGGACACCTCACCGCGGACGGTCCGGGACCTCGGGCTGGACCCCGCGGCCACCCCGTCCTGGGCGGAGGTCGTCGCGGTGCACGCCGGTCGGCTCGCCGACGTCCGGGCCGCCCTGGCCGAGCTCACCGACGACCGGCTGGACGACGTCCGCACCGTCGCCCCGATCCCGGAGTGGGGAACGGAGTCGCACACCGTCCAGGCCTGCTTCCGGGTGCTGGCGGCCGAGCACGTCGAGCACCGGCGGTACGCGGTGCGTGACCTCGCCCGGCTGTCCGGTCCCGGAGGGGCTCCGGCGGCCACCCCCGACTAGGTTCACCCCGGTAGGACACGGGCTGAGCAGTGGGAGTGGTGGCGTGGGCAGGTCGGTGCTGGTGACCGGTGGCAACCGGGGGATCGGGTTGGCGATCGCCCGCTCGTTCGCCGAACAGGGCGACTCGGTGGCGGTCACGCACCGCGGCAGCGGTGCTCCGGAGGGGCTGTTCGGCGTGCAGTGCGACGTCACCTCCAGCGCGGACGTCGACGCCGCGTTCACCGCCGTCGAGGAGCACCAGGGCCCGGTCGAGGTGCTGGTCAGCAATGCCGGGATCACCCGCGACGGGCTGCTCATGCGGATGGGGGAGGACGCCTTCACCGACGTCATCGACGCCAACCTGACCGCGGCCTACCGGGTCGCCAAGCGGGCCGCGGCGAAGATGGTCCGCGCCCGCACGGGGCGGATGGTGTTCGTGTCCTCGGTCGTCGGGCTCACCGGCTCGGCGGGTCAGGTCAACTACGCGGCCAGCAAGTCCGGTCTGGTCGGGCTGGCCCGGTCGATCAGCCGCGAGCTGGGCGGCCGCAACATCACCGCGAACGTCGTGGCGCCCGGCTTCGTGCGCACCGACATGACCGCGGAGCTGCCGGAGAAGCGGCAGCAGGAGATCCTGGGGCAGGTCCCGCTGGGGCGCTACGCCGAAGCCGAGGAGATCGCCCACGTGGTGCGGTTCCTGGCCAGCGAGCAGGCGGGTTACATCACCGGGGCGGTCGTCCCGGTGGACGGAGGACTGGGGATGGGGCACTGATGGGCATTCTCGAGGGCAAGACGATCCTCGTGGCGGGCGTGCTGACCGAGGCGTCGATCGCCTTCTCGGTCGCGCGGATCGCCCAGGAGCAGGGCGCCACCGTCGTCCTGTCGAACTTCGGCCGGGCGCTGTCGCTCTGCCAGCGGATCGCCAAGCGGCTGCCGCAGGAGGCGGCCGTGGTCGAGCTGGACGTCACCGACACCGAGCACCTGGCCACGCTGGCCGACCGGCTGAAGGCCGTGCTGCCCGAGGGCGCGCAGCTCGACGGCGTCGTGCACTCCATCGGCTTCGCGCCGCAGGAGGCCATGGGCGACGGGTTCACCGAGGTCGCGTGGGAGCACGCCGCCACCGCCTTCCAGGTCTCCACCTGGTCGCTGGCCTCGCTCACCCAGGCCTGCCGCCCGCTCTTCGGCGACACCGCCTCGGTGGTCGGGCTGACCTTCGACGCCACCGTCGCGTGGCCGGTCTACGGCTGGATGGGGGCGGCCAAGGCCGCTCTGGAGTCCACCGCCCGCTACCTGGCCCGTGAGCTGGGCCCCGAGGGCGTTCGGGTCAACCTGGTCGCCGCCGGCCCGCTGCGCACCATGGCGATGAAGTCGATCCCGGGCAGCAAGCAGTTCGAGGAGGCCTGGGAGGGGCGCGCGCCGCTGGGCTGGTCGGTCACCGACACCGAGCCCGCCGGCAAGTCCGTCGTGGCGCTGCTCAGCGACTGGTTCCCCGCGACCACCGGCGAGATCGTGCACGTCGACGGTGGCTTCCACGCGGTCGGGGTCTGATGCCCCAGGCCCTCGACGTCGCGATCACCCCGCCCGGGCAGTCCCCGGACGAGGACCCCTCGCTCGCCGTCCGCAACAACGGCGGCGCCGAGCCGTCGTCCGCGCCCGCCCCGGCCGGCCGCAAGGAGGCGGTGCTCCTGCTGTCCTTCGGTGGTCCCGAGGGTCCTGACGACGTGATGCCGTTCCTGGAGAACGTCACCCGCGGCCGCGGCATCCCGCCCGAGCGCCTGCTCGACGTCCAGGAGCACTACCTGCACTTCGGTGGGGTCAGCCCGATCAACGAGCAGAACCGCGCGCTGATCGCGGCCATCGAGGCCGACTTCGCCGCGAACGGGATCGAGCTGCCGGTCTACTGGGGCAACCGCAACTGGGGCCCCTACGTCGAGGACGCCTGGGCGCAGATGGCCTCCGACGGCATCGAGCACGTCTACGTGTTCCCGACCTCGGCGTTCGCCAGCGCCTCGGGTTGCCGGCAGTACCACGAGGACGTCGCCCGGGCCCGCGCGCTGCACCGCAACGCCGCCCCCACGGCGGAGAAGATGCCGCACTACGGCGACCACCCCGGCTTCGTGCAGGCCAACGCCGACGCGCTGCGGGCGGCGCTGGAGTCCCTGCCCGCCGACGTCCGCGACACCGCCCGACTGGTCGCGACCGCGCACTCCATCCCCGACGTGATGGCCGCGGTCGCCGGTCCCGATGGTGGGCAGTACCAGCGCGAGCTGCTGGCCTCGGCCCGCCTGGTCGTCGACGCCGTCGTCCCGGGCCGGGAGTTCGACCTGGTCTGGCAGTCCCGCAGCGGCCCGCCGTCGGTGCCGTGGCTGGAGCCCGACGTCAACGACCACCTCGAGGCCGTCGCCGCCGACGGGACGACGGCGGTCGTGCTGTTCCCGGTCGGCTTCGTCTCCGACCACATCGAGGTGATCTGGGACCTGGACAACGAGGCGAAGGAGACCGCCGAGCGGCTGGGGCTGGGCTTCGCCCGGGCCGGGACCGCGGGCACCCACCCCGGCTACGTCGGGATGGTGCGCGAGCTGGTCACCGAGCGGCAGGCCGGGGGGCAGCCCCGGCTGGGCACCAACTGCCCGGCGTCCTGCTGCTACGTCGCGCGCCCGGCGAGGCGCCCGGCCAGCTGAGGTCCTAGCGCGGCACCCAGTTGTAGGCCGCGGCCGTCGCCTCCCGCACTGCCTGTCCCAGGGGGCGGAGGGCGGCGTCGCGGCGGGCGGCCTGCGCGTGGTTCACCGCGGCGCCCGGGGCGTCGGCCAGCGCCAGGTCGAGCACCCGGGCCAGCCGCTGCGCGCGGCCGAGCACCGAGGCGGCCAGCTGGTCGTGGTCGTCGGGCAGGCCGGGGGCGTGCGTGGTCCGGGCCAGCCCGGCCAGCAGTGCGGGCACCTCAGGGTTCCACCGGGCCAGGTCGAGCCCGGCCAGCGTGCGCGCGGAGTCCCCGACCGCCAGGTCCAGGGCGCCGGACACCGCGCGCAGCGTGCCCTCCACCGGCGGGGCGGGTGGGGGAGCGGCGGAGAGGTCCACCGCCGTCCAGCTCAGCACGTCGGTGGCGACCGGCTCGGGCACGAACGCCACCCGGGTGCCGACAGCGGCCTGCCCGGACTCCAGCGCCGCCGCGGTCAGCGCGGGCACCGCCGGCATCCCGCGCAGGTCACCGGGCACCGGGAGGACGAGCCGCAGCCGGGTCTCGCCGAGCCCGCGCAGCGCGGTCAGGGCCCAGCCGAGCGGTACGGCACCGGTGGTGTCGGGCAGCCCGACGACGCGGTGGGACTGCTCCCCGGTGACGGCCTCGAGGGCCTCGTCGTAGGAGGTACGTCCGGTCAGCCAGGCGGTGGACCAGACGGCGAGCCGGCCGGCGGGGAAGTCGTGCACGGGGAACCAGGTTACGACGCGGCGGGTCCGATCGCGCCACCGTCCACCGGCCGGTCCGTGCCAGACTCGGGCCATGTCCTGGTTGCTCTGGCTCATCGCGGCCGGGCTGCTCACCGCCGGTGAGATGGCCAGCCTCGACCTCGTGCTGATCATGCTGGCCGGTGGCGCGCTCGGTGGCATGGGCGTCGCGCTGGCCACGGACAACGTGGCGCTGCAGGTCGCGGGGTTCGTCGTGGTGTCCCTGGCGCTGCTGGTCGTCGTCCGGCCGGTGGCCAAGCGCCACCTCACCTCCCGCACCACCGAGCAGATCGACGGCGTCGAGGTCTACGTGGGCCGCACGGCGGAGGTCAGTGAGCGGGTGGACGGCGAGTCCGGGCAGGTGAAGATGGGACACGACGAGTGGTCGGCCCGCACCCAGCTCGACGGCGAGAGCTACGAGGTCGGCGCGGTCGTGCGGATCGTGCAGATCGAGGGCCCGATCGCGTACGTCTCCCGCGCCTGAGGGGCCGCTGACCTGGGCAGTGTGGCCCGGCGGAACGCGAGCGGGCAGGATCGGGGGTGCTCGTCCCTCGACGTCAGGAGCACCCAGCCCGTGTCAGCTGCATTGATCGTCCTGCTCGTGATCGCCGTGCTGGTGGTGGTCGTGCTCGCCAAGAGCGTCACGATCGTCCCGCAGGCCCAGGCCAAGGTGGTCGAACGCCTCGGCCGCTACAGCCGCACCCTCTCACCCGGCCTCGCCCTGCTGGTCCCCTTCGTGGACCGCATCCGGGCGACCATCGACCTGCGCGAGCAGGTCATCAGCTTCCCGCCGCAGCCGGTGATCACCGCAGACAACCTGCAGGTGGGCATCGACACCGTCGTGTACTTCCAGGTCACCGACCCGCGGCTGGCCGTGTACGGCATCGCCAACTACATCACCGGCATGGAGCAGCTGACCACGACGACGCTGCGCAACGTCGTCGGTGGGCTGAACCTCGAGGGCGCGCTCACCGGCCGCGACGGCATCAACTCCCAGCTGCGCTCGGTGCTCGACGGCACCACCGGCCCGTGGGGCCTGCGCGTGGCCCGGGTGGAGATCAAGGCGATCGACCCGCCGCTGTCCATCCAGGACTCGATGGAGAAGCAGATGCGCGCCGACCGCGACAAGCGCGCCACGATCCTCACCGCCGAGGGTCAGCGGCAGTCGGCGGTCATGACCGCCGAGGGCCAGAAGGCCAGCCAGATCCTGGCGGCCGAGGGGCACAAGACGGCAGCGATCCTCGAGGCCGAGGCCGAGCGGCAGTCCCGGATCCTGCGCGCCGAGGGTGAGCGTGCTGCGCTGTTCCTGCAGGCGCAGGGTCAGGCCAAGTCGATCGAGACGGTCTTCCAGGCCATCCACGACGGGAAGCCCGACCAGGGCCTGCTGGCCTACCAGTACCTGCAGACGCTCCCGCAGATCGCCAAGGGCGACGCCAACAAGATGTGGATCGTCCCCAGCGAGTTCTCCCAGGCGCTGGAGGGGCTGGCCAACCTCGGCGGTGCCGGCCGCGGGAACACCCCCGAGGGGCAGAACAAGCGCTCCTGGCTCGACGTCGACGCCCCGGCTGAGGATGCCGCGCCGGCGCAACCACGCGCCCAGCTCGACACCACCGACTGGTTCGAGTCGCGCGTGCCGCGGGCGGCCGACCAGCCCGAGGCGAAGGTCGAGATGAGCACGCTGGCGGACTCCGAGCCCTCCGTGCCGCACCCCGAGGTGCCGCAGGCGCCCTCGCTGTCGGAGCTGAAGGCCGACGTCCAGGAGTCCGGCGCCGCCGCGGACCCCCGCAACCGGCCCGAGGACGACGACCGGCCCGCGCCGCCGCCGCCCTACGGCCAGGGCGGCCCGGCCGCGGAGTACGGCCAGCCCTACCTCGAGCAGGACAACCGCAGCCGGCAGCAGCAGGGCCCCCCGCCGAACTGGCAGCAGGGCCCCCCGCAGGGCTACGGCCAGCAGTAGCAGCGACGACAGAGCCCCGGCTCCCCACGAGGGGAACCGGGGCTCTCGTCCGTCAGTCCTTGAGCATGCCCTCGCGGAGCTTGGCCAGCGTCTGGGACAGCAGCCGGGACACGTGCATCTGGGAGATGCCGATGTCGGCGGCGATCTGCGACTGCGTCATGTTGCCGAAGAACCGCAGGATGAGGATGCGGCGCTCACGGGCCGGGATGGTGGCCAGCAGCGGCTGCAGCGACTCCCGGTACTCCACGCCCTCCAGCGCGGCGTCCTCCTGGCCCAGGGTGGCGGCCAGGGTGGGGGAGTCCTCCTCCCCGGACAGCCGCTCGTCCAGGGAGCTGCTGCGGTAGGCGTTGGCCACCGCCAGGCCCTCGAGCACCTCGGCGCGCGGGATGCCCAGGTGCTCGGCGAGCTCGGAGGGGTTCGGCGCCCGGCCGTTCTTCTGGGCCAGCTCACCGACCGCGGCGTTGAGCGCGAGGTGCAGCTCCTGCAGCCGGCGCGGCACCCGCACCGACCAGCCCTGGTCGCGGAAGTGCCGCTTGATCTCCCCGGTGATGGTGGGGACGGCGAAGGACAGGAACTCCACGCCGCGGGTGGGGTCGAACCGGTCGATCGCGGCGATCAGCCCCAGGGTGCCGACCTGCAGCAGGTCGTCGAAGGGCTCACCCCGGTTGGAGAACCGACGGGCGAAGTGCCGGACCAGGGGCAGGTGCTCCTCGACCAGGATGGTCCGCAGGCGGTCCCGCCGCGGGTCGCCGGCCTCGAGGCCGGCGAGCTCGACGAAGAGCGGCGCGGTGCGCTCGGCCCGACGCCGGTTGTCCGACATCGGCGGCGCCGGCGCCGCAGGGGCGGCCTCGGCGGGCGCCGGGGGTTCCTCGACGGCGTCCGGGGTGGTGGCCGCCTCGGGGGAGTCGGCCTGGCGGGGGATGTCGCTGTCCGGTCCGGTCACGGCGTCCTCGGGGCTGGCCACGGCGGTCTCGGTCGAGGTGTCGGTCGTCGTCGTCCCGGTCACCGAGCGACCGAGAGGTCGGCGTCGGCGCCCCCGACGGGGCGGCGGAGCGGGGCGGGCAGGTTCTTCTCCAGGGCGATCAGCGCCACGGCACCCTCGCCGCCGTCGCCACCGGGCACGTCGGCCTGCGTGCTGGGACCGGCGTCGACGGAGTCGACCAGGGTGTGCAGCACGGCCCAGCCGAACCCGTCGCGGGGGACGTCGGTGCCGGAGGCGGTGGGCACCCAGGCGTGGATGCCCAGACCGGCCGCGCCGACCTCGAACACGACCACCAGGGGTGCGCCGGGGCTGGCGATCGCAGCGAGGGTGGCGCTGGCCTCGTCCACGGCGAGCCGCAGGTCCTCGACGGCGTCGAGGTCGAAGTCCATCCGCATGGCCAGGTCGCCGGTCATGGCGCGGACGGCGGGGAGCTGGGTCCGGGAGGTCGGCACCCGGAGCTCCAGGCGTTCGGTGCGCCGCTCACCCGCGGGGGCGGTGCCCGTGCTGTCGACCATGCGCTCTGTTCTCCTCGCGTCGAGTTGCCGGCCGCGTCCTGCTGGGCGGCCGTCCCACATCCTCCCGCACCCGGCCCCTCCGTGCCCGGCCGCCCCGCCCGGTCGGTCCTGCCGGGTCGGCCCACCCCGGGAGGGTGGTGCTGCGCGCTGCGGTTGCCGGGTGGGTGTCGCTGGGGTGGGATGGCGCCGGTGAGCAGCGACCCGGGCCGCGCCCACACCTCCCCGTTGCCCCCGCTCCTGACCGCGCTGGACACGGCGAGCCTGGCGCTCTGGTGGTTCACCGCCGACGGGCCGGCCCCCGCGTGGAGCAACCACGCCGCCACCGCGCTGGGCGCACCGCCCACGGTCGACGGCCGGCCGGTGGCCGAGCTGGTCGCCACCGCACTCGCCGGGGGGACGCCGGTCGTCCCGCCGGGCCGGGTGACGCTGCACACCGTGCACGACGGCCGGGTGGCCGGCGTGCTGGTCGTGGTCGACGAGGGCTCGGCACCGGCCCCGACGACGGGGCCGGCGGAGTCCGCGGCCCAGCAGGTGCTGTTGCCCGCCACCCTCCCGCTGCTGGCCCGCGCCCGGGTCAGCGGCGCCTACCGGCCGGCGTCGCGCGCGGGGGCCGCCGGGGGCGACTGGTACGACGCGGTGGCGGTGGGCGAGGGCCGGCTGGCCCTCGCCGTGGGCGACGGCACCGGGGCCGGCCTCGGCGCGGCCGCGGCGATGAGCAGGCTGCGGGGGGCCTGGCTGGCCGAGGTGCACCGGGACCCCCGGCCCGACGTCGTGCTGGCGGCCCTGGACCGGTTGGCCGCGGGGATGGACGACGTCCGCGGCTCGGCGTTGTGCACCGTCCTGCTGGACACCACCACCGGTGAGGTCCGGTGGTCGGCCGCCGGCGCCCCGGCCCCCGTGCTGGCGGCGGCGGAGGAGTCGGCGCACCGGGCGCCCGGCAGCGCCCGCCCCCCGCTGGGCAGCGTCCCCGAGGCGGTCGTCCCGGTGTACACCGCGACCCTGGCCGAGGGCGCGGTGCTGGTCCTGGTGTCCGACGGGGCACTCACCGTGGACGACCGGACGCCCGACCAGGCCTGGGCAGCGCTCCTCGACGTGGCAGGGCGGGTCGCGAACGCCGACCGGGACGCCGTGGCCGATGGTCGGCTCGCCGAGACGGTCACCGGGTCGCTGCTCCCTGCCGGGGGGAGCGACGACGTGGCCGCCCTGGTGGTGCTCCGGGTGCACCCGGTCGAGGACCTCGCGCTGGCCCTCGACGCCCGGCCGGCGTCGCTGCCCGCCGTCCGTCGCTCGCTGGAGCGATGGCTGACCGCCTCCGGCATGGGGGAGACCGAGCGGGCCGCCGTGCAGGTGGCCGTCGGCGAGGCCTGCGCGAACGCCGTCGAGCACGCCTACCCCGACGGCGTGGACGGGCGGCTCTGGGTCACCGCCCACGCCGACGACGACGGCGGGCTGACGGTCACGGTGACCGACGCCGGCCGGTGGCGGACCCCCGACCGCGACCCCGGTGACCGCGGCCGCGGGCTGCTCATCATGCGGCAGCTGACCGACGAGGTGGCGGTGGAGACCCGCGCCGAGGGCGGCACGACGGTGCGGCTGCGGGCCCGGCTCTGCGGCGTGCCCGACGTCCCCGAGCCCGCGTTCGACGACGACGAGACCGACGGCGCCGTCGGTGAGGTGGACCGCACCGGCGACCTGCCCGTCGTCACCGGCACGGGCGTGCTGGACCCCACCGCGGCGCCCCAGCTGCGGATCCGGCTGCTGGAGGCCTGCCGGGGCGGTGCCGTGCCGGCCCGGCTGGACCTGCGGGCGGTCACCGAGCTCTCCTCGGCCGCGGTCACGGTCGTGCTGCAGGTCGCGCGGATGGCCCGCACCGAGGGCTGGGAGCTCGCGGTGGCGGCCCCGGCGGGCTCGGTGGCCCGGCACGTGCTGGACCTGGCCGGCGTCGGCGCGGTCGCGTCCCTGGCCTGAGCGGGCCCGGGACGACGACGGGCGCCCCACCCTGGGGTGGAGCGCCCGGACGTGCTGCCCTCCCGCAGGAGGGGTGGGTCTCAGTTCGAGCCGTTGCCGTCCACGATGGTGAACAGGTCGATCAGGCCGGTGACCTCCAGCGGGCGGGTGACCGCCCGGGTCGAGGCGACCAGCTTGAGGCCCACGTCGCGGGAACGCGCGGACTTCTGGGTCTCCACCAGCACGGCGAGCCCGGCGGAGCCCAGGAACTGGACGCCGCACAGGTCGATGACGAGCTCGCTCGGCTGCTGCTCCAGCTGGGTGTCCAGCGAGGCGCGCAGCACCGGAGCGGTGAAGGTGTCCACCTCGCCGACGACCGTCACCGTGACCGAACCGTCGGCGTCCGTGGACGTCGACAGGGTGATCACGTCGTCGAAGGGAGCGTCGGCGGTGTCGGCAGGAGCCGACGCGTCGCGCTGCCCCCCGGCGGGCAGGTCAGATGAGGTCACGGACTGCAGCTCCTCTCAGCAGCGATGCCCGACGGGCACACGTCAGCGCGGACAACTTACCGCGTACGGCAGGTCCGGCTCCGGTGCCCCGGCACGCAGGTCACTCGTTCGGTTCGTGGCGCGGCCGAGGCCGGGACCACCACGCGGCGGCTGGCTGCTCAACCGCTCTCGGGAGAGTAGTGACCCCGCGCGGTCGTGCACAACTCACCGGGGCGGCCCCGGGAGGGGTCAGTCCTCGACGACGTGCATCGCGCCTTCCTCGGGGCCCTGGCCGCCGATGGCCTCCGTGCCGCTGGCGAGGACGTCGTCCCCGACTGCGTCGCTGCCCGAGCTGTCCAGCGGGTCGGCGTCGGCGTCCTGGTCGAGCTGGGCCAGCGGCGCGTCGGGGTCCTCGGCCGGGCGGGTGCCGGGGTCGACGTCCACGTCGGGCACCTCGCGGGCCAACCGGCCGTCGAGGTCCTCGCCCTCGGCCTGCTCGGCCGCGGTGGTGCCGAAGTCGACGCTGGCGTTGGCCTCCTCACCGGCCACGCTGGGGGCGAACTGGGGGTCCTCGGCCGCGGCGGCCTCGGGGCTGTCGTCGGCGATCTCGGGGATGCCGTCGTCCTCGGGGAACACGTCGCGGGCGGTCTGGCCCTCGGGCTGCGTCATGGGGTGTGTCCTCCGTCTGGGTCTGTGGTGCGTCCGGTCCGACCTACCCCCGACGGGGCGTGCGCTACACCCGGCGGGGCGTTCCGGGCTGCCGGGCCCCCTGCTGCGGCCCTACCCTGTGATCTTGGCCCAGGGTGGGCCGTGGTGGACCTTCGACGGGAGTGGCCATGCGGTCGATCTGGCGTGGCGCGGTGTCCTTCGGGCTGGTCTCGATCGGGGTCAAGCTGTACTCCGCGACCGAGGACCACGACGTCAAGTTCCACCAGGTGCACAAGACCGACGGCGGCCGGGTGAAGTACCGCCGGGTCTGCTCGGTTGACGGCGAGGAGATCGAGTACCGCGACATCGCCAAGGGCTACGAGCTGCCCGACGGTCAGCTCGTGGTGCTCACCGACGAGGACCTCGAGGAGCTGCCGCTAGGCAGCAAGCACGAGATCGAGGTGCTGCAGTTCGTCGACCAGGCCGAGATCGACCCGGTGCACTTCGAGAAGACCTACTACCTGGAGCCCGAGGGCACCGCGACCCGCCCCTACGTGCTGCTGCGCAGCGCGCTGGAGAAGGCCGGCCAGGTCGCGATCACCAAGATCGCCATCCGGCAGCGCGAGTCGCTGGCCGCCATGCGGGTGCGCGACGGGGTGCTGGTGCTGCACACCATGCGCTGGCCCGACGAGATCCGGACCCCGGAGTTCGGGTTCCTCGACGAGGACGTCGAGGCCAAGCCCGCCGAGCTGGCCATGGCCGAGTCCCTGATCTCCACCATGAGCGGCACCTTCGACGTCTCGGCCTTCACCGACGACTACAAGGAGGCGATGACCGCGCTGCTGGAGGCCAAGCAGGCCGGCGGTCACGTGGTCGCCCCGGAGGAGACCGAGTCCGACGACGACGGCGGCGCGGTGGTCGACCTGATGAGCGCGCTGCGGCGCAGCGTGGAGCGGGCGGGGAAGAAGCCGGCGGAGTCCTCCGAGGCTGCTGAGGAGCCCGAGGAGGCGCCGGCTCCGGCGAAGAAGGCCGCTCCCGCGAAGAAGGCCGCTCCCGCGAAGAAGGCCGCTCCCGCGAAGAAGGCCGCTCCGGCCAAGAAGGCCGCCGCGAAGAAGGCACCGGCCGCGAAGGCCGCGGCCAAGAGCGCCTGAGCGTGCGGTGACGGCGCCCGACGTCGTCCCGGAGACGACGCTGCCCATGCTCGCCACCGCCGGCGAGCTGCCGACCGCCGACGGCTGGGCGTTCGAGTTCAAGTGGGACGGCGTCCGCGTGCTGGCCCACGTGCGGGACGACGGGCTGCGGCTGCGGGCGCGCAGCGGCGCCGACGTCACCCCGCGGTACCCGGAGCTGGCCCGGCTGCCCGAGGCCCTGGTCGGACACGAGGCGGTGCTGGACGGCGAGGTGGTCGCACTGCGCGACGGCCGGCCCGACTTCGGCGCCCTGCAGGGCCGGATGCACCTGGTCGGACCCGAGGTCGCCCGCCTGGCCGCCGCGGCGCCGGTGAGCTTCTTCGTCTTCGACCTGCTGGCGTGGGACGGCGAGTCGCTGCTCGGGCTGCCCTACGTGGAGCGCCGCGAGCGGCTGGACGCACTGGGCCTGGGCAACGCGCGCTGGGTGACCACCCCCTGGTTCCCCGGCGACGGCGCCAGCATCCAGCAGGCCAGCCTGGCCAACGGGCTGGAGGGCGTAGTGGCCAAGAAGACGGCGTCGACCTACCGGCCCGGGGGCCGCGGGCCGGAGTGGGTCAAGGTCAAGAACGTGCGACACCAGACCGTCGTCGTCGGCGGCTGGCGCCCCGGTGCCGGACGACGGCAGGGCGGGATCGGCTCGCTGCTGGTCGGCGTGCACGACGACGCCGGCGACCTGGTGTTCGCCGGGCACGTGGGCACCGGGTTCACCGACCGCGCGCTGGACGCGCTCGGCAGGGCCGTCACCGCGCGGACGACGTCGCCGTTCACCGGCGTGCTGCCGGCCACGGCCACCCGGGACGCGCAGTGGGTGGAGCCGCTGCTCGTCGGGGAGGTCGCCTTCACCGAGTGGACCCGCGAGGGCCGGCTGCGGCACCCGGCCTGGCGCGGGCTGCGCGAGGACGTCGACCCCGGTGCCGTGGAGCGCGAGCCGTGAGCCGGGTGCGGGTGGAGATCGAGGGCCGCCAGCTGGAGGTCTCCAACCTGGACAAGGTGCTCTTCCCCGAGGTGGGGTTCAGCAAGGCCCAGGTGATCGACTACTACGTGCGGATCGCCCCGGTGCTGCTGCCGCACGTCGCCCGCCGGCCGTGCACCTTCACGCGCTGGCCGAACGGGGTCGACGGGGCGTCGTTCTTCGCGAAGAACAACGCCCGCAACGCCCCCGCCTGGGTGCAGCACGTGACGGTGCCCGCCCCGGGGTCGACGAAGAAGGACCGCGAGGAGCTGGACATGGTGCTGCTCTCCGCCGTCCCCGACCTGGCCTGGTCGGCGAACCTGGCCGCACTCGAGCTGCACGTGCCCCAGTGGCGGGTGGACGACGACGGCGTCCCGCAGCTGCCCGACCTGCTGGTGCTCGACCTGGACCCGGGCCCCGGCACCGGTGTGGTGGAGTGCGCCGCGGTGGCCCGCCGGCTGCGCGAGCGTCTGCTGGCCGACGGGCTGGACCCGGTGGTGAAGACCTCGGGCAGCAAGGGCCTGCAGGTCTACGCCCCGATCAGCTGCGCCGACGCCGAGCACCCCTCCCGCTACGCGAAGGACCTCGCCCAGGACCTCTCCCGGGAGACCCCGGACGAGGTGGTCTGGCGGATGGAGAAGGTGCTGCGGCCGGGCAAGGTGCTGGTCGACTGGAGCCAGAACAACACCGCCAAGACCACCGTGGCGCCCTACTCGCTGCGTGCCCGGGCCGGGGCGACGGTGTCCACCCCGGTCGCTTGGGACGAGCTGGACGGGCCGCTGGTGTTCGACACCGCCGCCGTGCTGGACCGGGTGGCAGAGCTCGGGGACCTGTTCGACCTCGGGGAGCCCGCCGAGCTGCCCTGACGCTCTGGGAAGATCACCGACCGTGCCCGCTGCTGCCCGCCCCGCCGACCGCCTGACCGACACCGGGCGGCTCGTCGTCCGCTGCCCCGACCGCCCCGGGATCGTCGCCGTGCTGTCCCGGCTGATGGCCGACGCCGGCGCCAACATCACCGACAGCCAGCAGCACAGCTCCGACCCCTCGGGCGGCACCTTCACCCTCCGGCTGGAGTTCGTGCTGGACGACCTGCCGGCCCGCCGGGCCGAGCTCGAGGCCCAGCTGGCCGCGCTGGCGGGGGAGTGGCAGCTGACCTGGCGGCTGGTGCTGGCCACCGAGCGGCCGCGGCTGGCGGTCTTCGTGTCCAAGACCGACCACGTGCTGCAGGAGCTGCTCTACCGGGTGAGCGCCGGTGACCTGGCCGCCGAGATCGCCGTCGTCGTCTCCAACCACCCCGACCTCGAGCCGGTGGCCCGCGCGCACGGCGTGCCCTTCCACCACGTGCCGGTCACCCCGGACACCAAGGCCGACGCCGAGGCCCGCGCGCTCGAGCTGGTCGGGGACTGCGACCTGGTCGTGCTGGCCCGCTACATGCAGATCGTCTCGGCCGACTTCTGCAGCCGGTTCCCCGAGCGGTTGATCAACATCCACCACAGCTTCCTGCCGGCCTTCGTGGGCGCCAACCCCTACCAGGCCGCCGCCGACCGGGGGGTGAAGCTCATCGGGGCCACCGCGCACTACGTCACCGCCGAGCTCGACGCCGGGCCGATCATCGAGCAGGAGGTCGCCCGGATCGACCACCGCGCCACCGTCGAGGACATGCGCCGGGTCGGTCGTTACGTGGAGCGTCAGGTGCTCGCCCAGGCGGTGACCTGGCACGTCGAGGACCGGGTCATCGTGGACGGCGCCAAGACCATCGTCTTCGCCTAGGGTCCCCCCGTCAGCGCCGACACCCCTGGAGGCCCCGTGTCCCGCACCGCCCCCACCGCACCTCCCGCCACGGCCCGGGCCGCGGGCTGGGTCGCCCCGCTGTGCTGGGTCGCCGTCCTGCTCGACGGGTTCGACCTGGTCGTCGTGGGCACCGTGATCCCCACGCTGCTCACCCCCGACGGGTTCTCCCTGTCCGGGTCCGGCGCCACCGCGGTGGTCACGATCGGCCTGGTCGGCATGACGATCGGCGCGCTCACCATCGGCGCGCTGACCGACGTGATCGGCCGGCGCAAGGCGCTGATCGGCGCCGTCGTCGCCTTCTCTCTGCTGACCCTGGCCTGCGCCGCGGCCCCGAACGCGTGGGTGTTCGGCGGCCTGCGGTTCCTGGCCGGCATCGGGCTGGGCGGGTGCCTGCCCACGGCGATCGCGCTGGTCAACGAGTTCAGCAAGCGGGCCGGCCGGGCCACCACCACGGTGATGACCGGCTACCACGTCGGCGCCGTGGCCACCGCCGCGCTGGCCATCGTGGTGATCGAGCCGCTGGGCTGGCGGTGGATGTTCGTCATCGGTTCCCTGCCCGCGCTGGTGCTCGTCCCGCTCATGCTCAAGCACCTGCCGGAGTCCCCGGGCTACCTGGTCGCACACGGCCGCCGGGCCGAGGCCGAGCAGATCGCCACCGCCTACGGCCTCACCCTGGAGCCCGCCGACGCCGCGCCGGAGCCGACGACCGCGGCCACCACGATCCGGGTGCTCTTCAGCCCGACGTACCTGCGGACGACGATCGCCATCGGCGTCACCTCGTTCATGGGCCTGCTGCTGGTCTACGGGCTCAACAGCTGGCTGCCGACGATCATGCGCGAGGCCGGCTACGACCTGGGCGCGGCCCTGGCGTTCCTGCTGGCCCTCAACGTGGGCGCCGTGGTCGGCCTGCTCGTCGCCGGACAGGTCGCCGACCGGGTCGGGGCCCGCAAGGCCGGGATCGCCTGGTTCGCCGCCGGCGCGGTGTTCCTGGCGCTGCTGTCGATCCGGCTGCCGCTGGTGGGCATCTACGCGATGGTCTTCCTGACCGGCTGCTTCGTGTTCAGCGCCCAGGTGCTGGTGTACGCGTTCACCTCGTCGAACCACCCGCCGCACGTCCGGGCCACCGCGCTGGGCTGGTCGGCCGGTGTGGGCCGCGTGGGGGCGATCTCCGGGCCGCTGCTCACCGGCGGCCTGGTCACCGCCGGCATCGCCTTCCCCTGGGGCTTCTACCTCTTCGCCGTCGTCGGCGCCCTGGGCGCGCTCGCCTTCGCGGTGACCCGCACCCGCGTCTGACCCGCGCGCCGCGGTTGCGCCTGAGGCGGCCAGAGCGCGGCGGGTTCTGGCCGTCTGGGGCGCAACCGGGCGCGGCCGTCCACAGGGTGGTGGCACCCGCCTCCACCGGTGGCCCCACTGCGGCAGGCTGCCCGGGTGCACGACCTCGACCTCCTCCTGCCGCGAGGCGTCCTGGGCCGCACGGACCTCGCCGAGCTCACCAGCGAGCGCAGCGTGCGCCGGTGGCTGGGCGCGGGAGACCTGGTGGAGGTCCACCCCGGTGTCGTCGTACGGCCGCAGCGGGCCCCCGAGTGGGACGTCCGGGCGCACGCCGCACTCACCTGGACCGGCGGCGCCCTCAGCCACGGCTCGGCGCTGATCGCCCACGGGCTGCTGTCCAGGGACACGGCCCCGCTGCACGTCCTCGTGAACATCGAGCAGACACCCCGGGGCGCCTCCCGGGTCGTCGTCCACCGCACCTCGGGCCGGCTCCGTCTGGCCGCCGCGCACGGCCTCCTGGTCACCGCCGTGGCCACGAGCCTGGTCGACGCCTGGGCCTGGGCACACGCACCCGGCTGGAACCCACGCGCAGTCCGGGACGTGGCCGCCGTCCGGCAGGCGGTCATCGCGGCGGTCCGCGAGCGGCGCGTGACGACCGACGAGGTACGGACCGCCTCCGCGGTGCACGGCCGGCATCCGGGCGTCCGGGCCCTGGAGGCGCTGCTGGACCTCGTGGAGCGGGGGTGTCAGAGCGAGCTCGAGGTGTTCGGTCTCCTGCACGTGCTGCAGCTCCCGGGGCTTCCCGGGTGCGTGCACCAGCACCGGGTGAGGCTGCCGGACGGCCGACGGGTGTTCCTCGACGCCGCCTGGCCGGCTGCGCGGGTGGTGGTCGAGATGGACGGGCACCGCTTCCACAGCAGTCGTCAGGACCGCGAGCGGGACATGCGGCGGGACGCGGGTCTCTCCGTCCTCGGGTGGGTGGTGCTGCGCTACAGCTACGAGCGCATGACGCAGGACCCCGGTGGCTGCCGCCGCGAGATCGCCGCCGTCGTGGCTCGCCGCCTGCACGAGCGCGGAGTCGCTGGTTGAGCCCCAGGCGGCCAGGAGAAAGCGTGTTCTGGCCGCCTCGAGCGCAACCGGCGCACCGTCAGTCCTTGCGGCGGTCCTGCTCGGCCAGGAAGGCCTCGATCTGGTCGCCGAGCTCCTCGCCGCTGGGCATCTCGCCGGAGGCGCTCAGGAGGCCGGTGCCCTCGCGGGCGGCGGTGAAGTCGTCGTACTGGGTCTCCAGCTGCGCGACGACGGCGGTGTTCTCGGTGGAGCGGCCGATCTGGGCGTCGATCTCCGTGCGGTTGGCCTCGGCGGCCTCGCGGAGGGTCTCGGTGGGCACGTGCAGGCCGGTGAGGGTCTCCAGGTGCTCCAGCAGGGTCAGCGACGCCGCCGGGAAGGTGGCCTGCGAGAGGTAGTGCGGCACGTGGGCGGCGATGCCCAGGGCGTCGACCCCGGCCTCGCCCGCGCGCAGCTCCAGCAGGGCGCCGGCGCTGCCCGGGATGCGCATCTCTCCCCAGTAGACCGGGTAGCTCTCGATCAGCTCGCGCCGCGTGGCGTGCGCGGTGACGGTGACCGGGCGGGTGTGCGGCACCGGCATCGGGATCGCCTGCAGCATCACCATCCGGGTCACCCCGAGCCGCTCCACCAGACCGAGCACCGAGCGGGTGAACCGCTCCCAGGCGAAGTCGGGCTCGGTGCCGTGGAGCAGCAGGAACGGGGTGCCGCCGTCGTCCTCGACCGCGTAGAGGGTGATCTCCGGAGCGGCGAAGCTCTCGTAGCGGTCGCCGGAGAAGGTGATCCGCGGCCGGTGGCCGCGGTAGTCGACCAGCGCGTCGGCGTCGAAGCGGGCGACCACCTCGTGGCTGAGGCTGGCCAGCAGGTGCGACCCGGCGAGCGCGCTGGCGTGCGCGGCGTCGTACTCGCCGGCCAGGTCGTGCACGAGCACCAGCTCGTCGGCAGCGGTGCGCTCGACGAGGCGGTCGGCCTCGGGGAACACCTCGACGAGGTCCTCGGGGTGCAGCGGCACGGTGGGTCCCTCCTGGGGTCGACGGCGGCCGGGTGGCCCTGTCTCCAGGAGCAGCCCCACGGGGGCCCGCTCCATTCCCGGCCAGACGCCATCGTCCTCCGTTGGCGCGCGGCGCGCCGGAGGTCGACGCTGTCGGGCATGGCAGAGGACGTCGACACGCGGTTGGAGCGGGTCATCGGGGAGCTGCTGGACGCCCGCGCCGCGACGTCGTCCATCTGCCCCTCGGACGCCGCCCGTGCCGTCGGGGACGACGACTGGCGCGACCTCATGCCCGCGGCCCGCGCCGCCGCCGGTCGGCTCGCCGCCGCCGGGGAGGTGGAGGTCACCCAGAAGGGCGTGGTCGTCGACGTGGCGACCGCGCGCGGGCCGGTGCGGGTGCGCCGGCCCCGCGCGGACTGAGCTGCCTCAGCGAGGTGCGGGGTCCTCGACCGGGTCCTTGCTCATGGTGAGCCGGGCACCCTTCTCGTCGCCGACGAGCTCGGGCACCCGGCCCTGCTCGTCGCGCTCGGGGTGTCGACCGTCGAGCTGGTCGCGGCCGTAGCGGTAGAGCACCGCGATCAGCGCGGCCACGGGGACGGAGAGGAACGCGCCGATGATGCCGGCAAGCCCGGTGCCCGCGGTCACGGCGAGGATGACGACGCCGGCGTGCAGCTTGAGGCCCCGGCCCTGCAGGATCGGCTGGAGGACGTTGCCCTCCACCTGCTGCACGACGACCACGATCGCCAGCACCCACAGCGCGGTGCCGAAGCCGTCGCTGACCAGGGCGATGAGGACGGCGAAACCGCCGGCCACGAAGGCACCGATGATCGGGACGAACGCGGCGAAGAAGGTGATGACCACCAGCGGCAGCACCAGCGGGACGCCGAGGACGAGCAGCCCCAGGCCGATGCCGGCGGCGTCGATCAGCCCGACCAGGGCCTGCTGCCGGATGAACTCCGACAGCGTGCGCCAGCTCTGATGGGAGAGCTCGGCGACGTGCGGGGCGGCCTTGGGGCCGGTCTGGGCGGCCATCCACGGCAGGAAGCGCGGGCCGTCCTTGAGGAAGAAGAAGGTCAGCACCAGGGCCAGGACCAGGTTGACCAGGCCGGTGCCGACGGCGCCGACCCCGGTCAGGGCGTACTCGGCGACCGAGCCGGCGCTGGCCTGCAGGCTGTTGATGGCCTGGTCGACGTAGGTGCCGATCTCCTCGGTGCCCAGGTTGAACGGCGGCCCGGTCAGCCAGTCCTGCACGCTCTGCAGGCCGGAGCTGACGCCGTCGGCCAAGTCGTTGACCTGGGCGACCACCGGGGGCGCGATGGCGGCGATGATGCCGATGAACGCGGCCAGGAAGAGCAGCACGGAGGTGAGGGCGGCCAGCGCCGGGGGGAACTTGGCCCGGCGCAGCACCTTGGCCAGCGGCCACATCACCGTGGCGAACAGCAGACCGAGGACGACGGGCAGCAGCACCGAGGACCACAGCACGCCGAGGACGTAGCCGATGACGACCACGGCGCCGGTGATCAGCAGCAGGCGCCAGGAGAAGGTGGCCAGGACGCGGGTGGCGGCGCTGAGCCGGGCGCTGCGCTCGGGGCCCGGGGCCGGGGCGCCGGTCTCCGAGGGCGGCTCGCCGGAGTCGTCGTGGAAGTCCGCCGGGGGCATCTTCGTGGAGCCCGTGCGTTCGACCGTGGCGGCCGCCGTGGCCCCGCTGTCGGATCGGGTGTCGACGCTGTCGTCGTCCTGCTGCGCGTCGGCCATGCCGACATCGGAGCACACCAGAGGCCCGTCCACCCGCTGGACCCCACCCGGTGTGGGGCAGCCGACTGTCGGTGCGGTGTCTGTCGGTGGGCCGTCGTAGCGTCGCGGCATGCCGAAGACCGCCACCGCCGACCGCGTCGACCGCGAGGGCCTCGTCGCCTTCCTCCGTCCCCGTCACAAGGCCCTGCTCGCCACCCGCCGACGCAGCGACGGGGAGCCGCAGATCTCCCCGGTCAGCTGCGGGGTCGACACCGAGGGCCGGATCGTCGTCTCGACGTACCCGCAGCGGGCCAAGAGCGCGAACGCCCGGGCCGACGAGCGGGTGAGCGTCGTGGTGATCTCCGACGACTGGGACGGTCCGTGGGTGCAGGTGGACGGCACCGCCGAGGTGCTCGACCTGCCCGAGTCGGTCGAGCCGCTGGTGGAGTACTTCCGGTCGATCTCGGGGGAGCACCCCGACTGGGACGAGTACCGGGCGGCGATGGTGCGCCAGGGCAAGTCGCTCATCCGGGTCACCCCGGTGCGCTGGGGTCCGATCGCGACCGGTGGGTTCCCGCCCGAGCTGGCCGTCGACTGACCCGTCCGAGACGCGCCAAGGCTCAGTCCTTGCTCTGGGCTGAGCAAGCTGTCACGCTTGCGGGGTGCCCTTCGTGTTGACCGTGGACCAACGGTCCAGCCGCACCGGACCCGACCGGGTCCCCGACGTGCTCGACAGCCTCGCCGGCACCCCGGCGGTGCTCGGCTTCGAGCGCACCGCCGGGGACGAGTTCCAGGGGGTGCTGGACGACGCCGCCGTCGTGGTGGCCGTGCTGGCCCGGTTGGTCCGCGACGGGAACTGGAGCGTCGGGATCGGAGCCGGCCCGGTGCAGACGCCGCTGCCGGACTCCACCCGGGCGGCCACCGGGACGGCGTTCCTCTGCGCCCGGCGGGCCATCGACGCCGCCAAGCAACGCCCTGCCCGGGTCGCGGTGCGCGGGCAGGACACCGAGGCCGCCGCCGACGCCCAGGCCGTGGCGACAGCGCTCACCGTGCTGGTGCAGCGGCGCAGCCCGCAGGCCTGGGAGGCCATCGACCTGGTCGCCGCCGGGCACACCCAGGCCGAGACCGCGCTCCGGCTCGGGGTCAGCCGGCAGGCGGTCGGACAACGGCTGGCCGCCGGGCTGTGGGACGTCGAGCAGGACCTGCACCCGACCCTGGCCCGCCTGCTGGCCCGCGCCGAGGGGGAGGGGCGGTGACGCTGCTCGTCCTGGTGTTCCTCGGCCTGGCCGCCCTGCTGGGCGGGGTGCTGGTGCTCCAGCCCGGCGGTCGCTCCCGCGCGCCGGCCCGGACGGCGAGGGGACGACGCGCCTGGGCCGGTGCGGCAGGACTGCTGGGCCTGCTGGCGGTCGCCGCCGTCCTGGCCTGGTCCGCCGGTCCGGCCGAGGCCGCGGTGGTCGCGGCGGGCACGGTCCTCGCGGTGCTGGCGGCCGGGCTGGGCGGGGGACCGGTGGCCGCCGCCGTCCTCACCGCCGCCGACCCCACCCGCGCCGCAGCCGCCGGCGGGGTGGGCGACCCCGAGGTGCTCCGCGGCGGGGCCTGGATCGGCGTCCTGGAGCGGGTGGCCGTCGCCGGCACCCTGCTCGCCGGCTGGCCCGAGGGGCTCCCCGTCGTGCTGGCCGTGAAGGGCCTGGGCCGCTTCGCCGAGCTGAAGGCCTCGGCCGCCGCCGAGCGCTTCATCATCGGCACCCTGACCAGCGTCCTGTGGTCCGTCGCCTGCGCCGGCGTCGCGGTGCTGCTCAGGGGGTGACGTGCTGGATTGGCCTCGTCTCAGGGTCCCGGGGCGCGCGCAGCGTGTCCTGGGGGGAGACGAGGTCCTTAATGGAAGACCTCGATCTGGGCGCCCATCTCCACCAGCCGCTCGTAAAGGCCCTCGTAGCCGCGGGCGATGATGTCGACGTTGCGCAGCACCGAGTCGCCCTTGGCCGCGAGCATGGCCAGCAGGATGCAGACCGCCGGGCGCAGCGCGGGCGGGCAGACGATCTCCGCCCCCGACCAGCGGGTGGGCCCGGTGACCAGGACGCGGTGCGGGTCCATCAGCCGGACGTCGGCACCCAGCCGGGTGAGGTCGGAGAGGTGGATGGCCCGGTTGTCGTAGACCCAGTCGTGGATCAACGTCCCGCCGGTCGCGGTCGCCGCGATCACGGCGAAGAACGGCAGGTTGTCGATGTTGAGCCCCGGGAAGGGCATCGGGTGCACCTTGTCGATGGGTGCCTTGAGCTCGCTGGGGTGGATGGTGACGTCCACCAGCCGGGTGCGGCCGTTCTCGGCCGGGTACTCCGCGGAGAGGTCGAAGCGCAGCCCCATCTCCTCGAGGATGGCCAGCTCGATCTCCAGGAACTCGATCGGTGCGCGGCACACGGTGAGCTCGGAGCCGGTGACGATGCCGGCGGTGAGCAGGCTCATCGCCTCGACCGGGTCCTCGCTGGGGGTGTAGTCGACGTCGGCGTCGAGCACCGGCCGCCCGTGCACCACCAGGGTGGTGGTGCCGAAGCCGTCGATCTGCACGCCGAGCAGCTCCAGGTACAGGCAGAGGTCCTGGACCATGTAGTTGGAGCTGGCGTTGCGGATGGTGGTCCGGCCGTCGTGCCGGGCGGCGGCCAGCAGCGCGTTCTCGGTCACGGTGTCCCCGCGCTCGGTGAGCACGATGCTGCGGTCGCGGGCCTCGGGCTCGGTGACGGTGGCCTGGTACTCCCCGGCGTGCGCCTCGATCTCCAGGCCGAAGTGCCGCAGCGCGATCATGTGCGGCTCGATCGTGCGGGTGCCCAGGTCGCAGCCGCCGGCGTAGGGCAGCCGGAAGTCGGGCTCCCGGTGGATCAGCGGGCCCAGGAACATGATGATGCTGCGGGTCCGCCGGGCGGCGTCGGCGTCGATCGCGGCCAGGTCCAGCTGCTCCGGGACGACGATGGTCAGGTCGCGGCCGGCCTCGTCCCAGGTGGCGACGACGCCGATGGAGCGCAGCACGTCCAGGATCCGCTCGACCTCGACGATCCGGGCGACGTTGCGCAGCGTCGTCGTCCCCCGGTTGAGCAGCGAGGCGCACAGCAGCGCGACCGCGGCGTTCTTGCTGGACTTCACGGTGACCGAGCCGGCCAGCGGGCGGCCGCCGGAGACCCGCAGGTGGGTGGGGCCGGTGGTGGCGGGGGAGCCGACGGTGATCAGCTCGCTGTCCAGGGCGGCCGACAGGCGGCCGAGCAGCTCCAGGGTGAGGTTCTGGTTGCCCTGCTCGATCCGGGCGATCGCACTCTGGCTGGTGCCCAGGCGCTCGCCGAGCTGGCTCTGGGTGAGACCGTGGTGGCGGCGGGCGTCGCGGACCAGGGTGCCGATCTGGCGCAGGGACTGACCGGTGGCTTCTTCGGTGAGCGTCATCGCCCGCGACGGTATCTCACAGGTGAGATGGAGCCGTGGCACCGGAGCCGCGACATGATGTGTCCCGTCCGATCCCGCACCGCCACCCCGAGGAGCTCCTGTGCCCCAGTCCAGCGGAGCCGTGCGCGACGTCGAACTGCTCGGCGTCTACTGCAACGACCACCTCGCCGCCGCGGCCGGGGGCATCGAGCTGGTGGAGCGGATGATCGGCGTGCACGCGGGCACGGTGTACGAGCAGCGACTGCACCGGCTGCGGGGCGAGCTGCTGGAGGAGCGCACCGGGCTGACCGCCATGATGCGCGCGCTGGGGCTCCCGGTCCGCCGGTTCAAGCCGGTCGCGGTGTGGGTGGGCGAGAAGCTGTCCCGGCTCAAGCCCAACGGGCGGTTCCTCCGGCGGTCCCCGCTGTCGTCCGTGGTCGAGTTCGAGTTCCTCAGCGGCGCGGTGCTGCTCAAGCGGGCCGGCTTCGAGACCCTGCTCGGACTGGCGGCCGAGGACCCGCGGCTGGACCGGGCCCTGCTCGACGACCTCATCCGGCAGGCCGACCGGCAGCACCGGTGGCTGGCCGACGCCCGTCGCGAGGTCGCCGCGGCCGCGCTGGGTGGCCGCGCCGAGTCCTCCGACGACTCCTCAGCCACCTGACCCGGGTGGGGCCGGACGCACCGGGGTAGACAGCACCCATGTGCCACGACCACGACAGCCGCCCGCCGTCCCCTCCCCGCACCGGCGACGTCGCCGAGCGCGGCACGCTGACCCTCACCGCCGCCGACGGCACCGACCTCTCGGCCGCCTACGCCGCCCCGGCGGCCACCCCGCGGGTGGGGGTGGTCGTGCTGCCCGACGTCCGGGGCCTGCACCCCTACTACGTGGCGCTGGCCGAGCGGCTGGCCGAGGCCGGGCTGGCCGCGGTCGCCGTCGACTGGTTCGGCCGGACGGCGGGGGTCGCTGCCCAGGGCACCCGGGAGGACGACTTCGACTGGCAGAGCCACGTCCCGCAGACCACCGAGGAGGGTGTCGACGCCGACACCGCAGCCGCGATCGCGTACCTGCGCTCCCGCACCAGCCCGGACCTGCCGGTGGTCACCGTCGGGTTCTGCTTCGGCGGCAGCCAGTCCT
This sequence comes from Geodermatophilus sp. Leaf369, assembly GCF_001424455.1. Taxonomy (NCBI): domain Bacteria; kingdom Bacillati; phylum Actinomycetota; class Actinomycetes; order Geodermatophilales; family Geodermatophilaceae; genus Geodermatophilus; species Geodermatophilus sp. Leaf369. The sequence continues at coordinate 102,980 of NZ_LMQA01000004.1, read as the reverse complement.
GGCGGCAGTCCGGCGGCACGCTGGACCTGGCCGGGTGCGTGGGGTTCTACGGGCAGCCGGGCCGCGTCGGTGACGCCGCCGACCGGGCCGCCAAGCCCACGGTGATGCTCATCGCCGGCGACGACCAGGCCACCCCGGTCGCCGACCAGCAGGCCCTGGCCGACCGGATGCGCGCGGCCGGCGCCGAGGTCGACGCCGTGGTCTACGACGGCGCGCCGCACTCGTTCTTCGACCGCGGCCACGACGAGTGGGCCGCGGCCTGCGCCGACGCGTGGGAGCACCTGCTGGCCCTCACCGACCGGGTGGCCGCCCGCTGAGCACGGACCAGGGCACGGACCTCCGCGCGGACTGCACCCGCTGCGCCGCGCTGTGCTGCGTCGTCCCGGCCTTCTCCCGGGGCGCGGACTTCGCGATCAGCAAGCGCGCCGAGACCCCGTGCCCGAACCTGGCCGCCGACGACCGCTGCGGGGTGCACGACCGGCTGCGTCCGCTGGGGTTCCCCGGCTGCGTGGTCTACGACTGCTTCGGCGCCGGCCAGCACACCACCCAGGTGCTGTTCCCGGGTCTGGACCGCCGGGACGCCGGGCAACTGCACCAGGTCGCCACGGTCTTCCCCGTCGTCCGGGCGCTGCACGAGCTGCGCTGGCTGCTCACCGCGGCCCGGGCGCTCGACCTGCCCGCGGACCTGCGGGCCGAGGTGGCCGACGCCGACGAACGGGTGGCCGCGCTCACCCGCCGGACGCCGGAGGAGCTGCGCGGGCTGTCCGTCGACGCGGAGCGGGCCGCGGTCAACCCGTTGCTGACCCGGGCGAGCACGCACGCCCGGCGGTCGGTGCGTCGACCGCGGGACCTGCGGGGTGCGGACCTGGCGGGGGCGACGTTGGCCGGTGCCGACCTGCGCGGGGCCTCCTTGCGTGGCGCGGTGCTGCTGGGCGCGGACCTGCGCAGGGCCGACCTCCGGCTGGCCGACGTCACCGGGGCCGACACCCGCGGGGCGGACCTGTCCGGGGCCGACCTGCGCGGCACGCTGTTCCTCACCGGTGCGCAGCTGGAGGCGGCCCGGGGCGACGCCGGCACCCGGTTGGGGTCCGACGTCGTCCGGCCCGCGCACTGGGTGCGGCCTGCCTAGGCTGAACCGGTGAGCGAGCCGAACCCCGCACCGGTGGACGACGACGTCATCGAGCTCGCCGGCCGGGTGTTCGACCTGGCCCGGGAGGGCGCCACCGACGAGCTGGCGCAGTACCTCGACGCCGGGGTCCCGGCCGACCTGACGAACGCCAAGGGCGACACCCTGCTGGTCCTGGCCGCCTACCAGGGCCGGGCCGACACCGTGGCGATGCTCCTGGCGCACGGGGCCGACCACGCCCGGGTCAACGACCGGGGCCAGACGGCGCTGGCCGCCGCGGTGTTCAAGCAGTCCGCCGACACCGTCCGGGCGCTGCTCGACGGGGGTGCCGACCCCGACCACGGCCGGCCCAGCGCCCGGGCCACCGCCGAGTTCTTCGACCTCCCGGCGATGACGGAGCTGCTCGGCCGATGAGGCTCACCAGCTGGGACGGCGCCTGGGTGGACCTGCGGGTGCTCCGCCGGCAGACCCTCGAGCTGCGCGCCGTCGAGCTGGACCGGCCCGACTGGTCGGAGACCTGGCTGCTGGTCCGCGGCGAGGTGCACACCGCGGAGGGACGGCACTGGGTCTTCCGCGAGCCGTGCCTGACCCCGTGGGACGCCCAGCGCACCGGGTCCTGGCTGCGCACGGTGGCCGAGGCGCCGGGACCGCTGCTGGGGGACGGGCTGGTCTTCCGCGAGCCGTCGCTGTCGTTCGTGCTCGACGCCGCCCGGGACGACCGTCGCCTGCTGCGGGTGCACCTGGCCGGGGCGGCGGCGTGGACCGACCCGGTGTCGGGAGCCCCGCTGGGCGGCGGCGTGCCCCTCGACGTCGACGTCGCGGGGCTGGTGACCGCCGCCCGGGAGTGGGACGAGGACCTCGAGCGGACCGGCTGAGTCAGCGGCGGCGGAGCGCCCGGACCACCAGCAGGGCCGCCACGGCGACCAGGACCGGCCGCCACGGGAACGGCTCGGATGCCAGGGTGCCGACGAGCACGCGGGGGGACCCGAGCCGGACCCCCGCCGAACCGGTCAGGGTGCGCCCCACCGGGGACGACACACCGCGACCGAGTTCGGCGACTCGGCCCTGCGGCCCGGTGACGTCCAGGTGCAGGCCGTGGGCGGCGAGCAGGTCACCGAGCTCGCCGACCGCCCGCGGACCGCTGCTCACGGTGACCCCGGCCGGCCAGGGCACGCTCGTCGCCGAGCGCCACAGACCCACCGGGTCCGAGGACGTCAGCGTCAGGTCGGTGCCGTCCCCGGTCAGCCGGGCGGACTGCCCGTCGACGGAGAGGGCGAGGTCGGCCCGGACGACGAGCGGGCCGACGGTCATCCCTGGGAGACGCCCTCGGCGGTGGTGATGCGCAGCGTGCCGTTGAGCTTCCAGGTCGCCCGGGGGGCGTCGGCGCCGATCTCGCGGGGCACCTCGACGGTCATGTCGACGAACTCGTAGTTGATGGCGGCGCCCTTGCCGGTGAGGTAGGACCACATCTCCTTGCCCAGGTCGGCGAAGGTGCGGGTCTCGGTGGTGTCGCTCGGAGTGGTCATGTCGGGGGACTGTCCGCGGGCGCCTCGTCTGAAACGTCGTTTACGCAGGCAGTCGTAGATCACCCGGGCTCGCGTAGCGTGGGCGGTTCCCCAGGTCGGGGAGAGCTCACCACCGCGCCGCACGTCGGCGCAGTCAGGTCGTCCGCGTTGACCGAGACCACCACCACGAGCACCGACGAGACCGCTCCCGTCGTCCAGGCCGCCCAGCACGCGCCCTCGACCAAGACCTCCCGCGAGGGGGACGCAGCCGTCGAGGAGGTCTGCCCGGTCTGCCCGCACCCGATGGCCCAGCACGACCGCATCTCCCGGCGGTTCTGCGCCGCGACCGCCGAGCAGGTCGCCGCCGGCCACCAGACCAACCCCGGCTGCAGCTGCCCCTGACCCGGCCGGGACACGCCGGGCGCGGGGTGCCGGGAGGCGCACGGGTGTAGACCCTGCACGTGAACTCCCGCCGCGCGTACACCGTCTGGGTCGTCGGCCTGGCCGCGTACGCGGTGGCCGTCTTCCACCGCGGGTCCCTCGGCGTCACCGCCGTCGACGCCCAGGAGCGGTTCTCCGCCGGCGCCTCGGCGGTCAGCCTCTTCCTCGTCCTGCAGCTCGTGGTCTACGCCGGCCTGCAGGTGCCGGTGGGCATCGCACTGGACCGCTTCGGCTCGAGGGCGCTGGTCGCCACCGGCGCGCTCACCATGGCCGCGGGTCAGGTGCTGCTCGCCGTGGCCACCGACGTGCCCACCGCCGTCGTCGCCCGGGTGCTGGTCGGCGCCGGGGACGCGATGACCTTCATCAGCGTGCTGCGGGTCGTCACGCTCTGGTTCTCCGGGCCCAGCGTCCCGGTCGTCACCCAGCTCACCGGCATCCTCGGCCAGGTCGGCCAGATCGCGGCGGCCTACCCGCTGGTGCTGGCCCTGCACCACACCTCGTGGACGACGACGTTCCTGGGCGCCGGGGCGGTAGGGGTGCTGATGGCCGTGCTCGTCGTGGTCTTCCTGAAGGACTCCCCGCCCGGCACACCGGTGGCCCCGGTCGCGGGCTGGTCGGAGATCCGCGCCAACGTGGCCGGCGCCTGGAAGGAGTCCGGCACGCAGATCGGGCTCTACACCCACCTGGTCACCCAGTTCTCCGGCACCGTCTTCGCGCTGCTGTGGGGCTACCCGTTCCTGGTGTTGGGGCAGGGCCTGTCCACCGGCACCGCCGCCGGGCTGCTGACCCTGCTCGTCGTGGTCGGGATGGGCGTGGGACCGCTGCTGGGCAAGCTCTGCGGGCGGTGGCCCCTGCGCCGCTCGGTGCTGGTCTTCGGGATCGCCGGGGCCACGATCACCGCCTGGACGGTGGTGCTGCTGTGGCCCGGTCGTGCCCCGCTGTGGCTGCTGGTGGTGCTCGTCGTCGTGCTGGCCTCCAACGGCCCGGGCTCGATGATCGGCTTCGACTACGCCCGCACCTGGAACCCGGTGCACCGCCTCGGCAGCGCCAGCGGGGTGGTGAACATCGGCGGGTTCGCGGCCTCGCTGCTGACCGTGCTCGCCGTCGGTGCCGTGCTGGACGCCCAGACCCCGGGCGCGTCGACCGCCTACGACCTGGGGGCGTTCAAGGCCGCGTTCGGCGTCCAGTACCTGTTCTGGGCGATCGGCCTGGCCGGGGTGCGGCGGCACCGGCGGCGGCTGCGCGACCGGCTGGCCTCCGACGGCGTCGTGCTCACCCCGCTCTACACCGCGATGCGCAGCCGGGTGGGACGTCGGTCGTGACCGTCGCCCCGGACTTCTTCACCCGGCACACCCGCCTGGAGCGGCCGCCGCTGGTGCCCGAGGTCGCCCTGCACCTGGCCGGCGACGTGGCCGCGCTCTGGCAGGCGATGGAGGACGAGGCCGCCGCCGGGGGCGTGGGCCCGGGGCAGGCGTCGCCGTTCTGGGCCGCCGCCTGGGTCGGCGGGCAGGGGCTGGCCCGGCACGTGCTCGACCACCCGGAGCTGGTGGCCGGACGCACCGTGCTGGACCTCGGCGCCGGCAGCGGGCTCGTGGGCATCGCGGCGGCCCTGGCCGGTGCCACCCGGGTGCTGGCCAGCGACGTCGACCCGTACGCCGTTGCGGTGATGGACCTCAACGCCGCGGCCAACGGGGTGACCGTGCTCGAGCCGGTGGGCGACGTGCTGGACGCCGACCTGCCCGAGGTCGACGTGGTGCTGGCCGGGGACGTCTTCTACGACCTGACGATGGCCGACCGGGTGCGGCCCTGGCTGTTCACCGCCTGGGTGCGGGGCGCGACGGTGCTGGTCGGTGATCCCGGCCGCAGCCAGCTGCCCAGCGGGCTGGTCGAGGTGGCCGGGTACGACGTCGTCGACAGCGGTGTGGACGGCGCCCGCCGGACGACGGTGGGGCGACTGCCCTGAGCGACCGGCCGACGACCCCGGGTCGGGGATCGCGGCACCAGATGTGTGAAACCGGACGCCCCTGCTTGTCAGCAGTCGACATGTCCGCTTAGCGTGGCGCCGTCCGTGCGGATGACCGCTCCCCAGCCGGGGAGACCCCGCCGGACGCCGCCGAGTCGCCAGCACCACCCAGATCCACCCAGGCGAACCGGGGACCCACCGAACCACTGGGGTGAATCACCCCTGGCTGCACGCGGGCCGGGGGAGTAGGGCGTCTTCCCGCCCGAACCCGTCAGCTGACCCGGTAGGCGGCCAGACGGAAGAACGGACACGTCCCACCCGCATGAGCGCTCGTCACACCGCACTGCCTGCTGCCCCCGCCACGGAGACCCCGGCTCCCGAGTCGGCCGCCGACACCGTCGCCGCCGTCGCGTCCGGTCGGCACCGCCGTCCCCCGGCCCGTCGCCCCGCCCTGTACCTGGCCGCGGTCGCCGTCGGCGCCGTGCTGGTCAACGTGGCCCTGGGCACCGGACCGGGCACCGCCCAGGCCGAGCCCTCCGCGGCCGCCTCGCAGGCGGTGAGCGTGGCCGACCAGCTCGGGCTGACCGCCGCCGACGCGTCCCCGGCCGACCTCGGCACCCACCTCGGCGAGCTGGAGTCCAGCCGGGCGCAGCGCGAGGCCGACGAGGCCACCGCCGCCCAGGCGCAGGCCGCGGCCGACCAGGCCGAGCTCGACGCCCAGGCAGCCGCTGCCGCCGCCCAGGCCGCGGCCGAGGCCCAGGCCGCCGCGCAGGCGCAGGCTGCCGCGGAGGCCGCCGCGGCAGCCGAGGCCGCCGCAGCGCAGACCCCCAGCAACTTCCACGACTACGCCCTCGCCGCCCTCGGTGGCGACGCCTCGCAGTTCTCCTGCCTGGAGAACCTGTGGGGCAAGGAGTCGGGCTGGAACCCGAACGCGCAGAACCCGTCGTCGACGGCCTACGGCATCGCCCAGTTCCTCAACTCGACCTGGGCGCTGACCGGGATCGCCAAGACCTCCGACGGGTTCCGGCAGATCGACGCCGGGCTCATCTACATCGACCGGGTCTACGGCTCCCCGTGCTCGGCGTGGGCGCACTCGCAGGCCAACAACTGGTACTGAGCGTTCCGCGTTTCCGACCCCGGTCGGCCCGGGAACGACCGGGGCATGGCTGAACTGACCGGCAAGACCATCGCCGTGCTCGCCGCCCAGGGCGTCGAGCGCGTCGAGCTCGAGGAGCCCCGCGCCGCCCTGCAGGCCGCGGGTGCCACCACCCACCTGATCTCCGTGCCGGACGGCGTCGAGGACGGCGCCATCCCCTCCATGGACGGCGACATCCACCCGGCGAGCACGCACCCCGTCGACCACCTGGTCGCCGACGTGTCCGCCGCCGACTACGACGGCCTGCTGCTCCCTGGCGGCGTGGTCAACCCCGACACCCTGCGCCAGGACGAGGACGCCCTCGCCTTCGTGAAGGCCTTCTTCGACGCCGGCAAGCCCGTGGCCGCCATCTGCCACGCCCCCTGGACGCTGCTGGAGGCCGGGGTGCTCGAGGGCCGCACGCTCACCTCGTTCCCCAGCATCCGGGGCGACCTGCGTCGCGGCGGGGCCACCGTCGTCGACGAGGAGGTCGCCCGGGACGGGAACCTGGTGACCAGCCGCAACCCCGACGACATCCCGGCGTTCAACGCCGCGATCGTGGAGCTCTACGCCGGCAGCTGACCCCACCCCCTCGACGGACCCCCACCACCACAGGTGGGGGTCCGTCGCCGTGTGTGGGACTACCCGCCTGGTCACGGCGGCGAGTCACCCGTCAGACTGCTGCCGTTGTACATCTCCTGGGAGGACGGTCGACCGTGGCCAAGCACCGCGCGAGCCAAGGCGCCGCGACCGACTTCGACGACGCCACCACCGCCCTGACCGACGTCACCGGCGACTACACCGTCGACGCCGCGCACACCCGGATCGGCTTCCGGGCCCGGCACGCGATGGTCACCACCGTGCGCGGCACGTTCGGCGAGTTCGAGGGCACCGCGCACCTGGACACCGCGCGACCCGAGGCGAGCCGGGTCGAGCTGCGGATGGACGCCGGCAGCCTGGACACCGGCCAGCCCGACCGGGACGCGCACCTGCGCTCGGCGGACTTCCTCGACGTCGAGCAGTTCCCCGAGGTCACGTTCGTCTCCACCGCCGTCGAGCAGCTCGAGGCCGACGTGTACGAGGTCACCGGGGACCTGACGATCAAGGGGCGCACCCGCGAGGTGTCGGTGGAGTTCACCCTCACCGGTTCGGCCCAGGACCCCTTCGGCAACGTCCGGGTGGGCTTCGAGGGCGCGCTGGCGGTCAAGCGCAGCGACTGGGGCCTGGTGTGGAACGCGGCTCTGGAGACCGGTGGGGTGCTGGTCAGCGACCGCATCCAGATCGAGTTCGACGTCTCGGTCATCAAGGCCGGCTGACCGCTCGCCCCCGGGGCGTACCGTCGGGTCGTCTCGGTCTCCCCGGGTGTCGGCCCCCCGGTCGCGCCGGACCGCTGCGGTCAGGCCGGTCCACCATGCGCCCCACCCCACCACCCTCACCGGGTCTGGATCCCGAGGTCGGGCTCCCGGTCGTCCCGCAGGTCCCCTTGCCGCTGACCGACGGTGGCGGCGACCGGCTGGTGGTCACCACCCCGGCGGCGGCGGTCACCCGCCCGTCGGCCGTCCTGCTGGCTGCCCGGCAGCTGCTGGAGGAGGCCGACCCGCACGCCCGGCGGCGGACCGGCAGCGACCGGGCCCGCGCGTTGCGCCGCCGGCAGGACCTCCGCGGCCTGGTGGTCGAGCGCCGGGCGCAGCGCGACGCCGTCCGTCCCTGCGCCTGAGACGCCGACGGCCCCCGACGCGGGCTGCGTCGGGGGCCGTCGGGTCCGGCTCAGTGCGTCACGGCACGGCCTCGACCGTGTCGTAGGAACCGACGCGGCCGGCCAGCCGGGCGCGGGCCCAGTCGCCGTCACCCAGCAGGTGGTCGATGGCGGTCAGCCGCGAGGTGTAGTGCCCGACCTTGTACTCGGCGGTGACGCCGATCCCGCCGTGCAGCTGGATGGCCTCCTTGCCGATGTGCCGGCCCGCGCGGCTGGTCTGCAGCCGGGCCCGGTCGGCGGCGGCCACCACGTCGTCGGCGGTGGAGCCCTCGGCGTCGAGCACCATGGTCGCCCACAGCGCGGTGCTGCGGACCAGCTCAAGGGTCACGTACATGTCCGCGGCGCGGAACGTCAGGGCCTGGAACTTGTTCAGCGAGACCCCGAACTGCTTGCGGGTGCGCAGGTACTCCGCGGTGGTGGTCAGGGCGGTGTCCATCGCCCCGACCGCCTCGTGGGCGTAGGCCACGGTCGCCCGGGCCAACGCCTGCTCGACGTCGGCGGTGCGGTCGGCGTCGGAGTCGCCCAGCAGCTGGGCGGGCGTGCCGTCGAAGACCACCCGGGCGGCCCGGCCCACGTCGTGGGTGCGGTACCCGGTGCGGGTCAGCCCGGTGGCGTCGCCCTGCACCAGGAACAGCCGGGTGCCGCCGTCCACGGCCGCGGAGACGACCAGGACGTCGGCGCGGGCGCCGTGCTGCACGGGCTCCTTGACCCCGGTGAGGGTCCAGGAGCCACCATCGGCGGTCGCGGTGACCCCGGCGGCCGAGGGCGTCCAGCGCGCGGTGGGCTCGGCGAGGGCCGCGGCCAGCACGCTGCTGCCCTCGGCCAGCGGGCCGAGCACGGCTGCGCGCTGCTCCGCGGTGCCCACGGCGGCGACGAGACCACCGGCGAGCACGACGGACTCGACGAAGGGCTCCGGGGCGAGCACCCGGCCGATCTCGGTGGCCACGATCGCCACCTCGGCCTGACCGGCGCCCATGCCGCCGTCCTCCTCGGCGAAGGGCAGGCCGAGCACGCCCATCTCGGCGAGCTGGGCCCAGGTCTTCTCGTCGAAGCCGGGCTCCTCGCGGGTGACCGAGCGGCGCTGGTCCCCGCCGTAGGCCCGCATCAGCAGGCCGGCGACGGCCTCGCGCAGGGCGTTCTGTTCGTTGTCGAAGGTGAAGTCCACGTCAGGTCACAACCCCAGGATCGAGCCGGCGATGATGGTGCGCTGCACTTCGTTGCTGCCCCCGTAGATGGAGACCTTGCGGTAGTTCAGGTACTCCGGGGTGGCCACCCGGGCCCACTCGGGGACGTCGGTGTCCGCGTCGTCGGCGAAGGACGCCAGCGACAGCGGGCCGGCGATGTCGACCACCAGCTCGGTGGCCGCCTGCTGCAGCTCCGAGCCGCGCAGCTTGAGCACCGAGGACGCCGGATGCGGCTTGCCGTCGGTGGAGTTGGCCACCACGCGCAGCGCGGTGAGCTCCAGGGCGAGCAGGTCGTTCTCCAGCTCGGCGATGCGGGCGGCCATGGTCGGCTCCTCCAGCAGCGGCCGGCCGTTGACGGTGATCGAGCGGGCGTGTGCCTTGGCGTCGACGATCATCCGCTTGGTGGCCCCGACCCGGGCGATGCCCACGCGCTCGTTGCCCAGCAGGAACTTGGCGTAGTCCCAGCCGCGGTTCTCCTCACCGATCAGGTTCTCCGCAGGCACCCGGACGTCTTCGAAGAAGACCTCGTTGACCTCGAAGCCGCCGTCGAGCAGCTCGATCGGGCGCAGCGTGACCCCGGGGGTGTCCATCGGGAAGACCAGCAGCGAGATGCCGCGCTGCTTCTTCTCCGCACCCGGGTCGGTGCGGCACAGGCAGAAGATCCAGTCGGCGTACTGGCCCAGCGTCGTCCAGGTCTTCTGGCCGTTGACCACCCAGTCCTCGCCGTCGCGGACGGCGGTGGTGCGCAGGCTGGCCAGGTCGGAGCCGGCGTCCGGCTCGGAGAAGCCCTGGCACCACCAGATGTCGAGGTTGGCGGTCTTGGGCAGGAAGCGCTCCTTCTGCTCCTGGTTGCCGAACGCCGCGATGACCGGGCCGATCATCGAGGCGTTGAACGCCAGCGGCTCGGGGACGGCGGCCAGCTGCATCTCCTCGCGCCAGATGTGGCGCTGCAGCGGGGTCCAGTCCCGGCCGCCCCACTCGACGGGCCAGTGCGGGACGGCGAGACCGGCGGCGTTGAGCACGCGCTGGGCCTCGACGTACTGCTCCTTGGAGACGTCGCGGTGGGCGGCGACGTCGTCCCGGATGGACTTCGGGAACTGGGTGGTGAAGAACGTGCGCATCTCGTCCCGGAACGCCTGGTCCTCGGGCGACAGGTGCAACTGCATGGACGACCCTCTTCTCTTCCCCGGCGGCGACCGTGCCGCCGGTTGCGTCGGGACCGACGATCCCACATGTTGCTACTGGCCAGTAACCCCGGTGGACCGGTGAGTCCGCGCCCCGACGAGAAAGGCGCTCCTCGTCAGTAGTGGACGACGCCGCGGGCGCCGCCGCCGACGGCGATCGCGTCGCCGGTGACGGCGACGCTGCGGGGGGAGCAGAGGAAGGCGACGACGTCGGCGACCTCCTCGGCGGTGACCAGCCGGCCGATCCGGGTGTCGGCGGCCATGGCGGTGAGCGCCTGCTCGACGGTGGTGCCGTCGGCCTCGGCGCGGGCCTGCGCCACGCCCGCGGTGCGTTCGGTGACCGTCGTCCCGGGGTGCACCACCGTGACGTTGACCCCCGATCGGCCCAGCTCCTCGGCCAGGTTCGCGGTCATCGCGGCCACCGCCACGTTGCGCACGGTGCCCACCAGCGACCCGGTGCGCCGGGCGTTGAGCCCGCTCACGTTGACGATCCGGCCCCAGCCCTGCGCGGTCATGTGCGGGGCGACGGCACGGGCGCAGCGCAGGTAGCCCAGCACCTTGGTCTCCACCTCCACCCGCAGCGCGTCGTCGGTGAGGTCGGCCAGCGACGGGGTGGGCCCGGAGCTGGCCGGCCGGGCGGCGGCGTTGACCAGCACGTCCACCCCGCCCCAGGCACCCACCACGGTGTCCACCGCGGCCCGCACGGCGGCGTCGTCGGTGGTGTCGGCCGGGACGACGAGTGCGCCCGGACCGATCTCGGCGGCAACCGCCTCCAGCGCCGACCGGTCCCGGGCCAGCAGCGCGACCTGCGCGCCCTCCTCGGCCAGCCGCAGCGCGACCGCCCGGCCGATGCCCCGGCCGGCGCCGGTGACCAGCGTCCGCTTCCCGGTCAGCTGCAGGTCCATCAGGCACCCACCGTCGGCAGGAAGCCCGGGGCCCGGCGGGCCTGGGCGGCGTCCTCGAAGTCGGCGGCGACGTCGAGCAGGTCGGCGTCGGCCCAGCCGGTGCCGGTGAAGCTGACCCCGACCGGGAGGGCGCCCTGCGGACCGGCGAACCCGGCGGGCACGGACACCGACGGGTAGCCGGCCACCGCGGCCGGGCCCGAGGAGCTGTAGAGGAAGTCGTCGGCGACGCCGTCGACGGACAGGTAGCGGGTGAGCCAGGCCGGGGTGTTGGTCAGCGCGACGACCGCGGTCAGGTCGTCCTCGGCCCCGGCGCCCTGGGCGAGCGTCTCGTCGATCGACCGCTGCGCGAGGGCGCGGATGGTCTCCCGGGTGGCGGTCGCGTCCGGGGCGTCGATCGCCCCGACGAGGAGCTCCTGGCCGAAGTAGGCCAGCTCCACCGGGTCGTCGGCGTTCTCCGCGACCAGGCCGGCCAGGTCGTCGGGGACGTCGCCGTCGGTGGCCTCGAGGTAGGCGGTGAGGTCGCGGTCGAACTCGGCCAGCAGCGCCGGGGTCTCACCCGCGCCGAACTCCTCGGTGTAGGGCAGCTCGACGGGCACCGTGGTGGCGCCGGCGGCCTCCAGGGTGGCCACGGTGTCGGTGAGCACCTGCAGGGTCGCGGCGTCCACGCCGGAGTCCGCGGCCGGGGACCACACCCCGATCCGGGCGCCCTGCAGCGCGTCGAGGTCCAGGTCGGTGAACGCGGTGTCCACGTCGTCGGGGGCGAGCCCGGTGGCGGCGTCCTCGTCGTCCGCGCCGGCGACCACCGACAGCAGGATCGCGGCGTCCACGGTGTGCCGGGCCATCGGTCCGGCGGTGTCCTGCTCGGCGCTGATCGGCACGATGCCGGTGCGGCTGATTTGGCCCAGCGTCGGCTTGAGCCCCACGACGCCGTTGGCCCCGGCCGGGCAGACGATCGAGCCGTCGGTCTCGGTGCCGATCGCCACCTGGGCGAACGAGGCGGACACCCCGGCGCCGGAGCCGGACGACGAGCCGCACGGGTTGCGGTCCAGGACGTACGGGTTCGCGGTCTGCCCACCCACCCCAGACCAGCCACTGGTGCTGCCGTCGCCGCGGAAGTTGGCCCACTCGGACAGGTTGGCCTTGCCGATCACGATCGCCCCGGCCTCCAGCAGTCGGGTGGTGATCGTGGCGTCGTCGGGCTCGGAGCCCACCAGCAGCCGGGAGCCCGCGGTGGTCGGCAGGTCGGCGGTGTCCACGTTGTCCTTGAGCAGCACCGGGATGCCCTCGAGCTCGCTGCGCGCCCCGCCGTCGGCCCGGGCGTCGTCGCTGGCCTGCGCGTCGGGCAGCGCCTGCGTGTTCAGGGTGAGCACGGCGCCGACCTCGTCGTCGTGCTCGGCGATCCGGTCCAGGTACGCCTGGGTGAGCTGGACGGCGGTCAGCTCGCCGCCGTCCATCATCGCCTGCAGGTCGGGGATGGTGAGCGCGTCCAGGTCCAGGGAGTCCAGCGGGGAGCCGGCCTCCCGACCGGCCGCAGCGGGTTCGGTGCCCCCACCCCCTCCCGACGTGCAGCCGGTGAGCAACAGCGCGCCGGCGGCCACACCGGCGAGCAGGACACGGTTCGGCGAGGAGCGCATGCCCCACGCTAGGAGCGCACCGGTGCGGGGGCCACCCCACCCGGACGGGGGAGGTCGGCGTCCTCCCGGCTCCAGCTCCACCGCGCCCGGTCGAGACCGACACCGTGCCCCGGTCCGTCGTCGTCCCCGCCCCGGGGGCCCCCGTGTCCCGGCGGGACGTCCCGACAGCGGTCGCCCTGGACACCGCCCGGGTCAGCCGCGCCGTGGTGCACGCGGCCACCGTGCGGGTCGACGTCGCCGTCCTCGTCGTGACGGTCGACGACGCCGGCACCCGGATCCGCTGGGGCAACGCCGGGGTGGAACGGCTGCTCGGGCACGCCACCGGCGACCTGCTCGGCACGCCGGTCGACCGGCTGCTGCCCGAGCCCCCGCCCGGTGGTCTGGCCACGCTGTTCCGCCGGGAGCGCTCGGTCACCACCGACCTGCGGGCCCGCACCCGCACCGGGGAGCTGGTCGACGTCACCGTGCTGTGCACGCCCTCCTCGGACGCCGGGGTGTGGACGCTGAGCGCCTGGCCGGCCCGCAGCGACGCCGAGCGCGCCCTCGCCGACTCCGCCGCCGCCCACGAGCGGCGCTTCACCACCCTCACCGAACGGTCGCCGGTGCCCACGCTGCTCTCCGAGCACGGCATGCGGCTCGCGCACGTCAACGACGCCTTCTGCCGGCTCACCGGCCGGCAGGCCGAGGAGCTGCTGGGCACCGGCTGGCTGGCCAGCGTGCACCCCGAGGACGTCGAGGCCCTGGTCGACACCGCGGCCGCGGTGCTGGACGGGGGCTCGGGCGACGTCCGGGCGCGGCTGCTCCGCACCCCCGGTGAGGAACGGTCCTGCCTGCTGCGCTTCTCCCACCTGGAGACCCCCGGCGTGGGCAGCGGGTTCGTGGCCACCATCGAGGACGTCACCGACCGGCTCGCCTTCGAGGCCCGGCTGGCCCACCAGGCCACCCACGACCCGCTGACCGGACTGCCCAACCGCACCCGGCTCGCCGAGTACGTCGCCGAGCGCTTCGTGCCCGGCACCCGGGACGGGCTGGCCTGCCTGTTCCTCGACGTCGACGACTTCAAGGTGGTCAACGACTCCCTCGGCCACCCCGCGGGGGACCAGCTGCTGGTGCAGGTGGCCCGGCGGCTGCGCGCCGTCGTCCGGCCCACCGACCTGGTGGTGCGCTTCGGCGGCGACGAGTTCGTGGTGGTCTGCGAGGACGTCGGGGAGGCCGACGCGGTGTCCCTGGGCCGCCGCATCTCCACGGCGCTGGCCGCCCCGGTGCAGCTGGGCGGGGTGAGCGTCGGCGTGCGGGTCAGCGTGGGCGTGACCGTGCAGACCCCGGCGCACCTGACGCCCGACGAGCTGGTCCGGGACTGCGACATCGCGATGTACCAGGCCAAGGCCGAGGGCAAGGGCCGGGTGTCGGTGCTCGACCACGCCTCCCGGGCCGCGGCGCGGGAGAAGCTGCAGCTCGTCGCCGATCTGCGCACCGCCGTCGACACCCGGGCGATCACGCTGGCCTACCAGCCGGTGGTGCAGACCGCGTCGCTGCGCCCGGTGGGCGTGGAGGCCCTCGCGCGCTGGGACCACCCCACCCGGGGCCCGATCGGCCCGGCGGTGTTCGTGCCGCTGGCCGAGGAGAGCGGGCTGGTCGACGCCCTCGGCCTGCTGGTCCTCGACGAGGCCTGCCGGCAGACCGCGGCGTGGGACGACGCCCTCGGCCTCGCCGCGCCCCGCTACGTGCACGTCAACGTCTCGGCGCTCCAGCTCGACGAGCACCTCCCGCCGCTGGTGGCCGCCACCCTGGCCCGGCACGAGGTCGGGGCGGAGCGGATCTGCATCGAGCTCACCGAGTCCGCGCTGATGCGGCACCCCGAGCGGGCGGCCTCCGTGCTCGCCGACCTGCGGGCGCTGGGCGTGGCCATCGCCGTCGACGACTTCGGCACCGGCTACTCCTCCCTGGGCCACCTGCGCCAGCTGCCGGTGGACTGCCTCAAGATCGACCGGTCCTTCGTCGCCGAGCTGTCCGCGGGGCACCCCGAGATCACCCGGGCCGTCGTCGCCCTGGCCGCCGGCCTCGGGCTGGACTCCGTCGCCGAGGGCGTGGAGACCGAGGAGCAGGCCCGCATGCTCACCGAGCTGGGCGCCACCCACCTGCAGGGCTACGGCATCGCCCGGCCCATGGACGGCGACAGCACCACCGCCTGGTTCGCCGAGCGTGCCCGGTGAGCGGCGAGGAGGTGCTCACCGACGAGATGGTCACCGACGAGGTGCCCACCGACGAGGAGGAGGGCCCGGCCCCGCTGACCTCGGTGGGGAGCCACTCGGTGGACGACGTGCTGGCCAGCATCGAGACGATGGCCGCGCAACGGCCGATCGCCGCCCAGATCGTCGCGCTCACCGACTCCGACCACACCGGGGCCAAGGAGGTGGCCCGGCTGCTGTCGGCGGACCCGGCGCTGAGCGGGCGGGTGCTCAAGCTGGCCAACTCCGCCTACTACGGGATGCGCGGGCGGGTGTCCTCGCTGCAGTTCGGGATCACCGTCGTGGGCTTCGCCGTCGTCCGGTCGATGGCCACCGTCGCGCTCACCGGCACCGAGGAGTCCGCCGAGCTGCCGGAGGACTTCTGGACCGTCAGCACCCACCTGGCGCTGGCCGCCTCGGCGCTGGCGCCCCGGATGGGACGACGACCGGCCGACGCGCTGTGCGTCGGGCTGCTGGCCCAGCTGGGCGTGGCACTGCTGAGCCACCACGACCCGGTCGGGTACGCCGAGGTGCGGGCCAGCGGCACGACCCCGGCGGCCCGCCGTCCCGCCGAGGTGGCCCGCTACGGCGTGGACACCCTGGAGCTGACCGCGGTCGCGATGCACCGCTGGGGGTTCCCCGACGCCCTGGCCGACCCGCTGCTCGAGCTCGACGACCCCACCTCGGCGGCCGGTGGGCTGCTCCGTGGTGCGCTGGAGCTCACCTCCCGGCTGACCGTGCCCGGGCACTCCCGGGAACGGATCGAGGGGCTGACCTGCCGGCGGGTGACCGAGACCGACCTGCCGCCGCTGCTGGCGGAGGTGCGCACCGGCGCCGCCGAGCTCCGGCGGGCACTCGTCGGCTGACAGGCGGGGACTCGCCGGGGACAGTGGACCCCGTGTTCGAGATCCACGAGATGGCCCTGCTGACCCGCGAGGTGCTCCGCGAACGCACCGCGGACCTGGTCGCCGAGGCCTGCGCCTGGGCCGTCGGCGCCAGCGACCGCCCGCACCACCTGCGCCGCCGCGGCCGACTGGTCGCCACCGGCACCACGGTCGGCATCCGCGCCGAGAACGGCCAGCCGCTGGCCGACGAGGAGGGCGGTCGGCTCGACCTGGGCGACGCCCGGCCGGGCAGCTTCGCCGACGCGCTGAACATGACCGACGGGGACGGCGTGCTCTACGCCGACCGCTTCGACACCGAGGTGCTGGAGCCCTTCGCGCTGGACACCTGCGTGCGCGCCGGGGAGCGGCTGCGCCGGGCCCGTCCCGCCGCCTGGGCCGAGCTGGCCGACGAGGTCGGGGAGGACGCCGACGACGTGCCGGCCGTCGTCCGGGCGGGGGAGTGGGAGGCGCCGCTGCGCACCGAGGCCGAGCTGCTGGTGCTGGCCGCGATCGGCGGCACCTCGCTGGCTCTGGTGGAGGCCGAGGGGCTGCCGCTGTCGCTGGTGCGCGCCGCCGAGCAGCTGACCCGGGCGGCAGCGCCCGCCCCGCCGCCGGCCGCTCCTGCTCCGGATGCGCTGGCCGGGGTGCTGTTCCTGGCCGACGCCGCCCTCGATGCCGCCGGGCTGCCCACGCCGGTGCCACCGGCGGACACCACCCGGGTGCTGGACGCGCTGCTGGCCGAGGGGCTCGAGCGCGAGGAGCTGCTCGCCGTGCTGGACCAGCTGCCGCTGGAGCCCGCCACCGCGGCCGACCTGCGCCGGCTGGCCGAGCGACTGCCCGACTGAGGACCCTGGTCAGGCCGGGAGGTCGCCGTCCAGGATCGGGGCGTGGACCGCATCGACTCACCCGACAGTCCCGACTCCGCCGACGACTCCGGGGTCCTGGAACCCGGCGACAGCCTGTACGAGACGGGTCCGGACGGCGGGGTGGACGACGTCCTCGACGAGGGCTGGTCCCCGGCGGAGCGGCCCTGGGCCAGCACCGACTGGGGCACCACGGGGGAGGAGGAGTCGGCCGGGGAACCGCTGGCCGGACGGCTGGCCCGCGAGCTGACCGACGGCCCGGGGGACGACGGGGACGACGGGCTGGGCGACTCCACCGACACCGACGGCGAGCTGCGCGACGACCAGGTCGGTGACCGGCGGGCCGGGCGCCTGCTGGCCGGGGAGGACGGCAGCGCGCAGGACGGGGGGATCGACGGCACCGGGGCCTCGGCGGAGGAGGCCGCGGTGCACGTCGTCCCCGACTGAGCTCAGCCGCCGAGCTGCTGGACCCAGTCCGCGGGCACCCGGCCGGCCGGTCCGGGGGTGGGCTGGTCGGCGGGGTGGCTGGTCGGTGCGGCGAGCTCGGGCCCGGCGACGGAGTCCTGGGTGCGGTAGTCGAAGAACCAGTCCTCACCGGGCTCGTAGCTCTGCATGACCGGGTGCCCGGTCTCCTCGGCGTGCGCGGTGGTGTGCTTGCCCAGCGAGCTGTCGCAGCAGCCGACGTGCCCGCACTGCGCGCAGCGGCGCAGGTGGAACCACCAGGAGCCGCTGGCCTCGCACTCCACGCAGCCCGGGCCGCTCGGCGGGACGGTCGGGTCGATGCCACTCGGTGCGCTCATGCAGCCCAGCGTCTCAGCCCGACCGGCGGGCGCGCAGCTCCTGGGTGCAGCACTTGACGCTGCCCCCGGCGGCCAGCAGCTCGGACAGGTCCACCCCGATCGGCTCGAAGCGGCGGGCGGCCAGGTCGGCAGCGAGCTGCCGGGCCTGCTGGGGCAGCACGACGTGGCGCCCGTCGGAGACCGCGTTGAGCCCGAAGGCCAGCGCGTCGGCCTCGGTGGCCTCGACCGCGTCGGGGAACAGCGTGCGGACGACGGCCTGGCTGCCCGCGGAGAACGCCGGTGGGTACCAGGCGACCGTGGCCTGGCCGTGCAGGTCGTCGAGCACGGTCAGGCAGGTGTCCAGGTGGTAGAAGCGCGGGTCGACCAGGTGCAGGGTGACCACCGGCCGGCCGAAGAGCTCCTGGGCCTCGGCGTGCGCGGCGGTCGAGGTGCGGAAGCCGGTGCCGGCGAGCAGCCAGTCGCCGGCGACCGCGAAGTCGCCCTCACCCTCGTTGACGTGCTGCGGGCGGTGCACCTCGATCCCCAGGCCGGCCAGGAACCCGGCGTGCAGGTCGGCCTCGGCCCGCCGCTCGGCGTGCGCGAACGAGGCACCCAGCGCCCGGCCGTCGACCACGGTGGCCCCGTTGGCCGCGAACACCATGTCCGGCAGGCCCGGGGTCGGCGGGAGCACGTCGACCCGGTGCCCCAGGGACTCGAACACCGCGACCAGTCCGGCCCACTGGGACAGCGCCCGGTCCACGTCCACCGGGGTGCCCGGGTGCATCCACGGGTTGATCGCGTAGACGACGTCGAAGTGGGTGGGCGGGCACATCGCGTAGTGCCGGGTGCGCGCGGTGCGCAGCGTGGTCGTGGTGGGGGCGGTCTGCAGCGTGGGTGCGGACATCGGGTGGCTCCTGGGGCGGTGCGGGTGGTGACGTCCATGCTCCCGGCTGCGTCTCACGCAGTCGATGTGCGACACCTGCGTCCTGGTGGCGATCCGTTGCGTCTATGAGCCCTTCTGTGCAACGGTCTGCCGGTGGACGTCGACGACATCGACCGCGGCATCGTGGCCTTCCTCCGCCGGGACGGCCGGGCGACCTTCGCCGAGATCGGCGCCGAGGTCGGGTTGAGCGCCCCGGCCACCAAGCGCCGCGTGGACCGGCTCGTCGCCTCGGGGGCGATCTCCGGGTTCGCCGCGATCGTCGACCCGGCCGCGCTGGGCTGGTCGACCGAGGCCTACGTGGAGGTGTCCTACTCCGGGGTGGTGTCCCCGGACCGGCTGACCGCGGACTACACCGCTATCACCGAGGTGGTCAGCGCCTGGACCGTCTCCGGCGTCGCCGACGCGGTGGTGCACGTGCAGGCCCGCGACGTCCGACACCTGGAGGAGGTCATCCAGCGGATCCGGGTGCTGCCCGACGTCACCGGCACGCAGACCGAGATCGTGCTGTCCCGGCTCTTCCAGCGCAGTCCGGACTGACGGCCGTCAGGGCGACGTCAGGACGGCCGGCAGCACCGTCAGGGACCCGTCAGGACGCCCGCCGTGGCGAGGCGTCCCGGGGCAGGGTCGACGCGTGACCACCGCACTGACCCGCCCCCCGTCCGCCCCCGCCACCAGGGCCTTCCTGCGACCGGAGCTGGTCGCCTCGGCCTGCCCCGCCTGCTGGCCGCCGCGGCTGCGGGGTGCGCACCCCGGGCTGGTGCACGCCGTCGAGGTGCACCGGGCGACCGACGAGCTGTCCGGTGAGCCCGAGGTCGCCGTCTGCGGGGCGATCGTGATCGCCGGCAGCGAGCCGTTCCAGGCCACCGCGGCCGCGTGCGGTGTCTGCGCGGCCGCAGCGGGCTGAGACCCGGCCCGCTCAGACCTCGTCGACGGCGAAGGTGCGGGTGGGGGAGACGAACTCCTCCTGCGCGGCGACCAGGAGGATCTCCCGGCTCCCCGCCTCGGCGGTCGTCCGCAGCAGGCCGAACACCGAGGCCGCGGCGCGGCCCAGCGCCTCGCCGGCCGAGCCGGTGGACGACCAGTGCGCCAGGAACAACGCGGCGATCGCGTCGCCGGCGCCGTTGACCGACACGTCCAGCTTCGGGGTGCGCACCCGCCAGTGCCGGCCGCCCTCGCTGGCCAGCAGGTCGACCGCGTCGTCCGGGGTGTCCTCGACGTCCAGGCTGGTGGTCAGCACGACCCGCGGACCGGTGGCCTGCAGGGCGGCGACGGCGTCGCGCACCTGGTCCAGGGTCGTCGTCGTCCGACCGGTGAGCAGGTCCAGCTCGTAGTGGTTGGGGGTGACCACGTCGGCGGCGGGCACCGCGGTGTCGCGCATGAACTCGGCGATGCCCGGCCGGACGAACACCCCGCGGCCGACGTCACCGATCACCGGGTCGCAGCAGTAGACGGCGGCCGGGTTGGCCGCGCGCACCCGGGCCACGGTGCCGACGACGGCGTGCCCGATGTCGGCCGAGCCCAGGTAGCCCGACAGCACCGCGTCGCAGCTGCCCAGCACGCCGCGGGCGTCGATGCCGTCCACGACCTCCTCGACGGCCTGGCCGTCGAAGACCCGGCCGGTCCAGGCGCCGTAACCGGTGTGGTTGGAGAACTGGACGGTGTGCACGGGCCACACCTCGTGCCCGAGGCGCTGCAGCGGGAAGACCGCGGAGGAGTTGCCGACGTGCCCGTAGGCCACGTGGGACTGGATCGACAGGACGTTCACCACGACCGGTGACCCTGTCACACGCGCCGGTCAGCTCCCGACGGGCCGCCCGAACGCCGCAGCCGCGCGGACGGCGGGTGGGACGGCGGCGGCGAGCTCGGCGTCCGGTGCCGCCCCGAGCGCCCCGTTGACCGTGGCGAACGCGATCCGCAGGCCGAGGAAGACCGTCAGCGACAGCACGGTGGCGTCGTCGAACCCGACGGCCCGCAGCGCGTCGACGTCGTCCCGGGTGGTGCCGTTGGGGTCGCGGGCGGCCTGGGCTGCGAACCGGACCAGGGCCCGGTCGGCCGGGGTGAGGGGCCCGTCGTCGCCGGTGAGCGCGGCGACGGCGACGTCCTCCCCGGCGGCCGTCGCCAGTCGGTCGCCCCAGGCCAGTGCGCAGTACCCGTCCTCGCGGGCGGCGGCCGCCGCGGTGACCAGGAGCCCCCGCTGACGCAGCGTCAGGCCCGCCCCGGCGAGGCCGAGCAGGTCGAAGAGCGCGGTCTGCAGCTCGGGGCGGTGCGCCCACACCCGGCTCAGACCCAGCACGTGGCCGTGCTCGGCGGTGTCCTCGGCGTAGAGGGCGCGGGCGGCCGGGGTGTCGGGTGGCTCGGCGAGGAACGCGGGCACGGTGACCTCCTGGGGTCGGCTGCGCGGACCGTACCGTCGATCACCCCACCCGTTCGGCGGTCACCACCAGGTTGTCGGTGTAGCTGCGGGCGCCGCCGTCGAAGTCGCCGGTGCAGGTGATCAGCCGGACGACGTCCTGGGCGGTCGCGCCGAAGACCGCCTCGGTCGGGAAGGTGTCCTTGGCGACCTGCTCGGTGCCGGTGACCGCGTAGACGGCGACCGTCCCGTCGGCGACGGTGAGCTCGACGGCGTCCCCGGGCTGCAGGTCGCGCAGCTCGTAGAACACCGCCGGACCGGCGGTGGAGTCCACGTGGCCCATCAGCACCGTCGGACCACGCGCCCCGGGGCGACCGCCGGGGGTGAACCAGCCGGCGTCGTCGAAGTCGGCCGGCACCTCGGCGGTGCCGTCGGCGGCGAGGCCCAGGTCGATCAGGTCCCGGGTGACGCCCAGCGCCGGGATGGACAGCGCGGTCGGCTCCGGCACCTGCGCCGGGTCCAGGGACGACGTGGGCGGCGGGGGTGCCGGTGCCGGTGCCGGTGTCGTCGTCGCGGGGGTGCTCGGGGCCGCCGCGGGCTCCGCGGCGCCCGCGCACCCGGTCAGCACCAGCGCGGCGCCGAGTCCGAGCGCGGCGCCGCGGAGCCCGCGGGAGGTCACTGCTGGGCGGTGCGGCGACGGAGCAGGAGCGCCCCGCCGGCGGCGAGGAGCGCGGAGCCGCCGACCAGGCCGACGACGGTCCCCGTGGACCCGTCGTCGGCCAGGACCGAGGTGCCACCGGCGCCGGTCTCGACCCCGCCGACCGGGATGGCGGTCAGCTGGCCGCGCACCGCCCCGGCCGCGAAGGCCGCGGTGTGCGTGTCGGTGAAGAACGCCGAGGGGTCGGCCTCGATCTGGTCGAGGGTGAAGCCCGCACCGGTGTCCGCGCCGTTCGCGACCACGCCCGTGGTGAAGGGCCCCTGCAGGCAGCCGGAGCTGGTGAGGGTGCCGGAGCCGTCGTCCTCGGGGTTCGGGAACGCGATCCGCGGCGGCCCGGCCTGGCCGGCGTCGCCCTGGTGGATGTGCGTCGCGGTCTTGGCCGGCGACTGGTAGGGCGGGGTCACCCCGGTGAGGCTGATGTCGTAGCAGATCACCTCGGTGTCGGAGTTGATCATGTACGTGAACGTGCCGGAGGCGCCGGGCTCGCCGGGCGTGGCCACCCCGTCGTTGTTGATCACCATGTCGGGGGTGGCCATGGCGGTGAAGGCGCTGGTGAAGGTGGCCGGGCGGGGCACCTCGGTCTCGGCGGCGGCGGGGCCGACGGCGGTCAGCGCGAGGGCGCCGGCGGCACCGACGACGACGGAGGCGCGGAGCAGGGCGGTGCGGGTGCGGGTCACGGCAGGACTCCCGGTGCTCGGTGGTGGCGGTCACCGGGGAGTACGGGGGCGGGGGCGCCCGCGTTCACCCACCCGGGTCAGAAGTCCGACGCGAGGACGACGGTGCCGGTGCTGTCGAGCACCTCGAACCCGGTCGCGTCCTCCCGCAGCACCGAGCTGTTGAGGTTGCAGTCCAGCTGGCCGGGGCCGATGCCGAGGAACTCCCCGGCGGGCACGGAGTCCCCGTCGACCTCGGTGACCTGCACCCGGTAGACCTCCCCGGCGGTGAAGCCCTCACCGGACAGCTGGACCTCCATGCCCCAGGTGTGCGGGACGACGTCGGCGGTGGCCTCGACGTCGGCATCGGCGACCTGCACCGCGACGGCCTCCAGGGGCAGCGGGTCGGGCACCGGGCGGGCGGCCCAGCCCACGACCACCCCGGCCGCGGCGATCCCGACCGCGGCCACGGCGGGTGCCCACCGGCGGCGGTGCAGCGGCACGGGCGCGGTGGCCTGCTCGGCGGCGATCCGGGCGAGCACGGCGTCGCCGAGCCCGGGCGGGGGAGCGGGGGCGTCGTCGAGCCGGTCGGGGTCGACCCCGGCGAGCCGGGCACGCAGCGGGGTGAGCGCGGCCAGCTCCGCGCGGCAGGCCGCGCACCCGTCCAGGTGCGCCCGGACGGCGGCCCGTTCGGCGTCGTCCCCGTGCCCGAGGGCGTACCCCCCGAGCGCCTCGCGCTGTTCCCGGTGTGTGCTCACGGTTCCACCCCCATCTCCTCCATCGCCAGCCGCAGTGCCTTCAGTCCGTAGAACACCCGGCTGCGCAGTGTGCCCACCGGGATGCCGAGCTCGGCAGCCACCTCGCCGTGCGGCCGGCCGCGCAGGTGGGTCTGCACGATCGCGGTCCGGTGGTCCGGGCCGAGTCGGCGCAACGCCTCCTCGACCACCCAGGCGTCCACGAGCTGCTCGTCGAGCACCCCGCCGGCCGGGACGTCGGCACCGGCGGTGTCGCTGAGCTGGCCCTGCCACGGGCGGACGGCGAACCGCCGCGTCTCGTCGACCACCACGTTGCGGGCGATCGCGAACAGCCAGGTCCGCAGACTGGCCAGCTGGGGGTCGTAGGAGTCCGCCGCGCGCCAGGCCCGCAGGAACACCTCCTGGACGACGTCCTGGGCGGCCCCGCCGTCACCGAGCTGGCGCAGTGCGAACCGGTACAGCTCGGCCCCGTGCGCGGCGTAGGCCTCCCGGGCGTCGAAGCGCTCGACGTCGCGGGGCGTCGCCGACCTGCCCAGCCGTCCCATCACGCCCCTTCCGCCCGGTGTCCCTGCGGTGTGTCTACGGCTGTG
Organism: Geodermatophilus sp. Leaf369; assembly: GCF_001424455.1. NCBI lineage: Bacteria > Bacillati > Actinomycetota > Actinomycetes > Geodermatophilales > Geodermatophilaceae > Geodermatophilus > Geodermatophilus sp. Leaf369. Next base: position 79,384 of record NZ_LMQA01000004.1, on the reverse strand, counting down.
CCGCCTCCGCCGTTCACCAGTCACCCCATGACGGTGATCATGGGCTTCGTGCCAGTGGACACGCCGACGGCGGCGTGTCCACCGGCAACGAGCCCATGATCACCGGGGGCGCGGGCGGAGGCCTGTAGCCGAACAGGGTCACGGGGTGGTCACGATTCCCCTGTGGACTGCCGATGAGATCCGCATGAGCGCTCCGGCAGCTTCTGTCGTGACCACCGGGCGGAGCCCGCACTGGTTCGACCCCGCGCACCAGGCCGCGATCACGGCGGCGTACGAGTCCCTGTGCACCACGATCGCCGCGATGCGCGTGGTCGGTGCCCGCACCCCCGTCGGTCCGACCGCGCACCGGGTGCGCGAGCTGGGCCGGCTCGCCGCGGCCAGTCAGCTGCCCGCGCGCGCCGCCCTGCTGCGCTGGGGCGCGCTGCCGGCGTCGGCCCGCCAGCAGCTGCTCGACGCCTGGTACACCCCCGCACGCTGAACGGCCCCGCCGCGAGAGCGACAGGGCCGTTGCGCGGGTGCCTCAGGCGTCGATGACCACCGGGATGATCATCGGGCTGCGGCGACCGTTGCGGTTCGCCCAGCCGGCGACGGCCCGGGTGATGAGCTGCTCGAGCTGCAGCGCACCGCCCACGCCCTCCTCGGCGGCCTTGGCCAGCGCCTTCTCGATCAGCGGCACCACGGACTCGAAGGTCGTCTCGTCGTGCACGAAGCCGCGGGCGAGGAAGTCCGGGGTCTCGGCGAGCAGGCCGGTGTCGGCGTCGACGATGGCGACGACGGTGATGACGCCCTCCTCGGCGAGGTTGCGCCGGTCCTTCAGCGAGGCCTCGGTCGCCCCGCCCACGGTGGCGCCGTCGACGTAGACGTTGCCGGCGCTGACCTTGCCGGTGATCCGGACCCGGCCGTCGACCAGGTCGACGACGTTGCCGTCCTCGGCCAGCACGACCCCGCGGGGGTGCACGCCGGTCTTGATCGCCAGCTCGCCGTTGGCCTTGAGGTGCCGCCACTCGCCGTGCACCGGCATCACGTTGCGCGGCTTGACGATGTTGTAGCAGTAGACGAGCTCGCCGGCGCTGGCGTGCCCGGACACGTGCACCTTGGCGTTGCCCTTGTGGACGACGTCGGCGCCCCAGCGGGTCAGCTCGTTGATGATCCGGTAGATCGCGTTCTCGTTGCCGGGGATGAGCGAGCTGGCCAGCAGCACGGTGTCGCCCTCGGAGATGCGGATGACGTGGTCGCGGTTGGCCATCCGGCTCAGCGCGGCCATCGGCTCGCCCTGCGACCCGGTGCAGATGACGCACACCTGGTCGGCGGGCAGCTTGTCCATCTGCTTGAGGTCGACCACGAGGCCCTTGGGCACGTCGAGGTAGCCCAGCTCGCGCGCGATGCCCATGTTGCGGACCATCGAGCGGCCGACGAAGGCGACCTTGCGGCCGTGCGCGTGGGCGGCGTTGAGCACCTGCTGGATGCGGTGCACGTGGCTGGCGAAGCTGGAGACGATGACCCGCTTGGGGGCGGTGCGGAACACCCGCTCGATGGCCGGCACCAGGTCGCCCTCGCTGAGGGTGAACCCGGGCACCTCGGCGTTGGTGGAGTCGGTCATGAACAGGTCGACGCCCTCCTCGCCGAGCCGGGCGAACCCGCGCAGGTCGGTGATGCGGCGGTCGAGGGGGAACTGGTCCATCTTGAAGTCGCCGGTGTGCAGCACGAGGCCGGCGGCGGTGCGGATGGCGACGGCCAGGGCGTCGGGGATGGAGTGGTTCACCGCGAGGAACTCGGTGGAGAACGGCCCGAAGTCCAGCGTGTCGCCCTCGGCGACCTCGCGGGTGACCGGCTTGATCCGGTGCTCCTCGAGCTTGGCCTTGATGAAGGCCAGGGTCAGCTTGGAGCCGACCAGGGGGATGTCACGGCGCTCGCGCAGCAGGTAGGGCACACCACCGATGTGGTCCTCGTGCCCGTGCGTGAGCACGATCGCCTCGATGTCGTCCATCCGGTCCCGGATGGAGGTGAAGTCGGGGAGGATGACGTCGACGCCGGGCTGGTGCTCCTCGGGGAACAGCACCCCGCAGTCGACGATCAGCAGGCGGCCGTCGAACTCGAAGACGGTCATGTTGCGGCCGATCTCGCCGAGGCCACCCAGGGCGACGACTCGCAGACCTCCCTCCGGGAGGGCCGGGGGCGTCTTCAACTCGGGGTGCGTGCGGCTCATGGGCCTCACGCTACGGCGTGCCACCGACACTCCGGTCCGTTGGCGTGTCGCCCGCCTGGTCAGGGCTCCAGCAGCACGACCGGGATCCGTCGGCGGGTCCGGCTCTGGTAGGTCACGTAGGAGCCGAACGTGCTGCACGCCAGCGACCACCAGCGGGCCCGTTCGGCCCCGGTGACCTCCCGGGCCCGCAGGTCCAGGCGGGTGTCGCCGTCGCGCAGCTCGACCTCGGGGTGGGCCAGCACGTTGGCGTACCAGTGCGGGTGGGCGTCGCCGCCGCGGGTCGAGGCGACCGCCGCGTAGACGCCGCCGAGCTCCACCCGCATCAGCGGGGTCTTGCGCACCAGGCCGGTCCGCGCGCCCCGGTGGGTCAGCAGGACCACCGCGCGCCCGTCGACCGCGGTGCCCGTGGCCTCGATCTGCTCGACCTCCGCCCGCACCCACGGCACGGTGCTCGGCGCGTACTCCCCGTCCAGCGGCACCGCCCCAGTCTGCCGGGTGGCGCCCTGGCGGACCGACCGTGCGTCATCCCCCGGTCGGAGCCGGCATCCCCCGTGGGGGCGACGACCGGGGGGCCGCGGCTCGCTACGGTCATGCCCGATGACCAGCGGACCGGACACCGGCGCGGCGGGCTCCACGGCCCCCGTCGTCCCCGGCCGTCCCGGCGGGGTGGCGCGGTGGCGTCGGCCGGTGTCCATCGGGCTCCTGGCCGTGGGGACCCTGGTCTGCGTCGTCGTCTTCTGGCAGTCGGTCGTCGGCTGGTTCGCCACGCTGGCCGGCGTCGAGTGGCGCTGGGCGCTGCTCGCCGTGGCCGTGCAGCTGGTCTCCATGCAGGCCCTGGTCGCCCAGCAACGGCTGCTGCTGCGTGCCGGCGGGGGCTTCGGGCCGCACGGCAGCCTGACGGTCACCGTCTACGGCGGCAACGCCATCGCCGTCGGCCTCCCGCTGGCCGGCTCGGCCGCCAGCGTCGCCTACTCCTTCCGGCGCCTGCGCGACCTGGGCAACAGCACCGCGCTGGTCAGCTGGACCCTGGCCGTCTCCGGGGTCTGCTCGACGGTCAGCCTGGCCGCGGTGGTGGCGATCAGCTCCGCGGCCACCGGGTCGACCGTCGGTGCCGCCATCGCCTCGCTGGCCTCGGTCGCCGTCGTCGTCCCGGTGCTGGTGCTGCTGGCCGTCACCCGCAGCACCGAGGCCAAGCACCTGGTCGTCCGGTTGGCGCAGCACCTGCTCAAGCCGTTCGCCCGCTGGTGGCGTGCGCTGCGGCCCTCGGTCGTCGGTCCCGCCGTGGACGACGTGCTCACCTCGCTGGGCTCCATCCGGATCGGTGCGGCCAAGGCCACCGGTGCCGCCGCCTACGCGCTGGCGAACTGGGTGCTCGACGCGCTGTGCCTTGGGCTGGCCGTGCTGGCGGTCGGCGCCTCCCTCCCGTGGCCCGGCGTCGTGCTGGCCTGGGCCGCGGGCGCGCTGGTGTCCTCCACCCGGCTCACCCCCGGTGGCATCGGCGTCGTCGAGGCGGCGCTGGCCTCCGCGCTCGTCGCCGCGGGCCTGCCGGCCAGCCAGGCGGTGCCAGCCGTCGTGGTCTACCGGTTCGTCAGCCTGTGGCTGCTGGCCGCGATCGGGGCGCTCTGCCTGGTCCTCGCCCCCCGCCCGGTGCACCCGCCCGAGCTCGACGCCCCGCAGCCCGACCCCCAGCGACGTCCGGGCTCCTAGGCCGGGTGCCCCGCCGGGGTGGGTCCTGCGGCCCGCCGGACCCACGCGGGCGCCGGGGATGGGAGGCTGTGCCCTGCAGGACGTGATCTCGATGAGTGCAGGAGCAGGGCATGCCGCAGGGCTTCGTGAAGTGGTTCAACGCCGAGAAGGGGTTCGGTTTCATCGGACCCGACGACGGCGGTGAGGACGTCTTCGTGCACTTCTCGGCGATCGAGGAGTCCGGCGGCTTCCGCAGCCTGGACGAGGGCGCGCGCGTCGAGTACGACGCCAGCCCCGGCCAGCGCGGCCTCCAGGCCGACCGGGTGTCCCCGCTGGGCGGCCCGCCGGTGCAGGTCGACCGCTCCCAGTCCCGCGAGCCCCGCCGGGACGACCGGCGGGACGACCGCCGCGAGGAGCGCGCACCCCGCCGCGAGGCCCCCCGCCGCGAGCCCGCCCGCGCACCCCGGTCCTCCGGGGGCGGCGCCGAGGGCACGGTGCAGTTCTTCAACTCCGAGAAGGGGTTCGGCTTCATCACCCCCGACGACGGCGGGGACGACGTCTTCGTGCACTTCTCGGCCATCGCCGACGACGGCGGCTACCGCTCCCTCGAGGAGGGCCAGCGGGTGCTCTTCGAGGCCGCCCAGGGCGACCGCGGGCTGCAGGCCACCCACGTCGAGCCCCTCGCCGGTGGTGGCGGCGGCTACGACCAGGGCGGGTACGACGCCCCGGCCGCGGCCGGCTCCGGCCTGCCGCAGGCCACGGTCCGGTTCTTCAACGGCGAGAAGGGCTTCGGCTTCCTCCAGCCCGACGACGGCGGGGACGACGTCTTCGTGCACTTCTCCGCGATCGCCGACGACGGTGGCTACCGCTCCCTCGAGGAGGGCCAGCGGGTGGAGTTCGAGGCCGCCCAGGGCGACCGCGGGATGCAGGCCACGCACGTCCAGCCGCTCTCCGGCGGTGGCGGTGGCCGCTCGCAGGGCCGGGACCAGGGGCGGCAGAACGCCGGCGGGTACGGCGGCGGCTCGGGCCTCGCCCAGGGCACCGTGCGGTTCTTCAACGCCGACAAGGGCTTCGGCTTCGTCGAGCCCGACGACGGCAGTCGCGACGTGTTCGTGCACTTCTCGGCCATCGAGGACGACGGCGGCTACGGCGACCTGGCCGAGGGCCAGCGCGTCGAGTTCGCGGCCAGCCTCGGCGACCGGGGCCCGCAGGCCGACGTCGTCCGCCCGCTGGACTCCGCCGGTCCGCCCCCGCGGCGCGACCCGGCCCGCCGGGAGATGCGCCGCGACCCCGGCCGGTCCACCCCGCGTGAGCAGAACCGCAGCGCGGCCCGGTCGGTCCCCACCCCGCTCGAGGGCGGCAGCGAGGGCACCGTGAAGTGGTTCCACGCGGAGAAGGGGTTCGGCTTCATCGCCCCCGACGACGGCAGCGCCGACGTGTTCGTGCACTTCTCCGCGATCGCCGACCGTGGCGGCTACCGCGACCTCGAGGAGGGCCAGCGGGTGCAGTTCACCGCCACCCCCGCCGAGCGCGGCCCGCAGGCCGACCAGGTCGAGCCCATCTGACCCGAGTCGTCAACGGGGGGCGTGCAGACGGGCGTGGAGCTCGCGGACCCGGGCGGCGAGCTCCACGTCGGGGCCGTCGACCGGGATGCCCGGTGCCACCGCGGTGACCGGCAGGGTGGCCACCGGACCGGGCGGGACGCCCAGCTCGCCGAGCCACTGCGCCAGCTGGGCCGAGGAGCTGGCGTAGACGATCCGGCCCAGGCCCACCCAGGCGTGCGCCGCCGAGCACATCGGGCAGTGCTCGCCGGAGGTGTAGACGGTGGCACCCGGACGGTCCGCGGGGGCCACGTGCTCCGCCGCCCAGCGGGCCAGCTCGAACTCGGGGTGCCGGGTGGCGTCACCGCCGGCGATCCGGTTGCGGTCCTCGGCGAGCACGGTGCCGTCGGCGGCCACCAGCAGCGAGCCGAACGGCTCGTCCCCGGCCTCCAGGGCCTCGGCGGCCAGCTCCACGCAGCGCGCCAGGTGCGCGCGGTCGACGTCGGTGAGGCTCACAGCGACACCACGGTGCCCTCGGTGGCGCTGCGCCGGGCGGCGTCGAGCACCACGGCGGTGGCGACGGCGTCCCGGGCGGGCACGGGCACCGGTCCCCGGCCGCGGACGGCGTCGGCGAACGCCGGGTAGAACACGTCCCACCGGCCGCGCTCGGTGCGCACCGGTTCGCCGTCCGGGCTGCCGCGGTACACCGCGCCCCAGGCCGACTCCGGCTCCTCGCCCCACTCCTCACCGAGCGTGGCCGGCGAGCTGCCGGCGACCAGGTGGTCCTCCTGCCCGTCGATCCCGCCGACGACGTAGCTGCCGGTCGAGCCGGTGACCCGGAAGCGCGGGCCGGGAGCGCCCTGCCGCCAGCTCCCGCCCAGCACCGACCGGGCGCCACCGGTGTGCTCCAGCACCACCAGCACGTCGTCGTCCAGCCCCGAGTCGCGCACCGACCAGTGCGCGGAGACGGTGGACACCGGCCCGAGCAGCACCAGGGCCTGGTCGACCAGGTGGCTGCCGAAGTCCAGCAGCGTGCCGCCACCGGCCGCGCCCGGTCCGTTCTCCGGCGCCAGCCGCTCGAAGCGCGACTCGAACGAGCGCAGCTCGCCCAGCGCTCCGTCGGCGACCAGGCGCTGCACGGTCAGGAAGTCGGAGTCCCACCGGCGGTTCTGGTAGGGCGACAGGGGCAGGCCGGCCGCCTCGGCCCGCTCCACCGACGCCAGCGCGGCCGTCGGGTCCAGGGCGAACGGCTTGTCGCAGACGACGGCCAGGCCGAGGTCCAGCGCCCGGTCGGTCAGCGGGCTGTGCGTGTTGGCCGGGGTGGAGATCGCCACGGCCTCGGCGCCGGCGTCGCGCAGCGCCTCCAGGGAGTCGAACGTCGTCGTCCCCGGGTGCTCGGCGGTGGCCTGTGCCCGGCGCTCGGGCGAGGTGGTCACCACGCCCAGGAAGTCGACGCCCGGGGCGGCGGCCAGCAGCGGGGCGTGGAAGAACCGCCCGCCGAAGCCGTAGCCGACGAGGCCGAACCGGACCGGGGCGGAGGAGTCGTCCATGGGGTGATCATCGCCGGTCGGTGAGAGCGCCGGCACACCGGACCGGCCGGTCCGCCCACGCGTCACCCACCAGCGGGTTTGTCGATCAGGGCCGCTGGCAACCCCCACCCCATGACCGCCTCGCCCCAGACCCGGGTGACCACCGACGACGCCGGCATCCCGGCCGCCAGCGACGAGCACTCGCTCACCGCCGGCGCCGACGGCCCGATCCTGCTGTCCGACCACTACCTGATCCAGAAGATGGCCCAGTTCAACCGCGAGCGGGTGCCCGAGCGCGTGGTGCACGCCAAGGGCGCCGGCGCGTTCGGCACGTTCCGGGTGACCGGCGACGTCAGCCACCTCACCAAGGCGCACTTCCTGCAGCCGGGCCGCGAGACCCCGATGCTGGCCCGCTTCTCCACCGTGGCCGGCGAGCAGGGCTTCCCCGACACCGTGCGCGACCCCCGCGGCTTCTCGCTGAAGTTCTACACGCAGGAGGGCAACTACGACCTGGTCGGCAACAACACCCCGGTCTTCTTCGTCCGCGACCCCTCGAAGTTCCAGGACTTCATCCGCTCGCAGAAGCGCCGCGCCGACACCGGGCTGCGCGACAACAACATGCAGTGGGACTTCTGGACGTTGTCCCCGGAGTCCAGCCACCAGGTGACGATCCTGATGAGCGACCGGGGCATCCCGCGGACCCTGCGGCACATGAACGGCTACGGCAGCCACACGTTCCTCTGGGAGAACGCCGCGGGGGAGAAGCACTGGGTCAAGTACCACTTCAAGACCGACCAGGGCGTCGAGACCTTCTCCGACGACGAGGCGGCCGCGATGGCCGGTGAGGACGGCGACTTCCACCGCCGCGACCTGGCCGACGCGATCAAGGCCGGGGACTTCCCCACCTGGACGGCGTACGTGCAGGCCATGCCGTTCGAGGACGCCGTCGGCTACAAGGTGAACCCCTTCGACGTCACGAAGACGGTCTCGCAGAAGGACTACCCGCTGATCGAGGTCGGCACGATGACCCTGGACCGCAACCCGGAGAACTACTTCGCCCAGATCGAGCAGTCCTCCTTCGAGCCCTCGAACCTGGTGCCCGGGATCGGCCCGTCGCCGGACAGGATGCTCATCGGCCGGCTGTTCAGCTACCCCGACGCGCACCGCTACCGGATCGGCGCCAACTACCTGCAGCTGCCGGTGAACGCCCCGGTCTCCCCGGTGAACAGCTACAACAAGGACGGCGCGATGCGCTACAGCAACCCGTCGGACCCCGTCTACGCACCCAACAGCTTCGGGGGCCCCCAGGCCGACCCCGCCTACGCCGAGCCGGGCTGGCACGTGTCGGGGGAGATCATGCGGGCCGCGGCGACGCTGCACGCCGAGGACGACGACACCACCCAGGCCGGCACCCTGGTGCGGGAGGTCATGGACGACACCGACCGCGAGCACCTGGTGGCCAACATCGTCGGGCACGCCTCCGACGCGGCGGTCACCGCGGCGATGAAGCCCCGGATCGTGGAGTACTGGCGCGCGATCGACCCGGGCATCGGCGCTGCGGTCGAGAAGGAACTGCTCGGCGCGTGAGCACCCCCTGCTGACCCGGCCCGTCGGGGCCGGGTCAGCAGGGCAGGTCGTGGTCCAGCAGTCGGCCGTCGCGCTCGACCACGTACTGGCTGAGGACGACCTCGCCACCGGCCGTCAGCGGGGCGTCCGCGCAGTGCACGGCGGCCTCGCTGCGGCTCTGCGCGCCGGCCAGCCAGCTGTCCAGCTCGTACAGCGGGCTGGACGGCGGGACCAGGCCGACGATCTGCTGCCACTGCTGGCCGGTCGAGTAGAGCCCCACCTCGGCGCCGGTGGAGCCGAGGTAGTCGGCCATCCCCTCCAGCGTCGCGCGGTTGGCGGCGAGGGCCGCGGCCGAGCCGGACTGCCAGGTGTTCATCGTCTCGACGTCGAGCCACCAGACCAGGTCGGCGGGCACGACGGGGACCCCGGCCTGGGCCGCGGTGGGCAGCAGGAACCCGTGGATGTCGACCGAGGCCCGGGTCTGGCCGTAGACGTAGGAGCAGGCCAGGTCGACGTCCCCGGCACACTCCCCGTACGGACTGGTGCCGCTGCGCGGCCAGGTGGAGATCTCGTCCTCGAACTGGCCGGGGTTGGCGGTGTTGACGTAGACCTGCAGCCCGGGGTGCTCGGCGACGTCACCGGAGGCGCGCTGGGCCCAGCGCAGCTGGTCGGCCAGGCACGGGTTGATCGTGGTCGCCACGCCGCCGTTGACCCCGACGATGCCGAAGCCGTGGCCGGCGGGCAGCGGGGTGTCGCACTGCGGGTAGGACACGTCGAACCCCAGGTCCGCGCCGTCGCCCGGAGCGGCCGTGGCGGTGCCGGGCACCAGGGCGAGCGCGGCGGCACCCGCCAGCACACCCGTGACCCGTCGCAGCCCCCGCACGGCCCGAACGTACCGCCCGCGAGCGGAACGGTGGTGTCCCGTTCAACTGCCCGGTGACCTGCAGGTGGACGACGGGTGTCGGACGGCGACCCGTGGCCGGGAGCGCCACCGGGCAGGCGATCATCAGCGGGTGACCGAGGAACCCGGACGTCTGCAGCGCCGGCTGACCACCCGGGACGCCGTGGCCGTCGGACTGGGCTCGATGCTCGGCGCCGGGGTCTTCGTGGTCTGGGCACCCGCGGCCGCCGTCGCCGGCTGGTGGCTGCTGGCCGGTCTCGCCGTGGCCGCCGTCGTCGCCTGGTGCAACGCGACCACCACCGCCGCCCTGGCGGTGCACCTGCCGGTCTCGGGCGGCGCCTACGCGTTCGGCCGCGACCGCCTGGGGCCGTGGTCGGGGTTCCTGGCCGGCTGGGCGTTCGTCGTGGGCAAGACCGCGTCCTGTGCGGCGATGGCGCTGACCGTGGGGGCCTACCTCTGGCCGGAGCAGGCTCGCTTCGTCGCCCTGGGGGCCGTGCTGCTGCTGGTCGCGGTGGACGCCGCCGGCATCACCCGCACCGCCCGGGTCACCCGGGTCCTGCTGGCCCTCACGCTCACGGCCCTGGCCGCCGTGGTCCTCTCCGCCCTGCCCGCGGGTGCGGCCCCGGCGACGGCCACCGTCGGCGGGCCGAACGGGGTGCTGACCGCGGCCGGCCTGCTCTTCTTCGCCTTCGCCGGGTACGCCCGGATCGCCACGCTCGCCGAGGAGGTGCGCGACCCGCAGCGCACGATCCCCCGGGCGGTGTCGGTGGCCCTGGGCCTGGCGGTGGTGGTCTACGCCGTCGTCGGGGTCGTCGTGCTGGTGGTGCTGGGCCCGGCCGGTCTCGCCGGGTCGGTGGCCCCGCTGGCCGACGCCGTCCGGTCCGGCCCGGTGCCCGCGCTGGCCTGGGTGGCCACCGCCGGTGCGGTCACGGCGGCCTGCGGGGCGCTGCTCGGACTCGTCGCCGGGGTCACCCGGACCGCGTTGGCGATGGCCCGCGAGCACGACCTGCCCTCCCCGCTGGCCCGGGTCGACCCGCGTCGCGCCACCCCGGTCGTCGCGCAGGTGGTGCTGGCGGTCGTGGTCGGCGCCCTGGTGCTGGTCGGTGACCTGACCACCGTCATCGGGGCCTCGTCGTTCGGGGTCCTGCTCTACTACGCGGTCGCCAACGCCGCGGCCTGGACCCTGCCGCGCGGCTCCCGGCCGGTCCGCTGGGTGCCCGGGCTCGGGTTCGCCGCCTGCCTGGTGCTGGCGGTCTCGTTGCCCGCGGCCTCCGTGCTGGCCGGGCTCGGGGTGGTCGGTGTCGGGCTGGTGGGCCGGGCGGTCGTGCGGTTCGTCTGAGGGGACGGGTCAGTGCACGCCGCCGCAGCACTGGTGCGGGTCGCTGATCTCGGCCGGTCGCCAGCGACCGGGGCCGGCCGGCTCGACGAGCAGCCGGTCGCCGTCCGGGGTGCGCTCGGGGCGGAGGTGGCCGTCCAGGGTGTCCACCAGGTCGTCCTCGCCGACCGGGGCGCCGATGCCGACCACCACCAGACCCGCCTCCACGAGGTCGGCGACCGGGACGGGCCCGGTGAACGAGGGACCGGGGGAGCGGACCACCCGGCCGTCGGACGGGGCCTCGGAGCGGGTCGCCACCGGCCCGCCCAGGGCCTCGGCCAGCCGGGCCGGCAGGCCGTCGTCCCGGTGGTCGGCCGCGCCCGGGGACAGCTGCCAGCTCGCCGTGGTGCGGGCCACCGGGGCGCTGCGGTCGACGTGGGTGAGGACCTGCACCGCGCGCCGGCCGGTGCCGGCCAGCGCGCGGTCCAGGGTGGCCAGCAGGTGGGCGTCGCCGGTCGTCCCGGGCGCGGGGACGCCGACCCACCAGCCCTCGCTCACAGCACGTCCACGAACACCGGGTTGGCGTAGAACCACAGGTCGGCGAACGGGTCCTCGTTGCCGGCCACGTCCATCACCGGGTTGCCGGCCGCGTCGAGCTGGTTGCCGTCGCTGCCGCGCAGCCGCAGGTAGAAGCCCTGCTGGACGTTCGAGAAGGTGTGCGAGAGCCGCACCTTCCCGCGGCCGGCCTGGACGTCCCAGGTCTCCACGACCGTCGTCTGCGGCGCCGACAGCGTGTCCCGGTCGGCGGCGGCGCCGGTGACGGGCCCGCTGATGAGGTCGACCGTGGCCAGCTGCGGCACCTGGCCCGAGGCGTTCGGCCCGGCGGCCCGGTCGACGACCACGTCCACGGTCACCGAGCCGCCGCGGCGCACCCACGTGCGACCGCCCAGGGTCACCCCGCGGGCGTCGCCGTCCCCACGGGTGGCCCGGACCCGCACGTCGAGGCCCTCGATGAGCCGGCCGTGCACGGCCACCACCTGGCCGGACTGCAGACCCCGCATCACGTCGAGGTAGGCGGGCCGCTGGGCGACCACCAGCGTCGAGCTGTACTGCCCGGGCCAGAAGTCGCCGTAGGTGCTGATCGGGCGCCCGGTGTCGACCGGGGTGCCCCGGGTGCCGGTGGTCGCGTAGTCGGAGCTGCCGGGTACCCGGGTGTCCTGCCAGACCTGGTGGGAGTCGCTGGTCGAGGTCACCCACCACGGCTTGCCCTCGGCGAGCAGGGAGTCCCACAGCCCGCCGACCTTCGCCGTCATCCAGTCGAAGCCGCCGTAGGTGCGGTAGGGGTTCTCGGTCGCGGTGGGGGCGTAGCCGGGGAAGGAGTCCTCGCCGGGGGAGGCCTCGTAGAAGCCGCGGCCCTTGCCGGGGCCGCCGGCCGCGGTGGGGATGCCGGCGGCCTGGTGGCCCGGCGCGCCCTCCATGCCCACGGCGACCGACGGGGCGGCGTCCCGCCAGGCGCGGATCTCGTGCGGGCTGTCGATGCCCCGCCGGGCCGGGTGGTTGGCGAACATCAGCGCGATCTCGGTGCGCCGGGCGAGCACCTGCTGGTCCAGGTACTGCAGTGCCTGGACGGCGAACGGCTCGCCGTCCCCGGACGTGGCGCGCGTGACCCGGCCGGTGCTCTGCAGGATGCTGCCGTCGTAGGCCAGCTCGAAGGCCCGGAGGATGTCCACGGTGTTCCGCCCCGGGGGCAGGAAGACCGTCGCGTGCTCGGCGCCGGGGATGTTCCACTCCAGGCCCTGGTAGACCAGCACGTCGCGGTGCGCCTGGCGGGAGGCCTCGATGCGGGGCGTCACCTGGTCGATGGAGAACTTCTGGTGGGCGACGCTGCCGTGGTCGGTGACCACCACCCAGTCCAGGCCGTATTCGGCGGCCTTGGACACCTGGGTCTCCACCTCGTACTGGGCGTCGGGGGAGAACTGGGTGTGGACGTGGTGGTCCCCGGCCAGGAAGCGGGCGTTGCCGCGCCACGGGTTGACCGGAGTAGGACGGCCCCCGGGTCCCGGCCGCGGCGGGGTCGCCTGCGCGGGGCCCGCTCCGGCCACCGCGCCACCCAGCCCGGCGGCGGCACCGGCGACGACGGCGGCCCCGGCCAGGAAGGCCCGGCGGGAGACCGACAGCCGGTCGTCGGCCTCCGGGTCACGCCACGACCCCTCGGCGTGGGTGTGGTCGTGGGTGTGCGGGTGGGTGTGCGGGTGCGCGTGGTCGTGCGTCATGCCGGTGGTCTCCCCGGGTCGCATGCGGCTGCTGACACCCGACCCTGCGGGTTCCCGGGGAGGCACGGGCGACGCACAGGTGGGGCACGGGTGAACAGGACGCGACGGGACGGGGGGTCCCGGAACCTCGGATCGCACACCGCACGCACAGCTGTGACCTGCACGTTCGTGCCCAGGTACCAGTACGGATGGGTTCCCTTCATCACCCATCCGGACGCGACCACGGCCCCGAAGTCCTGCTGTTCCCACACCGGGGACCACTCGACCTGGGAGCCACCGTGAACCTCAAGAACGCAGCCTTCAAGCGCACCACCGTCGCCGCCATCGCCCTGAGCGCCGCACTCGGCATGGCCGCCTGCAGCTCCGGCACCGACAGCACCGCGTCGGCCTCGAGCAGCAGCTCGGTCTCCTCGACCGCCTCCTCGGTCAGCAACCCCGACCCGGCGGCCGTCGTCCCCGCGATCTCCGGTGGCGACACCTCGGTCGCCCTCGACCAGGGCTTCCTCGACGCCCTCACCGGCCTGGGCGTCACCCCCGGCGTGACCGGCACCGCGACGCTGGCCGACGGCGCCGTGGACTTCCCGATCACCGGCGGCACCGTGACCCTCTACGACAAGGACTCCGGCTACCGGCCCTTCGTCCAGGGCGTGATCTTCCACCAGGGCTCCGGCCTGTCGCTGACCGCCGGCGCCACCACGGTCGAGCTGTCCAACTTCGTCGTGGACCCGGGCAAGCCGGCCCGGCTGTTCGGCGACGTGAGCGTCAACGGTGAGCTCGCCGTCCCCTCCGCCCCGCTGTTCGACCTCAACGGCACCACCCTGGAGCCGGTCACCACGGACGCCGAGGGCAACGCGGTGCTCACCGGCACCACCGTCGAGCTGTCGGCCGAGGCCGCTCAGCTGCTGAACACCACGTTCGGGGTCACCGCTATCCCGGCGAACCTGGTCATCGGCGTCGCGACCCTGACGGTCGCCACCTCCTGATCGACCCGCACGGCCCGCAGGGGCGCCACCCGCACGTCGGGGTGGCGCCCCTGCTGCGTGTCAGGCGGTCCAGCGCACGGGGAGCCGCTTCACCCCGCGCTGGAAGCTCGACCGCAGCAGCGCCGGCTCGCCGGCGGGCTCCAGCGACGTCGTCCGGGAGAGCAGCTGGCCGAACAGCGCCCGCATCTGCACCCGGGCCAGCTGCGCACCCAGACAGAAGTGCGGACCGTGCCCGAACGTGAGGTGCGGGTTGGGGGAGCGGCGGACGTCGAAGGCGTCGGGGTCGGCGAACACCGACGGGTCGCGGTTGGCCGAGGTGAAGGACACGACCACCTTGTCCCTGGCCCGCACCGGCACCCCGGCCAGCTCGACGTCGGTGGTCGCGGTCCGGCGGAACACCATCACCGGGGTCCACCACCGCAGCATCTCCTCGACCGCCCCGGGCAGCAGCGACGGGTCCGCGCGCAGTTCGGCCATCGCGGTCGGGTGCTCCAGCAGGGCGATGAGCCCACCGGGCAGCCCGTTGCGCAGCGTCTCGTTCCCGGCGACGGCGAACAACCAGAACATCGACTCGAACTCCGCGTCGCTGATCGCCCCGCCCTCGTCGACCTGGGCGAGCAGCACGCTCATCACGTCGTCCCCCGGGTGGGCGCGCTTGTGCTCGGCCAGCAGCCGGGCGTAGCCGTAGAGGTCGGGCATCCCCTCGGCTGTCCGCGGGTCGGGCATCGCGCCGTCGGGGCCCGGGTGCGGGCGCAACGCCACCGCCTGCCGGGCGAGGTCGGTGCCCCCGCTGCCGTCGAAGCGCGCGGAGACCGCGTAGTCGGGGTCCTGCCAGCCGATCACCCGGTTGGACCAGTCGTACGTGAGCCAGCGGTCCGGCGCCGGCACGCCCAGCACCTCGGCCAGGGTGAGCAGCGGCAGGTCCGCGGCGACGTCCCGCGCGACGTCGACGACGTCGGGACCGGCCAGCACCCGGTCGACCAGACCGGCCGCGCTGGCCTCGATCGCGGCGGTGAGCGTGGCGACCGCCCGCGGGGTGAAGCTCCGCGTGAGCAGCCGGCGCAGCCGGGCGTGGTCGGGCGGGTCGAGGTTCAGCATCATCCGCCGGGCGAAGGGCAGGTCGGCGGCGTCGCGCACCTGGGTGGCGCCCAGCCAGGAGGAGAAGGTGGCCGGGTCCTTCAGCACCCGCTGCACGTCGGCGTGCCGGAGCACCAGCCAGAACCCGGGGCCGTCGGGCTCGTCGACCCACACCGCGGGTGAGGTGTCGCGGAGCCGGGCGAGGGCGGCCAGCGGCGGGCCGGTCACGTAGGTCTGCGGGTCGACGACGACGGCGGTGTCGGCGTGGGTGGGGGTCACGTCGTCGACACTGGACCACCCGGCCCGCCGTCGTCGAGGCCAGGGGAACAGGCTCGACAGTTGAACGCTTGACTACACTGCAGGCGTCACCGGTACCCGGTGGCCCACCGACCCCTCTGGAGGGACCCCGTGCACATCGGCGTCGACAGCTTCGTGGCAGCAGTCACCGACCCGACCACCGGTCAGGAGATCGGCGCCGAGCAGCGGATGTCGGACCTGCTGGAGGAGATCGCCCTGGCCGACCAGGTCGGGCTGTACTCCTTCGGCATCGGTGAGCACCACCGGCCCGAGTACTACGACTCCGCGCCGGCGATCATCCTGGCCGCGGCCGCCGCCCGCACCGAGCGGATCCGGCTGGGCAGCGCGGTCACCGTGCTCTCGGCCGCCGACCCCGTGCGGGTGTTCCAGCAGTTCGCCACCCTGGACCTGATCAGCAAGGGCCGCACCGACCTCGTCGTGGGCCGCGGCTCCTTCACCGAGGCCTTCCCGCTCTTCGGCCTCCCGCTCAGCGACTACGACTCGCTGTTCACCGAGAAGCTGGACCTGCTGCTGAAGATCCGTGACTCGGAGAAGGTCACCTGGTCCGGCCGGCACCGCCCGGCGCTGAACGGGCAGGGCGTCTACCCCCGGCCCGCGCAGGCCGAGCTGCCCATCTGGGTCGGCGTCGGCGGCAGCCCGGAGTCCTTCGCCCGCGCCGGCATGCTCGGCCTCCCGCTGATGGTCGCCATCATCGGCGGCGAGCCCCGCCAGTTCGCCCCGCTCATCGACCTCTACCGTCGCGCCGGCGCCCAGGCCGGGCACGCCCCGGAGAAGCTCCAGGTCGGCCTGCACGTGTTCGGCTACGTCGCCGAGAGCACCCAGGCCGCCGCGGACACCATCTACCCGGGCTGGCACGAGATGTTCACCAAGATCAGCCGTGAGCGTGGCTTCCGGCAGCCCAGCCGGGCCCAGTTCGACGCCACCGCCGGCCCCGACGGCGCCTTCTTCATGGGCGACCCGCAGTCGATCGCGGACAAGATCAAGCGGGTCTCGGAGCAGGTCGGCGGCATCGACCGGATCTCCATGCAGATGACCAACCCGCGCCTGGCCCACGCCGACCTGCTGCGCGGCATCGAGCTGCTGGGCACCGAGGTCGTCCCGCTGGTCGAGAAGGGCTGAGTCCCGCCACCACACCGCAGCAGGGGATCCCCTGCGCACCGGATCAGGCTCGTCCGGTGCGGAGGGGATCCCCTGCCTGGGTGGTGCCGGGTCAGGCCGTGGCCTTCTCCCCGGCGGCCGGGGCAGCGGTGCTGGAGCCGCCCAGGGCACGCTCGACCACGTCACCCAGGATCTCGGAGGCGTAGGCCAGCAGCGCACCGCCGACGAGCGAGATGAGCGTGGCCCAGAACAGGCCGGCGTTGCCGAAGAAGCACGCCGCCCCGATGAACGCACCCGGGATGAACGCCAGCGGCTTGACCGAGGCCTGGACGCACATCGCGAACGCACCGATCGCGACCATCAGCCCGAGCACCGCCGGCGAGCCGGCCGCGCTGATGCCCAGGGTGGCCTTGAGGATCAGCCACCCCCAGACCAGCCCGCTGACGGTCGACGTCAGGGTCGAGACCAGACCAGCGGTCCGGCCACCGGCGGCGTAGAACACCGCCCAGGCCGCGAAACCGACCCACACGACGAGGGGGGCGGCAAGCGACCCGATCGCCGTGACGCTGCCGGCTACCCACGTGAACAGCCCGGCGAGCACTCCAATGGAGATGCCCAGGGCGACGAGACGCTTCATTGCGCCCCTCCCTCTCAGGGAATGAGGATGGCGCGGCCGCGGACGCGGCCGTTGTCCAGGTCCTCGATCGCGCTCTGGACGTCGTCCAGCGCGTACTTCTGGGTGTGCAGCGACACCCGGCCTGCGGCGGCCAACGCCATGAGCTCGACCAGGTCGTTGTAGGAGCCGACCAGGTTGCCGACGATGTTGACCTCGGTGGAGACCAGGTCGATGGTCGGGACGTCGATGTTCTCGCCGTACCCGACGATCGAGTAGTCCCCGCCGCGGCGGGTCATCGCGAGGCCCTCCTTCGTCGAGCCGTTCTCCCCGACGAAGTCCACGACCACCTCGGCGCCGTTGCCGCCGGTGAGCTCGAGGACCTGCTGGACCTGGCTGCCGTCGGCCAGCACCCCGCGGTCGGCCCCGATCGACTCGGCCAGCTTGAGCGCGTCGGGGTTGCGGTCGATGACGATGAGCTCGGCCGGGGTGAGGGACTTGGCCACCTGGATGCCGATGTGGCCCAGCCCGCCGGACCCGATCATCACCAGCCGGTCACCGGGGTGCAGGCGACGGGCCGCCTTGGCCACTGCGTGGTAGGCGGTGAGACCGGCGTCGGCCAGGGCCGCCACGTCGGCCGGCTCCAGCGAGTCGTCGATCTTGACGCAGCTGCGGGCCGTGGTCTTGAGGTACTCGGCGTAGCCGCCGTCGGAGTCGATGCCCGGGAAGCTGTTGGCCTCGCAGTGCACGTCGTCGCCGAACCGGCAGGCGCGGCACAGCCCGCAGGTGACCAGCGGGTGCAGGATCACCTTGTCCCCGACCGCGACGTTGGTGACGGCGTCGCCGACGGCGTCGACCCAGCCGGCGTTCTCGTGACCGATCGTGTACGGCAGCGTCACCTGGGACTTCTCGGCCCACTGGCCCTCGAGGATGTGCAGGTCGGTGCGGCACACCCCAGCGCCGCCGATCTTCACGACGACGTCGTGCGGACCGGTGACCTCGGGCTTGGGGACCTCGGTGAGCTCGAGCTTCTGGTGGTAGCCGGTGACGCGGACGGCCTTCACTTCAGGACCTCCAGGGGGAGTGGGGAGTCGATGGACGGGCGGAACACCTGGTCGGCGTCCGAGCCCGGGTAGCGGGTGGTGAGCAGGCCGCGGCAGAAGTGCGCGTTGCCGTCGACGGAGATACGCACCGACCGGGCCTTGCGCAGGGTGGTCGCGACCGACCCGGGGTCGGGCCGGGAGCCGTCGGGGGACAGCAGCACCGGGGACGACGGGTCGACCGGCAGTCCGAGGGCCGCCCGCCGCGACAGCAGCGAGGTGGTGTCCCCGGTCAGGTCGCCGAGCACCAGGTCACCGACCTGCTGCTCGGTGCGGGAGGGGTCCTCCCGCAGCCAGGCGGTGAGGGCCCGCTCCATCGCCGCGGTGTGCGCCTTGCGCTGGAAGGTGGCCCGCAGCTCGTCCAGGGACAGCTCGGCCTCGTGGCCGAACGTCCCCCGGTAACCGGCGTCCGCGGCCAGCCCGCGGTTGATCAGGTCGGAGTCGTGGTGGTCGTCGAGCTCCACCACGACCCGCCCCACGCCCGGGACGGCGAGCAGCGCGTCCCGGGCGTCGGACACCATCAGCCAGGCGAAGTTCGGGGCGCAGAACGACGTGGGCAGCCGCAGGTGCACCTCGACGTCGGCGCCGCGGACCTCGACGGACCGGACGAACCCCAGGTCGGTCACCGCCTCGTCGAGCTCCGGGTCGATGACGGTGGACAGCGCCGCCGTGACGTCGGCCTCGGACAGCCGAGGCAGGACCGCCGTCATCAGGCCATCGCCAGGTTCTTGTCGGCGGCCTCGGGGTCGCGCGGGCCGGTCTCGGTGGCGTCGGCCTCGGCCACCTGCAGCGCAGCCGGCACCGGGATGTCGTAGAGCTTGGCGGCGTTGAGGCCCAGGATCTTCTTCTTCTGGTCGGTGCTCAGCGGCGCGTACTCGCCTAGCTCGGCCGGGATCTGGAAGTCCACGAACTTCTCCACCAGCCACTGCGGCGTCCAGATGGCGTAGTCGCTGGAGAACAGGATCCGGTCCTCGCCGATCCAGTACAGGAGCTCGCCGAGGATCTGGGCGAAGTACTTGGGACGCGTGTGGATGAAGGGCATGGCCACGGCCAGGCCGCCGTAGACGTTGGGCTCCTGGGTGGCGATCCAGCAGAAGTCCTCGAGGCGGGGCAGGCCGACGTGCTCGACGATGAAGTTGAGGTCGGTGAAGTCGCTGGCGACGGCGTCGACGTCGGCGACGTCGAAGGCGTCCCGGTCCAGCGGGCGGATGGTGGGGCCCTTGTGGACGTGGATGTTCGTGATGCCGAGTTCGCGGCAGGCCTCGAAGTACTTGTAGGCCATCGGGTCGTTGAGCTTCCAGCCGCGGCTCTCGCCGTGCCAGTCCGCGGTGTAGAGCTTGACCCCCTTGAGGTGCATCTTCTCGGCGTCCTCGCGGAGCCGGTCGAGGCCGTTCTCGCCGTCGCGGGGGTCGAAGTAGTGGTTGTAGGTCAGCTTGTCCGGGTGGGCCTGCGCGAGCGCGAAGGCCTCGTCGGTCTGGCCGAAGCCCTTGGTGTAGAACTCCTTGAGCCGCGCGGGCTGGAAGATCGCGTGGTCGACCATGCCGTCGCCGAAGATGTCGCGCATGAGGCGCTCGCCGCCCTGGTAGAGGTACTCGTCGTAGCTCCACACCTCGGACTCCGGCGAGAGGTTGCGGTGGTAGTCGTAGAAGCAGTCGATGAACTGCTTGCCGTGGATGTTCCGCTGGTTCTCCTCGCGGGCGTCCCAGAGGGCGATGTGCGCGTCGACCACGAAGTAGTCGGTGCCGTCCTTGCTGTACACGGTTCCTCCTCGAACCAGGCCCAGGTCCCTCCGTTGGGAGCTGGATCACTCCGGGCCGACGCTAGGGGTGGCGGACACGTGGCGGGGTGCGCACGTGTCTCACTTTGAGACGAGGGGACTGGCCGCCTCCTGACGCCGCGGTTTAGGTTGTGCTCGACGCACCGTTGCGTCCGAGGAGGCGTCATGGCCGAAGTCCCTGGTCGGCACGGAGCTCCGGTGCCGGTGGCCCGTCCGAGGGTGCGGGCGTCGTGGGCGCGCAGCGAGCGCTACGGGGTGTCGCCCGAGGGCGTCGCGCCGGTGTTCACCGGCGCACTGGCGACCGACTCGTTGTTCTACGAGTGCGGTGCCGAGGTGCTCGGTCAGCTGCACGGGACGCTGGGCCAGGAGCCGGTCGGGCTGATGATCACCGACCACGAGGGCCTCGTGCTGGCCCGCTGGTCGGTCGACCGCGACATGAACCGCTCGCTGGACCGGGTGCACCTGGCGCCGGGCTTCTACTTCAACGAGCAGACCGCGGGCACCAACGGCCTTGGCCTGGCCCTGGCCGACCGGGTGCCGGCGCTGGTGCGGTCCGGGGAGCACTTCGTCGCGCCGCTGCGGGCCTACACCTGTGCGGCGGTGCCGGTGCTCGACCCGCGCAGTGGCGACCTGGTCGGCAGCATCAACATGACCACCTGGTCCGACGCCTCCTCGGACCTGCTGCTGGCCCTGGCGCAGTCAGCGGCCGGCAACACCGCGGCGCTGATGAACGTGCGTGCCGGGGGGCACCCGGTGCGGCCGCTGCCCCGGGGTGAGGTCTTCCACGTCGTGTCCGACCGGCTCGCCGGCGGCGACCCGTGCGGCTCACGGGCCTGGACGACCGCGGTGGCCGCGGCCCGCGACGCGGTGCGCGCCGGGCGGCTGCTGGCCGTGGTGGGGGAGCCCGGGGTCGGCAAGTCCGCCGTGGCCGCCCTCGCCCGGGAGGCCCGCCGCCGCCGGGAACGGGTGCTGGTCGCCCGCCCCCCGAGCGCCCAGGACGTCGACGGCTGGCTGGCGCTGTGGGCGCCCGAGCTCGGCGCCCGGGACACCTGCGTGGTGGTCGCCGGGGCCGACGCGCTGCCCGCCTGGGCGGCCGACCAGCTCGTCGCGACGCTCGCCGGGGTGCCCGGACCGGGCCGGCCCCTGGTGCTCACCGCCCCGGACTTCGCCGCGATCCCAAAGCCGCTGGCCGCGCTGGTGGACGCCGTCGTCGAGGTGCCGGCGCTGCGGCACCGGCCCGAGGACGTCGAACCGCTGGCCCGCTCCTTCGCCCGCGAGCACCGGCACCGCGACATCGCCTTCACCCCGCGGGCGGTCAAGGCCCTGGCCGCGCACAGCTGGCCGGAGAACGTCCGCGAGCTGCGCCAGGTCGTGCGGGAGGCGTCGTCCCGCACCGACGTGGTGGACGTGGGGCACCTGCGGCCCGACGTGCTCAGCGCGGGCTCCCGGTCGCTCACCCGGCTCGAGCAGCTCGAGCGCGACGAGATCCTGCGCTGCCTGACCGCGCCCGGGGCGACCGTGGTCGGCGCGGCCGGGGAGCTCGGGCTCTCCCGGGCCACGCTCTACCGCAAGATCAGCCAGTACGGCCTGCGGGTCCCGGGCCGCGACTGACCCGCGGCAGCCGCAGCGCCGCAACGAGCCCGGCGGCCAGCACCAGCGCGGTCACCCCGAAGGCGACCTGGAAGGAGAACCGGTCGGTCAGCCAGCCGGCGGCCAGCGGGCCGAGGATGCCGCCCAGGTCCGAGGCCATCTGGAAGACCGCGACCACCCGGCCGCCGCGCGCCGGGCTCACGTCCCCGACCAGCGCCGCCGGGGTGCTGGCCAGCAGCGAGGCGGCCAGCCCGAACACCGCCATCGACACCAGGAAGACCACGGTCGAGGGCGGCCCGGCCAGCAGCGCCACCGAGCCGGTGGCCAGCGCGGCTCCGGTCACCAGCGAGGGGCGTCGTCCCCAGCCGTCGACCAGCCGCCCCGACCGGAGCAGTCCCAGCGCCTGGGCCAGCGACCCGACCAGCAGCCCGGCACCGGCCCAGGCCACCGTGCGGCCCAGCTCCTCGGTGACGTAGAGCGGCACCAGGGAGTTGCGGACGCCGAAGAGCATCCAGCCGACCCCGAGGTTGGCCACCAGCGCGGCGACGTAGGCCCGGGTGCGGAACGCCGCGGCCAGGCTCAGCGGCTCCGGTACGGGCCCGTCGGGGACGTCGACCACCACGGCGGTCCGCGGGGTCCGCAGCAGCACCATCGCGACCGCACCGGCCACCAGCAGGAACGCCGCGTAGAGGAAGAACGGCAGCCGGGGGGACAGCTCGGCGAGCAGCCCACCGGCGGCCGGCCCGGCGATGCCGCCGAGGATGAACCCGCCCTGGAACGTCGAGGCCGCGCGCCCGCGGTGCTGGGCCGGCGCGACCCGCAGCAGCAGGGACAGCGCCGCGACGGTGAACATCGCGCTGCCCACCCCACCGGCCGAGCGGAGCACCAGGAACCAGCCGAAGGACGGCGCCAGACCCGCGGCGCCGGTGGCCAGCGCGACGATCCCCAGCCCGACGGCCAGCACCAGCCGCTCGCCGAACCGCTCGACCAGCGCCCCGCCGCCGAACGCCGAGACGAACCGGAAGAAGGCGAACGAGCTGATCGCCAGCCCGACCGCCGTCGTCCCCACCCCGAACGAGCGGGCGTAGAGGGGGATGGCCGGGGCGACGATGCCGAACCCGAGGGCGACGACGAACGCGACGACGGCGAGGACCCGGACCTCCCGGGGGAGGTCCCCCCGGGCAGGTGGTGGCACGACGGCGATCGTCGCACCGGGTGGTCAGGGCTGCTGCAACCGGTCCCGGCGGACGGCGACCGCGGGCCGGCGGGGGTCACCGGCCGGGAGCAGCTCCAGCAGCCGCTCGTGCACGGCGAGGTCCTCGGCGCCGACCGGGCAGCCGGCGAGGCGGTGCAGCAGGTCGGCGTCGTCGGTCTCCAGCACGGCCCGACGCAGGCCCGCCGCGAGCTCGTCGCGCAGCTCGCGGACCAGCGGGGCCTCCGAGCGGGGGAGCAGCAGCCCGGGGGATGCGGCCAGCGCGTCGGCGATCCGGCCCTCGGCCAGCGCCCGCCGCGCGGTGACCACGTCGCTGTCGACCGCCGCGGACACCCGGTAGGGCCGGGTGAGCAGCAGGTCGGCGCCGATCAGCGCGCGCAGCCGGTGCACCTCGCCGCGCACGGTGGTCTGGTTGCCCTCGTCGCCGTAGAGCAGCTGCGCCAGCTGGCCGCCGGTGAGCCCGTCGGGGTGCACGACCAGCGCGGTGAGCACCTCGGCCGGGCGCAGCGTCAGGGCCAGCGGGCGTCCGTCCAGGGTGGCCCGCGGCGGGCCGTCGCCCAGGAACCGCAGGGTGAGCGCGGGGGTGTCCGGCGGGGTGGGGGTGCGGCGCCGGGTGGCCGGCGAGCGCAGCAGCCAGCCCTCCTCCAGCTGCTCGACCACCACCTCCGACCCGTCCGCGAGCAGCAGCCGGTCGGCGAGCCGGCCGTCCTCGATCGGCACCCGCTCGGGCCACCAGCCGTAGGGCTGTCCGGCCAGCAACCGGCCGGTGCGGGTGACCAGCGCCCCGGCCGCCGGGCCCAGCCGGGTCAGGTGCGCCATGTTCTCCATCCGCAGCCGCTCGTCGGCGATCGCCATCCGGACGCGCAGGTGGTGCTCGGCGAGCTGCGCGGTGGCGGTGACCAGCTGCACCAGGGCGGGGTGCACGGTGTGCAGCGGGCCGCTGACGTCGACCGCGCCCAGCACGGCGCCGGTGTCCGGGTCGTGCACGGGGGCGGCGACGCAGGTCCACGAGTGGTAGGTGCGCACCAGGTGCTCGGCGGAGTGGATCTGCACGGGGCGCCCGACGGCCAGCGCCGTGCCCATCGCGTTGGTGCCGATGGCCTGCTCGCTCCAGTTGGTGCCCGGGAAGAGCCCCACGCTGTCGGCGGTCACCAGCAGCTTCGCCGCCCCGTCGCGCCACAGCACGTTGCCCGACCCGTCGGTCACCAGCATCACGTGCATGGCCTCGTCGGCGATGCTGGCCAGCGTGCTGCGCAGCAGCGGCAGCACCTCGGCCAGCGGGTGGGCCTCGCGGGCGGCGTCGAGCTGGGCCCGGTCGAAGACCACCGGCGGGGTGCGGTGCTCGGGGTCGACGTGCGCGGCCAGGCTGCGTTGCCAGGACGCCGACACCACCGGCCGCGGCCGGGGCCCGCGCGGGTCGTCGGACAGCACGCGGTCGAAGACGCCGTCCAGCACCCTCGCGTGGGCGACGGGGTCGTCGTCGGGCTGCACGGTGCGCTCGGGCCGCGGGCTCACGTCCCACCCCCGGCCGGCTCGCCGCCGCCCACCGTTGGACGCCGTCCCGTGATCATCGACTCCCCGGCCACCCGCGACAAGGCCCCGCCGGGTCCTCAGGCGGGGAGGGCGGCGACGGCGGCCTCGGCGACGCGGGTGTCCTGCTCCACCGAGCCCGCACTGACGCCGACGGCACCGACGCAGACGCCGTCCCGGGAGAGCGGGATGCCGCCGCCGAAGGTGACCAGCCCGCCGGAGCTCGCGCCCAGGCCGAACAGCTCGGCGCCGGGCTGCACCAGCGGGGTCAGCGCCCCGGTCGGTGCGTTCATCAGCACCGAGGTCACGGCCTTGCGGGTGGAGATGTCGATGCTGGCCTTGATCGCGCCGTCCATCCGGGCGAAGGCGACCAGGTGGCCGCCGTCGTCGACGACGGCGATGTTCATCGGCTGGCCGATCGCGTCGGCCTCGGCGATGCCGGCGTCGAGCACGGCGCGGGCGGCGGCATGGGTCAGGGATGCGCTCATGGCGGGCATCACACCCCCTCCGGGCGGCGTCCGCCAGCCCCCACGCCCGGGCAACGAACGTGCAACGTGTCAGCGGTCACACTGCGCGTGAGCCCGGTCCGCCGATCCCCAGGAGCGTCCCCGTGAGCACCGACCGATGACCGCCGCACCCCTCACCGCCGCCGACTACCCGCTGTCGATCAACCGCCCCGAGCTGCTGAAGACCCCCACCGGCAAGCCGGTCACCGCGCTGACGATGGAGGCCGTGGTCTCCGGCGAGCTGACCGCCGAGGACCTGCGGATCGCCCCGGAGACCCTCGAGCTGCAGGCCCAGCTCGCCGAGTCCGCCGGCCGCCCGCAGCTGGCCGCGAACTTCCGGCGGGCCGCGGAGATGACCGCGATCCCCGACGCCGAGGTGCTCACGATGTACAACGCGCTGCGCCCGCGGGCCTCCACCGAGGCCCAGCTGCTGGCCATGGCCGACCGGCTGGAGACCACCTACGCGGCCCCGGTGAACGCCGCCCTGGTGCGGGAGGCCGCCGAGGTCTACGGCCGCCGCCGGCTGCTGGCCGAGGACGACGCCGAGCAAGCCCAGGACGGCGCGCTCACCCCCGCCGTCGCGACCGACGAGGAGACCCGCGCATGACCGCCGTCCAGCCCCGCAACGCCACCGACACGCGACACTCGCTGCGCACCGAGGTGCTCGAGGAGCGCCCGGTCAACCTCGACGGGTTCGTCGAGGAGTGGCCCGAGAAGGGCCTGGTCGCGATGGAGAGCGACTTCGACCCGCAGCCCAGCGTGCGGGTCGAGGACGGCCGGGTCGTGGAGATGGACGGCCGGGAGCGCGCCGACTTCGACTTCATGGACAGCTTCATCGCCGACCACGCCCTCGACGTGGCGACCACCGAGGCCTCGGTGGCGCTGGACTCTGGGCAGATCGCCCGGATGCTCATCGACCCCGGCGTCAGCCGCTCCGACGTCCTCGCCGTGACCCGCGGGCTCACCCCGGCCAAGGTCCTCGACGTCGTGAAGCTGATGAACGTCGTGGAGATCATGCAGGCGATGCAGAAGATGCGGGCCCGCCGCACGCCGGCCAACCAGGCGCACTCCACCAGCGCTAGGGACAACCCGCTGCAGGTCGCCGTGGACGCCGCCGAGGGCGCGCTGCGCGGCTTCGCCGAGCTGGAGACGACGCTCGGTGTCGTCCGCTACGCCCCGCTGGTGGCGATCGCGCTGCAGGTCGGCGGGCAGGTCGGCCGCGGCGGCGTGCTCACCCAGTGCGCGCTGGAGGAGGCCACCGAGCTCGACCTGGGCATGCGCGGCATCACCGCCTACGCCGAGACGATCTCCATCTACGGCACCGAGTCGGTGTTCGTCGACGGCGACGACACCCCCTGGTCCAAGACCTTCCTGGCCTCGGCGTACGCCTCCCGCGGCATCAAGATGCGCTTCACCTCGGGCACCGGGTCCGAGGTGCAGATGGGCAACGCCGAGGGCCGCTCGATGCTGTACCTGGAGATCCGCTGCATCCTGATGGCCAAGGGCGCCGGGGTGCAGGGGCTGCAGAACGGCTCGATCAGCTGCATCGGCGTACCGGGGGCGGTGCCCGGCGGGATCCGGGCGGTGGCCGCGGAGAACCTGGTCGCCTCGATGATGGACCTGGAGTGCGCGTCGGGGAACGACCAGTCCTTCTCCCACTCGGCGATGCGCCGCACGGCGCGGATGCTGCCGCAGCTGCTGCCGGGCACCGACTTCGTGTGCTCCGGGTACTCCGCCGTCCCCAACCAGGACAACATGTTCGCCGGCTCGAACTTCGACACCGACGACTACGACGACTGGAACACCATCCAGCGCGACCTCCAGGTCGACGGCGGGCTGCGGCACGTGCGGGAGCCGGAGATCCTCGCCGTGCGGGCGAAGGCGGCCCGGGCGCTGCAGGCGCTGTTTGCCCAGCTTGACCTCCCGGCCATCACCGACGCCGAGGTGGAGGCGGCGACCTACGCCAACAGCTCCAACGACTACCCGTTCCGCGACGTGCTGGCCGACCTCACCGGCGCCCAGGCCGTGATGGACCGGGGCATCACCGGGCTGGACCTGGTGCGCGGGCTCGAGGCCTCGGGCTTCCACGACGTCGCGGAGAACCTGCTGTCGGTGCTGCGCCAGCGGGTGTCGGGGGACCTGCTGCAGACCTCGGCGATCCTCACCGCGGACTTCGTGCCGCTGTCGGCGATCAACGACGCCAACGACTACGCCGGACCGGGCACCGGCTACCGGCTGGAGGGTGAACGGTGGGAGCAGCTCAAGCAGCTGCGGCACGTCACCTCCGCGACCAACCCCGAGACCGAGGTGCGCTGACCGTGACATCGCTCGAGACCCCGCAGCGCACGCTCACCCTGACCGAGACCGGCCCCGCCCGCCGCGGCACCCGGCCCGACGAGGTGGTCATCGCGGTCTCCCCGGCCTTCGGGGACACCTTCACCCAGACGATCGTCGGCGTCCCGCACGCCGAGGTGCTCCGGCAGCTGATGGCCGGCATCGAGGAGCAGGGCGTCGGGGTGCGGATCGTGCGGGTGTGGGCGACCGCCGACCTCGCGGCCATCTCCCACGTCGCGGCCAAGCTCTCCGGGTCGGGCATCTCGGTGGGCCTGCTGTCCCGCGGGACGACGATGATCCACCAGAAGGACCTGGCCCGGCTGTCCAACCTGGAGCTCTTCCCGCAGTCCCCGCTGCTGGACGCCGAGGTGTTCCGGGCGATCGGCTCCAACGCCGCGCAGTACGCCAAGGGGGAGTCCCCGCAGCCGGTGCCCACCCGCAACGACCAGATGGCCCGCCCGCGCTGGCAGGCCAAGGCCGCGCTGCTGCACCTGAAGGAGTTCGAGTGCATCCGGGACGGGGCCGGCCCGGTGGAGCTGGAGGCCACCATCGAGCGCGCCGCGGGGTGAGCGGCGGCGACCGCCTGGTCGTCGGCGTCGACATCGGCAACAGCACCACCGAGGCGTGCCTGGCGGTGCTGGGTGCCGACGGCGACGTGCGCTGGCTGGGCACCGCGCTGACCCGGACCACCGGCGTGAAGGGCACCCCGGCCTCCACCGAGGGTGCCCTCACGGCGGTGCGCCGGGCCCTTGTCGACGTCGGACGGCGGGCCGAGGAGCTCGACGTCGTGCTGCTCAACGAGGCCACCCCGGTGATCAGCGGGCTGGCGATGGAGACCATCACCGAGACGGTCATCACCGAGTCCACGATGATCGGGCACAACCCGGCCACCCCCGGCGGCGTCGGGCTCGGCGTCGGTGTGACGGTGTCGGTGGCCGACCTGGGTGAGCACCCGGTCGACGAGCCGGCGGTCGTCGTCGTCCCGCCCGGGTGGGACTTCGACGACGTCGCGGCCGCGCTGAACGCCGCGGTCGCCCGGGGGGTGCCGGTGGTGGCCGCCGTGCTCGCCGGGGACGACGCCGTGCTGGTCACCAACCGGTTGCGCGAGAAGGTCCCCGTCGTCGACGAGGTGTCCGCGGTGGAGAAGGTGCCCCTCGGGATGCGTGCCGCGGTCGAGGTGGCCGGCCCGGGCCGGACCATCCGCACGCTGTCCAACACCTACGGCATCGCGACCGTGTTCGACCTGGACCCCGACCAGACCCGGCAGGTCTCACCCGTGGCGCGGGCGCTCACCGGCAACCGGTCGGCGGTGGTCGTCCGCACGCCGGCCGGGGACGTCACCGACCGGCGGATCCCGGTCGGGGTGCTGGAGCTGCGCGGGGCCGGGCGCACGGTGAAGGTCGACGTGGACGCCGGTGCCGAGGCGATCATGGCCGCGTTGGCCCGGGTGCAGCCGCTGGAGGACGCGCACGGCGAACCCGGCACCCACGTGGGCGGGATGCTCGCCGCGGTGCGCGACACCATGGCCGACACCCTCGGGGGCGCGGACCCCGGCGACATCGCGATCCGGGACGTGCTGGCGGTGGACACCTTCGTCCCGGCCGAGGTGCGCGGCGGGCTGGCCGGGGAGATCGCGCTGGAGAACGCCGTCGGGCTGGCCGCCATGGTGCGTACCAGCCGCAGCCGGATGCAGGCCGTCGCCGACCGGGTCGCCACCTCGCTGACGACCACCACCGAGATCGGCGGGGTGGAGGGCGAGATGGCCGCGCTCGGGGCGCTGACCACCCCGGGCGTGCAGGCGCCGGTCGTCGTCGTCGACCTGGGCGGGGGGTCGACCGACGCGGCGCTGCTCACCGCCGACGGCACCTCGACCGCGGTGCACGTGGCCGGCGCCGGCGAGCTGGTCACCAAGCTGATCGACTCCGAGCTGGCGTTGGGCGACCGGGAGGTCGCCGAGCTGGTCAAGCGCTGGCCGCTGGCCAAGGTGGAGAGCTTCTTCCACGTCCGGCACGAGGACGGCACCGTGCAGTTCTTCGACGAGCCGCTGCCCCCGCACGTCTTCGCCCGGGTGGTCGCGCTGACCGCCGAGGGCCCGGTGCCGATCGGCACCCGGTACGGCCTGGACCACGTGCGCCGGGTGCGCCGGGAGGCCAAGCGGCGGGTGTTCGTGGTGAACACGCTGCGGGCGTTGCGCCAGGTGGCCCCGGGCGGGGAGCTGCGGGCGCTGGACTTCGTCGTCCTGCTGGGCGGCTCGGCGCTGGACTTCGAGATCCCCGACCAGATCGCCGACGCCCTCGCCGGGCACGGCGTGGTCTGCGGCACCGGCAACGTGCTCGGCGACCAGGGACCACGCAACGCGGTGGCCACCGGTCTGGTCGCGGCGTTCGCGGGGCGTGGTCGGTGAGGGACGAGCCGGTCGAGAAGCCGGCGCTGGTGCTGCACCACGGGCCGGACGCCGACCCCGTGGTGCTCCGGGAGGTCGCCGCCGGCGCCGAGGAGGAGGGCGTCCCGCTGCGGGTCGTGGCCGTCGCCGGCGCCGACGCGGTCGTACTGGCAGCCGCCGCGGCGCAGGCCTCCCGGCTGTCGGTCGGCGTCGGGGTCTCCGGTTCCGCCGTCGCGGTGCACCACGCCCAGCTCCCGGTGGACCGGCCCGCCCTGGAGGTCGCCGGCGACGACCCGGCCGACGGGCGCCGCGCCGGCCGCGTCGCCGCCCGTGTCGTCACCGGCCTGCCGCTGGTCTGAGCTCCGGCAGGATGGCCGCGTGGTCGACAGCCCCCTGCGCACCGTCCTGTTCCCCGGCCGGCACCACGTGCTCACCCGCTTCCAGGCCCACTACCTGCGGGCGGTCCTGGCCGGGCACACCCGCGACACCGAGGGCGACCCGGTGGTGCTGGCCGAGGACGCCACCGTCGTCTGGGCCGTCACCTCGGCCAACCACCGCGGCACCCGGCGCAACCCGGTGCCCTTCCACCGGCGGGAGGCCGCCATCGAGCGGTTCGCGCTGACCGAGGGCATCGAGGGCGTCGTCGTCGGCGTCGTGGACGTCGAACCCACACCGCGGTTCGCCGAGCTGACGGTCAAGACCGTCGCGCACGAGACCGCCGGACGACGGTCACCGACCCCGGCCGACACCGTCGTCGCCTGCTCGACCGCCGAGGTCACCGCGATGTACCGGGAGCTGGGCTACCGGGTGGTGCCCGTCGAGGCCGGGGACGACGCCGACCCGGCCCGCCCGTGGGACGTGCTCGAGCTGCTGGTCGCCGGCGACCCGACCTGGCGGGAGCTGGCCCACCCGGCCACGGTGTCGGTGTTCGACCGGTACGGCCTGGCCGATTCCACCGTCGTCATCTGCTCCGACCCGGTGGTCGGCTCCGAGGGCGGGCTGACCGCCACCCGGGAGTACCGCTCCTACATCGCGGCGTTCGAGTCCGCCGCAGAGCGCAAGTGGGCCCAGGCCAGGCCGTGGGTGCAGCCGGGCCGGATCGTGGACATCGGCTGCGCGACCGGCGCCATGCTCGAGCTCGCCGCGGCCGAGCCCACGCTGCACGAGTCGGACCTGTTCGGGGTCGAGGTGGCCCGGCACCTGTTCGACGAGTGCGAGCACCGCAAGGCCCAGGGCGCCTTCGCGGCGAACCCGAACACGTTCTTCGTGCAGGCCAACGTGCTCAACGGGTCGGTCTTCCCGCCGGCCACCGTGGACACCACGACCACCTTCGCGCTGACCCACGAGATCCTCAGCTACGGCGGGGGAGTGGCCGCCCTGCACGCCCTGGCCCGAGAGATCGCCGCGCACACCGCGCCCGGCGGGGTGTGGATCAACTCCGACGTCTGCGGCCCGGCCGAGGGCGACCGGCAGGTGCGCCTGCGCCTGCGCACCGACGACGGCGCCGCCGCCGACCCCGTCGACCTGACCGCACTGGCCGACGTCGCCGGACACCTGGAGGGCCTGAGCACCCGGGCCCGGTTCGACCAGTTCGCCGTCGACTTCCGCCGGCACGCCCGGGTGCCGTTCGCGTTCAGCACCGACGGGGACGACGTCCTGCTCCGGCTGGCCGACGCGATGGAGTTCCTCTCCAAGGTCAGCTACACCGACAACTGGCTGTCCGAGACCCACGAGCAGTTCTGCGCCCTGGACGGCGCCGGCTGGACCGCGCTGGTCACCGCCGCCGGCCTCGAGGTCGACCCCCGCTCGGGCGCCTGGCGCAACGACTGGCTGGTGGAGAACGTCTTCGCACCGGTCGCCGAGCTCCTCGACCCCGTCAACGGCGAGCAGCTCGACTGGCCCGACACCCACGTCCTCCTCGTCGCCCGCAGGCCCGAGACCCCGTGAGGCCCCGGGCTCGGCTCAGGCGCCGGTGACGTAGAGCTCACGTACCTCGTCGGGGCCGAGCTGGGTGGGGTACACCGCGGCGTGGGCCAGCGAGCCGGTGAAGTAGGAGTTGCCCGGTGCCCCCGGCCATCCCCCCAGCGTGTCGAACCCCAGCCGCCAGAAGCCGGTGATCTGCTCGGCGGTGGTCACCTCCGGCCGCAGGCCGATCCGCGCGCCGTCGACGTAGAAGCCCAGGCCGGCCGGCCCCAGCGTGCCCACGGCGAGGTGCCACGCGCCGTCGGCGTAAGAGCCCGGGGTGGTGATCGTCTGGATGGCTCCGTTGTAGACGCCGAAGGTCAGCCGCCCGTCGTCGGACATGTAGACGTGCCGGTCGTACTGACCGGAGGTGGCGTTCGCGCTGGTCCCGAAGCCCATGATCTTGCCGCCGGCCACGGTGGTCCGGAACCAGACGCCGATGCTGAAGACGGTCGGGTTGCTCACGGGACTGGCCGTGCCGATCCAGCCGGAGGAGCCGTCCAGGGTCACCGCCCGGTCGGCACCCAGGCAGTCGGGTCCGGGCGAGCCCAGGGCGACCCCGCCGTGGAAGGTGGCGTCGGCGTCGGGGTCGGTGCCCAGGTTCACCGCGGTGGGTCCGTCGGTCTCCTGCAGCGGGTAGTAGCGGCCGGCACCGGCGTCGGCGACCGCCGCGGCGCACCGGAAGTGCTGGGCGCTGGCCAGGGTCGAGAGGCCGCCGCCGGTGGTGGAGGCGTAGGCGGCGGAGGCGGCGTGGTGGGTGGTGACGGTGACCCCGACGAGCAGGCCGAGCACCGTCGCGGCGCGCACGCGCCGCCCACGTCGGGTCAGCCGCACCGGCGCCCGGTGCGAGCCGGCGCGGGCAGGGAGGCTCGCCCCCGGCGGCCGGAAGACGCTGCTCGCCGCCAGCAGGCCCACCAGGCCCACGCCGGTGGCGGTCAACGGAACCCAGTCGCCGGTGGAGACCCACACCCGCGGTGCCCCGATCCACGGGACCCGGAGGACGCCGACCCCCACCACGTCCGCGGGGGACACCAGGGAGGAGTCCGGGGCGGGGTTGGCGTCCCCCCGCAGCCGCAGTCGGCCGTCCTCCCACCCGGCCAGGCGGTGCACGCGCACGCCGCCGGGCCGGTCGGGGTCGGCGGCGACGACGACGTCACCGACCGCCAGGGTGGGGACGGGCACGTCCCGGGAGACGACCACGTCCCCGACCTCCAGCCGCGGGGCCATGGAGCCGGTGAGCACGACGTGGCTCTGCGCGCCGAACGGGACCGGCACCACCGACCAGGCCACCAGCACGACCACGGCGGCCAGGACCGACCGGGCGAGGGAGGTCAGCAGCAGCGCCGTCCAGCCCTGCCGCCAGCTCCCGACGGGTCCCGACCCCGGGGGGCGCGGGTCGGCGACGTCGCGGGGGTCGGTCACGCGTCCTCCTGGCTGGGTCGGGTCGGGTCGGTACGGGGCCGGTCAGTCGTTCTGGGCCTCCCAGACGAACTCGACCGAGGCGAGGGAGCCCTGGGTGGAGTCCGGGGTGGCGGCATCGAGGACGTAGGAGAACCGGTACGTGCGCTGCTCGCCCTGCGCCGACCCGGCCGGTGTGCCCGAGGTCCGCCACAGGGAACGCCCGGCGGAGTAGCTGGAGGTGGTGAAGGAGGACAGCGGTCCCTCGTAGACGACGTCGGTCTCGGTGAAGCCCGTGCAGTCGGCGAACCCACCGCCCTGGCCGATGCTGATGCGCAGGCCCAGGTGGTCGCCCAGTCCGTTGGTGCTGTGCAGGCCCAGGCCGTAGAGCCGCACGTCGCTGGGCAGCGACCCGGTGGAGGTCACCGTGATGCACCGGGAGCCGTCCTGGCCGGGCTTCACGTCGCCGACGGCGAACAGGGCGCTGCCGGTGTCGTCGTCGGTCAGGACGACGGTGCCGGTGGCCCAGCTGGTGGTCGGGTTGGCGGTGCGGGCGGAGT
Source organism: Geodermatophilus sp. Leaf369 (assembly GCF_001424455.1). Taxonomy (NCBI): domain Bacteria; kingdom Bacillati; phylum Actinomycetota; class Actinomycetes; order Geodermatophilales; family Geodermatophilaceae; genus Geodermatophilus; species Geodermatophilus sp. Leaf369. The sequence continues at coordinate 45,925 of NZ_LMQA01000004.1, read as the reverse complement.
AGGCGGCGTTGCTGGACTGCCAGACCAGCCCGCCGGACGCCGCGACCGCCAGGGTCAACGCCCCTGCGGTGGCCAGGTGGGCGGCGCGGCGCCCGGGCCGCCGGGACGACGCGGGCGCTGCGGCTGGACGGTCGGTGCTGGACATGCGGGTCTCCCGTGATCGTGGGCCCAGCCGGATCCGTCCGGCTGCCGACGCCTGGTGCGCCGTCGCTCACATCGGGACTCCCAGGTCTCCGTGAAGGGGAGTTTCCCCAGCTCACCCGCTTGAGTGGAGCCGTTGCTGTTCCGGAATCCCGGGAACCGACAGGTGGGGTCAGGCCAGCGCGAGGGTCAGCGAGAGGACGGCGCGGGGGTCCTCGAGCTGGTCGCCGAAGAGGTCGCGGAGCTGGCCCATGCGGTAGCGGACGGTCTGCGGGTGCACGAACAGCTCGGCGGCGACGGCCTCGCGGCGACCGTGGTGCAGCAGCCAGGCGCGCAGGGTCTCGGTGAGCTTGTCGCGGGTGCCCTCGGGCAGGTCGGCCAACGGCTGGAGCACCTGCGCGCGCAGGTCGGCCAGGGCTGCCTCGTCGGCGCGCAGCACGAGCTCGGGCAGCACCGCCTCGGTGTCCAGCGGGGCGGCGTCGGGGCGGGGCAGCTGCAGCTCGGCCACCCGGGCGGCGCGGGCGTGCGAGGCGACGACGTCCCACCACGGCCGGGCCGGGCCGAGCAGCGCCTCCCGGCCGTGCAGCGCGTGCACCAGCGCTGCCCGGGCCGGGCCCTCGGCGTCGGGCACCAGCAGGACGGCGACCTCGTCCAGGCTGGGCATGAGGGTGCGCGGGTCGAGCATCGCCAGGGTGCCGCGGACCCGGGTGGCCGGCAGCAGCACGGCGGTCAGCGTGCGCGGGGGGTCCCAGTCGGCCCGCTCGGCGGCGCCGGTCAGCTCCTCGACCGTGCCGCCGGCGAGCAGCCGGAGCCCGAGGCGCTCCAGCACGCGCTGGCGCACCCGGCCGCTGGCGTTCCGCTCGTCGGCGTGCCCGGCGACGCTGGAGGCCGACAGCGCGTCGATGTAGGCGAAGACCAGCTCCGCGAAGCGGGCCAGCTGCTGCACCGTGAGCCCGTGCGCGACCGCGCTGGCGGCCAGCCCACGCCAGGCCACCCGGGCCCCGACGCGGTAGGCACCGAGCAGCGCGTCCATGGAGCGGCCGCCGCGGGCCTCGCCCCGGCCCAGCGCGTAGGCGCCGTCCAGCGCCGGCTGGATCGGGGTGCTCGCGGCGTCCTCGACCCCGGTGGTGGCCAGCTCCAGGAACCCGCCGAGCGCCAGCTGGACGGCGTTCTCGATCACCGCGCCCATGCCGTCGGAGTAGGCCGCGTCGTAGTCGGGGACCTCGGCGACGATCGCGGACACGGTGGCCTCGGCGACCCCGGGCAGGTCGGCCCGGATGGCCGCGGCGACCGCGACGGGCAGGCCCGAGGACGCGGGGTCCTCCCCGACGGTGCCGTCGAACGTCACAGGACCCTCCTGACCGGGGAGTTCCCGGGTTCGTTGTTCGCCGGGTGTGAAAAACCCGTCCCGATTCACCATGGTGGCACAGGAGTTCGCCCGTGCGAACGACCAGACTCAGACCATGACCACCACCGAGCCGCGACCGACCGGGACCCGTCCCGGCCTGCGTGACCGGGTGCGCGACCGCGTCCTGGGCCTCGTGGAGGCGGCGACCACCCCGCTGCTGCCCACCGACTACCTCGACGTGTTCGCCCCGCTCCGCTCGGGCGCCGACCTGCGCGGCCGGGTCGTCGAGGTGCGTCCGGAGACCGCGGACGCCGCGACGCTGGTGATCCAGCCCGGTCGTGGGTGGCGCGAGCACGTCCCCGGCCAGTTCGTCCGGCTCGGCGTGGACGTCGACGGCGTCCGGCAGTGGCGGGCGTACTCGGTCACCTCCGACCGCACCCGCACCGACGGCTGCATCACCGTCACGGTCAAGGCCATCCCGGACGGCGTGGTCAGCAACCACCTCGTGCGCCGGCTCCAGCCGGGCACCGTGGTCCAGCTCGACCAGGCCACGGGTGAGTTCGTGCTGCCGGAGGACCGGCCCGCCAAGGCGCTGTTCGTCACCGCCGGCTCGGGCATCACCCCCGTGATGGGCATGCTGCGCAACCACCTCACCGAGCTCGTCGACGTCGTCGTCGTGCACTCGGCACCCACCGCCGCCGACGTCGTGTTCGGCGCCGAGCTGCGTGCCCTGGCCGCGGCCGGGTCGATCCGGCTCGTCGAGCGGCACACCGAGGTCGACGGGCTGCTCAAGCCCGCCGACCTCGCCGAGCTCGTGCCCGACCTGACCGAGCGCACCACCTGGGCCTGCGGCCCGGTCGGGATGCTCGAGGCGCTCGAGGAGCACTGGGCCGCCGAGGACGCCGCCGACCGGCTGCACACCGAGCGCTTCCGCCCGCGGGTGCTGGTCACCGGCGAGGGCGGCACGGTCACCTTCGGCCGCACCGGCTCCGTCGTCGAGGCCGACGGCGCCACCCCGATCCTGGACGCCGCGGAGGACGCCGGCGTCCTCATGCCCAGCGGCTGCCGGATGGGCATCTGCTACGGCTGCGTGCTCCCGCTGCGCGAGGGCGCCGTCCGCGACCTGCGCACCGGCGAGCTCACCGTCGCCGCGCCCGGGGACGGCGTGCTGGTGCAGACCTGCATCAGCGCCGCCGCCGGCGCCTGCGACATCGACCACTGACCCTGCTCGACCCCCTGCCGAGGAGAACCCCGTGACCGCACTGCAGAAGAAGTCCGAGAACCCGATCGCCGCGCTGTCGGCCACCGACGTCGAGGACATCGGCCGTCGGCTGGACGCCATCCGCCAGGAGATCGTGGACAGCCGCGGTGCCGACGACGCCGCCTACATCCGCAAGGTGATCGACGTCCAGCGCAAGATCGAGATCGCCAGCCGGGCCGTGCTGCTGGTGTCGAAGTTCCCGCCGGCCTGGGTCGTGGGGACGGCGGGCCTCTCGGTCGCCAAGATCCTCGAGAACATGGAGATCGGGCACAACATCCTGCACGGGCAGTGGGACTGGATGCGCGACCCGAAGATCCACTCCACGACGTGGGAGTGGGACATGGCCAGCCCGGCCGAGCAGTGGAAGCACTCGCACAACGAGCTGCACCACACGTACACCAACGTGATCGGCAAGGACAACGACCTCGGCTACGGGATCATGCGGGTCGACGAGGACCAGAAGTGGGTCCCGCTCTACCTGCTGCAGCCGCTGTGGAACTTCGTCAACGCCTGCTTCTTCGAGTACGGGATCGCCGCCTACGACCTCGAGCTGGGCAAGAACCTGGCCACCGAGGAGCGCCGCAAGGACCCGGCCTTCCGGGCCCGCGGCAAGGCCGTGCTGAACAAGATCCGCAAGCAGGCCACCAAGGACTACCTGGTGCACCCGGCGCTGTCGGGCCCCAGCTTCGTGCCGACCCTGGCCGCGAACTTCGTCGCCAACCTGGTGCGCAACCTGTGGTCGCACTCGGTGATCATGTGCGGGCACTTCCCCGAGGGCGTCGAGACCTACGAGAAGACCTCCATCGAGGGCGAGACCCGCGGTGAGTGGTACCTGCGTCAGATGCTGGGCTCGGCGAACATCTCCGGCTCCAAGGCCATGCACGTCATGACCGGGAACCTGAGCCACCAGGTCGAGCACCACCTGTTCCCCGACCTGCCGAGCAACCGGTACGCCGAGATCGCCCCGAAGGTCCGCGCGATCTTCGACGAGTACGGCCTGCGCTACCACACGGCCTCGCTCCCCAAGCAGGTCGCGAGCGCCTGGCACAAGGTCTTCCGGCTCTCCCTGCCCAACGGCTGGATGGCCGCGACGACGCCGAAGAACGCCCCGGTGCAGGTCGCCAAGCTCTACAAGCTGACCACCGGCGGCCCCAAGGTCCGTCGCGAGGCGCACCGCGAGTGGCAGCGGCAGACCGCCGAGCTGAAGGCCGCCGCCTGACGGCACCCGCACGACAGCAGAGCCCCCGCGACCGGCCGGTCGCGGGGGCTCTGTCGTGTCTCAGGGGGCGGTCGTCCCGCCGGCCAGGTTCGCCAGCGCCCCCAGGACCAGCAGCGCACCCAGGACGACGAGCACGATGCCGCCCACCTGGGCGCCGGCGGTGCCCCGGCGGCGGATCCGCAGCCCGCCCACGATCATCACGACCGCGACGGCCACGAAGACCACCGCGCCCAGGACGAAGCCGGCGGTCTGCGCGGCGGCAGCGGTCACGGTCGAGGCGAGGGTGATCACGACGCCAGAGCCTGCCAGGACGCCTCGGTCAGCGACCCCGCACGGTGCGGTAGCTCGCCTTCGCCGCCCGGCGGGCGCCGCGCCAGTTGCCCCACTCGAAGCCCACCAGCAAGCCTGCCAGCGCACCGGCGCCCAGCACCGTCCACAGCACGTCCGTCACGTCGTCCCCCGTCCGACCGCCCCCGACTTCCAGGCCCCTGGAGTCTCGGGTGGGGTTCCGGGAACGGCGGGTGCCGCGCCGCCGGAACGGGACCGTCGCGCGCGGCGACTGCGGAACGTGCTGGTCCGGGGGCTGTCCGGCGACGGGCGGGACCCTCAGAGGTGCAGCAGCGAGCCCTGCGTGTCGTGCGCGTGGGCCTGCGGGTCGTCGAACCACAGGCCGCCGTCGGCCAGGTAGCGGAAGCGCACCGGCTCGCCGGCGGGCAGCTTGACCACGACGCTGCGGGTGCCGTTGCTGCGCTTCTTCAGCACGTGCGTGCCGGGGGTCCAGCCGTTGAAGTCGCCGACGACGGAGACCGGGCCGGGCACGGCCTGCTCCTCGAGGGCGAAGGTGACGGCGACGTCGGCGGGGGACTTCTTGAGACGGATCATGTCGTTCTCCGGATCAGGCGGGGCTCGGACGTGCGGAGCCGGGCGTCGTCGGCCGGTCCTGCGGGTTCGCGGCCGACGCTAGGGACGACGGCCGAGCCGCCGGGGGAGGCGCACCGGGCCCCGGGTGGACCTGGTGCGGGTGGGACGGCTGGGACCGGTACGGGTGCGCGACGCAACGACCGGTGGTGTGAGCGCGCTAACATCCCGGCCCGGTGCGGGTCGCGCACCCGGACGGGAGCGTGATGACGGCGGTGCTGGCGGGGGAGCCCCTCGTCGTCTGCGAGTCCCTGGTCCGCATCCACCGCACCGGCTCGGTCGAGGTGCAGGCACTGCAGGGGCTGGACCTGGTGGTCGACCCCGGCGAGGTGCTCGCCGTCGTCGGCGCCTCCGGTTCGGGCAAGTCCACGCTGCTCGCGGTGCTGGCGGGCATCGACGCCCCCACCGCCGGCCGGGTCACCGTGGGTCCGTGGGACCTGACCGCTCTCAGCCGCCGCGACCGGGTGGCCTACCGCCGCGAGGTGGTCGGCTTCGTCTGGCAGCAGACCGCGCGCAACCTGGTGCCGTACCTGACCGCCACGGAGAACGTCGTCCTGCCGCTGGCCCTGGCCGGCACGCCGCGGGGCACCCGGGCCGCCCGCGCCGCCGAGCTGCTGGAGCTGGTCGGCGTGGCGCACGTCGCCGACCGTCGTCCGGCCGCCTGTTCGGGCGGTGAGCAGCAGCGGGTGGCCATCGCCGTGGGGCTGGCCAACGCCCCGGCGCTGCTGCTGGCCGACGAGCCCACCGGCGAGCTGGACACCACCAGCTCGCAGCAGGTCTACGAGGCGCTGCGCACGGTCAACCGCGACCTGGGGACGACGGTCGTGGTCGTCACCCACGACCCGACGGTGAGCGACCAGGTCGAGCGCACCGTCGCCATCCGGGACGGCCGCACCGCCAGCGAGGTCCTCCGGCGCACCCAGGGCGAGGACACCGTCGCCGAGGAGTTCGCCGTGCTGGACCGGGCCGGGCGGATGCAGCTGCCCGCGGAGTACCGGACGGCGCTGGACCTCACCCGACGGGTGCGGCTGACCCTGGAGGCCGACCACGTGGCCGTGCACCGCGACGGTGGCGCGTGAGCGACCCGATGGTCGAGCTGGTCGACGTGCACCGCTCCTTCGGGCACGGCGCGACGGCCGTGCACGCGCTGCGCGGGGTGTCCCTGCAGATAGCGCCCGGCGAGCTGGTGGCGCTGGTGGGCCGGTCGGGGTCGGGCAAGACGACGCTGCTGAACCTGGTCGGCGGGCTGGACCGGCCCGACGCCGGCACCGTGACCGTCGCCGGCACCGACGTCGGGGCCCTGGACGACGACGGGCTGGTGACGTTGCGCCGCGACGTCGTCTCCTCGGTGTTCCAGACCTTCGGGCTGGTCCCGGTGCTGACCGCGGCGGAGAACGTCGGCGTCCCGCTGCGGCTGCGCCGGCTGCCCGCGGCGGAGCGGGAGCAGCGGGTGGCCCGGCTGCTGGACCTGGTCGGGCTCACCCCGCACGCCACCCAGCGGCCCGACGAGCTCTCCGGCGGCCAGCAGCAGCGGGTGGCCCTGGCCCGGGCGCTGGCCGGGTCGCCCCGGCTGCTGGTGGCCGACGAACCCACCGGGCAGCTGGACCGGGAGACCGGGCTGGCCGTGATGGCGCTGGTGCGCGGCATCGTGGAGGCCGAGGGCGTCACCGCGCTGGTCTCCACGCACGACCCGGTGATGATCGCGCTGGCCGACCGGGCCGTGCAGGTGGTCGACGGCCGACTGGTCGGCGGGTGATCGCCCGCAGCCGGGTCCAGGCGCGGCTGCTGGTCGTGGTGCTCGTCGTCCTGGTCGCCGGGCTGACGGTGCTGGGCAGCTGCGCGCTGCTGCTCACCGGGGGCGCCGACCGGGCCCGGCAGTCGAGCCTGGCGCAGGCACCGGCCGACGAGCTGGCCGTCGAGGTCGTGCTGACCGACCTGACCGCCGACCCGCTGCCCGACGTCTCCGCGGCGGGCGACGCGCTGACCGGTGCGCTGGCCCCGGTGCTGCCGCGCACCTCGACCTGGGTCACCTCGACGCTGCGCGACCTGCCCCCCGGCGCCGACCCCCGCCGGCTGGGCTGGCTGGCCGGGGTCGACGACCTGACCGACCGGGCCGACCTGGTCGCGGGCAGCTGGGCCGGGGCCCCCACCGACGGCGCGCCCTGGCCGGCGGTGCTGCCCGTCGCCGCCGCCCAGGCGCTCGGGCTGGCCCTGGGCGACACCGTGACCCTGGAACCGAGCACCGGCCTGGACGACGCCGGCGACACCGCGCCGGTCACCGTCGTCCTCGTCGGGCTGGTCGAGCCACGGGCCGACGGCGGGTGGGACCGCGACCGGCTGGACGGTGCCGGCAGCGTCCGGGACCTGGAGTTCGGGGTGTTCAGCCGGATCCGGGTGCCCGCTGCCGGCCCCTTCCTGGTCGATCCGGCGGCCCTGCTCGCCGCCGGCGCGGGGGTGGAACGGGTGAGCCTGCTCGCCGCCCCCGACGTGGCCGCGGCGGCGCCCGCCGCGGTCGACCGGGTGGCCGCCGGGCTGGCCGGGCTCACCCGGGCGGTGCGGGCGACGACCGACGCGACCAGCCGGGTGCGTGCCCCGCTGGCCACCACGCTGGCCGGGACCGCGGACCGGCAGGCCGACACCCGGGGGGCCGTGCTCGCGGTCGGGCTGGTCGTCGGGCTGCTCACCGTGGCCGCGCTGGGCACCGCCGCCCGGGTGCTCGGCGACCGCCGCCTCGGGGAGACCGCCCTGCTCGGCACCCGGGGGGCCACCCGCCGTCAGCTCGTGACCCGGGCACTGCCGGAGGCCGTGGTGCTGGTCGCGCTCGGGGCCCTGGTCGCCGTCCCGCTCGCGGTGCTGGTCACCCGGCTGCTGCTCGCCGACCGGCTGCCCGGCTCCGACGCCGGCCCGCTGCTGCCGGCCGGGCTGCTCCTGCCGGTGCTCGTGGTCGCGGTGCTGCTCGCGGTCGGCCTGGCCGTGGCCGCCACCCGCGTGCCCGCGGGAGGACGGTCGGCCGGGCGGGGGCCGGTGGCCCGGTCGGGCACGGACCTGCTGCTGGTGGGACTGGCCGTGGTCGCCGTCCTCGGGCTGGGCGGCGCGACCGGTGCCGACCCGCTGCTGGTCGTGGCCCCGGCGCTGGTGCTGCTCGCCGGTGCCGCGCTGCTGCTGCGGGTGCCGCCGTTGCTGGCCGGGGCCGCCGACCGCCGCGCGGTCCGCGGCCGGTCCCTGGTCCCGGTGCTGGTGGCCGGTGACCTCGCCCGGCGCCCGCTCGCGTCCGGGGCGGCGGCGCTGCTGGTGCTGGCCACCGCGGCGGCCGTCGCGGCCACCGGGGTGGACGCCACCTGGCGGGTGTCCCAGGCCGACCAGGCCGACCTGCGGGTGGGCAGCGACCTGGCCGTGCCCGCCGTCCCCGGCGTGGACGGCGACGCGGTGCTCGCCGCGACCGGGGGCACCGTCTCCCCGGTCACCGAGCAACCGGTGTCGCTGGGCAGCGTGCTCGGCACCGGGGACGACGGCGCGGTGCCGCGGCTGGTCGCGGTGGACACCGCACACGCCGGCGAGGTGCTCCGTGGCCGGCTGCCGGACGGCGACGACTGGTCGTCGGTGACCGCCGGCCTGGTGCCGAGCCCCGCCCGCGGCATCCCCGGGCCCGGCGCCGTGAGCGTCGCCGGCACGGTGCGCGGGGCGTCGGTGACCGCCACCCCGACCCTGGTGCTGGCCGACCCCACCGGCGCGCGCAGCACCATCGAGGGTGCGGAGGTGCCGCTGGACGGCGCCCCGCACGAGGCCGGGGTGAGCGTGCCGGCGGGTCGCTCGGTGGTCGGCGTGGTCCTGGACCTGTCGCTGGACGGGCCGGTGGCCGACGAGGAGTCCACCGCCCCGCTGACCCTGGACGTCACGCTGCCGGGCGCGGCACCGGACTGGACGGCGACCGCGCCCGGCGAGGACGGCACGATCACCGACCCGCAGCTGGCCGACGACGGGCTCCAGCTGACCGGCCGGGTGTTCCCCCAGGGCCTCACGTCCGGCGACGCCCGGGTGGTGCTGGCCGCCGACCCGGCCCCCGCGCTGCTGCCGGTGGTGCTGTCCGCGGGGCTCGCCGCGGACCTGGGGGCGGCGGCCGGCGACCGGGTCGGGCTGACCGTCGGCGACGCCCCGGTGCAGGCGCAGGTGGCCGGGGTCGTGCCCGACGTGCCCTCGGTGCCCGGCGGTCCGGCCGTGCTCACCGACGTCGAGGCCCTGGCCCGGGCCGTGCTGGCCACCGGCGACCTGGCCCCGCTCACCCAGGCCTGGTGGGTCGGGCACCCGACGACCACCGACGTGCCCGGCGCACAGTCCCGCGCCGCCCTGACCGACCAGCTGCGCACCGGTCCGCTGCAGGTCGGGCTGCCCACCGCCCTCGGCCTGCTCGCCGCCGGAGCGGTCGCGCTGGGCGTGACCGGCACGGTGCTGCAGGCCGCCGCGGTGCGCAGCGGCCGCCGCGCCGAGGTGGCCCGGCTGCTCGGCACCGGGGTGCCGCGGCGCACCGTGCGGGCGGTCCTGCTCCTGCAGCACGCGGTGGGCACCGTGCTCGCCGTCCTCCTCGGCGCGGTCGTCGGGGTCGCCGGGACGGTGCTGGTGGGCCCGGCGCTGACCGGTGCGGCCGTCCCGGAGCCCACCGTCGCGCTGCCCTGGGTGCCCTGGGCCCTCCTGGTGGCCGGCCTCGCGGTCGTGGGCACCGCGGTGGTGCTGCCCGCCGTCCGGGCGCTGCTGCGGGTGGACGTCGCCGGCGCGCTGCGGGAGGGCGCCCCGTGAGGTGGGGCGTCCCGTGGGTGGGCACCCGGGCCCGGGTCGTCGCGGCGCCGGGGCCGTGGCTGCTGTCGGTCGTCGTCCTCGCGCTGGCCGCGGTGCTCGCGGTCCTCGTGCCGTCGGCGGTCGCGGCCACCGCCGACGACGCCGTCCGCAGCGCGGTCGCGGACGCGGGCACGGCGGCCGACACCGTCCTCACCGTCCCGTTCACCGCCGACCTGGAGTCGCCCACCGCCCGGCAGGACGACTCCGCCGCCGAGACCCGGGCCCTGGCCGCCGACGTGCCCGGCGCCCTGCCGGCCGAGCTCGCCGCCGCGGTGGCCCCCCCGGTGGCGACCGTGCGCACCCGGCAGCTCACGCTGGAACTGCCGGCCCCGGTCGCCGTGGCACTGGGCCCGACGACGCTGCGGCTGGACTGGCTCGCCGACCCCGCACCGACCTGGACCGCGGGCACGGCCCCCGCGGCCGCAGCGGGCGAGGAGGTGCAGGCCGGGCTCTCCGCCCCGGTCGCGGCGGCCCTCGGCGTCGGGGTGGGCGACCGGCTGGCCGGGCGGGCGCCGAACGGGTCGCTGGTCGACGTGCTCGTCACCGGGGTCTTCGCCGTCGCCGATCCGGACGACCGGGCCTGGACGACGACGCCGGACCTGTTCGCGCCCAGCACCCGGGGTGCGGGCGGGGCCCGGCAGACCGACGTGGCCGCGTTGCTGTCGGACACCTCGCTGCCCGACGCCCGGCTGGCGGTCGGCGAGGGCGACCTGATCCGCACCCTCACGCTTGCCGCCCGCCCGGCCGGGGTGGCAGCCGACGACGCCGAGCAGGTGGCCGCCGCCGTCACCGCGCTGCGCGCCGCCCCCGTGGTGCTGGGCATCTCGCCGGTGCCCCGGGTGGACAGCCGACTCGACGCGGTGCTCCTGTCGGCCACCGACCGGCTGGCCGCCGCCCGCGCCCAGGCCGCTGTGCTGGTCACCGCGGTGGGGCTGGCGACCGCCCTGGTGCTGCTGCTCGGCGCCACCGTGCTCGTCTCCCGCCGGGCCGGCGTGCTCGCCGGCACCCGGGCCCGCGGCGGGTCGCTGCCCGGGCTGGGGGTCGCACTCCTGGCCGAGTCGGCCGTGCTCACCGCGCTCGGCCTGGGGCTGGGCCTCCTGGTCGGCACCCTGCTCGCACCCGGCCCGGTGCCGGTCGGGGCGGCCCTGGCCGGGGTGGTGCCGGTCGCGCTGGCCGGGCTGCTGGCCCTGCCGGTGCTCGGCGTCCGGGCCGCCGACCTCGCCACCGGGGGACGCCGGGTGCCGCTGGACCGCCGCGGCCGGACCCGGGCGCACCGCGACCGGCTGCTCCGCCGGGTCGCCGTCGACGGGGCCCTGGTGCTGCTGGCCGTCGGCGCCGTCGCCGCGCTGCGGGCCCGCGGGCTGTCCGGCGGGGCACTGACCGTCGCCGCGCCCGCGGTGGCCGTGCTCGCCGGGTCGGTGCTCGTGGCCCGGGTGCAGCCCGCGCTGGCCGGGCTGCTGCTGCGGGGCGCGGTGCGCTCGCGCGGAGCGGTGCCGCTGCTGGCCGCGGCCGGTGCCCGGTCCACCGCGGTGCTCGGACCCCTCGCGCTGACCGCCGTCACCGCGCTGGTCACCGTCGTGCTGGCGCTGGGCGCGACGGCGTGGGCCGGGCAGGTCGAGGCCTCCTGGACCGCCGTCGGGTCGGACGCCACGGTCACCGGCGGCTCGTTCCCCGAGCTCCCCGTCGCCGGTGCCGGGCTCGCCGTGCCGGCCCGGGTCACCGAGGGCGTGCAGCTGTCCACCCCGTCGGGCAGCGACCGCACCCGGCTCGTGGTCGTCGACCCCGCCGCCTACGGCGAGCTCGTCGACAGCACGCCGTTGCCCGACGTCGAGGGCCTGGGCGACCTGGCGGGGGACACCGTGCTGGCCCTGGTCACCCCCGACCTCACCGGGGCGACCGGCTCGGTGCTGCAGGACGGGACGTCGGTGTCGTTCACCGTCGTCGGCACCCTCCCGGCCGGGCCGACGACGGTCCTGCTGTCCTCGGCCGCGGTGCCCGCCGACCTCGCGGTGCCGAACACGCTCTGGCTGACCGGGCCGGGCGCGGCGCAGGCTGCCGCCGAGGTCGCCGCGGCCGCGCCCGGGGCCGACGTCGTGCTGCGCGCCGACCGGCTGGCCGAGGTGCAGCAGGCCCCGCTGACCCGTGGGCTCGCCGGTCTCGTCCTCGGCGTCGCCGGGGTGCTGCTCGCGCTGACCGTGCTGGTGGTGCTGCTGTCCGGCAGCGCGGGGGTCCGCCGACGACGGTCCACCTCCGGCGTGCTGCGCACCGTGGGGCTGGGGGAGCGGCAGGCCCGGGCGGTCTCGCTGCTGGAGCTGCTGCCCGGGGTGCTGGCCACCGTCGTCCCCGGCGTGGCGCTCGGGGCGCTGGTGACCGCCCTGGTCACGGGCCCGCTGGGGCTCCGGCTGGTCACCGGTCAGGACGCCGACCCGGCCCTCGTCGTGCCCTGGACGGTGCTCGTCCTCGTCGTCCCCCCGGTGCTGGCCGTGGCGGCGCTCGTGGTGGGCGAGGCGCGGGCCTGCCGACGGGTGACCCTGGCCGAGGTGCTCCGCGAGGGCTGAGTCAGTGCAGGGCGTCGTCCGGGGCGCACCGCTGCCAGCCGGTGACCAGCACGGTCAGCCCGGCGCGGGTGGGGGCGCAGCAGTAAGGCCCGGCCCGCAGCTCCAGCCCGGAGTCGACGTGGGCGACCCGGACCAGCCGGAACGGCTCGTCGTCCACCCGGGCCCGCAGCGTCACCGCGTCGCCGTCCCGGCTGGCGCGCACGGTGACCGTCCGACCCGCCCAGTCCGGCACCGGGGCGACCGACCAGTCCGAGGTGCCGTGGGTGACCACGGCGCCCACCTGCGGCACGCCGTCGGACACCTCGACCCCGGCCTTCACCCACTCCTCGGGCCCGGCGCGGAGCACGAGCCCGGCCTGGTCGAACTGCTCGGTGTAGTCGAGCCGGAACGCCACCTCGAGGGCGTCCCGGGCGCCGAAGGGGGCGAGCAGGGCGTGCGCGTCGTCGTGCACGAAGCCGTAGGAGGTGTGCCGCCAGGCGTCGCTGCCCTCGACGGCGGTCACCCGCAGCCCGTCGTCGGTGTGCTCGGTGGCGGCGGGCGGGGTGGTCCAGGCGGCTGCGGCGAGGAGGTCGGGGTCGATCACACGGGCCATGATGGCCGTCGTGGAGGTCCTCACCAGCCGGCTGCTGCTGCGCCCGACCGATCCCGCGCGGTCGCACGGGTTCTACCGCGACGTATTGGGCCTGGCGGTGTACCGCGAGTTCGGCCCGCCCGGGCACCGGGGCGTGGTCTACCTGACCGGCGGCGGGGGACTGCTGGAGGTCTCCGGCTCCTCGGCCACCCCGCCCACCGGGCTGGCGCTGTGGCTGCAGGTCCGCGACGTGCGCGCCGAGCACGAGCGGCTGGCCCCGCTGGGGGTGGTCACCCGCGCCCCGGTGCAGGAGCCGTGGGGCCTGGTCGAGTGCTGGCTGGCAGACCCCGACGGCGTCCCGGTGGTTCTGGTGGAGATCCCGGCCGACCACCCGCTGCGCCGCGACCAGCGGTGACGCCGGTCTGGTACGCCGCCTACGGCTCGAACACCCTCGCCGCCCGGTTCGACTGCTACCTGCGCGGCGGTCGGCCCGCCGGCGGAGCGCGCACGTACCCGGGCTGCCGGGACACCGCCCCGCCGCGGGCCTCGACGGCGCTGCGGGTGCCGGGCCGGCTGGTCTTCGGCGGGACGTCGACGGTGTGGGGCGGCGGGATGGCCTTCCTGGACGACGTCGCGCCGGGCACCGCGCCGGCCCGGGCCTGGTTGGTCACGGCCGGGCAGTTCGCCGACGTCGCCGCGCAGGAGATGCACGCTGCTCCCGGGACCGTCGCCCTCGACGCGGTCCCGGTCGGGCGGCACCACCTGGGCCTGGGCCGGTACGAGACGGTCGTGCGGCTCGGTGACCGGGACGGCGTCCCCGTGCTCACGCTGACCTGCCCGGAACCGCCGCCCCCCGCCCCGCCGTCCGCGGCCTACCTGCGCGTGCTGGCCGCCGGGCTGGTCGAGGCCGGCTGGCCGGCGGCCGAGGTGGTCGACCACCTTGCTCTTGCCTCGACGTGGCCCCGCGCCGACGTCGCCGCGCTCCTCGTCCCGGCACCCTGAGCCGCCCTGGTGTGGGGTGGTCCGCGGTCTACCGCGGCTCGACCCCCCACACCGCGGCCCCACCCTGGTGTCGAGCCTCAGGCCGCCCGCACCGACAGCCCGCCGTCCACCGGCAGGAGCACGCCGGTGACGTAGCGGGACTCGTCCGAGGCCAGGAACAGCGCGGCGTCGGCGACGTCCTGGGCGGTGCCCATCCGCCCGGTCGGGCTGTGTGCGTCCCGCTCGGCGCGGATCTCCGCGACCGAGGAGCCCCCGGCCAGCTGTTGGTAGACCAGCGGGGTGTCGATCAGCCCCGCCAGCACGGCGTTGACCCGGACCCCGCGGTCGGCGTGCTGCAGGGCCAGGCTGCGGGTCAGCTGGTTCACCCCGGCCTTCGCCGCCGCGTAGCTGGGGTAGGGGTAGCCGGTCCAGCGGATCGACGCCGTCGAGGACACGTTGACGATCGACCCGCCGCGGTCGAGCAGGTGCGGCAGCGTCGCCTGCGCGGACAGGAAGACGCTGTCCAGGTTCAACGCGAGGGTGCGGTGCCAGTCGTCCAGGGTCAGCTCGTCCACCCCGCCGAGCCGGGTCGCGCCCACGGTGTTCTGGACGACGTCCAGCTGCCCGAACTCGTCGATCACCGCGGCGACGGCGTCCTGCACCTGGTCGGCGTCGGTGACGTCGGCGACGAGGGCCAGCGCCGTCCCGCCCTCGGTCCGGACGGCGTCGACGGTGCGCTGGGCGGCCGCCTCGTCCCGGTCGACGACGACGACCTGCGCGCCGTGCCGGGCGAACGTGGTGGCGGTGGCCGCGCCGATGCTGGTGACGCCGTCCGGACCGCCGGTGTTCAGCCCACCGCCGAAGACGATCGCGACCTTCCTGGCCAGCCGGGGGTCAGCCACGGGGGCCGGGCGTGCCCGCGAGGAAGTCCAGCAGCACCCGGGCGAAGTGCTCCGGTCCCTCGTAGAACGGGAAGTGCGACCCGCCCTCGTCGGCGCTGAACGTGCGCAGCTGCGCACCCGGGACGTGCTCGGCGGTCCACTGCTGCGACGCCGGGGCCACGTGGCTGACCTCTCCGGCCACCACGAGCGTCGGGACGTCGATGCGCGGCAGCACGTCGCGCCAGTCCTGCATGGCGTGGTCCAGCAGCAACCGGGCACCCCACGGTCCGGGCATCTGCAGGTTCTCCCCGAACAGGAACGCCATGTCCTCCTCGGGCAGCACGTCGGACAGCATCGAGGCCAGGAACGCCCGGCGGGTCTCGGTGGCGTCGGCGGCGCCGACCGCGCCGACGAAGCCCTCGGTGCTCGGGAAGTCCAGGATCGCGCCGGCCGCGGCGCCCTCCTCCGGGGTCATCCAGGGCAGCACCACGCAGGCGCTGGGCTGGTCGATCACCACGAGGGAGTCCAGGGCGCCGGTGCCGTGGGTGTCGATGTGGCTCCAGGCGACCGAGGCGCCCATCGAGTGCCCGACCAGGTCGTAGGAGGTCAGCCCCAGGTGCGCGACCAGCTCGGCGAGGTCGGCGGCCAGCCGGGCCACCCGGGCGCCGTGGTCGGGCTTGCCGGACCGGCCGTGCCCGCGGTGGTCGTAGGTGACCACCCGGTGCTGGGCGGCGAGGGTGGGGACGACGCGGTCGAAGGTGGACTGCGACTGCGACCAGCCGTGCATCAGGACCAGCGTCCGGCCGCTGTCCGTGGGGCCGGTGTCCCGGACGTCGAGGTCGGTGCCGTCGGTGGTCGTGAACGTGCTCATCGGGGCCTCCTGCCGGGTCGCCGTCGACCCACCGGGTGATCATCGGTGATGTGTGACGCGGGCCACCACGGCCGCAGCGAGCAGAGCCGGCGGGCCGGTTGCTCGCTGCGTCGGAGGTCAGCCGAGCAGCTCCGCGACGGCCAGCCCCAGGTGCAGGCGCAGCCGGGTGGCGCCGTCGTCCAGGTCGGCGCCGGTGAGCTCGCGGACCCGGTCCAGCCGGTAGTGCAGGGTCGTGCGGTGCACGTGCAGGGCGTCGGCGGCGGCCGGGGCGTTGCCGCCGGCGTCCAGCCAGGCGGCCAGCGTCGCGGTGAGCCGGCCCTGCGGGTCCCCGGCGCGCAGCGCGGTGAGCTCGGCCGGCAGGGCGGTCTCGTCCCAGTCCTCCGGGGGCACCCGCAGGAGCACGGCCTGCACTCCGAGGGCGGTGCCGTCGACGACCGGGCCGGGCTGCAGCCGGGGGACGGCGCGGGTCGCCAGCTCGGCCGTCCGGTGCGACACCCAGCCCCGGTCGAGCCCGACCACCGCGGGGCCGGTGCCCGCGACGCAGGTGAACCGGCCGGCAGCGACCTCGGCCACGGTCCCGACCGCGGCAGCGGCGAGCCCCGCGACGGTGGCGTCGTCGGTGGGGCCGGCGGTGACCAGCAGGCCGGTGCCGCCGGCGTCGGTGACGGTGGCGAGCACCGTGCCGCCCCGGGTGCCGAGCGCGTCCAGACCCCGGCGGACGGCGGCCCGGGCGTGCTCGCCGTCGTCGGGCCCGACGTCGCGGAGTGCGAGCACCACCGCCCGCACCTGGGTCCCGGCGGTGCCGGCCAGCGCTGCGAGGCCCCGCGTGCGCTCCTCGGCCACCCGGGACAGCAGCGCGGCCACGTCGGCGTCCCGGGCGGCGGTCGCGGCGTCGGCGGCGTGCCGGTCACCGACCAGGACGGCGGCGACCTCGCCCGAGGCGGCGCCGATCAGCGCGACCTCGTCGACGGTCAGCCGGGCGTCGGCGTCGATGACCATCAGCAGGCCGAGCAGCTCCCCGCGCCACCGCAGCGGGACGCACCAGCGCGGGTGCATGCCGATCGCCGGCTCGGCCGGGATCCAGGCCGGTTGCGGCCAGGTGCGCACGCCGGCCCCCAGCACGTGCGCGACCGCGGCACTGCCCGCGTCGCGCTGCAGGACCGCGCGCACCCGCACGTCGTCCTCGTCGCCGAAGTGCCTGCTGGTGGCCAGGAGCCGCACGTCGGGGTCGTCCACCACGACGGAGCGCTGCAGCTGCTCGGCGAGGGCGTCCACCAGCTGCTGGACCCGGTCGGAGGGCACCCGCGGATCCTAGGGGCGGGCCACTGGGTCGTCCTGCGCGACGCCTCGTCGAAGGTACACCTCAGCGCCCTGAGCTGCGCTTTTGTCTTGCCCGCACGCCCGCTGTCCAGTACTCTTCGTACAGGTGTTCGAGCATTCCAGGAGGTGACGAGCGTGGCTCGAGTGGTCGCGAGGACCCGGTTCGGCGTCTCGCTCAGCATCGCCCGGGTCGAGGTGTTCGCCTCGGCTGCGGCGCAGGCGGCGGTGGAGGAGGCCGAGCGGATCGCGCAGGTGTCGGCCGGGCTGCTGCCCCCGGATGCCACCTCCCGGCCCACGCGGCTGGCGGAGCTCCTGGTCACCGAGGACACCGACCGGGCCGGCGTGCACGCCGTGCTGCGGGACGTCGCCGATGCCCAGGCCCAGCTGCACGCCCTCCAGGCGGCCGCGATCTCCCGGCTGGCGGAGCTGCAGCCCGCGCAGCAGTCCTTGCCCGGTGCCCGGGCCGACGACCCGGCCGATCCCGACCGTCCGGACGACTGGGTGGCCGACGAGGTCGCCGTGGTGCTGGGCATCGGGATCGGGTCCGCCTCGGTGCTGGTGGACAGGCAGCGGGTGTTGGTCGAACAGCTGCCGCGGGTGTGGGGAGCACTGGCGGACGGGGAGATCGACGTCCGCCGCTGTCAGGTCCTCGTCGACGCCCTGGCGCACCGGAAGCAGTCCGCCGGGGGCGGACTCCCCGACGACGTCGTGGACGCGGTGGCAGCGCAGGGGCTGGCCTGGATCGGTGAGGGCGTGGGGCCCACCCCGTTGGCGGACCGGGTGGGTGGAGCGCTCATCGCCGCCGACCCGGCCGAGGCGGACAGGCGAGCCGAGCGTCGTAGGCGGAAGCAGAACGTGACCACCGTCGGTGCCGGTGACGGACTGGCGGGGCTCCGGGCGGACCTGCTCGACGCAGCGGATGCAGCAGCGATGCAGGGCGTGGTCGATGCCCTGGCCGCGGTGATGCGCAGGGGCGGTGACCACCGGCCGATCGGGCAGCTGCGGGTGGAGGCGCTGAAGCAACTGTTGACCCGGCCGTGGGAGACGCTGCCCGAGGAGGTGGCTCGGACGTGCTGGGACCTGCGACTGCGGGTGGACCTGGCCGACCTGGACGACCGCGGCCCTGGACCGGGTACGGGCGTGGGCGCGATGGGGAGGCTGCCGGTCGGCCCCGCCGCGGTGGCCGAACTGCTGGCCGGGTTCGACGCCCTCGTACCCACGGGCCCGGCCGGTGGGGGTTCCGTGTGGTTCGAGGTCGTCGACGGCTCCGGCAGGCTGCGTGCGATCAGCTCGCCCGCCGAGGCTCGTGCCGCCGTCCGCCGCGGCAGGGGACTCGGGCCGCCACCGGCGGTCGACGGGTACGAACCGAGTGCGGCTCAGGTCCGCTTCGTGCAGGCCCGAGACCGGCACTGCCGGTTCCCCGGCTGTGCTCGGCCGGCCCAGTACACCGACCTCGACCACGTCGTCCCACGCGACCACGACGACCCGGCCGCCGGCGGGCCCACGTGTGTGACGAACCTGGCTAGTGGCAAATAGACCCTCTGTAGTCACTGACCCTCAGCCACTGCCCGGCGGAGGGCGACCCGGGCTCCTGGCGTCCAACTTGCCGAAGGAGCAGCATTCATCGCCGATCTTGCTTTCGGTAGTGTTACCGTCTTCAAACTTGGCCCTAAGTGAAGCGGCCTGGGGTCACGGGGGTGATGGACATTTTTGGGATAGTCGATTGGTGGAAAGCTCTCACATTCAGCGATCAACTTGGTGTCGCGGGTCTCATTGTGTCGGTGGTTGGTTTCGCTTTAGCGATTCAGCAGCTCAAAAAGACTGCGAAGGCATCAGTCGCAACCAAAAGCGCAATCGAAGAGACTTCTCGTCGTATGAGCCTCAATCACCTGCTTGTATTGCTACCCCAATTGCGGGTCATCGAAGGTGACCTTGACGCTGCAGCTGCCGACGACGATCGTCGATTAGCAATCCGTTCACTGGTCTCGTACAGCCACACTGCGAACCAGGTTGCTTCGCTACTTGAAGGTGACAGCGAGGTTGATATAGCCATGATCGAAAAGCTTCGGGCCAGCGCCAAGACAGCCGGGTCGGCCAAGTCCACGCTAGTCACCAGCAACCGGCAAACGGTGCGCACGGTCACTAAGGCAGCTGTTGAGGAAGTGGGCGAGATTTCAAGCTATTGCGGGGGTCTAGTTGCCCAATTCCAAGTGAAGGCGAGTTGAGATGCAATATCTGAGCAATCAGCAAGTCGAGCAACTCATCGGTCGTTTGAACCGTTTGACCGACGAGGGCGCCTTGACGTGGGAAGCCAATCGGGATAGCGAGTACCGCTTCGCGAGCATCACTGAGAAATTTGGATTTGGGCTGCACTCTCGGGACAACGACGACTTCAATCCTTTCATCCTTGAGATCTATCTCCTGAACGAAGACAAGTCATGGAAGAAGTTGCAGGAGGTAGACACTGACAACACGAGCGGTACGTTTTCCGGGCTGGAAGAGTTGTACGGCAAGGTAAAGCGCCGCGTTCTGAACATCGATGAAATCGCCGGACAGCTGTTCAGTGACCTGGACAAGCTCGATGGAGGACCGAACTAGCTGGCCGCCCTTGGAGCGCGCCGCAGGCGCGCTCTTGACTTGAAGTAGCAACATAACTCGGACGGGTCTGCCTCCCCGATCCATCCCCGAGGCGGCGTTGTAGGACTGTGCACCCCGGCCAGCCGCGCCCAGGGTCGAGGGCCGTGCGGGGTGGGGTACGTGCGTGGGCGGTGGCCCTTGACCCTGGGTGTGGGTGGCGCATGCTCGGGCCGGAGGGGTCGCCGGTCCGCCGGCCGAGGTTGACAGGCCGACCGTTGGTCAGTGAAGCTGCTGCCCGTTCGCGGATCAACGGTCGTGTATCTCATGCCCTCACGACCGGAGTAGGGCCCCAATTCCCGCGAGCACACAGACCTAGATGCATGGGCAGCAGGCCGCTGACGCTGGAGCGGTAGACGAACGCGAGGGCGTAGCCGCCGGGGCCGATCACTTGCTGATCGGTTGCCTCGGAGGCTCCCCGTGGATCTGTCCCCACTCCTCGCCAGCGATGCCGGCTGGTCGCTCACGCTCTACCCCGGTGCCGGGGAGGCTGGCGGCTCGTTCCGTTACTCGCTGACCAAGCCGCACACCCCCGGCGGTGGTGGTGACCCCGAGCGGTCCCGTAGCGAGGCGGCCCGTCGAGCTGCTGCCAAGGTGCGTCGCTACTGCGCCGACAACAGGCTGAACCGGCTGGGCACCCTGACCTACGCTGGGGTCGGCTGTCACGACCCCAAGCAGGTCCGCCGGGACGTGGGCCAGTTCTTCCGTACGTTGCGCGGGCTGCTGGGCGGTGAGCCGCTGCCGTACGTCTGGGTGCCGGAGTGGCACAAGACCGACCACGGGCTGCACGTGCATTTCGCTCTTGGCCGCTTCGTCCCACGCTCGCTGATCAAGACGGCGTGGCCGCACGGGTTCGTGCACATCAAGCTGCTGGGCGATCTGCCGACCGGGTCGACTTCGCGGGATGAGGCTCGGTTGGCCGCTCGGTATCTGTCCAAATACGTCCGCAAGGGCTTCGACGTGCGCCGAATCCCGGGTCTACACCGGTATGAGGTCGGGCAGGGCTTCCAGCCGGCTGCGTTGGTGCTGCGCGGGCGCACCTTTGTCGACGTCTTGCTGCTGGCGATCGCGCACATGGGCCCCGACCCCGCAGAGGTGTGGAGGTCCTCCGAGTCGCTGGGGTGGGAGGGCCCGCCGGCGGCGTGGCTGGCGTGGTCATGAGCCCGGCGGAGGTCGCTGCGCGGGTGGCGGCGTCTGCGCGCGCATCGGGCGTGCCGCTGCTGGTGGCTGATCCGGTCGCGCTCGGTCAGGTAGCTGCGCTGCTGGGGTGCCCGGCGGAGCGGCCGCGTGCGGATGCCCGGAGGGCGACGCGCGCGGGTGGCCGGCGGGGCTCACAGTCGCCAGGCCACCTCGGCCCGATCGGGGTTCAGGCTGCGGGCTCCGGGAGTGCCTGGGCCGATGGTGATGTGAGTGATGAGGGTGCGGACGATGGCGGCCTGTCGGTCGAGGTTGAGGCCGGTCCATCGGCTGCGTAGCTCGCCCCCGACGCCAAGGCCGGTGAGTGCGTCGGTTCCGGTGAGCTGACTGAGCTGCCGTTGCACTGCCTTCACTTGGCCCTCGACCACGGTGCGCGCCTGCTCCCATTCCCGCGTGCTGATCTTCTTGGCCGCCCACTGCCGCGCCAAGTAGTCCAGCCGGTCCTGGTCCGCGGCGAGCTGGACGGTCAGTGCGGCGGCCTCGGCGTCGCTGGCGCTGCGTCCGGCGATCGAGTCGGCTAGGGCGGGACTGTCCAGCCGGTGCAGCACGTAGGCGATGACCAGCTCCTCCAACGGCGGTGCGGTGATCGTGAGCTTCCCGCAGCCGCGATGATCTGGCCCCGACAGGCAGACGTAGCGGCGGGAGTCTGCCCGAGGCGAGGCGAACAGCTTCCCGCCGCACTTGCCGCAGCGCAGCAACCCAGACAGCAAGTAGCGGCGTGGTGCCCGGCGGCCGGAGGCTCGGCGGCCCTCAATCGTGGTCACGACCTTGCGGAATGTTGCCTCGTCCAAGATCGGGGCCCAGACAGCCGGCCCCAGGACCTCACCGTTGTGCACCCGCTGCCCTGCGATGCGGGGGTTGGACAGGATGTAGCGCAGTGAGTGCGTCTGCCACGGGGCGCCCTTGACGGTGCGTTCTCCCCGCCGGTCGAGGTCGGTGCACAACGACCGCAGCGACTCCCCGGCGATGAACCGGGCCGCCAGCTCGCGCAACAGCGCTACCTCGGCGGGACGGTGGGTGATCGCGTCATCGTCGAACCCGAAGGGGCGCACCGACCGGCCGTGCGGCAGACCCCGCTCAGCGTTCTGCAGCAGCTTGCGCTTGACCCGTCGGCTCTTGGCTGCACTCTCCTCCGCCGCGACCGCTCCCATGATGCGTGCGACCAGCAGACCATCACCGGCACCCAGTTGGCTGGCCCCGGAGACGAACCGGACATGTCGGAGCTGGGCGGCGTCAACCACGGCCGCAAACTCCTCCAACTCGAGGGGGCGGCGAGTGAGCCGATCTTGGTGGTAGACCAGTACCCCGTCCCGGTCCCCGGAACTGATGTCGGTGAGCATCTGCAGGTAGGCAGGCCTCGGCTTGCCGGAGTAGGCGGAAACGTCGTTGTCGATGTACTCCCGCCCGACTTGCCAGCCCAGCTCCGCAGCCAGCTTGCGGCAGTCCTCCAGCTGGCGCTGCACGCCGAGGCCCTCACCGGCCTGGTCGCTGCTGATCCGGGCGTAGATCGCAGCCGAGCTGGGCGTCGTCATAAGAGGGCAGACTAACCACGCGTCAGGAACCTGGTCTGCCTGTGCCGGCGGCACCACCGGCTCAAGACCCACGCGCCGGGCTGGGTGTTCGGCATGGACCCCGACGGCACCCTGCACGTCACCCCACCCGGCGGGCGCACCCGCACGACCCGGCCCAGCTGTCTCGCCGAGGCCTGCACCCGGCAGGCGGTCACGGACCTCCTCGGCCGCACGCCGACGCGCTACCGGAGCCCCACCCCGAAGGAACGAGCCGACCGCCGCGCCGCCGCGGCCGAGCGGGCCCGGCTGGCAGCCGAGATCGAGGCGGAGCTGGACGCTGCCCTGGCCATGCGCTGGCACGACGCAGCGGCAGGAAGCCAGGACGGCGACCCGCCGCCCTTCTGACGCGAGGTCAGTCGTCGTCCGACGCGAGATCGGGCGGGGCGTCCGCGTCGGCCCAGGACCGGACGACGGCCACGTCGAGCGGGAAGTCCACCGGGAACGTGCCGAACAGCAGCCGCCCGGCCTCGACGGCGGAGGCCCGGACGGCCTCGGCCACCTCGTCGGTCAGCGCCCGCGGGGTGTGCACGACCACCTCGTCGTGCAGGAAGAAGACCAGGTGCGGGCGCTCGGTGAGCACGCCGTCGCCCAGGCGCCACAGCCGGTTGCGCAGGTCGGCGAGCCAGCACGAGGCCCACTCCGCGCCGGTGCCCTGCACGACGAAGTTGCGGGTGAACCGGCCCCACGCACGGCGCCGGGCGTCAGCGGCGCGGCCGGCCGCCGGGTCGTCGACACCACCGCGGGACCACGGGCCCGGCCGCGGCGACCCACGGCCCAGCAGCGTGGACACCACCTCGCCGCGCTCGCCGGCCCGGGCGGCCTGTTCGACCAGCCCGACGGCGGCCGGATAGCGGCGGGTCAGTCGGGGCAGCATCGCGCCGGACTCGCCGCGGGTGCCGCCGTACATCGCGCCGAGGATGCCCAGCTTGGCCTGGGTCCGGGTCTCGACGGCGCCGCTGTCGACCATCCCCTGGTAGAGGTCGCGGGCCCGGGCCGCCTCGGCCATCGCGGCGTCCCGGCTCATCCCGGCCAGCACCCGGGGCTCCAGCTGCGCGACGTCGGCGACGACGAACCGCCACCCCTCGTCGGCGACCGCAGCCGGCCGCAGCTGCACCGGCGCGCTCAGCGCACCCCCGCCCTGGCTGGCCCACCGCCCGGTGACCACCCCGGCAGGGAGGAAGACCGGCCGGAACCGGCCCTCCCGCACCCAGGCGTCCAGCCACGACCAGCCGTTGGCGTGCATCAGCCGCAGCAGCTTCTTGTACCGCAGCAGCGGCTCGACCCCGGGGTGCTCGATCTCCTGCAGCGTCCACGACCGGGTGTCGTCGACCTGCAGCCCGGCGGCGCGCAGCGAGGCCAGCAGGTCGGTGGGGGAGTCCGGGTTCATCGCCGGCTGCCCGAACGCCGCCCGGATCTCCGGCAGCAGCTGCTCCAGCACCGCCGGCCGCTGCCCGGACACCGGCCGCGGGCCCAGCAGCCCGGTGAGGATCGCGTCGTGCACGTCGGCCCGCCACGGCATGCCGGCGTGCTGCATCTCCGCGGCCACCAGGGCCCCGGCCGACTCCGCGGCCGCGAGCAGGCCCAGCCGGCCGCGCTCCGGGCTCGCGGCCAGCGCGGCCTGCTGCCGGGTCAGCTCGGCCAGCGGGTCGAGCCGGTCGGCCGGGTCGTCGAGGGCGAACAGCGCCGGCTCGGTGGCGGTCGTGGGGGCGAGGGCGTCCCAGCCCGCGGTGTCCGCACCGACCAGCAGCTCCTGGTCCACGTGGGCGCTGCGGCGCAGCAGGTCGTGGCACAGCCGCAGGTCGGTGCAGCGCTCCACCCGCACCCCGGCAGCCAGCAGCTCCGGGTACCAGCGGGTGGCGTCGTCCCAGACCCAGCGCGGCCGGGCGGGCTCCCGCTCGCTCACCCAGCCGGGCAGGGCAGCGCGCGGCAGGACGGTCACCGTCTCGTCGTCGTCGGTCCGTTCGTGTGCCACGACGTCGTCCCCGCGACGCAGCAGGACCACCGACCGGAGCACCCGCCCAGTGTGGTCGAGGGGTCCGACACCCAGGCGACGCACAGCTCGCGCTGGCCGGACGCCGGGGAGCGGCCGACACGATCAACGGCATGACGACCTACGAGGGCCGCCCGCTCGCCCGACCCGACGACGAGGTCGTGGACCAGGGCCTCCGCTTCGACCTGGACACCCTCCTCAGCCGCCGCCGCGTGCTCGGCTTCCTCGGCATCGGCGCGGCCACCGTGGGCCTGGCCGCCTGCGGCACCGGCAGCTCGACGACGGCGTCCGCAGCCGCCAGCACGTCCGCCGGTGAGATCCCCGAGGAGACCGCCGGCCCCTACCCAGGCGACGGGTCCAACGGCCCGGACGTGCTGGAGCAGAGCGGCGTCGTCCGCAGCGACATCACCACCAGCTTCGGTGACCTGACCGGCACCGCCGAGGGCGTGCCCGTGACGCTCTCGCTCACCGTCGAGGACCTCGCCGCGGGCGGGGCGTTCGAGGGCGCCGCCGTCTACGTCTGGCACTGCACCCGGGAGGGGGGCTACTCCCTCTACTCCGACGGCGTCACCGACCAGAACTACCTGCGCGGGGTGCAGGTCGCCGATGCCGACGGGGTCGTCACCTTCACCAGCATCTGGCCGGCCTGCTACAACGGGCGGTGGCCGCACGTGCACTTCGAGGTGTACCCGGACGTCCACTCGATCACCGACTCCGCGAACGTCATCGCCACCTCGCAGATCGCCTTGCCGCAGGACGTCTGCGAGACCGTCTACGCCGAAGAGGGCTACGACGCCTCGGTGGCCAACCTGGCCGCGGTCAGCCTGGACACCGACGGCGTCTTCTCCGACGGGGCCGACCTGCAGACCCCGACGGTCACCGGCTCGGTGGCCGCCGGCTACGCGGTCTCCCTGTCGGTGGCCGTGGACACCACGACGGAGGCCGGTGGCGGCGGGATGGGCGGGGCCGGGATGGGTGGCACCCCGCCGTCCGGGGGCCCCGGGGGCGGTGGGGCTCCGCCGTCCGGAGGCCCCACCGGCTGACCGCTACGTGGAGATGTCCGGGTAGGGCTGGGTCACGTGGTCCAGCGCCCGCGCGTACGCCAGCTGGTACTCCATCGGCCCGTGGTCCCGCTCGAAGAGGGCGATGAACAGGGTGAGCGTCAGGAACGGGTGCGCACCCATCGCGAACAGCGCCACGTGGTCGTGCTCGCGGAGCGCCCGCCGCTCCTCCTCGTCGAAGGCCAGCCAGGTCGTCTTCTCGTGGGGGATGCAGTTGAACAGCGAGCCGGCCAACTCAGCCTCCCACCAGGCCACCAGCTCGACCGGGTCCTCCCGGTAGCGCTCGGTGAGCTCGGGGTCGCGGTCGACGGAGAACAGGAACTTGTCCAACAGGTACTTGCTCATCGCGGGTCGCCTCCCGGGTACCAGGTGAAGTAGGCCTCCATGGTGTGGAACAGGTCCACCGTCTCCACGAAGTCGGCCGCCACGCCCTCGCCGGCCACGCCCATCATCAGCATGAAGTCCATGAACCCGTGGGTGGCGTTGCCGGGCGCGTGCAGGGACTCCAGCGACACCTCGGCCAGGCAGCCGGCCACGTCGCCGGTGGCGATCCAGTCCACCGCGCGCCGGTCGAACACGGGGTCCGGGCCGGTGGGCCCGAACTGACGCGGGCCGCCGAGCTCCAGGGACAGGTGACCGGTCCCGATGATCGCGACCCGCAGGTCGGACTCCCACGACTCGACCATCTCCCGGATCGCCTTCCCCAGCGCCACGAACCGGCGGGGCTGGGGGAGCGGCGGGGCGAAGATGTTGGTGTAGACCGGCACGATCGGCAGGTCGGCCTCGGGCCGCAGCGTGATGATCGGGCAGGTGATGCTGTGGTCGATCCGCAGCTCGTTGGAGAACGCCAGGTCGAAGTCTCGGTCCAGCCCGTCGCGCAGCAGGTGCGCGGCGAGGTCCTCCTGCCCGACCAGCCGCATCTTCGGCAGCCCGAACTCGCGCTCCTCGTTGTGGAAGTTGGCGTCGAAGAACGGCGCCTTGCCCACCAGGAACTGCGGCATGTTGTCCAGCCACAGCTGGTGGAAGTGGTCGCTGCCCACCATCACCAGCACGTCGGGCCGGGCCGCGGTCAGCGTCTCCCGGAACGACTCGATCTTCGCGATCCACTCCGCCGCGAACGGCGGCCGCTCCTCGACCGGCATGGTCGAGGTGCGGTAGTAGAACGGGTGGTGGGTGGAGGCGATGACGGCGCAGACCTCAGCCACGGGGGCCCCTCTCGTACGGGTCGGGTGCGACGGACCGGTTGTTCAGGTCCACGGACAGGAAGACGTCGTTGGCCACCGGGTGCCGCAGCTCCTCGGCCAGCTGACCGATGAGCCCGGCGGTGCGGGCCAGCAGGGCGAACCCGCGCAGCAGCTCCAGCGGCAGCCCGAGGTCGGCCAGGGCCGCCCCGCAGACGCCGGCGCCGTTGAGCGGCAGGGTCTTGCCGAGCACCTGGGAGTGCACCCGGCCGATGGCGGTGAACAGCGCCAGGTGCGGGCCGAACACGCCCTCCTCGGTGGCGATCTCGATCAGCCGCGGGGTGCGCGGGTCGCCGTCCTTGTGCACGTGGTGCCCCAGGCCCGGCACGAACCGCTTCGCTTCCCGCTCGCGCTGCACGGTGGCCAGCGCGAGGGCGTCCCAGCCGGCGTCGTCGGTGGGCAGGGAGTCCTGGGCGACCAGGACGTCGTCCAGGAACCGTCCGCAGTCCTCGGTGACGCCCAGGAACCGGGAGCCGCCACCCAACAGGCCGGCAGCCAGTGCGCCCTGCACGGAGTCCGGGGCCGAGAGGTAGGTCAGCCGGGTGACGATCGCCGTGGGGGTGAACCCGTGGTCGGCCAGCGCCGCCAGCACCGCCTCGAAGACCCGGGTCTCCCCGGACGTGGGCTTGCGCTGGGTGGCCAGCCAGAACGCCAGCTCGCCGAAGCCGACCGAGCCCATCACGTCGCGGGCCAGGTCCTGCCCGAGGAGGGTGATCGAGTCCCGGCTGGAGGCGCCGAGCGCCGTCTCGTACCTGCGCGGCTCGGTCACGACTGCAACCAGGTGCGGATCTCGTCGCCGTGCTCGTCCAGGCCGGGTGGGGGGAGCCGGTAGGACGCCGCGGTGGCCGAGAAGGTGATCGGGTTGCGGATCGAGGGCACGCCACCCACCTGGACGACGGGGTCCAGCCCGACCTCCTCGGCGAAGGCGACGCCCTGGTCGACGGTGTTGATCGGCCCGCACGGCACGCCGGCGGCGATGATTTCCCGGAACCACTCCTGCTTGCCCTTGCGGGAGAGCTGCTCGACCAGCAGCGGCCGCAGCTCGTCGCGGTTGGCGGTGCGGTCCTCGTTGCGGGCGAAGCGGGGGTCGTCGGCGAGCTCGGGGACGCCGAGCACCTCGACGAGCTTGCGGAACTGGCCGTTGTTGCCGGCGGTGATGATCAGTTCGCCGTCGGCACACTGCAGCGGCTCGTAGGGGAACAGCGAGGGGTGGCTGTTGCCCATCCGGAAGGGCACCTGGCCCCCGGCGACCGCGGCCGAGGTCTGGTTGACCATCCCGGACAGCGCCGAGGCCAGCAGGTTGACCTCCACGTGCTGGCCCACCCCGGTCTCGTGTCGCAGGTTCAGCGCGGACAGGACGCCGATGGTGGCGTGCAGCCCGGCCATCACGTCGAAGACGGCGACGCCGGCCCGGTAGGGCTCGCCGTCGGTGGGGCCGGTCAGGGACATGAGCCCGGAGATGGCCTGCACGATCAGGTCGTAGCCGGGCAGTGCTGCACCACCCGGGCCGCTGCCGAAGCCGCTGATCGAGGCGTAGACCACGCGGGGGTTGGTGGCGGCCACGGTGTCGTAGTCCAGGCCGAAGCGGGCCAGCCCGCCGGGCTTGAAGTTCTCCACCACGACGTCGGCGCGGCGGGCGAGCTCGCGGGCCGCGGCGTTGTCGGTCTCGTCCTTGAGGTCCAGGGCGACCGAGCGCTTGTTCCGGTTGACGCCCAGGTAGTAGGTGGCCACGCCGTCCCGCACGGGCGGCGCCCAGGTGCGGGTGTCGTCGCCGCCGGGGCCCTCGACCTTGACCACCTCGGCGCCCAGGTCGGCCAGCAGCATGGTCGCGTAGGGCCCGGCCAGGATGCGGGAGAAGTCCGCGACCAGCAGGCCGGCCAGCGGGCCGGTGGGGTTCGGTTCAGCCATCGGCTCGGTGCGCTCCTCGGGTGATGCGGACACCTGTCCGGTGTGATCGGTGCCGCAGTCTCACCACGCGCGCACACCCGTGTCAACCGCCGCCGCGCCCTCTTGACAGGTGGCGCCGGTCACGCCCACAGTGGCGGCGCCGGACCGGTGACCGTGCAGCGGACAGACGTCCGCACACCACCCGGCAGTCCAGGAGGCGACGTCGATGTCCACCCCCGAGCCCGGCCGCCCGATCGTCCTCCGTGGCGGGACGGTCCTCACGATGGACGACGCGCACACCGTGCTCACCCGCGGCGACGTGCTCGTCGTCGGTGACCGGATCGCCGCCGTCGGCACCGACCTCGACGTCCCCGAGGGCACGCAGGAGGTCGACGCCACCGGCGGGATCGTCATGCCCGGGATGATCGACACCCACCGGCACATGTGGCAGACCGCGATGCGCGGCTACGGCGCCGACTGGTCCCTCACCCAGTACTTCGTCTGGTACTACCTCGAGCACGGGAAGACCTTCCGCCCGGAGGACGTGCACGCCGGCAACCTGCTGTCGGCCTGGGAGGGCCTGGAGGCCGGCGTCACCACGACGGTCGACTGGAGCCACGGGCTGCAGACCGTCGACCACGCCGAGGCCGCCGCCGACGCGCTCCTCGCCGTCCCCGGCCGGTTCGTGCTGGCCTACGGCAACATCCAGGCCGGGCCCTGGGAGTGGACCGCCGACCCCGCCGTCCAGGCGTTCCTGACCCGCCGGCGGGACGAGGGCAAGCTCGGCCTTCAGCTGGCCTTCGACGTCACCGGCGACCCGGCCTTCCCGGAGAAGGCGGCCTTCGAGGTCGCCCGCGAGCTCGGCCTGCCGGTCACCACGCACGCCGGTGTCTGGGGCGCCACCAGCGACGCCAGCATCCAGCTCATGCACGACGGCGGGTTCATGACCCCGGAGACCGTCTACGTGCACGCGGCCTCGCTGTCCACCGACAGCTACCACCGGATCGCGGCCACCGGCGGGTCCATCTCGGTCTCCACCGAGTCCGAGCAGAGCGCCGGGCAGGGCTACCCGCCCACCTGGCAGGTGCGCCAGCACCACATCCCGGTGTCGCTGTCGATGGACACCAGCGTGTGGTGGTCGGCCGACCTGTTCTCCGCGATGCGCACCACGCTGGGCGCCGACCGCTCGCGCGAGCACCTGGAGGCCCACGTCGAGGGGAACACCGTCACCCAGCTGAGCCTGCGCGCCGAGCAGGTCGTGGACTGGGCGACCCGCGGCGGGGCGAAGGCCCTGGGCCGCGACGACCTGGGCACCCTGGCGCCCGGGATGAAGGCCGACGTCGTGCTGCTCAAGAACGAGGACTCCCCGGTGTCCTTCCCGGTCCTCAACCCCTACGGCCACGTGGCCTTCCAGGCCCAGCGCGGCGACGTGCACACCGTGCTGGTCGACGGCCGCGTGGTGAAGAGCGACGGGAAGCTGGTGGGCGCCGACCTGCGCGCGGTCCGCTCCCAGGTGGACGCCACCGTCGAGCACCTCCGGACGACGATGGGCGAGGAGACCTGGCAGGCCGGCATGAACCCGGCCATGCCCGAGGCCGGCGCCGCCGTGCTGGACAACCCGTACACCTACACGGAGTACAAGTCCGAGGACACGCACGGCGCCCGCGGCAGCCTCTTCTGATGGCCGGGCGGGGGACCGGGCCGGACTTCGTCGAGGCGCTGGCCCGCGGGCTGGACGTGCTGGCCTGCTTCGGCCCGGACCGCCCGGCGATGACCCTCAGCGAGGTGGCCGCCGCGGCCGACCTGGCCCGGCCCACCGCCCGCCGGCTGCTGCTCACCCTCGAGGAGCTGGGGTACGTCCGCACCCGGGACGGCACGCACACGCTGACCCCCCGGGTGCTCGACCTGGGCATGGCCTACGTCGGGGCGCTGGGGCTGTGGGACATCGCCCGCCCGCACCTGGAGTCTCTGGTCGCCCGCACCGGTGAGTCCTCCTCGATGGCCCAGCTCGACGGCAGCGACATCGTCTACGTCGCCCGGGTCGCGGTGCCCAAGCTGATCACCCTGCGGGTCGACATCGGCACCCGTTTCCCGGCCGCACAGACCTCGCAGGGCAAGGTGCTGCTCGCCGCGCTGGACCCCGACGAGCTGGCCGCCGTCCTCGCCGAGCCCAGCCGGTCGGGGCTGCCCCCCTACATCGGCCGGACGGCGACCCAGCTGGCCGACGAGCTGGTCGAGGTGCGGGCCCGCGGCTGGGCGCTGGCCGACGAGGAGCTGGCCCCCGGGGTGCGCTCGGTCGCCGTCCCGGTGCGGGACGGGACGGGGGCGGTGCGGGCTGCGGCCAACGTCACCGTGCACGCCGCGGAGACCTCCCGGGACGTGCTGCTCGCCGAGCACCTGCCGGCCCTGCTGCGGACGGCGGGGGAGATCAGCGGGGAGTGGGCCACCTGGCAGCGCCGCCCGTACGCGGAGCTGGCCGCCCGGCGCGCCGAACCCGCCTGATCCCGGCGACCCGTTGCGGTCCCGGATGGGACACCATGGGTCCATGATCGACCGGGACCCCGCCATCGCCGCCGTCTCCGCCCAGCTGTCCTCGGTGCGGCTGGCCGAGCAGACCCTCCCGGAGCTGCTGCAGCGCATCGCCGAGGCCGCCCGGGACGTCGTCCCCGGGGCGGTCGAGGCCTCGGTGCTGGTCGTCGGGGAGGACGGCGAGACCGTGCTCGGACGCACCGGCACCGTGTCCGAGCAGCTGTCGGAGGACCTGGTCGGCCCGATCCACCCGCGGCGGATCGAGTCGGCGCGGATCGAGATGGTCACCGAGGTCCCCGACATGCACGCCGAGACCCGGTGGCCGCCGTTCGCGGCCAGGGCCGTCGAGCTCGGGATGCTCAGCTGGTTGGCGCTGCCGGTCCCCGGTCCGCTGCGCGGGGCCCGCGCCACCCTGGACGTCTACAGCAGCCGTCCCTCGGGCCTGGGGTCCGCCGGGCGGGCGGCCGCGGAGGCCCTGGTGCGCGAGGTCAGCGTGCCGCTGGCCAACATGCACGCCCTGCACGAGTGCCAGCGGGCCCAGGTCGCGATGCAGGCGACGATGGCGCGGGAGACCCTGCTGGCCCGGGCGCACGGGGTGCTGGTGGGCCGCTTCGGGCTGTCGGTCGAGCAGGCCCGCGACGCGGTGGCCACCCGTGCCAGCGCCACCCGCACCCCGGTCGACGACCTGGCCACGCTCCTGGTCGCCGACGCCGAGCGGGGCGACTTCAGCGACGCCGACCGGTACCGGCCGCCGGCAGGGTGACCTCCCCGGCACCGGCACGAGGTGTGCGGCCGGTCCTCAGCGGGCACTCCGGTAGTTCACGGGCAACCGTCCCGGCTCCTGCCGCGACCTGACGACAGGGGGTCCCGCGCATGCGCGCAGACGTCCAGCAGTTCCTGACCCAGCGCACCACCCGCACCGCCGACCACGACCCGCAGCGCCTGCTGGCCGCCAAGCAGGCCTCGGGGACGACGGTCAGCGTCGTGCTCCCCGCCAAGGACGAGGAGCGCACCGTCGGCCCCATCGTGGAGACGCTGCTGCGGGCCTGGACCCGCGACGTCCCGCTCGTCGACGAGCTCGTCGTGATGGACAGCAACTCCACCGACGCCACCTCCGCCGTCGCCGCGGCGGCCGGCGCCCGGGTGGTGCACGTCGAGGACGTGCTGCCGCACCTGGGCTCGGTGCCCGGCAAGGGCGAGGCGTTGTGGAAGTCCCTGGCCTGCACCACCGGTGACCTCGTGGTCTTCCTGGACGCCGACCTCGTCGACGTCGACCCCGGCTTCGTGCTGGGGCTGCTCGGCCCGCTGCTCACCGACCCCGGGGTCGGCTTCGTCAAGGGCTTCTACGACCGGCCGCTGGCCACCACCGAGGGCCTCGTGCCCACCGGGGGCGGCCGGGTCACCGAGCTGCTCGCCAGGCCGCTGCTGAACGCGCTGTGGCCCGACCTGGCCGGCGTCGTGCAGCCGCTGGGCGGGGAGTACGCCGGACGCCGCTCGCTGCTGGAGCGGGTGCCGTTCGTCTCCGGCTACGGCGTGGAGTTCGGCCTGCTGGTCGACCTGACCCGGCTGGCCGGGATCGAGGCCCTGGCCCAGGTGGACCTCGGCGTCCGCCGGCACGGCCACCAGAGCGACGCGGCGCTGGGCCGGATGGCCGGTCAGGTGCTGCAGACCGCGCTGGCCCGGCTGCCCGGCGGCGGGCCGACGACGACCGACCAGCTGCTGCAGTTCGTGCGCACCGGGGAGGACGTCGAGGCCGTCGGGTGGGACGTCGCGGTCAGCGAGCGCCCGCCGATGGCGCAGGTGCTGGCCCGGTCCACCCGATGAGGGTCCTGATGGACGCCGGGCCCTGGCTGCCGGTGCCCCCGGTCGGGTACGGCGGGCTGGAGAACGTCGTGGCCACGCTGACCGACGAGCTGCGGGCCCGCGGGCACGAGGTCGTGTTGGTGACCGTGGGGGAGTCCACGCTGGCCGCCGAGGAGCGGGTGTGGGCGTTCCCCACCGGCCAGTTCGCCCGGCTCGCCGGCAGCTACCCCTCGGTGGTGGGGGTCGCGCACGCCCACGCCCAGGTCGTCCTGGACACCCTGACCCGGTACGCCGCCGCCGGCACCCCCTTCGACGTCGTGCACACCCACCTGGAGGTCGTCGGCCCCGCGGTCCTCGCCGCGCTGGGCCCGTCCGCCCCGCCGGTCGTGCACACCCTGCACTGGGACCTGCACCGCAACCCGGACTTCTACGAGCAGTTCGACGGCCACGGCCGGGTCTCCTACGTCGGGGTCTCGGCCAGCCAGCTCGACCGCGGCCCCGAGCGGCTCAAGGCCCAGGCGCTGGGCTTCGTGCCGCTGGCCGTGCCGCTGCCGGAGGTCCCGCCGCTCCCGGCAGGCGTGCGCGCACCGCACGCGCTCCTGCTGGCCCGGCTGACCGCCAGCAAGGGCGCCGACACCGCGATCGCCGCGTGCGCCGCGGCCGGGGTGCCGCTGGTGCTGGCCGGCCCGGTCGGCGGGCTGCCCGACGCGGCCGCCCTCGACGCCGCCCTGGCCGACCCCGAGCACCGGGCGCACGACAACGCCGACGTGGCCTGGTTCTGCCAGCACGTCCGCCCGCACCTGGACGGCGACCGGGTCCGCTGGTTGGGCAGCGTGGCCGGTGCGGAGAAGGCCGAGCTGATCCGCACCGCCCGGGTGTCGCTGTTCCCGATCGACTGGGAGGAGCCCGGCGGCACCGCGGTGTGCGAGTCGCTGGCCGCCGGCACCCCGGTGGTCGCGATGGCCCGCGGCTGCCTGCCGACCCTCGTCGAGCACGGCGTGACCGGCTTCCTGGCCACCGACCTCGACGGCTTCGTCGACGGGCTGCGCCGGGTCGAGGAGATCGACCCGGGGCAGTGCGCCGCGGTGGCCCGGGAGCGGTTCGCCCCGGCCGTGATGGCCGGGGCCTACGAGCGGCTCTACGAGCGGGTGCTGGGCCGGGCCGGCACCCAGACCCGGCCGCTCACCGTGCCGGGCCCTCGAACACCACCGTCAGGGCGTGCCGTCTCCGCGCACTGAGGTCGGCGAACACCTGGGGGGCCGTCTCCAGCGGGACGACGTCGGTGACCAGGGTGTCGCGCACCAGCGGCCCGTGGTCGGCGAGCAGGTCCAGCGTCGCGGTGGACAGCCGGCGACGGTCCCACAGGTGGGCCAGGCCGCGGGGCACCCGGCCGATCTGCGCGCAGACCAGCGAGAGCCCGTTGTGGTGGAACTCCTCGCCCAGCCGGACGTCGTCGGCCCCGCCGACGTAGAAGGCCAGGTCGACGACGGTGCCCTGCGGGCGCAGGCAGCGCAGCGCGGTGGCCAGCGCCGCCGCGGTGCCCCGGCACTGGAAGACCACGTCGGCCCCGCGGTCGCCGGCGGCGTGCCGCCAGCGGGTCTTGAGGTCCCGGGCCAGGTCGGGGGTGTCGTCCAGCGCCCGCAGCCCGAGGGCCTCGGCGGCCGCCCGGCGCTCCGGGGTGGGGTCGACCACGACCACCTCGGCGGCACCGTGCACCCGGGCCAGCAGCCCGACCAGCAGCCCGATCGCGCCGCCGCCGGTGACCAGCACCATCCGGCCCCGGACGCCGTCGGCCAGCTCCCGGCCGCCGACGTCGGCCGCGGCGTGCAGCAGCCCGTTGACGCAGATCGGTCCGAGGTGGGCGACGTACACGCCCAGCAGCGGGTCGAGGTCGGCCGGCAGCGGGACGACGTTCTGGCCCAGCGGGTCGCCGTGCACCACGGTGGAGTGCCCGTAGGCCATGGCGACCAGGTCCCCGGGGGCGACCGCGGGGGTGCGGGTGTCGGTGACCCGGGCGACCTCCATGTAGCCCAGCCGCCGCACCGGGAAGGACTGCGCCGGCTTCTCCGGCTCGAACAGGCCGACGTCGGCGTCCCAGCCGGCAGCGAAGTAGGGGCTGGTGCCGCGGTACCAGGTCAGCTCCGTGCCCGCGGACAGCCCGGTGTGGACGGTCTCGGCGCGGAACAGCCCGTCGGCGAGCTCGGGCTCCGCGGTCTCCTCCCACGCGAGCTCGCCCGCGCGGGGCACCACCAGGGTGCTGATCACGGCGCGACCCGGACGACGGCGCCGGTCCGGGTGGACTCGGCCAGCGCCCACGCCAGCCGGTGGGTGCGCAGGGCCTCGGCGACGTCCACCAGCCCGGGGGCGGCGGGCTTCCCGGCCAGCACGTCGACGAAGGCCCGGTCGACGGCGTCCCGGGCGTCCACGGTGGGCTCGGTCCGCTCGTCCACCGTGCGGCCGCGCACGCTCAGGGTGGTCTCGGTCAGCGACACCACCAGGTCGTCGGCGACGACGTCCAGCCCTGCGGCGGTGAGCACCGGGAGCACGCAGGAGGTGCTCACCGAGCCGACCGCGCCGGACTCCATCCGCAGCACCGCGGCGGTCGCGTCGGGCACGTCCCGGCCGTCCCGGGTGGAGGCCGCCGAGCCGCCGACCACCTCGGTGACCTCGCCGGCCACCAGCCGGACCAGGTCCAGCACGTGGGTCGCCTGCTCCACCAGCTGACCGCCCGAGCGCGAGCTGTCGCTCCACCAGGCCGGCGGGGGGGTGGTGCCCCACCAGCGGGCGTGCACCAGTCGGGGTGTGGTGCCGGCCAGCGCCTCGCGGGCCGCGGTGACGGTGTCCATGTGCCGCCAGTGGTAGCCGGTCGCCGTCGGCAGCCCGGCCTCGGCGACCAGGGCCGCGACGGACTCGGCGACGGCGAGGTCGGCGGCGATCGGCTTCTCGACGAAGAACGGCAGCCCGGCGGCGACGACGCGGCGTTCGAGCTCGCCGTGCGCGAAGGGGGGCACGCAGAGCCAGACGCCGTCCAGGCCGGCGGACAGCAGCTCGTCGATGCTGCGGACGGCGACGCCGAGGTCACCGGCCAGCGCGGTCGCGGCGTCCGGGGCGGGGTCGGCGATGCCGACCAGCTCGACGTCGTCGAAGGAGGCGAGCACCCGGGCGTGCCGGGCGCCGACGCCGCCGGCGCCGATCAGGCCCACGCGGGCCGTCACGAGGGCAGGCCGGTGGTGGGGGAGGTCGTGAGGGGCATGGGGAGACCGTTCCCCACCGCGGCCCGGCGCGCACCCCAGGACCTCAGGTCGGGGGCGCCGCGGTGGACGCGCGCCGGACCAGGTGCACCGGGACGACGACGGTGGTGCCGGCCGGCGCGCGGGCCGGGTCCTCGATGCGTGCGACGAGCAGGTCGACGCACCGGCGGCCGAGCTCGGGGAAGTCCTGGTGCACCGTCGTCAGCGGCGGGTGCAGGTACGCGGCCTCGGGGACGTCGTCGAAGCCGACCACGCTCACGTCGCCGGGCACGTCGACCCCGGCCTCGGCCAGCGCGCGCAGCACCCCGAGGGCCATGTGGTCGTTGGCCACGACCAGCCCGGTGACCTCCGGCCAGCGCTGC
Organism: Geodermatophilus sp. Leaf369; assembly: GCF_001424455.1. Lineage (NCBI taxonomy): Bacteria > Bacillati > Actinomycetota > Actinomycetes > Geodermatophilales > Geodermatophilaceae > Geodermatophilus > Geodermatophilus sp. Leaf369. The sequence continues at coordinate 9,500 of NZ_LMQA01000004.1, read as the reverse complement.
AGGAGCTCCCGGCCGGCCGCGTAGCCCGAGCGTGCGCTCCAGTCCCCGGGCAGCGGCTCCCGCACGGTCAGCCCGGCGCCGGTCATCGCCTGCTGCCACCCCTCGAGCCGGGCGGCGGCCTCCCACCAGTCCGCCCGGCCCCGCAGGTGCGCGATCTCGGTGTGCCCGAGCCCGATCAGGTGGCCGGTGGCGAGCAGGGCGCCGTCCACCTGGTCGGCGACGACCGAGGGCACCCCGGGGGCGGCCCCGCCCTCGACCGCGACGGCCGGCAGGTCCGGCGGCAGCCCGGCCATCACGCGGACCGCCGCGGCCTGCGGGGCCAGCACGACCACACCGGTCACCGACTGGGCGAGCAGCCGGTCGACGGCGTCGGCGAAGGCCTGCTCGTCGGGATCGGGCAGGGTCACCACCTGCACCTCGTACCCCCGGGCGCGGGCTGCCTGCTCGAGGCTGGACAGCGTGCTGGCCGGCCCGTAGAGCGTGGTGTCGAACGCGATGACGCCGATCGTGTCGGACTGCCGGCGGGCCAGTGCCCGCGCGGTGAGGTTCCGCCGGTAGCCCAGCTCGGCCATCGCGGCCAGCACCCGCTGCCGGGTCTCCGCCCGCACGTAGGGGTGGTCGTTGAGCACCCGGGAGACGGTCTGGTGGGAGACACCGGCCAGCGCGGCGACGTCGGCCATCACCGCAGGGCGCGAGGGCCGCTCGCCCATGCCGACCTCCCGCCCGCACCCGGGCCGCCGCCGGTGCTCGTGGTGGCATGGTGCACCGTCCCGCCCGTCCGACCGGCACCCAGGAGCGCACCGCATGTCTGCACCGAACCCCAGCGGCACCCAGCACGAGCTCGCGCTCGGCGACGTCGCCGCGGTGGTCACCGAGGTCGGCGGCGGCCTGCGCGAGCTGACCGTCGCCGGCCGGCACCTCGTGCAGGGCTTCGACGCCGCCGAGCCCCGGCCGCACTACCGCGGGTCGGTGCTCGCCCCCTGGCCGAACCGGGTGGCCGACGGCCGCTACGTCGAGGGCGGGGTGACCCGGCAGCTGGCGCTCACCGAGCCCGACCGGGGCAACGCCCTGCACGGGCTGGCCTGCTGGCTGCCCTGGCAGCTGCTGGACCGCACCGCCTCCGCCGTCCGGCTCGGGGTGCGCGTCTGGCCGCAGCAGGGCTGGGCGCACGTGCTGGACCTCGTCGTCGGCTACGAGCTCACGCCGACCGGGCTGCGCTGGTCCCTGTCGGGCACCAACGCCGGGACGACGCCGGCCCCCTGGGGCAGCTCGGTGCACCCCTACGTGCGTGCCGGGGCGGGCCGGGTCGACGACTGGGAGCTCGAGCTGGACGCCGACCGGGTGCTGACCGTGGACGACGTCCGGCTGCTGCCCACGGGGCTGGTGCCGGTGGAGGGCACCGACCTGGACTTCCGCCGTCCCCGCTCGCTGCGCGGGCTGGAGGTGGACCACGCCTACACCGGGCTGGCCGCCACCGACCGGGCCACCGCGACCGTGTGGGCACCGGAGGGCACCGGGGTGGCCGTGCACTGGTCGCCGGCCGAGATGCCCTGGGTGCAGGTGCACACCGCCGACCGCCCCGACCCCGAGGACGACCGGGTGGGCCTGGCGGTCGAGCCGATGACCTGCCCGCCGGACGCGTTCAGCTCCGGCACCGACCTGGTGGTGCTGGCCCCCGGGGAGACGCACGCGACCAGCTGGGAGATCGAGGCGCTCAGCCGCTGACCCGCTCGACGGTGAGCAGGCCCGGGTGCCGCCCGACCGGCACCTCGCCGGTACGGGCGAACCCGGCCCACAGCGCCCGCAGCGCCCGGCCCTGCCGGTCGACCTCCGCCCAGGGGGCTCCATCGACGAGCGGCACACCGGTCCAGGTGTCCCGGTCGCCGAACAGCAGCGGCAGCTCCACGGTGTGCGCGCCGGCCCACGGGTTGCCCGGCGGACCCCAGTCCAGGACGTAGTGGAACGCCCTGCCCCCGGCGGAGGCGTGCCGACGGGCGAACACCCGGGACGCCGCGCCGTAGACCCGGCGGGTCAGCAGCCCGACCACCCCGCGCAGCACCAGCGGACCCAGCACCGGGACCCGGGACAGCGCCACCAGCGGCGGCAGGGCGCCGGTGAACAGCGCCACCTCCCGGTCGGTGTGCCCGATCAGCACGTCGACGCCGGGGGCCACCGCCCGCCAGGCGTCGTCCACCTCGTCCTCGGCGGGCAGCGGGGCGTGCCCGTACCGGGTGCCGAAGGGCATGGTGGCCCGCAGTCCGGCCCGGCGGGCGGCGGCCGCGACCGCCGGCTGCGCGGCGACGGCGTCCTCCACCGGGGTGTCGACGTCGACGAGCTCGCGGGCCCGGGCGGCCATCGCGTCGCCCATCGCCGCCCGGCCGCGGGAGATGCCCAACGGGGCGCTCTGGGCGATCACCCGGGCCACCAGCCCCCGGGAGCCGGCGGCGACCAGCAGGTGCGCAGCGGCGTCGCCCCCCGCCGAGTGCCCCCAGACGGTGACGTTCCCGGGGTCGCCGCCGAAGCCGGTGACCGCCCGCTGCACCCACCGCAGCGCCTCCAGCTGGTCGAGCAGGCCCAGGTTGGCCGGGCGGTCCCCGCCGTCCCCGACGAAGCCGAGCACCCCGAGCCGGTACGTCACCGCCACGACCACCACCCGCTGCTCGCACACCATCGCGGTCGGGTCGTACACCGGGAGGTCGCCGGCGCCGGACACGTAGGACCCGCCGTGCAGCCACACCAGCACCGGCAGGTCCTCGCCGGGGACGACGTCGGCGGGGGCGGTCACCGACAGCCGCAGACAGTCCTCGTCGGCCCCGAGGCCGGCGGACAGGCCGGGCAGCACCTGGTCCAGCAGCGGCACCGGCAGCTGCGGGCAGGCGGGCGCGGGCCGGGTCGCGTCGAGCGGCGTGGTCGACGGCGGCTCGGCGACCGGTGCCTGGAAGCGCCCGGCCCGGGCGTACCGGATGCCCGTCGCCCGGAGCACGGCACCGTCCCGCCGGGCCCGCACCGGACCGACCGGGGTGTCGACGACGTGCAGCTCAGCGGCCTGCTGGTCCGGCCCGGTGTCCTGGTGCGGGGAGCTCACGACGGGGCACCCTACGAGCCCCGTCGGCCCCGTCGCACAGTCCGGACACAGGTGTCCACGGGGACGGAAGTGGTTGCATCGTCGAACTCCGGCCCGGAGCGGACTACCATGTCCAGTGAGTCAGGAACGGCGATGCCGCTCCCGCCCCCCACTCCAGCTCCGGCGGTACCCACCGCCCTGCCCGGCCGGCCCCTCCGCGCAGACGCCCCGCGTCGTCGCGATGCCGCATGTTCTGAACGAGAGAGGCGAGATGACCCAGACCGTCGTCGACGAGAACACCCCCGAGACCGCTCCCGCTCCCACCGCGGGTCGAGCCGGAGCCCGCCTGGCGGGCGACCACGTCGAGGCCGTCCAGATCGCCCCCACGGAGACCGACGAGGACACCGACTCGACGGACACCCCGGAGGAGGAGGACAAGAACGCCGCTCCCGCCGGGTCCTTCGAGTGGGACGAGGAGGAGTCGCTCGCGCTGCAGAAGGCGCGCAAGGACGCCGCGATGGCGACCTCGACCGACGCCGTCCGCGCCTACCTCAAGCTGATCGGCCGCGTCGCGCTGCTGACCGCCGAGCAGGAGGTGGACCTGGCCCGCCGGATCGAGGCCGGGCTCTACGCCACCCACAAGCTGGCCGACACCGACACCAAGGTGTCCACGACCATGCGGCGCGACCTGAACTGGATCATCCGGGACGGCGAGCGCGCCAAGAACCACCTGCTCGAGGCCAACCTGCGCCTCGTGGTCTCCCTCGCCAAGCGGTACACCGGCCGCGGCATGGCCTTCCTGGACCTGATCCAGGAGGGCAACCTGGGCCTGATCCGCGCGGTGGAGAAGTTCGACTACACCAAGGGCTTCAAGTTCTCGACCTACGCGACGTGGTGGATCCGCCAGGCGATCACCCGCGCGATGGCCGACCAGGCCCGCACCATCCGCATCCCGGTGCACATGGTCGAGGTCATCAACAAGCTGGGCCGCATACAGCGCGAGATGCTCCAGGAGCTGGGCCGCGAGCCCACCCCGGAGGAGCTGGCCAAGGAGATGGACATCACCCCGGACAAGGTGCTGGAGATCCAGCAGTACGCCCGGGAGCCCATCTCGCTGGACCAGACCATCGGCGACGAGGGCGACAGCCAGCTCGGTGACTTCATCGAGGACTCCGAGGCCGTCGTGGCCGTGGACGCCGTCAGCTACGGCTTCATGCAGGAGCAGCTCACCGGGGTCCTGCAGACCCTGTCCGAGCGCGAGGCCGGCGTCGTCCGGCTGCGCTTCGGCCTCACCGACGGCCAGCCGCGCACGCTGGACGAGATCGGTCAGGTCTACGGCGTGACGCGTGAGCGGATCCGCCAGATCGAGTCCAAGACGATGTCCAAGCTGCGCCACCCCAGCCGCTCGCAGGTCCTGCGCGACTACCTCGACTGAGCAGTTGGCACCTCGCACCACCCGCTCCGGCACCACCGGCCCGAAGGCGCCGGTGGTGCCGTCGCGTGTGGGCACCGTCGACCTGGCCGACGTCGACCTCGAGCAGCTGGTCACCGGCGTCTCGGTGCGCGGGGACGCCGACGAGCTGCACGCCGAGGACGTCGAGGTCGTCGCGGCCCGGTTCGCCGACCTGCGGCTGATCGGGGGCCGGCTGGGCCGGGCCCGGTTCACCGACCTGGAGGTCGAGGCCTGCGACCTCTCCGGGCTGGACCTGGGCGAGGCGCAGTGGCAGCGGGTCGCGGTCGGGGAGAGCCGGCTCGCCGGGGTGTCGCTGGCCGGCGCCGGGCTGCGCGACGTGGCGTTCACGCAGGTGCGCGGCGCCCGTCTCGACGCCCGGTTCGCCACCCTGCGGGCGGTCCGGTTCACCGGCTGCGACCTCACCGAGGCCGATCTCACCGCCGCCTCCCTCGACGGCGTGGAGTTCGTCGACTGCCGGCTCGCCCAGGCCCGGTTCGCCCAGGCCACCCTGGTGCGCACCTCGTTCACCGGCTGCGACCTCTCGGCCGTGCAGGGCGTCACCGGGCTGCGGGACGGCGTCGTGGACGCAGCGACCCTGACGACGCTGGCGCCCGCGCTGGCCGCGGCGGCGGGCATCGCCGTCCGCTGACGTCGTGCGCGAGCACCGTCACCTGACGAAAACGCGCGTCGGCATTGGCAGGAGCCGGTGCCCCGGCTACCGTGGCCGGGTCCGACCGACCGTCACGTCCCCACCCGGGGAGCCCGGTCGGACGCCGCTGAGTCGCCTTCGGGCGAGCCGGGGACCCACCGATCCACTGGGGTGAATCCCGCGCTCCGGACCTCCGTCCGGTGTGCAGGTAGGGCTGCTTCCGCCCGAACCCGTCAGCTGACCTGGTAGGCGGCACGTCGGAAGACACCTGCCCCACGGAGCCACCGCACCCATGGAACCCTGCTCCACCTCGAGCACCACCCGCACGGGATCGACCGCCTCCGGGCGTGGTCGCGCCACCGGCACCGCGTTCCGGATCGCCGCCCTCCGCCGCCGCCCGAGCCTGTACCTCGGCGTCGTCGCTGCCGGCGCGCTGATCGCCAACGTCGTGCTCTCCTCCGCTCCGGCCGAGCAGGCCGACGCGTCGGCCGCCGCCTCCCAGCCGGCCAGCGTCGCCCAGCAGCTGGGCCTCAGCGCCGACCCCGCCTCGCTGGACACCGAGCGCAGCATCGCCGCCCTCCAGGACATGGCCGCCAGCCGCAGCACCCGCGAGGACCAGCAGACCGCCGCGCAGCAGGTCCAGGCCGCCGCCGACCAGGCCGTGCTGGACGCGCAGGCCGCCGAGGCCGCAGCTGCCGCCGCTGCCCAGGCCGAAGCGGCCGCTGCCGCCGAGGCCGAGGCTGCTGCCGCCGCCGAGGCCGCCGCGTCGTCCCCGTCCTCGTCCTCCGCCGGGTCGGGCGCGGTCACCGCGTCCTCGTCGACCTCGGCCAGCTCGGTCGCCCGGATCTCCAACACCTCCGGCCCGGTGGCCTCCTCGGTGCGGGCCGCCGCCGACGCCGTGGTGAGCAACGTGCCCGGCGCCGGGAGCATCACCCTGGGCGGCACCCGGCCCAGCGCCACCGACCCCGGCGGCCACCCGTCGGGCAGGGCGCTGGACTACATGGTGATGACCGATCAGAGCCTCGGTGACGCGATCGTGGCCTACCACATCGCGCACTGGGACGAGCTCGGCGTGGACTACCTGATCTACGAGCAGCGCTACCTCGGGTCGCCCAACGGCTCCTGGTCGATGATGGAGGACCGCGGCGGCACGACCGCGAACCACTTCGACCACGTGCACGTGAACTACCGCTGACCCAGCGCGCCCCGGGCCCGTCCTCCTCGTGGGGGCGGGCCCGGCTGCGTCTCAGCGCACCACGTGCAGCGGGTACGGCGGTGGCGGGAGCGGTCTCCGCCGCGGGCCGGTGACCCGGTCGATCGCCCGCCGCCAGGCCGGACGGCGGCCCTCCAGAGCAGTGATCCGCTCCTCGAGGGCGACCAGCCCGACGGTGGGGGAGGGCGCGGCGCCCAGGTGCGCCAGCTCGGTGGACAGCGCCCCGATGAGCTGCGCGGTCGCCGCACCGGTCAGGTGCACCGTGCCCACGCAGGTGCTCTCCCGCCAGACGCTGAGGTTCACCACCCCGAGCTCGGGGTGGTGGGTGACCCGGACCCCGCGGCCCAGGCCGCGGCGGTCCAGCACCCAGCCACCGGGACGGTGGGTCTGCGGGGAGGCCGTCATGGGGGAACGGTCCTGGTCGGGGGCCCGTCCGTCAACCGCAGCAGCCCCACCGGCCTCGCCGGGGGTCAGGTGCCGCAGTAGGTGGTGTACGCGCCGAAGTCGGTCGGGGCCGGCTCGGTGTACCGCTCGTCCCCGGGCCGGACGTCGAACGGCGAGGTCACTGCAGCGACCAGCCGGGTGAACGGCTCGAGGTCGCCGTCGGTGGCTGCCACGAGGGCCTCCTCGACCAGGTGGTTGCGCGGGACGACCGCGGGGTTGACCCGGTCCATCGCGTCGGCGTCCGGACCGACAGCGCGCCAGCGGGCCAGCCACTCGTCGATCGCGGCCAGGTCGAGCACCAGCTCGCGCACCGGCTCCACGTCCCCGCGGGCGGCCTGCCCCAGGGCCCGGAAGAAGGTGGTGTGATCGGGGTGGGCGGCCTGGAGCAGCGCCTGGAGGTCTCGGACCAGCGGGCCGGCGACGTCGTCGGCCAGGCCGGCGGGCAGCCCGGTCTTGGCCCGCATGCGCCCGGCCCAGGCAGCCTCGTAGGCGGGCACGAACCGCTCCAGGGCGGGGACGGCCAGGGCGATCGCCTGCTCCTGGTCGGCGTGCAGCAGGGGGAGCAGTGCCTCGGCGAGCCGGGCCAGATTCCACTGCAGGACCAGCGGCTGGTTGCCGTACCGGTAGCGGCCGCCGGAGTCGATCGAGCTGAAGGAGGCGTCGGCGTCGTGGGCCTCCATGAACGCACACGGGCCGTAGTCGATGGTCTCGCCGGAGATCGTGGTGTTGTCGGTGTTCATCACCCCGTGCACGAAGCCCACGGCCATCCAGCTCGCGACCAGCTCGGCCTGCGCGGCGACGACGGCCTCGAAGAGCGCCAGGTACGGCTGCTCGGCGTCGGCGGCCTCCGGGTGGTGCCGGGCGATGGCGTGGTCGGCCAGCCGGCGCAGCAGGTCGACGTCGTCCAGGGCGCGGGCGTACTGGAAGCTGCCCACCCGCAGGTGGCTGCTGGCGACCCGGGTGAGCACGGCACCGGGCAGCATCGTCTCCCGGGCGACGTCCCGGCCGGTGGCGGTGACGGCCAGCGCGCGGGTGGTGGGGATCCCCAGGGCGTGCATGGCCTCGCTGACGACGTACTCGCGCAGCATCGGGCCGACCGCGGCCAGGCCGTCGCCGCCGCGGGCGACCGGGGTGCGCCCGGACCCCTTGAGGTGCAGGTCGCGGACGGTGCCGTCGGGGGTGGTGAGCTCGCCGAGCAGCAGCGCGCGACCGTCGCCCAGCCGCGGGCTGTAGTTGCCGAACTGGTGGCCGGCGTAGACCTGGGCGACCGGGGTCGCGCCCTCGGGCACCGCCAGGCCCAGCAGCAGCTCGACGCCGGCGGGGGTGCGCAGGGCGTCGGCGTCCAGGCCGAGCTCGGCGGCCAGCGCGTCGTTCAGCGCAAGCAGCCGGGGGGCGGGGGCCGCCTCGGCTTGCCAGGGCAGGGCCAGCTCGGGCAGCTCGCGGGCGAAGGAGGTCCCGAGGACGACGGTCGGGGACGGCGCGATGCTCACCCCTCGACGGTACGACCGCCCCCGGCGGACGGCGTCCTGTCACACCCCTGGGGCATGGTGGTGAGCGGACCCAGGGAGGCACCGTGCTCTTCGAACCGCGCGCCAGCGACCTCGACCTCGACGAGGTGGAGGCGGCGCTGCTCCGTGCCGCCGTCGGCGACTACGCCGCCGAGGCCGCCGTGCTCCTGCTGTCGGTGCACGGGCACTGGGTGCCCCAGCTGCGGGCGGCCGGCCTGGTCGACCTCACCGTGTACGAGGCCGACCCCGGCCAGGGCGAGCAGGTGTTCGCCGCCGTCGACTGGTCCCGGGTCGATCCCGCCCTCGCCGCCGGGCACGTCGCCGGTGACTCCGGGCAGCGCCGGGTGCTGCGCGCCGCGGAGTCCCTGGCCGAGGGGCGCCCGGTCGACCTGGCCGACCTCACCGGGGGCCTGGACCGGGGCGACCTCTCCCTGCTGCTCGCGGCCGTCGCGCACGCCGGCGGCAGCCACGGCTCGTCGGCCCCGCTGGTGCCCTGGCCGCCGCGCGGCTGAGCCTCGGTTGCCGGGCGCTGTCAAGGGCCCGGTCGCATCTGTGCACGAGCGCCTGAGCTGTGGATTCGCGTGTCCGAGCACTCCGCCTCGGGGTAGACTTCGAACACCTGATCGAACAGCCCGGGAGGTGTCGTGAGCGAACTGCGGTCGGCTCTGGACGCCCTCGCCGGTGACGATCTGCACTCGCTGGTGGCCGGTCAACTGCTCGATCGGACGGCGGAGATCGTGCAGTCGATCAACCGGCTCGACGCCGAGCTGACCCGCACCGTGCGGCACGCCGACGTGGTCGACGCCGCCGAGCACGACGGGCTGAGGACGATGGCGTCGCTGCTGCGCGGACACCACCACTGGTCGGCCGGTGCCGCCTCGGCGGTGGTGAGGGCCGGACGGGTGCTGGAGCACCTGCCGCGGCTGGAGGCGGCGTTCGCCGAGGGAGCGGTGACCGCGGCCCAGGTCGGTGTCGTGGCCGACGCGCTCAGGCCGTGTGACATCGCGGCGGCTGCCGAGCAGGACGTCGACCTCGATGCCTTCGACGAGGCCTGGACCGAGGTCGCACGCACGCTGCCGCACGCGAAGCTGGCGACGGCGGTGAACGCGTTCCGCAACGCCCTGGACCCTGACGGCCCGGAGCCGGACCCGACCGAGGAGCGTCGGTTC